>CAZFPL010000017.1:0-64515 GCA_964521085.1 uncultured Anaerolineales bacterium | reverse complement strand
TGCTGCTGGAATGGAACGAGCACTTTGGCGCGCTGGGAATACCGCCCGAGGATGCGCTGCTTCGGCCGCCGTGCAACGTCGGGCTGATCCGCGGCCCGTTTCCGGATGGACCGCTGCGCATCCTGATCCCGCTTCGCGGCGGCCCCCACGCCGAGCTGGCGCTGCGGGCCGGCCTCAGCCTGAAGGACCGTCAGATCACCACCCTCCATTTAAGCTCGGAGGAAAAAAACGGCGCGCCATCCGATGCTCCCTTCCATGGATTGCACCGGGTTCTCGCCCAGTTGCCGGAAGTGGAGAAGCGTTCCCGGATTACAAAGAATCCCGCGCAATCGATTCTTCAGGAATGCGGCGGATGCAATCTGATCATCATAGGCACGACGGTTCAACCGTTGAAAAGTGCCGTCTCGCTGGGTCCCGTAGCGGATAGGATTCTGCGGGATTCGGCTGCGGCCGTGCTGGCCGTGAAGAGCCGGCGTCCGGTTCCTATCGGGATCCACGACGAAGCTTCCGGTGCGCAAGCGATCTCGATCCTGGTCGATAAATGGTTCGCCGAGAACACCTATCATGCGGATGAGTTCTCTGATCTTTCCCAATTGATGGCATTGAAGGAACGCCAGGGATTGACCATCAGCCTGGCCCTCCCCGCCCTGAACGAGGAGGCAACCGTCGGCCGGGTGATCCGCACGATCAAGAAAAAACTGATGCAGGAAACGCCCCTGCTGGATGAGATCGTTCTTGTTGATTCGAATTCCGCCGATCGGACCAGGGCAATCGCCCGCAAGCAGGGGATCCCCGTATATATCCACCAGGAACTCCTGCCGGAACTGACGCCCCGCGAGGGTAAAGGGGAAGCGCTTTGGAAAAGCCTGCTGGTCACCCAAGGCGATATTCTGCTTTGGGTCGATACCGACATCGTGAATATCCATCCGCGGTTTGTGTTCGGGATTCTGGGACCGCTGCTGCAGAATCCGCGGATTCAATTCGTCAAAGGGTTCTACCGCCGGCCGCTCAAGGTGGGGAAGAAAACGCAGGCCGGGGGCGGCGGCCGGGTGACCGAACTCATCGCGCGGCCGCTTATCAATCTGTTTTACCCGGAGCTCTCGGGGATCATCCAACCCCTGTCGGGCGAGTACGGCGCCCGCCGGTCTTTCCTCGAGCGGGTTGGTTTCTTCTCCAGCTACGGCGTCGAAACCGGATTGCTGATCGACGCATACGAAAGGCACGGATTATCGTCCATCGCCCAGGTGGACCTGCTGGAACGCGTGCATCACAACCAGCCGCTCGAGGCGCTCAGCAAGATGTCGTTCATCATCCTCCAGGCTTTTCTCCGCAAACTGGAAAAACGGTACGGCCTGCAAATGGTGGAAGACGTGAACAAATCGATGAAGCTTATCCGGCAAACGTCGGGGATATATTCTTTGGATGTCGAAGAGATCATCGAAGCGGAACGTCCGCCGATGGCGGAGGTTCCGGCGTATCAAATGGCCCGGTTGAAAAAGCCGATCCTTCGCACGGAGAGGAGCCGTCATCGATGAAAATCATGGATTGCATGAAACGCAAGGTCATATCCATTCCGGCCGAGGAAACGGTCGCAGAAGCGGCTCGGGTTTTCGTCAAACATCACGTCGGAGTGCTGCCTGTGGTAAACGCCGAGGGGAAACCGGTTGGGATTCTCCGGTTGAGTGATCTGCTAACCCTGGAACTTCCTGATTTCGTGAGCTTGGTGGCGGATGTGGATTTTGTCCATGATTTCGGGGCTGTGGAAACTACCCGGCCGGCGCCCGAACTGCTAGCCCAACCGGTAACCACGCTGATGCAACCCGTGACAACCGTGGAGGAGGATAGCGGACTGCTTCGCGCATATTCCTTGATGTTGAAAGATGATTTACACGATATACCTGTGACCGACTCCAGCGGAATACTCGTCGGGATCGCCTCACGGGTGGATGTGGCCACCGCGGTCCTTTTTTATTGGAATATTCAGGATGGAAAAGCAACATGATCAACGAGATTGTAGCGGCCGGGATCTTCTTGATTTGCCTGATCATCATTTTCGCCGAGAAAGTTCATCGTACAACGATCGCAATCGTGGGCGCTCTCCTTATGGTTCTGGCCGGCATGATTTTGGGATTCTTTTCCGAGTCTGCGGCCATCGCGGCGGTCGATTTCAACACGCTCGGATTGCTTTTGGGAATGATGATCCTGGTCGCGATGCTCGAACCGACCGGTTTCTTTCAATTCCTCGCCGTCCAGGCGGGCCGCATTTCCAAGGGAAGTCCGGCCCGCCTTTTATTCCTCCTGGGTTTGGTGACCACCATCCTCTCCATGTTCCTGGCCAACGTAACCACGGTTGTTCTCATGGCTCCGGTTACCATCCTGATCAGCGAGATCCTCGGCATTTCCGCGCTGCCATTCCTCGTAGCCGAGGCGCTTCTGGCCAATATCGGCGGTGTGGCCACACTGATCGGGGATCCTCCCAATATCTTAATCGCTTCCGCCGCCGGCCTTTCTTTTACCGATTTTCTCATCTATTCCCTGCCGCTGATAGTTATCGTCTGGCTTGTAACGTGGGGACTTTTACGGTTCCTCTTCCGGAGGGAACTGGCTTTTCATTCCCTTAACATCGGTGTCGTGGAAAAATTAAATCCTTCTGAAGCCCTGCACGATCCTAAAACGGCGCGGCGAATTCTGGCGGTCCTAGTTGCCGCCATTGCATTATTTTTCGTTCAAGATGTGCTGAACGTCAGCCCGGCGTTTATCGCGCTGAGCATGGCGGCGGTCGCGATGGTTTGGATTCAACCTCCCGTTGAAAAAATGCTCGAACGCATCGAATGGGGCGTCCTGTTGTTCTTCACGGCTTTATTTGTCATGGTGGGCGGATTGGAGTCGGCCGGCGTCCTCCGCTGGTTGGCCGACTTGGTGGCGCATTTTCAGGGTATTCCTCCGGTGGTCTTCGGTCTGGTGATCATCTGGGTGATTGCACTGCTTTCGGCGCTGGTGGATAACATTCCGATCACCATAGCCCTGATCCCGGTCCTCCATCAATTGGGGAACAGCGGCATGGATATCGGCCCCTTTTGGTGGGCGCTCGCATTCGGTGCCGGTTTGGGCGGCAACGGCACGATCGTCGGTTCGACCGCCAATATCATCGTCGCATCGCTTTCGCACAGGACCCGCACGCCGATCACATCCAAACTATGGAACAAACGCGGCTTGCCGGTGATGCTGGTAACGTGCGCCGTTATCTCCATTCTCTATGTGCTTTGGTTTCCGTTCTTCCCACGGTAAAAATACGTTCGAATTCAATTAATACCAAACATGGAGAATGCTATTAAGCACTCTCCATGTTTGGTATGTTTCCGAGTGGCGGACAATTCCATGGCGCGCCCGCATTTCCTGCCGCGGGCAGGGGAATAAAAATTTATTTTCCGAACGTGCCATCCGCCGGCATCCCGGGCTTGAGGTCGCCGATCCCGTCGATCAGGGTGAGCTTGACCGCAAACACTGTCGTGCGGCGGCCCTCCGTTGTCTGCACGTTGCGGGGCGTGAACTCCGCGGAGCACGATCTGCCTTTCGATAGGCACGATGCGGAACTACACCAGCGCACTGTTGGAGAAACTAGGCGTCTCGGATCGCACCCAGGCGGCGGTCGTCGCCTTAAAAATGGGATTGGTGGATATGGAGGAGTGAAACATATCCTCCAAGAAAAAAAGTCGATCGTGTGTGGAATCTTTTTCCCGCGGGAGTTTCCCCTTTTTTACCGATGCATTAATAACTAATCTCCCCAAACCGGTTGGGTTCGCTCCCCTTGAAAAATAGAAGCTCGATGAGATGCCCAAGATAGATGAATTGGCCCAGCAAGGGGATGAACCAAAGGAGGATATTCCATCCGGAGCGGTTACGGTCGTGGAACCGTTTGATAATCAACATCAGCCAGACCCAGAAAAATATCAGCATGAGGAAAGGGAAGATGATCGAGAAAGTTCCGGATGGGCTGGACACATCCTCGGGATCGCTGATCATCGTCAGGACCGCCGTGCAAAGGACCATCAAGAGGATGGCCGGCAGCAGCCCCTTCAGAAAAAACGTGGATCTGCAGATGCGCCCGCTGGGAGAGAAATAAAGCTGCAACAAGCTCATCCCTTTCTTCTCCGATGGTTGAACGGGGTAGGCCGACGCATCGACGGCCTGACTCCAATTCTCCCCTGGGATGCCCGGAGGCGCGGCGGTCACCGGGACCGGCGTGCCGGGAATCTGAACAGGTGACGGCGGTGCCGCTGCCGGCGGCGCAGGGGATGGTATGAGGTCTTCGATGAGTTTGCTTACCACGCGCGAGTCCATGACCTCATGGCTGCACACCCGGCAGCGGCCATCCTCGCCGGTTTCCCGGATGTCGTGGCAGGAAGAGCAGTACCCCCGCACCGTGACCTCAAACCTCGCGCCGCAAAAACGGCAGATCTTGGCCTCGGCTTTTATCTCCTCGGCGCACAAGGGACATTTTTTAATCTCGTCTGTCATATCATTTTCCCTTTTGAGTTTCATCCAGAATTTGCCGCAGTGAAGGTATTTGAAGTGTGGGGTTCCTCGAATATCCCGTTCACTTTATAGAAGTGCTTCCTTGGTTCCCATCACGATGTTGTACAAGCCGCACCCCACGCGTTGATTCAGGAGAATCTCTTTTACCGGCTTCCGCTTTTGTGTCGGGTTGGAGGAATCCATAAAGGCGTCCCGGCCTGAAAGCACTCGACGGCCTTTTTGGCCTCTAGCAACCCGGTTCCCGTGGCTTTGCGGTAGGCGGCGATTGCCTCGATCTTCTTGCTCCGCATTAGCAGGTCGCGCACCGTTTGTGCCAGGGCGGCGGCATAATCTGGCGGGGAAATGGATGGCTCGGGAGGAACCGCTTCCGCGACCGGAGAAGCAGCCTGTTCCGCGATCGATTTGCTTTCCGTGTGCCGGTCCACGACCTCGCGGCCGCATACCCGGCAGTTGCCGTCCTCATCTGTTTCTCGAATATCGTGGCAGGAAGTGCAATAACCCTGCACCGTCACCTCAAACTTTGCGCCGCAGAAACGGCAGACCTTGGCCTCGGCTTGGATCTCCTCGGCGCACAAGGGGCACTTTTTATTTTGAGAATCCATACATTCTCCTTGTTCTCTTACTCGAAAAAAAAAAGAAATCTAAATCCTTCATGGGAAGACCGGCCAACGCAGCTTTTTCAGAGTAATTTCCATTTGGTTAATTCTCCACCATTTAGTTCGCAGAAAAGGGAGGTAAAAGTGCGATCTGCAAGGACAAGTTCCAAAGACCCGTTGAAACCCACAATTTTTGTAGACCTTAAATGTTTAAGATGTTCGCGTGTTTCCGGCGTTTCTTTTTGAATAATGAGATAGCGTGTACCGAAAAAAACCAGGACTCCCAGAAGTATTAGCAGCAGGATGATGAATGGGGGACTCTGCGAAGCGATCATGACAATGGGGAACCCCGCCAGGAGTACAGCAGCAATGCATCCCAACCGATTGGCCGTCGTTTGTTTTTGGGGGAGATTTGCACATTCAGCACATATCGGGAGATCGAGGCTTGCCTTCTGTGTAATTTTCACGACAACCAATGAGGTCGAACTGGAGGACTCGAGATGATAAATCTGTCCTATAGTGGCAGTCCCGCACACGAAACAGACGGGAGGAATTCGGTAAGTTTCACGACGCTCAACTTTCACCAGAAATGGCCCCCGCTCAGGGACAGCTTGCTGCTGCGAGGAAACAATCGCAGGATTTGGGACGGGGGTCGCGCGAGATGATGGTACGGCCTGTGGTTGTACGGGTGTGGGGGATGCCGTCTCTTGTTCTATCAACCTGTTTTCCATGTGCGTGTCAATCACATTGCCACCGCAAACACAGCATCTGCCTCCTTCATTGGTTTCAACTACGGCACGGCAATTCGCGCAGTATCCTCTGACTGCCACCTCAAACCTCGCGCCGCAGAAACGGCAGACCTTGGCCTCGGCTTGGATCTCCTTGGCGCACAGGGGGCATTTCTTGGTCGTTTTGTCCATTTATTCCTCCGGCTTATTGTTATGGCAAACGCAACTCGAAGTTATCGAATTCGAAGACACCCTCATCCCCAGCCTGGTCGAGATATACATATCCGGTGAGCTTACCTGTTTGAAACGTGTAATCACGTATGTCAGCAATAGTCTGGTCGTTGACATACACGGATATGTGAGAGCCATCGGCGATTACCGTGAATAAATTTACCTGGCCAGGCCGAAAGGAGGTGGCTTGGAGATCGACCAATGTGGTCAATTCATAATTCTTCATAAAGCCCAACATCAACCGACCGCTCTTGCTGACGCCCGTGTAATAATAATTACCCCAATCCACGTAGCGGAATACCACACCCATTTCGGCATTGTCCGGTCCACTGATGTGGTGGAACTCCGCGGTCATGCAAAAATTGGAAATATCCATCTGTCTGAAACCGTACTCATCAAAGAAAGCAGCGGTCTGCTTGGCATAAGCCTCCACGCGGTATTTGCCGTCCGTGATACTGGAAGTACTTGTCCTATATTCATCATCCAGGGAGCCTACCGACCACCAGCCTTTATCTGAATCAAAAGTGTCTGAATATGTTTCTGACCACTGTGAATATGGGGTGGCCTCACATGGCTCGGCCGGTTGAGTGAACAATCCTAAAAAAGTAATTCCAATAGCCCCTGTGACCAAGAGAAAGCCTACAACGCCGAGTGAAATCCATAACCAAGTGAGATTCTTGCGCGCGGGCGGCTCGGCAGGCAGCAGCTCCGCCAAAGGGGCCGGGACGGACCGCGCCGGCGGAGCCGGGGCAGTCTGCGGCGCTGCTTCCTCGATAAGTTTGCTCTCCACCCGCTGATCGGCGACCTCCGCGCCACAGACTTTGCAGCGGCCGGCCGCATCCGCTGCGCGGATCTCGTGGCAGACGGCGCAATAGCCTGTGACGGTCACAGCGAATTTCGCGCCGCAATACTCGCAGGCGGCTGCCTCGAGTGGAATTATCTCGGCGCACATCGGGCATTTCTTTGTCGGACCGGCCATGGTGTCCTTCTTTGCTAGCTAATAGGATACATCCTTAAGGGAAAAATGGCTCTGGTGCAAACGCGCCGAACTGACGATTTCCGAATTTGCTATCTCACGCCCGGGATCACTCTGCAGCAGTTTGAGAAGTCGCTCATTTGTTTTTTTCATGCGGGCGGGCATGGGCAGGCGTTTGTTCAACAATATCTTGTTGCGGTTGTCGATCACGGCGAAATCGATATCCTGCTGCAGGCACAAATATTCATACTTGCAGCGGTGTTCGTGGCCGTGCGGGTAGACGGGCACGCCCAAGGCTTCGATCTGGAATGGACTGGTGGGATTGTCCCAAATCTTGGCGTATACGATGGCCAGCGGCGGGCGGGTATCGCTGATTACGGTGGTGATATCGATGCGTGCGGATTTCAGGACATTCGGATTGGAGAAATCGCCGCCCGCATCCCTCAGGAAAAGAGTAGCACGCGGCTGTATCCCCTGGCGCGTGGCAAGCACATACCCGCCCTTGACTTGATCTGAAATATCCGCGCGCACGGATTGGATATCCGGCCCCCACGGCGGCAGAAGGAACAATCCGTCCCACTTTTCCCAGCCGTCGATCGCAAAACGCGCCAGGAGGAAATCCGGATGCGCCTGGGCCAATTTTTCCATCTCTTCGCGACCCGCCTTGTATTGCATGGCGAGATGCAACGAAGACGCATAGGCGTAGTGCAGCAGCGGGTCGTCCGGGCGGAGGGTGTGCGCTTGGCCGAGTTTCTCCGCGGCGCGCATGGCCTCCGAGCCCGTCCCCCCGCCCTTGATGTATCCCATCCCGGGTTTGTACTGGACCGCCTTGGCATCGATGATCTGCAACGCCTCGGTGATTAATCCTTCCACGTCGGCGGCCTTTGGAGTCGACTCGATCGGTTTGCCCTCCCCTTTTGTAGGTTCATGGGCTGCGGTTGCCGTCTTGGCCTCTTCGGTTCGGACGGACATGGCTGGTTTTTTTGCGGCGTCCGGGTCCGCCGTCGGCTGACCGGGTTGCCAGCCCAGCTGTTTCAACGCCTTTTCCACACATTGGCGGCGGATATGGTTCTCGTCGTGCAAATATGGAAGGAGCGGTTCAATGGCCCGTTTGTCGCCTATTTTTCCCAACGTTATAGCGGCATCGCCGCGCGCATTTTCATATTGGAGAACGTCGATGAGCGCATCCACCGTCCGTTCATCGGGAACAGCCACCAAAGACCTGGAGGCGCGGGTCCGCGCTTGCGGATCCTTGAGCGCGCAAGTAAGCGCGTCCACTGCGGGTTTGCCAATTTTACCAAGCGCTTCTTCAACCCCCGCGCTATATTCAGAGTAGGATTCGTCTTTCAGAGCATTCACTAAAGCCGGGATGGCTGGTGCACCGATTTTCACAAGCGCCTCTACCGCTTTAGAGGCTTCCTCCAGTCGAGCACGACCCTGCTCAATTCCGCGCAATTGTCGTTTCATCAATTGCGTCTTGGTTTCACCCTTGATGGGAACAACCTCCTCCATATGCAAATAATCCGAGCGAAGTTTGCTCACGATGTTGTTGATCTCGGTTGATAGCTTATTCGCCGCAGCGGATTGTGGAGACGTGCCGGGCGCGATCGGTTTGACCTGGGCGACGGCTTCGGAATACTTCAGGGAATTTTGCCAACCGGTTCCCCTGCAGGCCGTGCACATCGGCCCAAGATATATCTCATTCACGGTCAGGTAGCTGTTCCCGCCACAAGTGGGACAGCGCCGCGCCGGTTCGCGCACCAGGAATTTGCCGTGCCCCTCGCAGCATTTGCATGTTCCTTTTGACCCTTTACCTCCGCACGGAAAGCATGACTTGAAGACAAAACCGGGAATAGCAGGCCAGTCAACCCCGGGCGGCGTCTCGGCTTTCGGCGCTTCCACTCCGGCGATCAATTCGAATCGCTGATTGGAGCCCTTTTGAATGATCAACTGGCTGCCTTTCTCCGTCACCGCAGAGACTTCGTATCCGAGCAAGATGACGTCGTACTCGCTTCCCTTGAGCTGGCTGTCGAATTCCATCCGGAAGATTCCCTTCTTGCTCGGGTGTTCTTCGATCTCCCGGATTTTGCCATGCGCGGTGGTGACGGTTTGCTCGCTGCCCCCGGACGTGGAGATGACATCCACTTTGATCGAGCGCTCCTTATTCCTTTCGCACCAAGCCAGAATTTTCGACATATTATCCGTCTGCTGGCCGGGAGTGGCGATGCGGGAAGGCTGCGCGGAAGCCGGCGATGGCTGTGGGCGTGATGGGGCAGGTTCCTCGCGCTGGGCGGCAGCGGCAAGAGGCTGACCGGCGGAGGTTCTCCTTGGCAGTTCCCTCCTTTTTCCTGTGAACTTGCTGTTCACGCGCCGATCGATAAGTTCGCCGCCGCACGCCGAGCATTTATCTTCGCCATCGGCGCCCGTCACCTCGTGGCATCGGGCGCAATAACCCACGGAGGCTATCTCGAACAACGCCCCGCAGAACCGGCACAGAGTCGCTTCGGCTTTGATCTCCTCGGCGCACAGCGGGCACTTCTTCTTGGCGTCATCCATCCCGGACCTCTATCCTTCGAAGGAATTATTTATTGAAAATGATCTGCAAATCGTCCTCGAGTTTCCCGATCTCGGTGTCGATATCCAGGCTGCCGTCGCTCCCCATGAGATTATCGAATTCGGAAACGCGGGACCTGGCTTCGGCATTGTTTGGCCAATAACCCTCCACCGAAGGGATGTCCAGATAGTTCAAACCGGCTTGAAATACTTTCCAATTGGTAGCCCACGGAAAATAGTCGTCCATTCTCGAGAAGAATCCAGCCTGGTTGGCTGTTGCCGCCGGCATTGCGAAATAGATGATCAAGCGGTTTTGCATTTCGGGACTGACAAGATAAGTCAACACATTAAAAGCTTCGCCCGGATGCTTTGTGTTTTTTAGAATGTAAAACGAATCCGCATGGATAACGCCGTGGACCACGCCGTTGTAGGACGGAAGCGTCGCCAGATCCCAGTGCGTGCCGGCCTCTCCGATACAGCACGCATACCAGGTGTGGGTGATCGCCATCGCCACCCTGCCGGTTGCAAACGCATTCTCCATGATGGGCGAGGCATAAGAGGGTATGAAGGTCTGTGGGCCCCACATGCCTTCGTAGTACCATCTCCAGGCTGCTTTCCATTGGATCGGAATGGCCGCTGTATATTTTCCAGGTTCTCCATCGTACGGTTTTCCTGAGCCCCAGAAGCCGGCCGTGTGAATGGGATCCGACCACTGATTGATAAAGCCGAATTGGTAGATATTATTCTGGTCGTGATGGAACCCCTTCTCGGTGGCATTTTTCCCATTCGAGTCGATGGTCAGCAGTTTGGCCACTTCCGTCAGTGTGTCGAAATTCCATTCCGATGTGTTCCCGTCCGGCCAGGTGTACCACTCTCCGTACCCCGCTGGCGGATAGTGCAATCCCGCCCGGTCGAATAATTCCTTTTGGTAGAAAATCGCCGCGGGGTACACCTCGAACGGCAAACTCAATTGACCTTCCTCGGTGTTATGGAATGCAACGAGCGCCGGACTGAATGCCGAGGTGTCATAATGGGTGGACTCGATGTACGGGGCGATATCCAGCCACTGTCCATGAAAACTGATGGCTCCTCCGATTCCCATCGGCCCGGCTATATCGGGACCGTTTCCGGCCGCCATCTCGGCCGACAAGGTATTAAAGAACGCGTCGCTGGGGACTTTCTCAACCGACAATATGATCCCTGGATGCGAAACGTTGAAATCCGCAACCGCCTGATCCACGAGGGTTTCCATATGCAGATCGTTCCCCGCCGGATCGGTGCCCGCTGCGATCCCGACCAGCCAGCGAATTTGAACCGGTTGCGGGGTATTGGAGGCCGTGGGAGATGGTTCAAGCGACGGGGTGGCGGTGGGTACCGCAAACGGATTGAAGGTTTTTAGAATTTCACCGCCCCCGGATGCTCCCACGAATAATCCGAAGATGGTGCAGCACACCGCGGCAAACGCGGCGCCGCCCAGGCTCAACAGCCAACTCGAACTCTTTTTTCCTGCGGGCTGGGAAGGTTGGGCGGTTGTGCTGATCCGGCCGGTGGACGGTGGGGTTGGCGACGGCGCGGGGCCGCCTTCCGCGGCCAATTTGCTTTCCATATGCCGGTCTGTAATTTCCGATTTGCAAACCTTGCAGCGGCCGCCGGAATCCGCTTCGCGGATCGCATGGCAGGCGATGCAGTAACCGGTGAGAGTCAGAGAGTACTGCGCACCGCAGTACTCGCATACCTCCGCTTCGAGCGGGATCGTTTCTGCGCACATAGAACATTTTTTGGTTGAGCCGTCCATGGAATCCTCCGTCGGACATAGAAGACCGGTCAGTTTGGGTTTAAATTATTCAGATCCCAAAACTTTACATTGTCGAAATCTATTTCGGAATATCCGGACGATGAGACGACCCAGAAGTAGCACCAGCTATCCGTGATTAAATAACTATAACTGGCATAGGCTACGGGTTTCCCGTTGATGTAGAAACCGTATTCTTTGTCCCTTGCGATGAGGGCAATAAAACTGGTCACCCCGGTCCGGCTTAATTCAGAAACGTCTGCTGAGGCAAATTCCTCCACCCAAGCGTCATTAAAATACATGCCAATCCCGGCGTGATGCTCTATGGGATTGAACGCCAGGTAATACCATCGTTTATCTCCGATTCGAAAATCCACTCCAAAGGAAATCGAATCACTCAAGATTCGCGGAGTAACATCGAATTCCAAAACAAAATTGGTCGCGTCCAGCGAGCCTCCCGCTTGCGACCATTCATCCGTTACGGAGAATCGCATCACGCCTTCCCGGAAAGAAACATCCTGTCCCAGGTCGGTCCAATACGGTGAAATTGTTCCTTCCACATAGGAAAAATCATCATTAAAGTTGGGCTGTCGCTTGTGCACAACGTCTAAAATCGGCTGGCCGAATTCCCGAACCCAATCGGGCTGCGATGTCGCCGTCGGATCAAGCTTACGGGTGGTGGTCGGAATAGGGAGTGGCGCGGAGATCGGCAGCGGCGTATCGGTGGCCAATAGGCCGGAAATAACCGGCAGACTGCCGGCTTGCGTTATCAATACTCCGCCTATGATGGCGCAGATGACGAGCACGATAAGACCCCCAACCAGGATCCCGATCCGGGATTTCCTTCGGGGCGCGGCGGTCGGCTGGGGTTGTTCCGTACGGGAAGGAACCGCCTCTTTGGAAATGGAAGCAGAGGCCGGCTGTGATGACGGTTCCTCCACAAACTTGCTTTCCACCTGCCGGTCGGCGACCTCCGTTCCGCAGACCTTGCAGTGTCCGTCCCCATCCGCATCGCGGATTTCATGGCAGGCCGTGCAGTAGCCGCTGACGTTCACGGCGAACCGCGCGCCGCAATACTCGCAGGCGGCGGCCTCGACGGGAATCGTCTCCGCACACATCGGGCATTTCTTTTCTTGAGCTTCCATAGTGTCCTCACTTGCATAGAAAGAATCCGCTACGCTTATAAATTATTCAAATCCCAAATTTTTATATTATCGATGTCAACCTCGGCCGGTTCGTTGGGCGCCCACACTCCAAAATTAATATGGGATCCATGAAAAGAATTATCTTTCGTAAAAATGATGGGGTGGTTATTTGCGTACAAGGCAAACGTGTCACCCTGAGCAATCAAGACCAGGCTGGTTAAGCGGTTTAAACCGATTTCCTCTGAAAAACCTGTTTCGAGCGACCGGCCCTCCGGCAAGGCATCTATCCCAAATCCAAAGTCGTAAAGATTGAACCAAGCATGATACCGGGAGCCGTCATTCCAGCGAAAGCCGATGATCATCGAGCTTTCGTTGGAGACCCGTCTGGGTGTGAAATGCAACATCAAAACGAAATCTTCCGCCTCCAGAGGTCCGCCGGCTCCGACCCAGTCCGCTCCGAGACTGTCCATCCGCATAACCCCATCCGCAAACATAACGCCCGGTGTGAGTTCAGTCCATAGCGGTGACACTGCGCCATATATGTCGGAAAAATCATCTTCGTAGGTAGGATGCCGCCTGCTCACCTCGTCTAAAATCGGCTGGGAGAATTCCCGCACCCAATCCGGTTGGCTCGTCTCCGTCGGTTTCGGCCGGCGGGTGGAGGTCGGAACGGGTCTCGGGGTATCGGTCGGCAGGGGCGTGTCGGTGGCAAGCAAAGCGGATACTCCCGGCAGGCTGTCGCGCTGCGTCCAGAGCACCCCGCCAACGACGAGGCAAATCAACAACGCGCCGAGGCATCCGACCGGAATCCAAACCTTGTTCTTGGATTTGAACGCAGGCTGGGGTTGTACTTCCGGGGAAGGCGGGGGCGCCGTTGCCGGAACCGATCGAGGCGAAGGTTCTGAAATCGGCGAGGGTGCCGGTTGACCGGGTGCTTCCTCGACGAATTTACTTTCCACCCGCCGGTCGGCGACTTCCATCCCGCACACTTTGCAGCGTCCGCCCGCATCCGCCTCGCGCATCGCATGGCAGTTGGTGCAGTATCCGGATATGGTCACGGCGAACCGCGCACCACAGTACTCGCAGGCGGCGGCTTCCACCGGAATCGTCTCGGCGCACATCGGGCATTTCTTTTTTAAGTCGTCCATCCTATGCCTTTCTTAGGCCTCAAGGTTCCAAAATTTTACGTTGTCGAATTCGACGATCGATTTTCCGGCAACCGATGTTATCCCGATCCAGTTCCCGGTTCCATTCCGCCAAAGGTCAGTGGAAAACAGGATCGGCTTGCCGTCCAGATACAAAGCGGTCCGACCCCCTTGAATGATGATTAATTCCTTCGTGGTTCTCCCCCAACCAACCTGCGGGGCTTCGCATTCGGCAAGAATGCCGGGTTTCCCTTCCGAGTCATTTTTACCGAACCCGCACCACGGGACGTCGTTGCCGTTACCCAGCGAGATGGTGAAGTGATTGAACCGATCCTCCTCGTTCCGAAAGCTTACGCCGATCCATAGTTCCTGTCGGGTTTCCCGCGGTGTGAAGTCAAACTCGAGGACAAAGTCGGACGAATCCCCCCCTCCGAAACCGGCATACGCATAATCCCCTTCGACAGAAATCCGGGCTAGGCCGTCTTCGAAGTCCACTCCGTCATCCTTCCACCATTGTTCCTGCGACCAATTCGAATCGGAGAAGCTATCCTCGAAATCCGGGTTCCGAGTCCGGATAAGGGAAATGATCGGATCCGCAAATTCTGTCACCCATTCGGGCTGCGATGTCGCCGTCGGATCAGGCTTGCGGGTGGCGGTCGGAATAGGGAGCGGCGTAGAGGTCGGTGTGGGCGTGTCGGTGGCCAACAAGCCGGAAATAACCGGCAGGCTGCCGGATTGCGTTATCAATACTCCGCCTATTATGGCGCAGATGACAAGCACGACAAGACCCCCAACCAGGATCCCGATCCGGGATTTCTTCCGGGGCGCAGCGGTCGGCTGGGGTTGTTCCGTACGGGAAGGAACCGCCTCTTTGGAAATGGAAGCAGAGGCCGGCTGTGATGACGGTTCCTCCACAAACTTGCTTTCCACCTGCCGGTCGGCGACCTCCGTTCCGCAGACCTTGCAGTGTCCATCCGCATCCGCGTCGCGGATCTCATGGCAGGCCGAACAGTAGCCGCGGACGGTCACGGCAAACCGCGCTCCGCAGTACTCGCAAGCTGCTGCTTCGAGCGGGATCGTTTCCGCGCACATCGGGCATTTTTTGGTTTGGGTTGCCATGGGTCATCTCCTGGTTATGCTAAAGCCGGTGCCGGACCACTCCCCTCCCGTTACGTTGGGGTATCCCGGCGATCTTATTCAGCGGCGTTCCAATCGGAAGACGCCGTATGGCGTTGTGGCATAGACGTTGCTTTGCGGGTCCACAACGATGGTATACACGGCCGGCGTTCCGATCAATCCGTCGTTCATCAGCGCCCAAGTCTGCCCCGCATCCCGCGAGACGTATGCGCCGATCCCGGTGCCGGCGTAGAGGAGATCGGGGTCGACGGGATCGAGGGCGAGAGTGTTGACACGTTGATACCCAATTCCCGTGGTACGTTCCTGCCAGGATTGGCAGCCGTCCGTGCTGAGGTACACCCCGTCACGCGCCGCGATATACATGCGGTTCGAATCGCGGGGATCGATAATCAGTCTGGTCTCGGAATTCACATAATCCACATGGCCGCACGGAGACCAGGTGCTTCCTTCGTCCACGGAACGGAAAAATTCGCTTCCGTATACACGGTACAGGAAGGCCAGAGGCGATCGGCTTGGAGAAGGCAGGAAGGAAAGTTCGTACGGCGGATGGGAAGGATCCGCCTGGCTGGCATTCACAACCGTCCAATCAACATTGCGCCAGAAAATGCCGCGATCCGTGGAGACGAGGAAACCCGGTATCGTGCTGTCAAACACGTATTCCACAAATAATTTTCCCGGTATAAATGGATGGGCAACGATATCCTTAATGCCAATATTAATCATGCTTAGAGAAGGCAGTTCCTGCCAGGTTTCGCCTTGATCCGGCGAACGCAACAGCTTGGTTTGCCTCCAATCGTCTCCGTTCCAGAACCGGTAAAGAGTCTTATCATCGGCGTCCAACGCCAGGCCGAGACCCCGCGAGCTGATCAATTCCCAGGTATGGCCGGAATCGCGGGAGCGGAAGAGTTGGATCGAATCGTTCTCCCCAAATTTCGTCTTATCCAGAGAGGCTTTCGCCATGTACATGAGGGAATCATCGCCGGGAGCGAGCCGCAGGTCCAGGGCGGCGGCGCCGATTCCGCCGGCGGTTTTTTCCCATCTCCGTCCGCCGTCGTTTGAGGCAAGCAGATACTCCCCGCCGAGGTAAATCCGATTGGGGTCATCGGGTGAGACGACTACGGTTCGGAAAGAGTGTAGTGGTGCCAGACTTAAGGATTCCCAGGAATTGCCGTGGTTAGTAACCTTATAGAGGTTGTTGCCGTAGTATAGGATCACATATCCGTCTGCCATCGGAACAAACCCCCCTGTAAATAATTTCCGCACCATGATCCACGTAACGCCTCGGTCCAAAGAAACCCATAGAGCGCCGCTGACATTCACATAAATTTCTTCCATCCCCTGCGGGTCGACGTTCCAGATGACTGCCACGGGTTCCCCCTTCTCCCAGGAATGCAGCAATTTCCATTCCTGTCCGCCGTCTGTTGCTAGATAAACACCCGCCGCGCAACTTCCGGAGGCAGAGTGCTGGCTTGCCAGAAGCGCATTTTCGTCGGATGGATGGACCGCCAGCGATGAAATCTCATTGGGACAGGTATCGGCGGCCTTCACCCGAACCCAATCGGATCCCTTTCGGACAAACAGACAAACGCCGGCGGAGTATATCTTTCCATGGCCGCGCGGAGCCGCCAGTACGACCGGCCATCCGCACCAATCCAGAGGAACCCGTTGCCAGGATTCGCCCCCGTCCGTGGTTTGCAGAACTTCTCCGTTCAGGCCGGCATACAGGATGTCGGGATTATTCGGGTCCATGACGAGCGATTCGACGGAAGCACCGGTAACACCGTTGTACAGCGGCTTCCAAGTTTGGCCGCCATCCGTCGTCTTATAAAGACCTGAATTTTCAGTGCCGATATACAGCCCGTCCGGGTTGCGCGGGTCGATCGCGATTGCGGAAACCGTATCGCGCGGAAACTGACGGCCGTCATTTATAGGAATCCATTCCCAAGGGACGTCCGTCGGCGCGGGGGTTGGCGAGAGGGTCGGCAGGACTGTTGGCGCGGATCCCAGCGCGGTTGCGAGATTGTTGGTGGCAACCATTGTCGCCGATGTCGCTGTGCGCAAAGCCGTAGACAACGGAATATTCTTTTGATAAACCGTGACACCAATGCCTACGATCAAGGCTAGTAAACACAACCCGCCAATCCCGATCAAAATCCGGATTTTTTTCTTTTCTGGAGGAGGCGGGATAGGGATGGGCTTTGAAGGCGTAGGCGATGTCGCGGGCTTCGAAGCTGTTCCCGCGATAAATTTGCTTTCCACCTGCCGGTCGGCGACCTCCGTTCCGCAGACTTTGCAGTGTCCATCCGCGTCTGCGTCACGCATCTCGTGGCAGGTGGTGCAGTAGCCGCGGGCGGTCACGGCGAACCGCGCGCCGCAGTACTCGCAGGACGCCGCCTCGAGCGGGATCGTTTCCGCGCACATCGGGCATTTTTTGGTGGAGGGATCCATATTATTCTCCCCGGCGTAATTCAAGACGCGCTCTCGATTTTTATAATCGAGTTGATGCAGGAGGTATCAACGGTGGTAACGCATTTTCGTCCCGTCACGATAATAGTGTTGCCGATGGTGGCATACGAACCGTCGTCCAAGCGGACCTGAATATCCGACTTCGTATAGGGATTGGGCAAGTGCTTCATCTGGTTGCGGAGGGGAGTGTCACCCTCTGCGGCTTGCGTGACAAAAATCGTGATGAACTGCGACGTGTTGGCCGGATTCTCAATCAGCAGGCCGCACGTGGTGCTGCAATGAGTGCTTTTCATAATAACCAGGCGTCCGGTCAATCGGACAAGCTGCCCGGTGGGAATATCATCCAGCGTGCCAAAGGTGACTTCCACGGGGAAGGGAGTCGATGTGCGGGTCTTTGTGCGCGTGCGGGTGGGGGTGGGGGTGCGAGTCGGAGTGGGTGTACGTGTCGGAGTGTTGGTCGGGGCAATCATGGCCACCAATGACGGGCCGGTGGCGATGCATAAGAATGCCAAACCAAGCACCAGCACTGTGAGGCCGATGACCCGGCCGCAGCTGGAAGAGGACGATTTCGGCGCTTGTGGGGGGGAATAGACATACGTCGGTTTGGGAACGGCGGGTGCGGGAGGCGGAGTCGGCCGCTGTTCCAGCATCCGGCTTTCAACATGCCAATCGATGGCGTCCGATCCGCAGCGTGAACATTTGTTATTCTCGTCCAGATCCACTTCATCATGACAGGTGGAGCAATACCCACGCACGGTCACGGTGAATTTCGCCCCGCAAAACCGGCACAGGACGGCTTCGGCTTTGATCTCTTCGGCGCACTGCGGACATTTTTTAAATTCGGGATCCATCGTCGCTCCTTTCCTGCTTTCAAACGCGCGGCCCGGTACCCGTCCACCCGCACTTCACGCAGGTGTAGCGGACGGATTGCGGATAACCCATTTCTTCCGGCTTCATATAACCGTTGCATCCGGTCTGCCCGCATCGAAAACCCATCCAGCCGCATCCGGAACAAATATACGTGTTTATGTACGGGCTGACCGGCGATCCCTCCCTCTCGTTCAGGCTGGCTTTGCACTTTGGACAGCGTTGCGGACCGTACGCAGAATCCGCCTCCTCCACCTTCGGAATGGTTTTCGGGGAAGGGGCGGGAAGCGGGGCGGAAGCGTCGAGTCTCGCCCGGCAAAAGCGGCAGATTTTCGCCTCGGCTTTGATTGGCTGACCGCATGACGGGCATGGCCTCGTATCCGTCGGGGATGCGGATGGAGAAACGGCTGATTCGGGTTTCGGAATCGTCTTGGGTTTTGGCACTGGGAGAGTGGCCGGCGCAGTCAGCATTTTGCTTTCAAAATGAACGTCGGCGGCTTCACGGCGGCATTTTGGGCACCGGCCGTCGCTGACCATGACCACGCTATGGCAATTCAAACAATATCCTTTGGCCTTTACTTCAAAGGTCGCACGACAGAAACGACATATCCGGGCTTCCGCCTTGATCGTCTCCCCGCAGGCGGGGCACATCTTTATTTCGCCGGAGATGACCAGCAGCCGCGCATCTTTTACCGGTGCAGCGGTTGTTTGTACGCCGTGCGACACGATCGGCGAGGGAATTGCGGGAAGCGGTCTTAAGCCGGGCATAGTGGTTGCCGCCATGGACGAACGAGTCGATTCTGCAACCGCCGCCCCGCCCTTGCGGCCGACAAACAACCAAAGCCCGAAGGAAATCACCAGAAACGCGCCGGCGGCAATCAACAGCACCAGGACATTGCCTTCCTGAATGGCGCTGGCCAATTCTCCCCGTGGGTTGATCAGAGTATGGAAAAAGAGGAAAGCTACAGCCGCAAGGCCGGCCAACCAGAGCCAGCGGTTCTTTCGCTTGAGGGCTTGTCCGAAACCGCCCGGAAAACCCAAGGTTTGGACAAAGGTATTTTCCAGCGCGACGGCAAAGACAACCAGCAGAAAAGCCTCCAGGCCGCCGATCAGGTCGGCAATAATCCCCGGAAGCGAAAGCTGCAGGAGCAGACTGGTCACAATCGTTGGAATCCAGAATATCAGGATGATGACGACAAAGGTAATCGCGCTGATCCTAAACAGACGGTTTTGCTTGTCTGAATCCAATGCCTTCTCGTCCGTGTGGAGTGCTTCCGGCGTACCGAACATCAATCCGGGCACCACCGAAAACAGGCGTGAGGTCGCCGTGGAAACCACCGCCAGCATCAGATTGGTCGGCCGGACGGTGAGCTCAGCCTGCAAGCCCCATCGGCGGATGGCCAGCCATTGCAGGATGTCGTCGGCGATCCCCACGATTCCGTAGGCGATGGTCATTTGGACGAACAGAACCAGACCCTGCAGGCTGAAAGGATTCCAGCTGCGGTCAAGCAGCGAGAACACCAATCCATAAAAGCACATCACGCCGATCAACTTGATCAGATCCAGCAGCCCCGGCCGGCGTAGATGCGAGCCGATCCCTTGTCCCAATCTCCGCTGCAGCCCGGCAGCCCAAGCCAAGGGTTTAAATTTCCTCCTTAATTCCTCTTCGTGCTCCGCCAGCGTGCGGGTGAATAATTCCGCCGCGATCGCAAAGGGCAGCATGATCAGGGCGACCAGGAATATGTTGGCGCCGATGACTCCCGGCTTCGTGGAAATATCCTGCGGCGCGGGGATATGGGTGGTCAGTTCCGGCACCAGCGGGCCTTCCGCTCGGAAGGTCGCACCCGCCACGCCCCCCACGACGGCCGCCACGCGGTCGTCCAAAATTCGCGTAACCTCGAGCGCGCTGATCGACGGCTGCTTGCCGTCGAGGTACATCACCGCCACCTCTTCGAGCACCGTTTGCCGCCGGATGACGATGTAATCCATCCGCATTTTGTAGGCTCCGGAGCCGGTCGTCATCGTGACGCCCATGGAAATATCCCCGAAGCCATCCGAGCCCTTCAGTCGAGCCATTCCTCCGGAGCTGGCGCCAAGCGACTTTTCGATGGCTTCCGTGTCGGAAAGTTCGCGGTCAACTTCCGTCTGATCATCGGGGGAAAGAGGTGCGATCAACCCGCTAATGATCAGCTGGATGTTCTGGGGGTCGCTGACGGTATATCCGGTTACGTTTTGAAGCGTGGCTGTTGTGGTCCTGCTGAGAGCGCTCTCTGCGCTTTCCAGCAAGCCTTCCATGGTGGAAAGCTGCTTGCCCTCAAGGGGAGCAAACCCGGCCGGCAAATCGGAGAGGTTGATTATTGCCTTGGATAGATCTGGGCCATCCGATTGCAAACGAAAGGAACTTAGCGCGGATACCGGTTGTGCCAGAGCCAATAGGGCGACACCCGCAAGAAGCACGGGAATCACCACGATCGAAGATAACCGCGGTTTCAGACGATTCATTTGAGCCTTCCTGTAGATACGGTATCGATTTTATCTTCTAACCTATTCCACAGGTCAGAGGCAGTCAAGGAGATTCGCGAAAAAACTGCGTAAAGAAATGATTAATTAATTGGCGTTCCATATCCATAATATAGGCATTGCACAACAGCGGGGAATGCCGCAAAAGCAGGAAGGTAAGCCGTGAGCATCCCGCAGCTTGCAATTAATACAAATCGGGTGTCTTCAAATGATATTCTAGGAGGGAGCGACCTGTGCTTTTTGGTATGGTGTATGAGGATCCTCCCAGCATCACATTCATGTCTTAAAGTAATTTATCTGTTTTCCGAGATGGCGTTTGAAATTTAATTGCTTCGTTCCCTCTCTGGCATACGATATATATGGGACGCCGAGTTGCGGGTCCGTCTCTGCGGGACATTCCCATGAACCACAGGTCGAGAGGGATTGGAAAAGTCGCGGAATCCGCTCCTCGTCGGTTTTTCGGACATGATTTTTTTTAATAAGCGTATACTCCCCGATATCCGGAATTGGGCTTAACGCCGTGCCCAATGAAGGACCTCGAATCATTTATGCCTGCCGATCCCCTGGTGGGAAGTTTGGATCGTAATCGGGACAATGTCGGGCTTTCCAAAGGAATTGGGGGAAGACATACGGATGCAGGTTGATTCGGAGAGCGGCGTGACGAAGATCGATGCACGTCTGTTCCGGAAGTCCGCTGGGTTCATCTTTGGGATGAGTATGCTGACGCTCGGGGCGAACCTGGTATGGATTGCCTATAACAGCGTGCTGCTCCCTACGTTGATCGAAGACCTGCAATTCCAAAATCCCGGCTTCGTCGTCGGGATTGCGGGGTTCTTCGGCATGCTGCTGGCGACCGTGGCCGGCATCTGGGTCGGGATTGCCACCGACCACAGCGCCCACCGGCTGGGAAAACGCACCCCCGCCATCCTCCTGGGTGCGATCGTTTCCTTTCCGGTGATTGTGCTTCCCACTCTGGTCCTCTCCCCCGTAGCAAACGACACCCTCCTTCGGTATGGTCTGCCGATCATTCTCATCAGCTTCTGCGGGATGCAGTTCTTCACGAACATCGCCGCCGGCGCTTGGTACCCTTTGCTGGCCGACCTTTTTCCGGAAAGGCAACGGGGCACGGCTTCCGGCGTCCAGGGCTTTCTGAGCCTGGCCGGCGCGGCGATCGGGATCCTGCTTGTGACCTTCCTCAATCAGAACGGCCTGACCGGTTTGGCGCTATGGCTTATTGCGGGAGTGTTTGTACTTACTGCGATGCAATCGGCCTGGGTGATCCGGGGCAAAGATAAACCGGCCCGGTCCAGTGATCAGGTCGGTCTATGGACTGCTCTCGGCCGGATGTTCAAAGTGCGAACCCGGGTGGCCGTGTTCTTCTGGGTAGTGCTGGCCGTCCTCCTGGCATTCACCGGGATCAACAGTCTCCAGCTCTTCGCCCGGTTTGCGCTCGAGGTCTACTTCCCGCAAATCGACCCGGATACCGCCTTCCGCACCCTGGGAAGCATCAACCTTCTCATGACCATGCTGTCGGCGATCGGATCGGGCATTCTCTCGGACTGGATCGGCCGTCGCACACTGATCCTCGGTGGGATGATCTTCTGCGCCATCACGTCGTTCCTGATGGGGCTGACTGACAATTATTCGGCCTTCCTCCTCTTGGCGGCCGTGCGTTCGGTGGCCACCGGCCCGCTGATTGCGATAGTGCCAGCCCTGGCGAGCGATCTGGCTCCGAAAGAGGAAGCCGGCCAATACATGGCCTACAACAACCTTTCCACCGCGCTTGCCGGTTCCCTGGCTTCGCTGGTATTCGGCCTGATATTGTTTAACCTGGACCGGACCAGTTTCGCGCACCTGTTTTTTGTCTCCGGCCTTTTTTTTCTGGCCGGCAGCATGATTTTCACCTTCAAGGTCACACCTGCAGTCCTGGAACGAAGTCTTTCGCCTTTTCGCGCCCCGCCGGAGGAATCCGGTGAGCCGCGGTCCGCGGAGAATCCGTAAAGGCAGATCGACTGTAAATGGAGTGCAAGCAGTGAGAAGAATCATCCGCGCCTTCGACGGCTTCCTGCGCCGACAGTACGGCGTTTTTGAATTTGACGACGATCCGCACGGGATTCTGCGCGGGCAGTTCTCCATCGCGTCGCAAGACCTGATCGTCGCCGGGCGGCGCATCGCCGCCGGTTCCCCCGTCTTCTACCTCCATATGTGGAACGAACATATCCCCGCCATCCCGCAGAGCGGACCGGATCTGGCCTGGGCGGCACGGTTCTACAGCCCGCTGATCCCTTCCTTCCGGAAGTTGGCCCGGCTGCTGAAAACCGACCCGGTTTACGCCGGGGTCGAGGCGCTGATCGGGGTGACCGTTCTTGTGCGGGACGATGCCGGATCCATCAACAAATTATTTGTGCGACTGGGTTTTTCCATCATGCCATACCGCAACCCGCTTGGAAGGTTCGGTGAGTTTTGGGAGAATTTCTACGCGTGGTGGATCTTGTGGGCGTTCAACCAAGCGAGCCTTCGCAGCCACCACCTCTTTAGAATGCGGCGCAGCGAAATTTTAATTTCCCGTGAAGATTTTCTTCACCGGTACGGCTGACCGTGGCAAAGGATTTCCGGAAGGATCAGGAAGTCCATTCCCCATAGCTTCGAATAGGCTGTGGCGATTACCGATAACTCCGCTGCCGCTAATTATGACGTCATACCCATTTTCTTTGACGTCCTACAGCAACTTGCCCATTAAATATCCAGATTCTTAACATCCTTGGCGTGCGTCTGGATGAACCGGCGGCGGGGCGGGACGGCCGAACCCATCAGCATGTCGAACGTTCGGTCCGCTTCGGCCGCATCGTCGATCGACACCTGCAGGAGGGTCCGGGTTTGCGGATCCATCGTCGTATCCCAGAGTTGCTGCGGGTTCATTTCGCCCAAACCCTTGTAACGCTGGAGGGCGACTTTCTCCATGCCGCCGGCTTCTTTGATGGCGCGGTCGCGTTCGCCGTCGGTGTAGACATACTTTTCCTTGCTGCCTTTGCCCTTGCCCTCCACACGGTAGAGCGGCGGTTGGGCGATGAAGAGATGGCCTTCCTCGATCAGGCGCTGCATGTAGCGGAAGAAAAAGGTCAAGAGCAGCGTTCGGATGTGGGAGCCGTCGACATCGGCGTCGGTCATGATGATCACCCGCCCATAGCGCAACCCGGTCAGGTCGAATGAATCGCCGATGCCAGTGCCGAGTGCGGAGATCAGGGCGCGGAACTCGTTGTTGCCCAAGACCTTGTCGAGCCGGGCACGTTCGGTGTTCATCACCTTTCCGCGCAGTGGCAGAATGGCTTGGAAGTGCCGGTCGCGGCCCTGTTTGGCAGAGCCGCCGGCGCTGTCGCCCTCGACAATGTAGAGCTCGGCCTTTTCGGATTCACGCTCCGAGCAATCCGCGAGTTTCCCGGGAAGGGTCATACTCTCCAGCGCGGATTTTCGGATGACGAGGTCGCGGGCTTTTTTGGCGGCATCCCGCGCGCGCGCCGAGGTGAGGCATTTTTCCACGATCGCCCGCCCTTCGCGGGGATTCTCCTCCATGAAGGCGCCGAAGGCGTCGCTGACCACCTGTTGCACGATGGTCTGCACTTCGGGGTTCATCAGCTTCACTTTGGTCTGGCTTTCGAACTGCGGGTCGCGATGCTTGATCGAGACGATCCCGGTCAGGCCTTCGCGCGTGTCGTCGCCGGAGAAGTTCGGGTCGCCTTCCTTGAGCAGGCCGGCCTTGCGCGCGTAATCGTTGATCGTGCGGGTCAGCGCCGCCCGCAGGCCGGTCATGTGGGTCCCGCCGTCGACGGTGTTGATCGTGTTGGCGAAGGAATACACCGATTCCGAGTAGGCATCGGTGTACTGGACGGCGACCTCCACCCCGATGTTGTCCACTTCCTTGTTGGCATACACCACCGGGTGGAGCGTTTCCCGGTTGCGGTTCAGGTAGCGGACGAAGGAAAGGATGCCGCCCTCGAAGTAAAAGCTGGTTTCCTGCCCGTTGCGTTCATCCTGCAGCGTAATGGTCACCCCGCGCGTGACAAATGCCATTTCACGGAAGCGCTGGACCACCGTTTCAAACCGGTAGGTTTCCTCGCCTTTGAAAATTTCCTTGTCGTACAGGAAGGTCGTCTTGGTCCCTGTTTGCGCGCTCGGTGCCTTGCCGATCACCTGCACCGGCGCCTTGGGCTTGCCCCGTTCGTAGCGCTGGAAGTGGACCTTGCCGTCGCGGCGGACTTCCACTTCGCACCATTCTGAAAGCGCGTTGACGGCGCTTACGCCGACGCCGTGCAAGCCGCCGGACACCTTATACGATCCTCCTCCGAACTTTCCGCCGGCGTGGAGAGTGGTCATCACCACTTCGAGCGCGGGTTTCTTCTTTTCCGGATGCATGTCCACCGGAATTCCGCGGCCGTTGTCTTCCACCGAGACGCTGTTGTCGGCGCGGATGACTATGGAAATCCGGTCGCAGGTTCCGGCCAGGGCTTCATCGATGGAGTTGTCGACGACCTCGAAAATCAGATGGTGAAGGGCTTTGATGTCCGTCCCGCCGACATACATGCCCGGGCGCCGGCGTACGGCCTCCAATCCCTCCAGGACCTGGATGTCTTTGGCTGCGTATTTGTTTTCCGGAGCGGGTTTCGATTTCGGCATGATGACCTCAGATTACGCCCGGCGGATTCTTGCCCGCCATGCGTGACTGCAGATAGGTTCGCACCTCGGATATCCAACGGCGCTTGTCGATGTAATACGCCATGCTGGCGATGACCACAACCGAACTGGTGTAGGCGTTGCCCAGAACTCCCACCGCCCCGGCCCAGCTGCTGTCCGGTGCAAGCGACCAGACCGCGGAGGATAGGAAGTTCACCATGATCAATAAGATCGGAATCCAGATCGACAGCGGGTACATCCAGCGCGAGGTGTTGATGCTGTTCCAGATTGCCGGCAGAATGCCGTCGCGGAACAAGACGGTTCCATGCATGGAAAACATGAAGAACAGGGTCACCCAGAACAGGAATCCTCCACCCAGGAAGAAGAACAGCTGGGAGAGGAACGTCCCGGAATCCGGGGAGGCGACGGCGATCAGTGAAATTATAAAAATCATCGGGATCGAGAATGCCAATATCAGGATGACGAATACGCCGAACAACAGGGCTACGACGAGGACGGTCCGCGCCCAGCGCGCGAAGGAATCCCGGATCCGCCATGGGGTGGGCTGGGTGGTACCTCCTGCAAAGACCCAATACGCCGAGCCGATCATAATCGAAAGCAGTAGCAGCCCGGCCCCCAGACCAATGGCTCCCATCCAATTGGTGACCGGCAGAATGATCGGATTTCCAAGCGGCGTCTGATCGGGGGAGTTTCCGGCCATCAAACTCGGCGGAAACAAGGGCAGGAAGGCAAGCAGCGAAAAAAGATTGAATTTTTCCGCCGACAGCCGCATGGTGTCAAACATGGCGGCGTTCATCGCACTTGCGGTTGAGGCGTATGCCATCGAATCGATGATCGGCTTGATCAGGGCATACATTGAAAGGCGCGGCCCGAACCAAAGAAAAGAATCCAAAATCACCGGAAGAATGACGACTCCCGGGTGTGCGTTCACGAGTTCGACCCCTTTCCAGAGCGAGGAAAGGAAACCGATGGGCGTTTTGGGTCCATCGACCGCGATTTTTTCCATGGAAAAAATTATACCAAAGGAAACCCGTGATTCGAGTATGGAAAGAAAAACCGGTTTAAGGAGATCCGGAGTAGGCCATCGGGGGATTGCATGCGCAAAGTGTATCGGAGGTCGATGAAAGGATGCGCACGGTGAGTGTGAATCATCTTGCCGTTTTATAGCGATGCGAATACAATCCTTTTCGTGGGCAACGCATCTGTCGTGGCGTGCATCACCGATTTCGGAACCTCGGATTATTACGCCGGAGCATTGCGCGGCGCGCTGGCGAACCTCCTTCCGTCCGTGTCGATAGTGGACGTTACGCACGGGATTCCGCCGGGGGATATCCGCCGCGCGGCGATCGTGCTGTGGGAATCGCAACCCTCGTTCCCAAATCGGACGGTTTTTCTCGCGGTAGTGGATCCCGGTGTCGGAGGCTCCCGGCGTCCGGCTGCATTCCGGTTTTCGGAATGCGATGTGGTGTGCCCGGACAACGGCATCCCCACCCTTCTGATGGATCGTTTTCCGGAATATCAGGCCGTGGAGATCGATCCTCGGCGGATTACCGACCGTCCGATCAGCAACACCTTTCACGGCCGGGACGTTTTTGCCCCGGCGGCGGCACGGCTCTTCCTGGGGGACGATCCGCGCAGCCTGGGCCCTTCGCTTTCCTCCCCCGTGATGATTCCCCTTCCCCATCTGGAGGGAGAAGAAGGCCGGGGCTGGGAGGGCGAGGTGCTGTATATCGATCATTTCGGGAATGCAGTCACCAGCATCGGCCGCCTATCCTTCGATTTCCAGACGTTCGAACCCTGGCTGCACACCGGCGCTCAAGCAGGAAAAATCGCGAATGGAGCGCACGTCCTCTTGGAGGATGGGAGTGAGATTCCTCTCCGCCGGACGTACGCGGATGCGAAGGACAGACCGGGTACAATCGCACTGGCCGGAAGCAACGGCCTGCTGGAAATCGCTTCCTGGAATTCTCCATCCGGTGAAATTTCCGCGCTTAAACCCGGGGCCAGGGTAAGGCTGACATCTCCTGTATGAGGTATCCATGGAACAATTGATCATCGAAGGACAGATCCCGCTTCGCGGAGAAGTGACGCCCTCCGGCAACAAAAACGCAGCGCTGCCGATGCTTGCCGCCTGCCTGCTGATCCGTGAACCGGTGATCCTTCACAATGTTCCCGCCATCCGCGACGTGCAGTGCATGATCGAACTCCTGCAGCAGCTCGGGGTGCAATTCCAGGCGCTGGGACCGCAATCCTGGCGGATTCATGCCGCCGCGGTAAGCCAGAAAGACCTGGATCCGGACATCTGCCGGCGGATCAGAGCTTCGATTCTGCTGGCCGGTCCGATGCTTGCGCGCGAGGGGAAGATCCGCCTGCCCACTCCGGGCGGCGACGTCATCGGCCGCCGGCGCGTGGATACGCACATCCTGGCGCTGCAGGCTCTCGGCGTGAAGGTAACCTTTCAGCGGATGTTCGATATGCAGACGGACCGGCTTAAGGGCGCCGACATCCTGCTCGACGAGGCCAGTGTCACCGCGACGGAAAATACGATCATGGCGGCCGTGCTCGCCAAAGGAAAGACCGTCCTGCGCAACGCCGCTTCCGAACCGCATGTCCAGGATCTTTGCCACTTCCTCAACGCGCTGGGGGCCAACATCCTCCACATCGGATCCAACGTGCTTAAAATCGAGGGTGTGGAAGCCCTGCACGGCGGGGAATACACCCTCGGGTCGGATTATCTCGAAGTGGCCAGTTTCATCGGCGCAGCGGCCGTCACCGGAGGGGAGATCCGCATCCATAACACGCAGCCGGAGCACCTGGCGATGAGCCGGCTGGTTTTCCGGCGCCTGGGAGTCGATTGGGAAGTGGATGGAACGGATATCGTCGTTCCACCCATCCAGCGCATGATCATTGAGCAGGACCTGGGCGGGGCGATCCCGGAGATAAAGACAAACGTCTGGCCGGCCTTCCCGACGGACCTGACGAGCATCGCCATCACCGTCGCCACGCAGGCGCAGGGCACCGTGTTGTTCCACGACTGGATGTTTCCCGGGCGGATGCACTTCACGGATAAACTGGTCAGCATGGGGGCTCGGATCATCCTGTGCGATCCGCACCGGGCGATTGTTCAGGGGAAAAACGAATTGGTCGGGGAAAAACTGGAAAGCCCCGACATCCGCGCCGGTATGTCGCTGATCCTGGCGGCCCTGACGGCAAAAGGTTGCTCGATGATCCGGAATATCTCGCAGATCGACCGGGGATATGAGCGGATCGATGAAAAACTGAAAGCATTGGGCGCCAAGATTCAGCGCGTTGCGGTGTAAGGCATTTCTCCGATCCGGGAGCCGGATGTGGATCTCGACGCGGTGGAAATGGAAAGGGAAAAGAAATCCGGAAGCAGGATAATTCCGTTCCTGCTGGTGATCGCGGTTTGCCTGGTGGCCGGAATTGCATTGGGGTCGTGGACGGGCGGGAAAACCGCTTCCTCCGCGGAACCAAAACAAGCCCCGCTCGTCCTGGTCTACCTCGGCTACGACACGTTTCAAGCTCCCGCCCCGCTCCGGGCGGTCTGGATCCTTTCGCTGGATGGGGACGGCGGCGCGGAATTTTTCGGCATTTCTCCGGCGCTGGTGATCACGACGACGATGGGACAGGCCGCCGTGCTGCGTGAATTTCTCTCCGATCCGTCCGGTGCTCCCTCCCGCATGGAGCAGATTCCCGTCATCCCCCGACCCGCCCTGGTGGTGGAGATCGACCAACAAGGTTTTTCCACCATTGTCAATCGCACCGGTGGGGTGCCGATCGAGGGGAATTATCTCCGCGGGCAGGATCTCTTTGCGTTCCTGGCGCAGGGCGATCCGGATCCGCTTGCCAACCTTCGCCAGCAATTGCGCATCGTCAAATCCATGTTCAGCGCCGGTCCCTGTCCGAGTGAATCCTCGCTGGCGGGATTGCAGCCGGAACACTACCTTTCCAGCCTTTCTCCGGATCTCCTTGTCGCGGAATGCCGCAGGCGCGGCCCATTCCTGCAGGGTACCGTCACCTTCCGAATCATGGACAACGTCATCCCGTGGCAATTACCCGACGGGACGACCGGATTGCTGCCGGCGGAATAGAACGCCGGTTTGACGGGCGGATGACCGGTTTGATAGGACGATCTTTCCCCGTTCCGGGGAGGGATTGTTTTCAAAACCCTTATTCCTATATATACTAAACACAGATCATCTGCAGCAGTCCATTATTAACCTGAGTCCCGGAGACGACACCCTCCAAGGAGGTTCCACCATGAAAGCTGTTGTGTTGGAGAAGAAAGGGGACTTGCGGATCAGGGACATCGACATCCCGGAGCGCATGGGTCCCGACGACGTGCGCATCGACATTCATACCGTGGGTGTTTGCGGAAGCGATATCCATTATTACGAGCATGGGTCGATCGGCCCCTTCGTCGTCCGCGCGCCGCTTGTGCTGGGCCACGAGGCTGCAGGGATCGTCTCGGAGGTGGGAGCCAACGTCAGCGGCTTGAAAGTGGGAGACCCCGTGTGCATGGAGCCGGGAATACCCTCCGCAAACGGGAAAGCGACCCGGTATGGGATATACAACCTCGATCCCGGTGTCGCCTTCTGGGCGACGCCCCCCATTCATGGCTGCCTGCGGCCGTCGGTAGTGCATCCCGCGCTCTTTACATTCAAACTCCCGGAAGGGGTCGGATTCGGAGAGGGAGCGATGGTGGAACCCCTGGCGATCGGCTTGCATGCCGCCACCAAGGCCGGGATCAAGCCGGGGGATGTCGCGCTGGTGATCGGGGCCGGAACAATCGGGACTGTCACCGCATTGGCCGCGTTGGCGGGCGGTTGCAGCCGCGTCATCATAAGCGACGTCAAGCAGGAGAAGCTTGAAATAGCGGCCAGCCTTGGACAAATCACTCCGGTGAACGTACTCAAAGAGGATTTACGAGAGGCAGTTCGTAAGATGACGGATGGCTGGGGCGCCGACCGGGTATTCGAGGCCAGCGGCAATCCCGACGCGATCCGGGGAATCTTCGACTACGTATGCCCCGCGGGGCGCGTGGTGCTGATCGGCATGCCGGTGGCTCCGGTCGCGATGGATATCGTGGCCGCCCAGGCCAAAGAAGCGAGTGTCGAGACCATCTTCCGCTACGCTCATATGTACCCGAGGGCCCTGGCGCTGCTGGGATCCGGAAGGATCAACGTCAAGCCGCTCATCACCGATGTATATAAATTTGATGATTCCATCGCGGCGTTCGATTATGCAAAGAATATGAAACCGACCAGCGTGAAGGTGCAGATCGTCCTTCGCTGAAGCTGGACAAGGGTATTGCGGGGAATGGTAAACGGGGATGTTCGACGGAAATTCTTCGAGGCTATAAAATCCCGCCTTCGGTCATTTTGCGTACGTTGCCCAATGCCGCTTCCACTTCCTCCCGGGTGACCGGACGCTTAAGATCTTTATGCTGCAGTTGCGACGCCGCGGCCTTTTCAAGTGCCAGTTCCCGGATGGTTCGGTTCTGGGCGGATGCTTGCTTCACCAGTTCGGCCGCCGCCAGGTATCCGATCAGCGGATTCAGCGCCGTGGCGACCGCCGCGTTTCTTTCCAGCCAGGCTTTGGCCTTGGAAGGATTCGCCTGCAATCCCCGGATACCTTTTTCCGTGAATGCGCGGATCGAACCGATCGTGATGTGCATCATTTCGAAGATGTCGTTGGCGATGATCGGCATCATTACATTCAATTCCAATTGGCCGGCCTGCGAGGCCAGCGCAACCGCGGTGTCCAGTCCGATGACGTGATACATCGCCATGTCGAGCATTTCCGCCATGACCGGATTGACCTTTCCGGGCATGATCGACGAGCCCGGCTGCAGCGGCGCGAACCGGATTTCATCGAGTCCGGAGTTGGGTCCGGAGGAAAGCAGCCTCAGGTCGTTGGCGATCCGGATCAGGGTCAGGGCAAGGGTCCGGATAGCGCCCGAAAAATGCGCCACATCGGCCATCGACTGCATGGATTCAAAGAGGTTGTCCGACAAATGCAAGTCCAATCCGGTCAGTTTCGCGAGGCGCGCCACCATCCGGCCGGGATATTCGGGAGGAGCGTTCAATCCGGTGCCGGTTGCCGTACCGCCGATCCCGAGACGGAGAAGCGACCGGCCTGCGCCTGCAAGGCGCTCCCGATCCCGTTCCACGGATTTGGCGTATCCTCCGAATTCCTGGCCCAACCGAACGGGAACCGCATCCTGCAGGTGAGTCCGGCCGGATTTGACCACGTCGTCCCACTGTCCGGCTTTCTCTCCCAGCGCTTGGCTCAATCCATCGACCGCTTCGACCAGTTCCTTCAACCTCCAGAGAATTCCAAGACGGATGGCGCATGGAATCACGTCGTTGGTGGATTGCGCCAGATTGACTTCGTCGTTCGGGTTGACGCGGTACTCCCCCGGTGAGCCGCCCAGGATCTGAGTCGCCCGGTTGGCGATGACCTCGTTGGCGTTCATGTTATGGCTTGTGCCGGCGCCCGCCTGGATCGGATCGACCACGAATTCCGAATCCCATTTGCCGTCGGCAACTTCCACCGCCGCGCGGGCGATTGCGGATGCCTTCGCCGGGTCGAGCAAGCCCAATTCTCCATTCACCTCGGCCGCAACGCGTTTGATCACCGCCACCGACCAGATGAACGCCCGGTAAGGCCGTTTGCCGGTAATGGGAAAATTCTCGACCGCGCGCTGGGTTTGCGCTCCATATAGCGCGTTTTTTGGAATGCGGATTTCCCCCAACGAGTCCTTCTCGACGCGAGTTTCCTCCATGCCTTCCTCCAGGATAGACGGAAAAATCCAAGACCCTTAGGGTCATTAAACTCCTAAGGGTCTTCGGGTGGAGAATCCAAGTCGGAGGACGCCTTTCCGGTCCCCCGCGTCCCTATTTCGCCTTGTACCCCGGGCCCTCTTTGAAAAATTTCGCGTTCTGGGGGATGTCCGGTCGCAGATCGACGGTATCACCCGCCTTCAGAATCACCGTATGCTCCAGGTGGACGGGATTTTTATTGTGGTCGGTTCCGTCATAGACAGCGGTTCCTTCCGGCCTCGCAAGTCTCTGTCCGTCTTTGGCCTTCAAAGCGGAGGGAACTTCGGCATCCGGAAAGATCGCTTCAAACGGGCATTCCGATACGCAGGCCCCGCAATCGATGCAGGCATCCGGATCGATGTAATACCAGGGCCATTCCGTTTCCGGTTTCCCGGGGACGATGCAATCCACCGGGCAAACCTCTTTGCATCCGCCGTCCCGCAGACACAAGCTGGTGATGATATGTGGCATACGATGCCTCCTCAGCAGGAAGGTATGGAAGGATCCGGCGGCGACGGTCGGATTTCCTGCCGCCGGGAAATCCTTGGAGGATTAAAGCCTTTTCAACGCGGCGGATAACCGGCTCGAGACCTCCGCCCAGTTCACAATATTCCACCAGGCGGTGATGTAATCCGCCCGCCGGTTTTGATACTTAAGGTAATACGCATGCTCCCAGACGTCCACCGTCAGAATGGGAACGCACCCCCATTGGGTCAGGTCCTGGTGTTTTTCCGCCGTCAGAATTTCCAGCTTTTTCCCGAGCGGGGAAAGGACAAGCACCGCCCAGCCGGAGCCCTCCACCGCCGCTGCTTCCGCGGAAAACTGCTTGGTAAACGATTCGAAGGAACCAAAATCGCCTTCCAATTGGCGCAAGAGCTCGCCGTCCGGCTTTCCACCGCCTTTGCCGTTCGGCGCCATGGTGGACCAATACAGGGAGTGCAAAATATGGCCGGAGCCGTGGAAGGCGAGTTCGCGCGCCCAATGTTTGACCAGTGCGAAATCGGATTTCTCGCGCGCCTCGGCGAGCTTGGCTTCGGCATTGTTCAATCCGTCAACGTATGCTTTATGATGCTTGTCATGATGCAGGCGGAGGGTCTGTTCATCGATGTGGGGTTCGAGTGCGTCGTAGGGATATGGAAGCGGGGGAAGTTCGTATGGCATGGGGATTACTCCTTTCTGCTTAACATCGATCCTGGAGGACTCAAATCCTGATCGGAGATGAGTCATGCAATGGAGAATAAATCGCGTTGGAGAAAAGATTGTAGCGTCTAAGGTCCGGCTTGTCAAGAAAACCGGATAAATAAGGTATGGATTTTGTTTTCCACGCCCATCGGAAGTGATTCTGATACTCCAAGTCCGGCTGCCGGGCTTCCCGACCGGGTTCTTGGTTATGCAATCCCCTACCCGGTAAAAAAACCCCCGCACCCTTATGCGAGGAATAGGGAGGAGGGGCAACATATCGATACCGATTCTAGAATCGATCCTCGTAATGTGCAGGTGTCAATCAAACCATTTGGGTCGTCGGAAGGAAGCGATGATCACTCTCCGTAAGCATTTGCATTTCTGGAAATTTTGTGTATATTGGAAACACACAGGAGGCGTTGATGTCAGCGTTTTCTTGGAGGTGCCAATACTGCAGCTGGGCATTTCAGATGAGTCCCGATTCGGTGGCGTCTGCCCTCGCCGCCGCGGATGCCACTCAGGCCAGGCATCACGTTGAACACTGCCCACGGTGCCGCAAGGCGCTGAAGATACCCGTGGATCAATTGCGCCATCATGCACCCTTGAGTGCCCCCGCCGCATCTCCGGCCCCCATTCGCAGTTTATCCTATCAGGAGGACAAGAAGCCTATGACAGACATACCCGCTCCTTTTCCGCCAGTCGAGCCGGCGGTTCCCGCACCAGCTCCTGCGCCCGTAGAGCTCCCGGCTCCCAAGCCGGCGGCACCGAAACCCGCCGTCAAGAAAGTTGTCAAGAAAGTAAAGAAAGCAGCAAAGAAGCCGGTCAAACGGGTAAAGAAGGCCGCCAAGAAGGTCGTCAAGAAAGCCAAGAAAGCCGTCAAGAAGACCGCGAAGAAAAAGGGCAGAAAGTAGAACGGCCATATATCAGGCTAAAGGAACGATCCTTCTCGCGAGATCGATTTATAACACCGGGGTGATGGATTGGGCAGAATTCTCACCCCGGTTTCAATTAATCCCACCTGTAAAATAATTTTTCACCCCAATCCCCACCTCTCAGACGGCAGAACAACAAGCGCCCCCATTTTTTCCTGGGGATAATTGTCTTTCGAGGCAAATTTCGCATAGGTATGTCTTTTACCGAGTTTTAAACTGGTTTTTTGCCAGAAAAAAGGAGAGTTTGACATAGCCAGGCCTTACGGCGGGTGAAGGTTATTGCATCGACAGTTCTTTAAAGGTAAGGTCGAAATTCCTTTGCGTCTTTTATGGAGTTTTTTCGACATGAATTCTTATCCGGCGCAGGCAGGGATCCGAGGGCGAAATCCCCGCTTTCAAGCGAAATCCTGGAATCCATATGATCCCGTCCGCATCGCAAACCAGCGGCCAATGATCTCGCTCGCTCAAGGAAAGATGGTGCGAAGCTAGAAAGTCATTAACCTTGACGGGACCAGGCATCCCCAGCGGGATGAAACTGTCACCTGTCCTTCTCTTCCGGAGGGCCAGGGGCAACCGGATGCGGTTTGGGTCGATCCAAACTGTCCAGGGATCCTGCGCAGCTTCCGGTGACGGGATAAGCGTTGCAGCTTCCTCAAAAACCTCAAAGGTCCAGTTTGGAAAATGGATGAATAGGCTGCCCGGGATGGGAAGCTGCCAAGCTTCCCATTCGGGATTGGCTGGAATTTTCGACGGCGATCGAAATACAAGCCAATCATTTTCCAGCGAGACCTCGACACCCAGCGCCAAATCCATCCGTCGGGAGGCGGTTGGCGACTCCAGGAACCCCATGACTTGGGCGACATGCCGAAAGGCCAGATCCGATAGATCGCCCGCCACAGCGCGGATCGCCCGGCGGACAAGGGCTTGTTGGAGAGCCGTTGGAGAGTCTCTGAACACGGCCTGAGGGATCCGGGTCAATCCCGGCCCCAATTCACATGCGGACCGGTTCCATAGATCTTCCGCCGCGCGATCGATGTATTCCTCCTGGGCTTGGGCGAGGTCGGCAAGCCGGGAAAGACCGTCGACGACCGACTCGTTGTACTTCTCAAGCAAGGGGATTAATTCAAGCCGGATTTTGTTCCGCGCAAACGCGGGGTCCTGATTGCTCGGATCCTCCAAGGGAGCCCATCCGGCCTTCCGGCAAAATTCTACGGTTTGAGAGTGCGTCAGGCATAACAGCGGGCGGACGATGCGGATTTCCCCCTCGCGCGCCGCCTCCCCCCGTTTCCCGGGGAACTGCGCGTCTGGCCGCATGCCTCCCAATCCTCGCAGTCCGGTTCCCCGGACCAGATGCATCAGGACCGTCTCGGCTTGGTCGTTCATGGTATGCCCGGTGGCGACCGCCGACGCCTTGGAATCCTGACCGGCGTGGAAAAGAAAATCGTAACGGAGGTCTCGAGCCGCTTCTTCAAGAGACAGCCGGTTTCGGGCCGCGTGCCCGCAGACATCCCCCTGCCCGAGCAAAAAGGGAATCCCCAACTTCTCGGCCGCACGGCGGACCGTTTCCGCATCGCCGCCGCTTCCGGGCCGCAGACCATGGTCGAAATGGGCGACATGAAGCGGGTATCCAAGTTCCTTCAGGATAAGGAGCAAACACAGGCTGTCCGCCCCACCGGAGACGGCCGCCAGGATCTTCCCGCCGGATTGGAACAGGTCCCTGCGCTGGATATATCGATTAACAATTTCCGGGATGTCAGCCTTTTTCTTCATCCGCTGGGAGTCCGTGGTTTGGAATGGTCTCACTTCTTCCGGCGCTTGGTTTTCTTCGCCGCCTTCCGCATGGGACGAGTTGGTTTTGGTTTTCTCGTTTTCTTTAAAACCGGTTTTCCTGTAAGGCGGACCGGAATGACCGCTTCCAAAACGCCGTGAATTTTTCGCGGGACGATCAGTTTACCGCTTCCCGATCGGCTGCGCTTCGAAACTTCCTCCAAAGCGAACGCGCGGGTTTGACCGTCCTTCCACACCAGCACCATCTTATCCTGCGGCGTGCCCGCGAATCCGCCAAGCACCCGGGATTTGACGCTGGTCTTCCAGCTGGATATCCCTACCCCGTATCTTCCCTGGACCGGGAATTGGGCGGCGGGCGTCCGTTTTGCATGCCCGCCGTCGGAGACCAGCAGGATGTCCTCCTTGGAACCGGGCACCGCGGTAACGACTACCTGCTCGTCGGGTCGGTTAATCCGGATTCCCAGGACGCCGGTGGTTCCCCACCCCGTTGGACGGATTTCATCCTCGCGGAAACGGATACTCATCCCGAGGCTGGTAGCCAGGAGAATATCATCCTTTCCGGAAAGGACAAACGCCCAACCGACCGAATCTTCCGGAGCCACTTTCATCGCCTGTAAAACTTGCGAGGAGGAGCCCGGCAATTCCTGGACCAGGGTCTTCTTAAGCAATCCCTTCCGCGTGGAGAGCAGGATCGACCGCAGATCCTCCTCCTCCTGCTCTCCGGCCGGAGAGATGGCCAATCCCGCGATCACCCGGCTGGGAGCTTCCAGCGCGCAGAGTGTGGGGAACGGGACACCATCCTGCGGATCCTCGCGGGCAGGGATGGTGTGGACCGGGATCGACGCGGCGCGTCCCTTTTCCGTGAAGAGGTAAAGGATATCGCGCGAGCTTGCTTTGAGGATGAATTTCGGCGGGTGCTTCGCAAATGCCAGCGGGGGTTTCGCCGCGACGATCCGCGAGAGTTCTCCACTCCTCAGGAGGACGATCCAGGATTCCGTCGCCGGCGCGGCGGCTTCCGCCGTAACCGGAGTTTCCTTATCGGATTCCCATCCACGGACGATGATGCTGCGCCGGGGATCGGCGTATTGTTTTTTCACCCGCAGGAGATCATCGACCAGCGCCTGCCGCAGGAGCTTCGGGGAGGCGAGGATTTTTTCCAGTTGTTTGATCAGCGCCACCTTCTCCTTGTATTCCAATTCGATCTTTTCGCGCTCGAGTGCCGCCAGCCGCTTAAGCGGCATATCGAGGATGGCGTTGGCCTGGATCTCGCTGAGTTTGAACCGTTTTTGCAGTTTGGCCCGCGCTTCGTCGGTATCCTTCGCTCCGCGGATAAGCCGTATGACTTCATCGAGATTCTTCAGTGCGACGCGCAATCCCTCGAGGATGTGGGCGCGTTCCTTGGCGCGCGCCAAATCGAACGCGCTTCGCTTGCGGATCACGTCCAGCCGGTGATCCAGGAACACACGCAGGGCTTGTTTCAGAGTCAGCATCCGCGGTTCATTGTGCACCAAGGCCAGCAGGTTGATGCTGAACGTCGTTTCCATGGGAGTTTTCTTGTACAGGTCGCGCAGCACCTGCCGGGCATCCGACGTGCGCATCAGGTCGATCACGACCCGCATCCCGCGCCGGTCCGATTCATCCCGCAAATCGGAGATGCCCTCGATATTGCCGTCGCGGACGAGTTCCGCTATCCGTTCCAGGAGTGCGGCTTTATTGACCTGGTAGGGAAGTTCGGTGATCAGGATCCGCGACCGGCCGCGCGTGGTCTCCTCCACGTGGGTCCGGGCCCGGACGGTGATTTTTCCGCGTCCGGATCCGTATGCCGCCAGCAATCCTTCTTCGCTCCCGGCCGGGTCGAGGATCAGCCCGCCGGTGGGGAAATCCGGGCCGGAGATATGGCGGGTGAGTTCCTCGACGGAGATCTCTTCCAGGCGGCTCCACGAGCGCAGCATGAAAACCAGCGCATCGCACACCTCCCCCAGGTTGTGGGGAGGGATCGAGGTCGCCATTCCGACCGCGATGCCCGTGGCGCCGTTGACCAGCAGGTTGGGAACCGCCGCCGGCAGGACGTCCGGCTCCTTGAGGGAGCCGTCGAAATTTGGCGAGAAGCTGACGGTATCTTTTTCCAGATCGGTCAGGATCTCCATCGAAAGCGGGGCCAGGCGGGCTTCGGTGTACCGCATCGCCGCGGGCGGATCGCCGTCCACCGAACCGAAGTTGCCCTGTCCGTCAACCAGCATGTAGCGCATGGAAAAATCCTGCGCCATGCGGGCCATGGTCTCATAGACCGCCATGTCGCCGTGGGGATGATACTTGCCCAACACCTCCCCGACGATGCGGGCGGATTTCTTATACGCGCTGGATTGGGAAAGGCTCAGATCGTTCATCGCGTATAAAATGCGGCGCTGGACGGGCTTCAGCCCGTCGCGCGCGTCCGGCAAAGCCCGCGCCACGATGACACTCATCGCGTAATCCAGATAGGATTGCTGGACTTCGCGGTCGATATCCACTTTTCGAACGGTGCCTGGGATCGTTTTCACATGAACCTCGCAATGGCAGGATCGGCGGAGATGGGAATGTGCCGGGGAGAGAGGAGGGATCGCTGAAAAAGGCCGTTATGCTGATTGAAGCGATGCATCTTTACAAGCTTTTCCAGCCCCTTCGCTGCGCTCAGGGTGACATCGTTGGCGATCTCAGGCTGCCTCCGGTGCACAAACCGGCGGGAGAATGATACGGGAAGCGCAAAGGCGTGTCAACGCATCTTCCAGGATTTTCCCCCTCGCGCTATAATCCTCCCGCCGGGGAAGTGCTGGAACTGGCAGACAGGCATGACTTAGGATCATGTGCCGCAAGGCGTGAGGGTTCAAGTCCCTCCTTCCCCACACCCATCCCTGGCAACGCCGGTTGCGAAATATATCTCCCGAGGAAGGAATTCTTCTTACATGAAAATACAGGTCGAGCAGAAAGAATCCTGCGAGGCGCTCGTCACGGTCGAGGTCGATTCCGCTGCGGTCGAATCCGCCATGCAGAAAGCTGCCCGGCGACTTTCGGAGAAAAAAAATCTTCCCGGATTCCGCAAGGGCAAGGCTCCCTACTCCGTGGTGCTTCAAACCTGGGGCGAGGATGCAATCCTCGACGAAGCGCTGGATGCCCTCGGACCCGAGGTATACCGCCAGGCGCTCGAAGAGCAGAAAATCGAGCCTTCCGCCGTGGGGACCATGAAGCGGATCGTCTCCCGGGTGCCGCTTACGCTGGAATTCCTGGTTCCGGTGCAACCCGTCGTCGACATCCGCGAGTACCGCTCCGTGCGTTTGCCGTTCGAGGCGCCGTCCATCCCCGAAGAGGAAGTGGAGCGGGCGATGGAGCAGCTGCGCCAGTCCCAATCCATCCTTATCCCCGTCGAGCGGCCGGCGCAAAAAGGCGACGTGCTATCGGCGAATATCCAGGCTGGGATTCTCTCGGAAGACGGGAAGATCGAGCCCCTGGTGTTCGAAGGCGAAGAGAACCCACAGGATTTGGATTTGGATGATAACCTCGGCGGAAAGTATCCGGGCGCCGGACCGGCGCTGGAGGGGATCTCCGAAGGGGATACCCGTTCGGTCACCATCCGCTTTCCGGATTCGTTTCCAATCGCCCGTTTGAAGGGCCTCCAGGCACAGCTTACGGTAAAGTGCCTGGGCGTGAAAATCCGCAAGACGCCGGAATGGAACGAAGACGTGGTAAAGGCGGTGAGTGAACTTACAACGGTTGAGGAACTCCGCAAGGAAGTCCGATCCCGTTTGGAAAAGCGGGCGGTGGAATCCAAGGAAGAAGAATACGCGGATTCGGTCATCGATAAAATGGTGGAAGGGGCAAGCATTGCCTTCCCCCCGGCACTGCTGGAAGATGAAATCGACGACGAGATTCAGACCCTGGGCCGGCGTTTGGAACAGCGGAAAACTTCGCTCGACGTGTACCTGCGGACGATTCCCGAAGGAATAGCCGGTCTTCGAAAACAGTTGGAACCCGATGCGCGCCGCAAGCTCATCCGCCGCCTGTTGCTGGGCGAACTGGTGAAGAAAGAGAATCTGGAGCCCTCGAAAGAGGACGTCGACGAGCAGCTCAAGATATACCAATCGGTTTTCGCGCAGAACTCCGGGAAATCCAAGAACAAGGCAACTGTGGAAGAAACGCTGCGCCAGCTTGCCTCCAATGACGTAATGACGCGCCTGATTGTCCAGCGTGTGGTGCAGATCGGCAAAGGCGCGGCACCGGAACAGCCAACATCCTGACATCAATCTTATCTGGGAGGATCAACATGACAACCCGTGAGCCTTCGTCGGAAGGAATACCGATTTTCGTGCCCCATATCATCGAAACCAACGCCCGCGGGGAGCGTCAATACGATATCTTTTCGCTGCTCCTCAAGGAACGCATCATTTTTCTCGGGACGCCGATCAACGAGGTGGTCGCCAACCTCGTCGTGGCCCAGCTCCTGTTCCTCAATCACGAGGATTCCGAAAAAGAGATTTACATGTACATCAACAGCCCGGGCGGGCAGGTCTACGCCGGCCTCGCGATCTACGACACGATGCAGCAGATCCAGATGACCAACCCCATCTATACCTATGCCATCGGGGTGACGGCATCGTTTGGAACGGTCCTCCTGGCGGCGGGCACCAAGAACCACCGCTTCGCCCTGCCCCACGCGACCATCCACGTGCACCAGCCGCTGGGCGGCGCGCAGGGCCAGGCCACGGATGTGGAAATCCAGGCCAAGGAAATTCTGCGCCTACGGAGCTTGTTGAACCAGATCCTCGTCAAGCACACCGGGCAGTCTTTGGAAGTGATCGAACGGGATACCGACAGGGATTTTTACCTGGATGCCAAGGCGGCGGTCGCGTACGGATTCGTGGATGAGGTGCTGACCACGGAAAAAACCGCCAAGACGGGAAAATCCGCCAAGTAAGCGCCGCCCGCACATGCCCGTTATCAAACACTCATCGCTCGCAACCGTACGCGGTTTAATCCTGGATATGGATGGAGTCCTCTGGGAGGGAGACGCCGCCCTCCCGGGAGTGGCGGATTTCTTCCGTTTTCTGCGCGGCCGGGAAATCCGATTCATCATAGCCACCAACAACGCGAGTTTGACGCCCGAGAGTTATGTGATCAAACTCGAGCGGATGGGAGTCGCGGCCGGCGTGGAGGAAATCCTCACCTCGGCCATGGCGACCACGGAATATTTAAAAAGAATCGCGCACCCGGGGGAACGGGCATACGTGATCGGGGAAGAAGGACTGATCCGGGCTGTGGAATCGGCCGGGCTGATGGTGGCCGATGCGGACGCGCTGGACGCTCGTTACGTCATCTGCGGCATGGATCGGAACCTCACCTGGAACAAACTTGCCTGCGCCACGATTAATCTCCACCATGGAGCCCGGTTTATCGGCACCAACAGCGATATCACCTTCCCGACGGAGCGGGGAATCGCGCATGGGAACGGCGCGATCCTGGAGGCGCTGTCCACGGCAAGCGGAATCCGCCCGAAGGTTATTGGCAAACCCTCCCCGGTGATGATGCAAATTGCGGTTAAAAAATTACATCTTCCGAAAGCACGGGTCGCCGCCGTAGGAGACCGTCTGGAAACGGATATTCTGGGCGCAAAGAATGCCGGATTGAAGAGCATCCTGGTCCTGACCGGGGTTACAAGTCGGAAAGACCTGAAGAAAAGCAGGATTCGGCCTACCTGGGTGGTCGAGGATCTGCCCGCGCTGCAAGCGGCCTGGCTGCAAGGCAGGAAACCTGCCCGCGAGTGATATAATGTCGGCTTCTGCCTGTTTTGGAAATAGGCGATTTTGCCCGGGCAGATATTTTGTTGTGTGGAGGTAGTACGGATGAGCCGGTTCATCACCTGGGTTTCCATCGGCATCATGCTCGTTGCGATTCTGGTCGTTAATATCCCCAAGAATATCTTGGTGTTCGGCCAGGAAACCCGCATTCGCCAAGGCTTGGACCTCCAAGGCGGGCAGCAAATTCTATTGGAGGCCGATCTTCCGGCGGATCAAAGCGTCCCCGCCCAATCGATGGAGGTCGCCGCGAGCGTCATCGAGAACCGCGTGAACGCGTTGGGCGTCAGTGAAGCCAACGTGCAGGTCTCCCTGCCGCGGAGAATTGTCGTCGAATTGCCCGGATACGACAATCCGGAAGAAGCCAGGAAACTGATCCAAAATACGGGTCTGCTGGAGTTTGTGGAAACCCAGTACCGCATCGAAGAAAATACAACCATCGCCACCGATTACCTCACTTCCTCGGGACCGAACGCCGCCGGCACCGGGACGCCCTCCTCGATCTTCACGCCGACCCTGACCTTCACCCCTGCTCCCAGCGCCACCGCCACATTCGGTTTTGTCGTCATTGCGACGGAAGAGGGTGCGGCTGGGTTGAACCTCCCGGCAACCCCAACCATCGCTCCCACCGCCATTCCGGGAACCGTTTACCACACGATCATGACCGGTGCGGATTTGAAAAGTGCCCAAGTGGGCGCAGATTCAGCCAATAATCCGGGTGTGGATATCTTGTTCAACGATAACGGCGCGAAAATCTTCGCCGAGTACACCACGAACCATACCGGATGGTATCTGGCGATCGTTCTGGATAAAGTCGTCATTTCCTGTCCGACGGTATCCGAACCGATCCTGGGAGGAAGCGGGATCATCTCCGGGAGTTTCACCGTCGCCCAAGCCAAGCAATTGGCCATCCTCCTCACGTACGGCGCGATGCCCATTCCCCTCAAAGTTGTCCGTGAGCAGACGGTCGGCCCCTCCCTGGGCCAGGATTCACTCCGCCGGTCATTGATTGCGGGCGCCATTGGATTGCTGACGGTCGCGCTGTTCATGCTTCTTTACTACCGGCTGCCCGGTGCGCTGGCTGACCTTGCCCTTATCCTTTATGCCCTTACCAGCTTGACGATCTACCGCCTGATTCCCGTCACGTTCAGCCTGCCCGGCATCGCGGGGTTCATCCTCTCCGTGGGCATGGCCGTAGACGCGAATGTTTTAATTTTCGAAAGGATGAAAGAGGAATTACGTTCCGGAAAGGTCCTGCGGGATGCGGTGGATGCGGGGTTTTCAAGAGCCTGGCTTTCGATCCGGGATTCCAACATCTCCACCCTGATCACCTGCGCCATCCTGATCTGGTTCGGTGGAACATTCGGCGCGAGCATCGTCAAAGGATTTGCAATCACCCTGGCCGTCGGCGTTCTGGTCAGTATGTTCACAGCCATTCTCGTCACCCGGAATTTACTGCACCTCGTCCTGGACCGGGTCGATTTTTCCGAGCGGCATTCCTGGTTCGGGATTCCGGATGAAACCCCATTGAATACGGAGAATGAGGGATGAATATTATCGGAAAGCGGTACTGGTTCTTCGGATTATCCCTGCTGATCATTATCCCCGGCCTGATCGCGTTGGCTCTGGGCGGACTGAAACCGTCGATCGATTTTACCGGCGGGACGATGCTGGAAATCCTTTTCCAATCCGGAAAGGCTCCGTCCCCGGATGAGGTCCGCTCCGTATTGGGAGATATCACCGTCACCTCCACCGAAGCCAAACTCGAGAATATCCAGATCCAAACCCTGGGAGTGGAGGGGATTGTCCTGCGGATACAACAGATCGATCAGGAAACGATCGATAAAATCATTTTCAAATTGGGCGAGACGTTTGGCGGGGTGACTCTAAATATGGCCGATAACGTCGGCGCATCGGTGGGCGGGGAAGTAGCCCAACGCGCCGCGGGCGCCGTTGCTCTCGCGGCGGTCGGGATCGCTCTCTATGTGTGGTTTGCGTTCCGGAAACTTCCCAATGCAGGCCGGTACGGATTGGCGGCGGTGGCCTCGCTGGTGCATGATGTCCTGGTTCTGATCGGACTCGAGGCCATTCTGGGATTGATCCTGGGATGGGAGGCGGATTCCCTTTTTCTGACCGCGGTATTGACCGTAATCGGGTTTTCCGTCCACGATACGATCGTGGTGTTCGACCGGATCCGTGAGAACCGTGGGAAATACCGCTATGCGCCTTTCGAAAAGGTTGTCAACCACAGCATTGTTCAAACCCTCGACCGATCCATCAACACGACCCTGACCGTTCTGTTCACATTATTGGCGCTGGCTCTCTTTGGAGGTACAACCACCCGGCATTTCATCATTATCCTTCTGGTGGGCATGGCCAGCGGCGCCTACTCATCCATCTTCAATGCCGCAGCGATCCTGGTGGTCTGGGAAAACCGCGAATGGAAAACCTGGTTTTCCAGAATCGGGCGTTCTTCGAACGCTTGATGGACTAGGCAAGTCCGTGGACATTTATAAATCCCTGCGGATCGATCCGAGGCCGGACGGTCCGCAGGGTTTTTATTAGAAGCCGGCCAATATATTCATCACCCCGCCCAAGAACTGCCCTCCAAAAAAATAAACCAGCAGACCGGCCATCAATAAATAGGGGCCGTATGCCATCGTCGCATTTTGCAGCGGGGATTTCTTGAGGATGGAGAAAACCGACAACCCCAGCCCGACAATTCCTCCCAAAAAGATCGAAACGAAAATGGCGAGGAGAATGGCCGGCCATCCGGTGACGAATCCGACCAACGCCGCCAAAATGACATCCCCAAAACCAAGCGGTTCGATACCCTGACCCAGATTTAACAATCCGGCGAGGAACCTGCCCAGGAAAAAGAGCAAAAGAAAAACCGTAAAGCCGATAATGCCCCCGCTGAGCATGCGGAACAGGTTTTCGGGCCCGAGAATCCATCCATCCAAGAGAAGAAGGAGCGAGACCAGTGCGACCCCTTCGACCACGACGAGCCGATGTTCAAAATCGATGGCGGTGAAGAGGAGGAACGTCGAGAGGATCAACCCGCTGATGAGAAAGCCATGGGGATTGTCCTTTAAGGTCAACCAGATGGCCAGCCATCCGATCCACAGGATCGCTTCCACCAGCAGATCTCGAAACGGCCTGGGCGCGCCGCACCGAAGGCAACGGCCGGATTGGAACAGATTCGAAAAAACAGCCGACCAATCGCGGACCTTGCGCGGCGCATCGCAGTACGTGCAGCGCGGTAGAAACAACGAGGGGAGAGAGACGTTTTCCTCCCGGATCAGGTTGTCCGCCAAACCGTTCACCAACACGCCGCAAAGCAGACCCAATACAATCGGAATCGCGATCATGTTTTTCCCCGACCCAAGGAACGGGCGTTCTCGGCGGGTAAGCAGGATTTCGCCGGTTTTCCCGTGATAAAATCCCTTTGTGGACAATTATAAAATAAAAATAGACATACGGCATCTGAGTACGATCTCCGCGATCATTCTCCTGGTCAACGGGATGTCGCGCTTTGTCGAGATCCCGAGCCGCGGATTCCGTGTCACCGTTTTTAATATCCAATGGGTGTTGGAGATCAATGGGAATCTGCTGTTCATGCTCCTGCTGGCTCTGCTGGTGGTGGTCGGATCGGAAAGCATCCTTCGCTCGCACCCCGCCCTCGCTCCTGGACCCGGTTCGCGACCGTCCTACTCCACGGCTATTCATTGGATCCTTCCCGGAATAACCGCCTTTGGAGGCAGCGCGGCGGTGAACATGTTCCCTCCCGGACCGCGCTGGTGGCTCGGGCTCGTCCTGGTCACCGGGCTTTTAATCGTCAGCATCGTGGGCGAATATATTGCGATAGAAAAGGAGGGTATCCGCTACGATTTGGCGTCCGTCGGTCTGAACATCCTGGGATTGACGCTGCTGGCCATACTCCTGAATGCCATTCATTCCAGTGCGGCGCGGCTGGCTTTCGCGCTGCCCCTCATCGCGGTCATTGTGACGGCTATTGCATTGCGCTTGCTGGACCTATTGGAGCCGGGAAATGCGGTCAAACATTATTTTGCGGCGGGGATCGGCCTGTTGGTTGCGGAGTTGGCGCTCCCGCTTTTCTATCTACCGATATCCTCTGTCGCGTTCGGATTGATATTGGCGTTGGCCACGCACACCCTGGTTGGAGTCACCCAAATCCGCACCAAAGATTCCAAGAATAAATCCGTCATTCTGGAATATTTATTTATCGATGCGATCGCCATCCTAGTGTTGATCCTGCTCATCGGCCGGTGACGGTTTCCCCTTCTCCGCCGGAGCGCTTTGTTTCTGCAGCAGCGCACGCAAACCCACGACGCGCTCCGTTCCATGCAACAGACGGTCGATATTGGGCCGCAGCGACCACACCATCAAGCACAGAGTGATAATTCCGAAAACCACATACCATTTCGACGAATACCCAAGCGCTGCGCGGATGGAGAAGATGATGATAACGGTCAATCCCCCCACCAAAGTCGTGACGGAAGCGTAACCGATGAAAATAAAAACCAGCAGGCCGATGGGCAGGATGATATAGAGGCTGGGAAACCAGAATGCCGTGGCGGCTCCGAGGGCGGGCGCCCCGCCGGCTCCGCCGTGAAAGATCGGGATCCTCCCGAAACGTGTCTCCTTCCAGTCGATGGAGAAGATCGAATAATTGTGACCGAGGACGGCCGCCAGGCCGACGAGGATCTCCAACCAGAAATATCCGGGCAGCACCCAGCGGCAGATGTGCACCGCAAGAAAGCTCTTCAGCACATCCAGGATCCCGGTGACCACGCCGGCGACATATCCGCCGGCGCGCATGGCATTCGTTCCGCCTGTCCGGCCGCTTCCGACCCGGCGGATATCCCTACCGGTTATCAGCCGGACCATGAGCATCCCGCTGGGAATGGATCCCATGATGTATCCCAGCAAAACCATCCCGACAGCCAACAGAACATTCATACCCGTCCTTCTCCCGTTTGAGAGTTCTAAAATCTATAACACGGAACCAGGCAGTTCGTTCCCGCAAGCAGAGGGACAGGATCCGCCTGTTCCATGTTCGTTTTGAAACGAAACATCCTTTTATATACCGTGCGGAGAGGAGGAAAGTTTACTCAGTAAATTATTATGTGTCAATTCCACGCGCGCCGCGGGCGGGAACCATCTTGCCTCCCGCATCCCAACCTTTACAGCACGGAAACAGGGAGGGTATAATACCGCGCATTCAATTCCAGGAGGTTAGTTTGGCAAATCTACGGTCCGCCATCAAGCGCATCCGAAGCAACGAGCGGAAACGGGTGCGGAATCGCATTATCCGAAGCCGCGCAAGGTCCGCGGTCGGAACCGCAAAGACCGCCCCCAAGGAATCCAAGGAAGCCGCCATTCGCACGGCGATCCGCGAGCTGGACCTGGCGGCGTCGAAGGGTGTGATCCACAAGAACAATGCCGCACGCCGCAAGAGCAGGTTGCTTCGGGAACTGAACGCCCTCAAACCGCCGGCGAAGAAAAAGGGATAGTTCCGAAGCGGGATGATTAATGGTTTGCAATGCCCCCTTTCCAGGGGGCTTTTGCTCCTGAAAGCCGGAGTTGTTCCTTCACCGGAATTTCAAACCTCGGATGAAAATCTATAACGAAGAAGTTGAATCCATCGGTGGACAAATCCTTTCCGGATTCGTCCGCCGCGGCATCACCGAACCTGCCGTCATCGACTGGTCTCCGATCCCGCTGGTCGATCAGTGGGGATTGGGCACCTCGAGCTGCATCAAAGCCGCGGCCTTCCTGGCCCGCTCCGGGAAAAGCGCCCTGTCCGTTCCCAAGCAGGCCCAGGAACTCGCCGGGCAGATCGCTTCGGAAATCGTCCTGCCGGCAGGATTTTCCCGGATCGAAGCCGTCCGCGGATATCTCAACGTTCTCTTTGAGACCAAACCGTACATCCAAAAAGTATTGGAGGCGGTGCTTTCACTCGGAGAGCGATACGGACAGGGGCCCCCCAAAACCGAAACAGTGATGGTGGAGTACATTAATCCCAACACCCACCACTCGTTTCATATCGGGCATTTTCGAGTCGCGGTTCTCGGGGAAGCTCTGGCGCGGCTGACCGAATTCGCGGGCTATAAAACGATCCGCGCAGCGTACCCGGGTGATATCGGGCTGGGCGTGGTGCGTTGCATGTGGGGGTATCAGAAGTTCCATGACGGACAGGAACCGGCCGACGTACTCGAACGCGGGCGCTGGTTGGGGCAAATCTACACTGAAGCGACTGCTCTGCTTGAGAAACAACCGGACGAAACCGAAGCCCAGCGGATCACGCGCGAAGGGTATGAGGTCGAGGTGCGGGACCTCTACCGCTTATGGGATGACGGCGACTTGAAGACCCGTGCCCTGTGGCAGCGAACTCGGCAATGGAGCCTGGACGAGCTTCACGCGGTTCTGAAGCAGCTGGATATTCCCATCGACGTGTTTTTCTTCGAAAGCGAAGCCGACGAGCCGGGAAAAGCGATCGTCGACGAACTGATCCGGCGCAAGATAGCCGAGGATGAACGCCCGACCGGCGGACCGGTCATTGTCCGCATCGATGAAAAGCTGGGCTTGAAGAAAGAAACCTACCGGGTCGCGGTGATTCTGCGCTCCGACGGCACGAGCCTCTACCTCACCAAGGATCTGGCCCTGGCGAAGATCAAATTCGAGCAGTACCACGTCGACCGCTCCGTATACGTCGTCGACGTCCGGCAAAGCCTGCATTTCCAGCAAGCCTTCAAAATCCTCGAATTGTGGGGATTCCCGCAAGCCTCAAAATGCTTCCACCTGCCGTTTGAAATCGTCACCCTTCCGGAGGGCACCATGTCCTCGCGGAAAGGGAACGTCGTGTATTACTTGGACGTCGCGGAGGAAGCCAAACGCAGGGTGCTGGAGATCATCGCCGAAAAAAATCCCGACCTCGCCGGAAAGGACCGCGAAGAAACGGCCTGGCAGGTGGGAATCGGCGCGATGAAATACGTCATGCTGGCGGTGGATAACACGAAGCAGATCGTGTTTACCTGGGACAGTGCGCTGAGTTTCGACGGGCAGGCCGCCCCCTACATCCAATACGCGCATGTGCGCGCGGCCAGTATCCTGGAGAAAATCAGCGAAGCCCCCCGGCCCATGCTTCCCGTGCATGATCTCCACCCCTCGGAAGTGACATTGATCGATTGGATTTCGCGATTTCCGGATGAAGTCGAGAGGGCGGCGGAAGAATACAAGCCGCTGTATATGGCCAATTACGTCTATTTCCTGGCCAAGGCCTTCACCGAGTTTTATCGTGAATGTCCGGTGCTGCAGGCGGAACCCGATGTTCGGAACGCACGGCTGGCCATGGTGGCCGCCGCAAAACAAACGCTGGCCAACAGCCTCAGGCTGTTGGGGATTCAATCTCCCCGGGCGATGTAAGCCCGGCGGCCCCGGATCTGCATCGGTTAATCATGACCGTTCGGAACAGAAAAGGGAAATTGCATTCTGTTCGTCTGGAATGGGATGGGAAAGCCGGCGTCCCTCCTCCGCATCCCGGCCCCTTAACGCGCCGGATGGAAATTTATCCCGGAGGATCCGCCCCAAAGGTGAATTCCCCGCCGCGCAACCGATTGATCTTCGGGGATAATCTCCCGGTGATGGATGCCTTGCTGGAGGATTTGCGCGGGGCCTTCCGGTTGATCTACTGCGATCCACCCTTCGCCACGGGGAAGGGATTCAACCGCCGCATCGGCCGGGGTGAAGACTCGCGGAAACCGGAAACCTGGCAGTTGGGCGAGGGATATAACGATTCCTGGAACTCGATCGAAGAATATCTCTCGATGCTGTATCCGCGCTTGATCCGGATGCGCGATCTGCTCGCCGCGGACGGAACGCTGTATCTGCATCTGGATTGGCGGGCTGTCCACTTTGCGAAGGTGCTTCTGGACGAGATTTTTGGACCCGAGAATTTCATCAACGAGATTATCTGGGTCTATCACGGACCCTCTCCCGTAAAATCCTATTTCAACCGCAAGCACGATACGATCCTTGTTTACGGCCGCGGAAAACAGCGGGCGTTCTTTCCCGACAAAATCCGTGTCCCCTATCACCCGAGCACCCACCGCACGTTCGCATCCTCTCCAAAAGCCGGATTTGGAAAACGTCCGGATTTGCTCCGCGGAAAAATCCCGGAAGACTGGTGGTATTTTCCTGTGATCGCCCGGTTGCACAGCGAGCGAACGGGGTACCCGACCCAAAAGCCGGAAGCCCTTCTGGAACGAATCCTTTTGGCATCAAGCGAGAAAGGGGATCTGATCGGGGATTTCTTCTGCGGATCGGGGACCACGTTGCGGGTCGCCGATTCCCTCTCCCGGCGCTGGATCGGCTGCGACATCCTCCCGCAATCCATCGCCGTTTGTCAGCGTCGCCTGTCACTCGGCCAATCTCATCCATACGCCATCGAATCCATCGACGGGTCGTTTCCGAAAGGATCCCAACGGAATCGCTTGAAGGTGAACCTTCGAACCGAAGGCCGGCGGGTGACAATCGCGTTGGAGGGAATGCGTCCATGCCCCCCGGATGGTTTTCCTTCCTCCCTGGATTATTGGGAAGTGGATTTTAATTACCGCGGCGGCATCGTCCACAGCACCCGGCAAGCGGCAAGGCCATGGCGCAAGGGCACATCGGAATTGTCCTTTTCCCACATGTATGCCCGCAAGGGGTCGTACCGGTTGTTGATCCGCGCGATTTGTTCGGATGGGACGCTGGCGGAAACGGAGAAAAGAATCACTCTGGGATAAAAACCACGGATTACACTAAAAAGAACGGATCCCCGGATTTGGTTAAGCATCATCCGTGAAATCCGTTCTTTTTTTCGTGCAATCCGGATTACTTTTTGCTGACTTCGGGAATATCCAGGCGGTATCCCTGTCCACGGATCGTTTTCAGATACCTCGGGGAAGAGGGATCCGGTTCCAGGATCTGCCGCAACCAGGAAATATGGACGTCGAGGGTGCGGGTATCGCCTGTGTAATCTGTATCCCACACGGCTTTGATAAGGAACTTGCGCGTCAGCAAAATCCCGGGATGGCGTAGGAATATCTCAAGCAACCGGGCTTCCTTGGGAGTGACCTGGTCCTCCCTCCCCCCGCAGGAGATTTTCCGCTGTTTGGTGTTGATTCGTATCGGACCGGCTTGAATCGAGCTTTCTTCGTCGCTGGGAAGTTGCCGCTGGACAGCATTGAGCAGCTTGCGCGGGGTGAACGGCGGCACGAGGACCGATTGCGCGCCGATTTCTTCCGGATTCGAAAGAATGGCGCGCGTGATCAAGACGATCGGGCAGTCATCGACTTCCTTGTGCAGGTGCCGGCAGAGCCGGATCCCGGATGTTCGCAGTGAAATTGCATCCAGGACGATCACATCCGGTTTTGCCGCCCGTGCTCGATCCGCTGCTTTGCGCGGAGAGTTCTCCACGAAAAGTGCGAATCCCCTTTTCAATAATGCCGAACTGTGTGAAGGAACGGTGGTGCGATCGGATTCAATCAGAAGAACCTTTGCGGGCGTCATAGTATTATGATATATCTTGAAAGAAGTGGAACTCCTCGTCGGTTGAAGATCCTTCCGCGGAGAAAACGGCGATCGCGTTCTCATTATATCGCCGATTGGCGAAAGGGCGCAAGCGGCGGGGCGACTTCTTATCTTCGACCTTCCCACGGCAAGGCAGGCAATCCCATGACATCCGATATACCGGTGTTTGTTTTTGCAGGCCCCATCCGTATGGAATATTTCCTGTTGCCAAACGGGAAAGCATATTCCAATCTGCTCGGCGGTCCGGCGCTGTATGCCGCCGCGGGTGCCAAGCCTTGGACGCAGGATGGAATCGGATTAATCGCGAGAGTGGGAGAAAACTTTACCGGGCGGACGATTCGAGAAATAAGCCGGATGGGATTGGATTGTTCCGGTATCCGAATACTTTCCGATCATGCTCCCAGCATCGGTTTTCATTATTATGAGGAGTGGGAAAAACATATCGATTGGGATCCCGTAAAATTTTTTACGAAGCACAATCTCGCGTGTCCGCAGGAGTTATTAAACTACACACCGCCCTCTCAGGCGGAGAATTCCTTGCATTCTTTTCCCGGCATCGCCATCCGGCGCGACGATATTCCCGCGCAATACAACCAGACGCGCGCGGTATACATAACCCCATGCCACTTTCAGAGTCAAGTTACCCTTTCCGTTTCCCTTCGGCAATCCGGAGTGGGAACGATTCTCCTCTCCCCGCCGGAAGGATTGTTGCTGCCCTCCTTCCGGCTGCAGATCCGGGAAATTCTGCATGGAATAGATGTCCTCTTCGTCCGCGAAGCGCCCGTTCGGGCATTCGTCGGCGATACGTATCCGGATGAGGTCAGAATATCCGAATACCTCTCGCAATGGGGGCCGAAAATCGTCCTCCTGCAGAAGGATTTCCAGGGAATTCATGCCTATGATTCCGAATCCCGCAAGGGATATTTCGTGCCGTTTTATCCGACAGAGATGAAAAACCCGCTGGCCATCGGCGATTCCTTTTGCGGCGGTTTCTTGGCGGAATGGCGAAAGACGTACGACTTGCTGGAATCGACTCTGGTCGGCTGCATCTCCGCCTCCCTTGCCGCGGAAGGAGTGGGGGCTTTGTACGCCCTGCAAAGGAATCCGGGGTTGGCGGCGGCTCGATTAACTTCCTTACGCCGTTCGTTGGTGAAATAGACATGCAGGAAACTTGCGCGTCCTGAACGTATGGTGTAAACTCCCGCGCAATTGACGGGACCATGAAAACACCGGTGCTGGTACTGAATGCCAATTTTGAACCACTCCACGTGTGCGATACCCGGAGGGCTTTGCATTTGATCATCGGCGGAAAAGCCCGATTGGTTGCCAACGGGCGCGGCTATATCCATACCGTGAGATTATCGTATCCCAGTCCGTCGATCATCCAATTACAAAAAATGATCCACCCTCCCCGCCCGTATCCGCACCTTTCCAAACGGGAAGTTTTCCGAAGGGATGAATATACCTGCCAGTATTGCGGGCGCCAAACCATGCATCTGACGGTTGATCACGTCGTTCCCCGTTTCCGGGGCGGCCCGCACGCCTGGAGTAATCTTGTCGCCGCCTGCCCGCCCTGCAATCGGAAGAAAGGCGGACGGCTGCTGACGGAATCGCACATGAACCTGCGCCGGATTCCCAGGGAACCGCCCCGCACCGCGCTGTACCTGTTCGGCCATTACCTGACGGATTATTCGGAATGGCGTTCCTACCTGGAGGGGTGGTAGTCAATAGAGTAGTATTATTTAAAAAAAAAAAACAGGCTGCCTGTTCTCGGCAGCCTGTTTTTTTATTGTAAATCTATTTCTCTTTTTCGCCCATTTTTTCTTTCACCGCTGCATGCGCGGCGGCCAACCGGGCGATCGGAACCCGGAAGGGCGAGCAGGAAACGTAGTTCAAACCCGCCTTATGGCAGAAATTAATGGACTTGGGATCTCCACCGTGTTCACCGCAGATTCCGACGTCCAGAGTCTTGCGGGTAGCCCTTCCGGCGCGCACGGCCATCTCCATCAGCTTGCCCACGCCGTCCTCATCGATCGAAGCAAAGGGATTCTCCGGAAGGATTTTCTTATCGATGTATTCCATCAGGAAACCCTTCTCGGCGTCATCGCGCGAGATGCCGAAGGTCATCTGGGTCAGATCATTGGTTCCGAAGGAGAAGAACTGCGCCATCTCGGCGATCTGCCCGGCGGTCAGGGCGGCCCGTGGAATCTCGATCATGGTGCCGAACTGGTAATCAATCTTGGCCCCCTGTTCCTGCATCACGATCCGGGCTTCGTCTTCCAGCGCAGTCTGCTGCACGCGAAGTTCGTTGATGTGTGAAGTCAGCGGGATCATGATCTTGGGATGCACGTCCACGCCCTGTTTGGCGCACTGACAGGCGGCTTCGAAGATGGCGCGCACCTGCATCCGGGTTAGTTCCGGGATGTGGATGCCCAGCCGGACGCCGCGCAACCCCAGCATGGGATTCGCTTCGTGCATGCCCTCGACGGCGATCAGCAGTTTCTCCTTCTCCGCCAGTTGTGCGGGGTCGTTTCCCTTGATCCGCAATGTGATCACTTCCTCCAACAGAGTGGTCTGGGAAGGAAGGAACTCGTGCATCGGTGGATCAATCAGGCGGATGGTCACCGGAAGTCCGTCCATCGCGCGGAACAGCCCGTCGAAATCGGCACGTTGGAAGGGAAGAAGCTTATCCAGGGCATCTTTCCGCTCCGCGGTGGATTTTGCAAGGATCATTTTCTGGACGATAGGCAGGCGTTCGGTCTCAAAGAACATATGCTCGGTGCGGCAAAGTCCGATCCCTTCCGCGCCGAAGGTGCGCGCGCGGCGGGCATCCCGCGGGTAGTCGGCATTCGCCCAAATGCCAAGTTTGCGAATCCCGTCCGCCCAGGAAAGCAGTTTGAGCAGATACGGATCGTCAAACGACGGATCGGCCGTCTTGATTTTTCCGGCGAAGACCTCGCCGGTCGTGCCGTCGAGAGAGACCCATTCCCCTTCGTGGTACACCTTGCCGGCCACGGTGAACTGGCGTCTGTCGACATCCACGTCCATCGCCGCCACACCGACCACTGCCGGAATGCCGAATTGCCGGGCGACCAGGGCGGCGTGCGATGTGCGTCCGCCGCGGCTGGTGAGGATGCCCTTGGCGGCCAGCATGCCGTGCACGTCGTTGGGGGTCGTCTCCGGCCGAACCATGATCACGGCCCGTTTTTCTTCCTTTGACCATTTTTCGGCCATATCGGCGTCGAAGGTGATCTGTCCGACGGCCGCGCCGGGGGATACGTTCAAGCCCTTGGCGATTTGATCGCCGCGCGAGGCGGCGTATTTCTTTTCGGATGCATCGAACTGCGGATGCAGGTAGAAGTCGACGTGTTCAGGCTGAACCCGCCATACGGCTTCCTCCTTGTTGATCAGCTTTTCCCCGGCCATGTCCACTGCGATCCGGATCGCGGCCTGGGCGGTCCGTTTGGCGTTGCGGGTCTGCAGCATCCACAGCTTGCCGCGTTCGACGGTGAATTCAATGTCCTGCGTCTCGCGGTAATACTTCTCCAGGCGCTTGCAATACTTTTCCAATTCGGCGTACATCTTGGGCATAACGTTCTTCATCTCGGCGATCGGCATCGTCTGGCGCGTTCCGGAGACGACGTCTTCCCCCTGGGCGTTGAGCAGGAAATCGCCCTCGATCGCCTGGCTGCCGTCGGAAACGTTGCGGGTGGTCAGCACGCCCGTGCCGCTGCCTTCACCCATGTTCCCGAACACCATGGTGACGATGTTGACCGCCGTGCCCAGATCGTGCGCGATCTTGGCTGCATTCCGGTAATCCACGGCGCGTTTTCCGTTCCAGGATTTAAAGACCGCCTCGGTAGCCAGTTTCAGCTGTTCCATCGGATCGGCTGGAAAATCCCGCCCGGTCTTCTGCACGACGATCTTCTTGAATTCCGAAGTGATCGATTTAAGGTCCTCCACCGGAAGCTCCGCGTCGTTGGAAACGCCCCGTTTGTGCCGGTAGGATTCGAGTACTTTTTCAAAATCCTCCTTCGAAACGCCCATTACCACCGAGGAGAACATCTGCACCAGGCGGCGGTAGGCGTCGTAGACGAAGCGATCGTTCTTCGTCAGGGCGATCATTCCCTTCGCGGTTTCGTCGTTCAGACCGATGTTGAGGACGGTGTCCATCATTCCGGGCATCGAAAACTTCGCGCCGGAACGGCAGGAAACCAGGAGCGGGTTGGCGGGATCGCCGAACTTCTTCCCGGTCGCCTTTTCCACATGGCGTAAGGCCGCCACTTCCTGATCCCACAGCCCGGACGGGAATTTTTCACCGCCCGCAAGATAGGCGTTGCAGGCTTCCGTGGTGACCGTGAAGCCGGGAGGAACGGGCAATCCGCCGCGGTTCATATCCGCAAGACCGGCGCCCTTTCCGCCGAGCAACGCCCGTACGCCCTCCCAGGATTTGGCGTACTTCTCGGCCTGGGCCACTTCGCTGAAGAGATAAACCCATTTCTTGGACTTCCCGGCAGCCGAAGCGGAGACCTTCTTCGACCGCTTTAAAGTCGTGGCTTTCTTCTTTGCTGCAGACATTCTCGATTGCTCCTTTCAGGACGGTTTAATTGTGACTTGGCGAACAATCCGTAATTTTACCACGCTCAAAAGGGGAAAGACGGCCATCATGCCCGTATCGATTCAACGGGCATTCGGGGTTGATCGCCATGCCTGCATGTTTGTGGCAGGCATCCAGGAACCGATGGAGAAAAACCTATTCCGCTTGGCCTGGATCCCTGCCCGCAGCCTTCGGCCGAGGGCAGGCGAAGACCACGCAGGGATGGTATTGATCGTCATGCCTGCGCCCGCCCTTGCATAGCATCTCGGCTTCCATGCATTCCGGAAGCCGAGATGGTTGCGAAGCGAGGGTGTTCGTGGCAGGCATCCAGGAACAAACGGCGAGGATGACGAACATTGGATTTCCGTCAGGGTCACGCGGGAATAACGGGATTACTCCTCGTCCTTCGCCCCCGGAAATCCGTACGCTCCGGCTTTAAGCACCTTCAGCGAGAGCAACGCGCATTTCAACCGGATCGGGCTGAGTTCTATCCCCAGCATCTCGAGGATGTCCTCTTTGGTAAGCGCGCGGGCTTCGGCGAGTGTTTTCCCTTCGATGTATTCGGTCAGCAGGTCCGCCGACGCCTGCGAGATGGCGCAGCCGTCTCCCGAAAACGCCGCCTGGGTGATTTTCCCTGCCGCATCCACGCGCAGATCGATTCTCAACTTGTCCCCGCACAATGGATTTTCATCCTCGAAGGAGAGATCATGCGGATCGAGCACGCCGCGTTTGAGCGGATGCTTGTATCGGTCGATGATTTGCTGTCGATAAAGATCGTCCACGGCGGCCTCAGGCGAACAGGGTGCGAACCTTGTGCAATCCGGATACCAATGCGTCCACCTCGTCGAATAGTGTATACAAGTAAAACGATGCCCGAGTGGTCGCGGAAAGGCCGAGTTTTTTATGCAACGGCATCGTGCAATGATGCCCGGCGCGGACGGCGACTCCGAACGAATCCAGGATCTGGGCGATATCGTGCGGATGGATTCCCTCCATCGTAAAAGACACCACCCCGCCCCGCTTTGAGGCTTCCGGTCCGAGGACCGTCACGCCCGGGATTTCCCGCAGGCGGTCCATGGCATAACCGACCACTGCTTGTTCGTGCCGGTGGATGGCCGGGAAGCCGATCGCTTGCAGATAATCGACGGCCGCCCCCCATCCCACGGCTTCGGCGATGGCCGGTGTGCCCGCTTCGAAGGTATACGGCAGATCATTCGGCTCGAACGACCGCCAATCGACTTTGCGGATCATATCCCCTCCGCCCAGGAAGGGCGGCATGGTTTGGAGTATCTCCTGTTTGCCGTACAGGGCGCCGATCCCGGTCGGGCCGCACATTTTGTGCGCAGAGAACGCCAGGAAATCCGCATCCAGCTCGCGTGCGTTGACGGCTAAGTGCGGGACGGATTGCGCCGCATCGACCAGCACCTTGGCTCCCGCCCGATGCGCCGATCGGACGATATCCGGGATGGGAACGATCGTGCCCAGCACGTTCGACATTTGCGTCAATGCAATCAGTTTCGGCCCGCGGACCAGCCATTTTTCGAATGCATCCAGATCCAATTCCCCGCTGCCGGTCAACGGCACGAACTCCAGTTTCAAATCCCGCTCCTTGGCCAGTATCTGCCAGGGCACGAGATTGCTGTGATGCTCCATTTCCGTCAGCAGGATCATATCGCCGGAGTGGAGATTCGAACGCCCCCAGGAATACGCGACCAGGTTGATGGCCTCGGTTGCGTTCCGGGTGAATACGATCTCCTGCGGTTGCGCTGCGATGCAATCGGCCACCTTTTTTCGCGCCGCCTCGTACATGCTGGTGGCCTCTTCGGCCAGCGTGTGGACGGCCCGGTGAATATTGGCATGATGGTTCCGGTAATACTCCCCCATCGCATCGATAACCACGTTGGGTTTCTGGGAGGAAGCCGCCGAATCCAGATACACCAGCGGCACGCCGGGCCGGATTTCCCGTTTGAGGATCGGGAAATCCAACCGGATCTTTTGTACATCCAGCGAATAGGCAACACCTGTTTTCTCGGTCGTCATAGTTCACTCATCAGAACGTCGAACTCGTTCACCGTGAGCAGTCCGCAGAACGGCGATTCGGGTTGGATCATCGTGTTTGCGGGGTACGGTGGATTATTTCCCGGACCGCTTTGGACGCCGCTGTCCGGCCGGCGCTTTGCGTTTCTTCGGAGCGGCTTTTGTTTTATGGGAGGGGGACGCCGCCTTCGGCTTTTTCGGCGCGCCGCCGCGCCCTTTCTTGGCAAGGCGGATCTTGGCCGATCCTTTGTTGAACCACAGGATGCGGTCGGGAACCATCCAACCGTCGGTAAGGTAAACGTCGTTGCGGAATTGGATCGCCGTCATCCGGTCGTCGGCATGCACGACGACCCCTTCCACCCAATCGCGGACCCTGCGTCCGGTTCGTTTGTGGTCGCAAAATACTTCCACACTATCCCCGATGGAAACCGTTAATGATGTCATGAGCACGCTCCCTGAGTGTCCGGCGCCGGATCCTTCCGGACGGTGTCTTCGTGCGGAATACCCGTCTCTTCCATTGTCTTCATTTTCGCTTCCACGGCAAGATGCACCCGCTGCCGGATTTCCACCTCCGGAATCCGCGCCAGCACGGTTTCGAGGAATCCCCTGACCAGAAGGTTTTGGGCTTCCTCTTCGGCGATTCCGCGCGTGCGCAGGTAGAAAAGCTCCTCCGGATCCAGCTCTCCGATCGAAACGCCGTGCGAACAGCGCACATCGTCCGAGAGGATTTCCAGGCCCGGGACCGCTTCCGCCTTCGCTTGATCGGAAAGCATCAGGATTCGATTTCCCTGGTATCCATCCGCGCCGGCGGCGCTGGGCGCCACCCGGACCATGCCCCTCGAAAAGGAACGCGAGGAACCCGAGAGCACCCCTTTGCACAGAAAATCGGAGCCGGTTTTCGGCGCAAGGTGATTCTGAAACGTGGAGAAATCCGCTTGCTGGTTGCCGTCCAGAAAATGCAAACCGGACCACTGCGCCGAAGCTCCTTGTTCGCGTAGATCCAGGGTGGAAAACGTTTTTGTGGAGCGCGCTCCGACATGCGCAAAGCCCCAGGTGAGCCGCCCGTTTTGATGGACGACCGCCTTCTCATGCCCTATCCGGACGATGTTGTCTCCCCAGGCCTGGGTCATGAAGAAACGGAGTGTTGCATCGCGGTGGACGACCAATTCGATGATATCCAGCCGCGCCGCATCCTCCGTCCTTGCGGGGGATGCGCATTCGTGCAACAGGCTGACCTCCGCGCCTTCCTCGACGTTGACCAGCAGCCGCCAGGCACGCATGCCTTCCCCGGAAGACCAGAGCAGCGAATGGAGCGGCTTCGCGATCCGGACTCCTTTCGGCACGTGCAGGAGAAATCCAATGTCAAAAATGGTCGACGCCAGCGCAGAGAAGATATCGTCCGCCGCCGGAACAATACTTCCCAACAGGCCGCGCACGAGATCCGGATGCTCCCTCACCGCCTGGGAGATCGGCATGAAGATCACGCCCGACCGGGCAAGATCCTCATCCAGCTTCGCGGTGTGGACGGCCCGGTCTTCCAGCGCCAATTGTCCGCCGGTTTTTACGCCGGCCGCGGGCTTCAGCCAGGCTGCCGGCATCCGTTTCGTTTTCCCGGAAACCGCCAGTGCCTCCAGGTTCAAATCGGAAAATGGAAATCGCAACAGGTCGCTGTTGCGCCAGGCTTCGCTCCTCGAAGACGGCAGTTGCATCGGGCGGTAAATGTCGAATGCGGCCCGGCGCGTGTCCACCATCCAGCCGGGTTCCCCCGTCTCCCGTCCGATGGCTTCCACTTGAATATCGGTAAGCACCGGAGGCTTCACCGCTGCCTGTGTTTCTTTCCCGCCGGCCGAAACGGATTTTCGACTCATACCGCCGCCTACCCGACCGATCCGGTCATCTGCAACTGCACAAGCCGGTTCATTTCGATGGCGTACTCCATGGGAAGCTCCTTCACCAGCGGCTCGATGAAGCCGGAGACCACCATGGTGACGGCTTCCTCTTCCGAAAGCCCGCGGCTGCGGAGATAGAACAACTGCTCCTGGCCGATCTTGCTGACCGTGGCTTCGTGTCCGATGTCCACTTTGCTTTCCTCCGTGCGGATCGTCGGATAGGTGTCGGTCCGGGCGTCCGGGTCGAGCAGTAATGCGTCGCATACCACTTTGGATTTTGCATGCACCGCTCCGCTGACGACTTTCACCAACCCCCGGTAGGAGGAGCGGCCCCCCGATTTACTGATCGATTTGGAGGTGATCTTGCTGCTGGTGCCCGGCGCGAGGTGGATCATTTTTCCGCCTGCATCCTGGTGCTGGCCTTTTCCGGCGAATGCCATGGAGAGAATCTCGCCGTGCGCCCCCTTGCCCTTCAGAATGCAGGCCGGATATTTCATGGTCAGACGGCTGCCGAGGTTGGAATCCACCCATTCCATCACGGCACCCTCCTCGACCAGGGCGCGCTGGGTCACCAGGTTGTAGACGTTGGTCGACCAGTTTTGGATGGTTGTGTAGCGCATGCGCGCTCCGCGCCGGACGATGATTTCTATTACGCCGCTGTGGAGGGAATCCTTCGAGTAGATGGGCGCCGTGCAACCCTCGACATAATGCACCGACGCGCCTTCGTCGACGATGATCAACGTGCGTTCGAACTGGCCCGCGCCCTGGGCGTTCAACCGGAAGTACGCCTGCAGTGGCAGATCCACGTGCACCCCGGGCGGGACATATACGAAGGATCCCCCCGACCAGAACGCGGTGTTAAGCGCCGCGAATTTGTTGTCGGTGTGAGGGACGACGGTGCCGAAGAATTCTTTGTAGATCTCGGGATTTTTCTTCAGCCCGTCGTCGCTGCTGAGAAAGATGACGCCTTGTTTTTCAAGTGCCTGCTGAATGTTGTGGTAGACCATCTCGGATTCGTACTGCGCGCCGACGCCCGCCAGGAGTTTGCGTTCGGCTTCCGGGATGCCAAGCCGGTCGAACGTCCGTTTGATGTTATCCGGCACCTCGTCCCAGGAGACCTGCGATCGTTCGCTGGGCCGGATGTAAAAGGTTATCTCGTCGAAATTCAGCCTCGAGAGGTCTCCGCCCCATGTTGGCATCGGCCGCTTAATAAAATGATCGAAGGCCTTCAACCGAAGCTTGTGCATCCAATCCGGCTCGCCTTTCTGGGAGGAAATCTCGTCGACAATCTCGCGGTGCAGCCCGGGGCGCGACCGGTACAGGTACTCTTCCGGATCGCGGAAGCCGTATGGATACTCGCTGGGGCCTTCCCACTGCGGTTTCCCGTTCGGCGGCATACTATTCCTTCCCCGCGCTGGCGTATTTCTCCCGCACCCAGTCGTATCCCTGCTCCTCCAACCGGACGGCCAGATCCGCGCCTCCGGATTCAACGATTCGCCCGTCGAACATCACGTGCACGAATTGCGGTTTGATATAGTTCAGAATCCTCTGGTAATGGGTGATGACCAAAACGCCGAGATCGGGGCCGGAGATGGCATCCACGCCGCCGGCGACAATCCGCAGGGCGTCGATATCCAGGCCGGAATCCGTTTCGTCCAGGATGGCGATCTTGGGCAGCAAGACGGCCAGCTGCAGGACTTCCACGCGTTTCTTCTCTCCGCCGGAAAATCCCTCGTTGAGATAGCGGCCGGCGAACTCGACCGGAATCTGCAGCATCTCCAGCTTTGACTTCAACATCTTTCGGAATTCCGGAACGGCGATCCCCTTATCCTGCGGATCCACCGCTCTGCGGCGGGCATTGATCGCGGTTCGAAGAAAATTGGCGACGGAGACGCCCGGAATGGCCACCGGGTATTGAAACGCAAGGAACAGGCCCAGCCTGGCACGCTCCTCCGTGGGCAGCGCCAGAATATCAGCGCCGTCGAGAAGGATCTTTCCCTGCGTAACGGAATATCCGGGATGACCCATCAACGTGTATGCCAGGGTGGATTTGCCTGTTCCATTCGGTCCCATCAAAGCATGGACCTCCCCCTGACGGACGATCAGATCGACGCCCTTGAGCAGGGGTTTCTCTCCAATATTCACGTGAAGATCCTGAATTTCCAGAACGCTTGGCATACCAACCTCATTAAATTCGATTGAGTATAGCATTTTTAACTAATATTAGTCAATATTTATAATAATTATATTATATATTGACTAATTTTGATTATTCCGATAAAATTCTTGAAAATATGGCTATTTCTTCGCTTGAGCCGACTAAAGAAAAAATTTTCCAGGCTTTGCGCAATCAGGGACAGTTGACTGTCTTGGAACTCGCCAGCGCGGTTCAGATCACGCCCATTGCCGTCCGCCATCATCTGACAACATTGCAGGCGGAAGGTATGGTTGAGGTGCGGGAGGAACGGCACGGGGTCGGCCGTCCGCGCCAAATCTACAAATTAACCTCGATGGCGATGGATCGCAATTCCACCCGCTATTATCAATTCACCAACTTGCTTTTGGATCAACTAAAAGAACACCTCTCTCCGGAAATGGTTAATAATCTGCTTCTGGATGTCGCCTCCAGCATGGTGGGAGACTGGAAGAAGGAACTGGATTCCCTTCCGCTTCCACAACGGTTGGACCGGCTGGTTCAATTGCTTACCCAGGAAGGGTTTGTGGCGCGCGTCGAATCCGCCGGCCCCGGCCGGTATTGCCTGACGGAACTCGCCTGCCCCTATTCCCGGATCAGCCTTTCCCATCCGGAAGTGTGCGCGCTGGATGCGTCGATGATCTCCCGGGCGCTTGGGACGCCGGTGGAGCGGACTTCCTGCATCCGATCCGGCTCGGATTCGTGCACATATTCGATCGCTGGAGAAGAAAAGAGTCTTCGCAATGAGTGAACCGGCTGCCGTCCCCCCGCCCAAGACGCTTTGGCAGGCCGACCGTTCCCACCCGGAGAAGGCGGAGGCGGTGCGGAAAATCCTGGGGGAGGTCATGGATCCGGAGTTGGGGTTGAGTATCATCCAACTCGGGATGGTTCGCGACGTTGTCATCCGGGAAAAAGACGCCTCCATCCGTATGATCTTGACCACTCCGTTCTGTCCTTATGGCCCGGCGCTTATGGAAAATGCGAGGCAAAAAGCGGAAAAAGTGATCGGGCTGCCGGCCACCATCGAGATGGGCGACGAACCCTGGGAGCAATCGATGATGGAAGAGGATGCGGGAGCGGATTGGGGTCTCCTTTATTAAACCCGTTCCACCCTCCCCTTTTTAAGGTTCTTCGGCGGACATTCCTCTTAGCACGGACTCATTCGTTTCCCCCTATAATATATTCATCGTTCCGCTCAGGAGGTGGATATGCCTATTCCATTGTCCTCTTCTGCCTTTTCCGAGGGGGCGGTGATCCCCAAACGGTATGCCGGAGACGGTGAAAACCTGTCGCCCGAGCTGACCTGGCCGAAATCCGTCATGGCGGTCCAAAGTTACGCCCTTATCGTGGAGGATCCGGATGCCCCATCCGGCACCTTCATTCACTGGGTGATTTTCAACATCCCCCCGGGCGCAGGACGCCTTCCCGAGGGCGTTGCGGTGAAGCCCGAGGTTCCAGGAATCGGCCGCCAGGGCGTCAACGACGCCCGCACCAACGGCTACTACGGCCCCTGCCCTCCTCCCGGAAAACCGCATCGCTACTATTTCAAAATTTTCGCGTTGGATAAGGTGCTGGACCTGCCGGCGGGCTGCACCGCCGCACAATTGCAGCAGGTGATGCAGAGTCACCTGCTCGATTCGGGTTCGCTGATGGGAACGTACCACCGATAATTCAATGGGCGCTTCGACAATCCGGAGTTTTCACGTATCCACAAGCGCCGCCCACCAGTTCCTCGACATTACGGATTCGATCCAATCGGCGGTTGCACAAAGCGGCGTGAAAGACGGCGTTTGCTATGTGTTCCTCCCGCATACGACGGCCGCGTTGACGCTGAACGAGAATTGGGATCCCGACGTACCCGAGGATATCCTCCATACGCTGGTCCATCAAACCGCACCCCCCGACCCCGCGCACCGTCATTCGGAAGGGAATTCACCCGCGCACGTCAAATCTTCCCTCCTGGGCGTGCAATTACTACTGCTGGTGGAAGAGAACAGGCTTATCCTCGGAACGTGGCAGGGAGTGTTCCTTGCGGAATTCGACGGTCCGCGCGAGCGGAAAGTTATTGTAAAAATCCTTGCGGATTAGTTTTCTACCGGTCGTATAGAATCCACGAAGCACACGCAGAAAATTCTGAAGAACACAAAGGCTTTTTAATTTATCCCGCTTTCGCGGGATGTTGAATACCCCGCAGCTTGCTGCGCAGTTCTTGGATGTTGCGATCCGTGCTACCGCGCGGCTTGCCGCG
>CAZFPL010000016.1:18127-64740 GCA_964521085.1 uncultured Anaerolineales bacterium | reverse complement strand
GCTTGCTGCGCAGTTCTTGGATGTTGCGATCCGTGCTACCGCGCGGCTTGCCGCGCGGTAGTTCATTCTCTTCGTGCGCTTCAGATCTCCTTCGTGCCCCCCGGCCCGACCCCCGGGGCGGGCTTCGTGGATTCATAAAAAGCGTCCAACGCGTCCGTCCATGGGAACGAAGTATCCGATCCGGCGGCCGAAAACGAACGCGCGCGGTCGCGCAGCGCTCTCCACAGGATCTGCCGATCCGTGCCGGCCAACGCCAGATTGTTGATCTCCGACGCGTTAATCAGACGCTCCCCTGTGGTATATAAAAACGTCAGCCTCTTCCACGAGCGGGAAAGAATCGGTCGCGGGAGAACCTCGAGCGGCCCCAATTGCAATTTGTAATATTCCTCCCGGGCGCGGGGATGAGCCTCCTCATCCTTGAACAAATCCGTCCGCTTCACCAATTCCACGCCGCAGACTCTGGCCGCATAGCGGATGCTCCATTTTTCCTCTCTGAATTTGGCGGTTTGGTAAAAGGCGATCGCATCCACGTCCACGATTTTGGGCGCGGAGCGGAGCGGAATGCGGTACCATCCGAGAAGCCGGATGACTTCGAAATCGCGGCGGTTATTGAGAATTGCAATCAACACAAGATCGGCTGGTTCAATCATCTCTCCCCCTTTGGAACGGCTTTCTTCACCAACGAAAACGGATTCTACTCGAAAAACCAAAACCGATCAACGCGGACTGTCGGCGGCAGAAAACAAATCTCTGACATGGTTTCGGAGTTTACCCCTATTGTTTCACCGGCTCCATGACCAAGATGACAACGCCATTGTAGCGATTTTCAACCCAAAGCAATCGCAGGTTCTGGTCCATCCATTCCTTTACCGACGGATTCAGTTCAGCGTACCCATCCGGATTTTTCGTTCCGAAACTGTGCGCCGACTGCGACGGCAGCCAGTAGACAACAAAGTACGTCCGCACGGAAGGGTTGATTTCGGGCAGCTCCACCACGTTGTTCGTCTCGATGGGGATCCATGCAAGATCCATCAAACCGTAATAATGCAATGGAACCGCCACCTGATAGACGCGGATCAGGATGAGGTCGCCCGTTTGAAATTGCTTCCGGATGGATTCCGACGCCGGACGCCAGCCCTCTTTGCGGAACTCGTCCGCCGGCAGGTTGAGATTCCAAAGTCCAGGCAGCATCGTTCCCCACAGAAGGATGGGCAGCAGGTATCGCTTCCACCCCCGGATGGAAGCAGCTCCGATCGAAGCCAGGACGACTGCGGCGGGGAGGGAAAGGATCAGGTAGCGATCGATATAAATCGGTATTTGCTGCGAGAGGGTCCACGCCATCAGGATCGGGATGAAAAGCCAGAATATTCCGAAGCTGACGGCTTCTCTAAAACGGTACGTCCGGAGAGCGGATCCAAAGAGGAGGACGAGTGCGATGCCGGCCGCCGCGGCGATGAGATTCCAGTTTCCGCCGTTTGCCGTGAAAAAATTCAGGAGAGTCAACACCGGATCCGTCCATTCCGGTTTGGGGACCCAGCCGATTCCAAACGAGCCGTTTTCCCTTTGCAGGAGGATGTTGCCCCAGAGGATCAACGGGAGAATCGCGAGGGTTTGAGCGATCAGGAACGGGATCCATTGCCGGAAGTACTCCCGCCTGTAAAAAACCAGAAACATGGCTTCGGCCATAAATAAAAACACGCCGAAATAATGCACTTCATACAGGACGGCATGGGATAGAATCAAGCCGATAAAATTGGGAATGGTCGGCTTATGCAAGAAATTCCATAAGCAGAAAACCGCCGTCACCGCCGCCAGGCATTCCATCGAGTACATCCGGGCATCCTGGGAATACCAGAGCAGAAAAGGGGACATTCCCAGAAGGATGGCGGAGAAGATGGCCTCGGTTTCACCTGCCATCCGCCGCACCAGCAGGTAGAGCATCCAAACGGCAAGCGCACCGCAGATCGCGGAGGGAAGCCGAAGGCTCCATTCCGAAGCACCGAAGAGCCGGATCCAGACCGCCATGAACCAATAATACAGCGGCGGATGAACGCCGTCGGATATCAAGAATTGCATCATGCGCTCGAACGGCTGCCCGGCGACATACGCGGTGTACGTTTCGTCGAACCACAGCCCCTGCGCTCCGAGATTAATCAACCGGAGGAGGAGGGATACGAGGAATACCGCCGGGAATAATCCTTTTTGGAGAACAAAACGGACGGGGAATGATAAACGGCGGGAAAGGGAGGATCCCATGAGAGGTCCGGATTATTTAGTCTTCTTGGGGGGAGTCTTCGGAAGGGAATCCGTCTCTTCGCGCGTGATGTAAAGCGGTCTGCCCTTCACCTCGTCGTATATCCGGCCGACATATTCGCCGAGGATTCCAACGCAGATCAACTGGACACCCCCCAGGAAAAGCACCGAAATCAGCGTGGTGGCCTGTCCGAAGAAGGCGCCCGATCCGGTGAGTCGCATGACGACTACGATCGGAATCGCCATGGCGGCGACGATGGCGCACACGAAACCGAGGTAGGTCGCAAGTTGCAGCGGGAAATAGGAAAAGGAAGTGATCGCATTCAATGCCAGCCGCATCATCTTATTGAACGGGTATTTGGTTTTGCCCGCAAAGCGGGCATGCCGGCGGTAGGGAACCCCGATTTGCCGAAATCCCACCCAGGATGCCATCCCCCGCAGGAATCGATGCCGTTCCCTCATCTTCCGCATTACCGCGACGACCTTTCCGTCCAGCAACCGGAAATCGCCGGTATCCAACGGGATTTTTATATCGGTGATTTGGAAGATCAACCGGTAGAATATTTTTGCCGTGAATTCCTTGATCCAGGTTTCCCCTTCCCGTTCCGAGCGGACCGCATAAACGACTTCATATCCTTCACGCCACTTGGCGATAAGCTCCGGGATCACTTCCGGAGGATCCTGCAAATCGGCGTCGATGACGACTACCGCGTTTCCTTGCGCGATGTCCAGCCCTGCGGTGACGGCGATTTGATGCCCAAAGTTGCGGGCGAAGTCAATGACGCGCACCCGCTTGTCTTTCTTTGCGAATCCTTTCAACAAGTCCGGGGAATCATCCGTGCTGCCGTCGTTGACGAATATGAATTCCCAGACGCCTTCGGCGCTTTTGGCTGCCAAAGATAAACGCCGATAGAATTCTGAAATGCTCTCCGCTTCGTTGAATACCGGTATGACGACCGAATATATCGGTTTCATGGAGATGCTATTCCTCCGGGGAAATTCCTTTGCCATGTAGTATAAACCATCCATTTGGGGCCCGCAAATTCGACCACAGTCCGGATTCGTAGAAATCGATCTTCCAACGACGGTGTTAAAGAAGTAAAATCCGGCTTTGGTTGGGGAGGGAATGTGGCAAGACGGGTCGTTGTAACCGGTTTGGGTTGCGTCAGTCCGGTTGGAAATGACATCCACTCTACTTGGGAAAATATCTGCGCCGGCCGTTCCGGAGTGGGTCCCATCACCGCTTTTGATGCGTCGGCTTTTAAGACGAAGATCGCAGCGGAGGTGAAGGGATTCGATCCATCCGCTTTCCTGGGCCGCAAGGAAGTCCGCCGGATGGACCGGTACACACAATTCGCCGTGACGGCGGCGCAGGAAGCCATTCGGAATGCGAAACTCCCCACACCCCTGCCATCCCCCGACCGGACCGGAGTGATGATCGGATCCGCCATGGGGGGATTGGGAACCCTCATCGGCGAATTGGATGTCTTGCAACGGAACGGGCCGAACCGGGTAAGCCCTTTTATGGTCCCGATGATGCTGTCGGACAACGCGGGGGGCCAGGTAGCGATTCATTTAGGGGCGCGGGGCCCAAACCATTGCGTCGTGTCGGCGTGCGCCAGCGGGACGAATGCGATCGGCGAGGCAGCGGAGATCATCCGCCGCGGCGCAGCCGACGTGATGATCGCCGGCGGCGCGGAAGCCTTGATCTACCCGATCATGATCGCCGGGTTCAGCGTGATGGGAACCCTTTCCGAACGGAACGATTCGCCGGCCGCTGCTTCCCGGCCGTTCGATAAGAACCGCGACGGTTTCATCATCGGCGAGGGGGCGGGAATCCTCATCCTCGAGGAACTGGAATCCGCCCGCGTGCGCCGGGCGCCCATTTTGGCGGAGCTCACCGGCTACGGGACCACCGACGATGCCCACCACATTTCCGCACCGCTCGAGGACGGTTCGGGCGCTGCGAATTGCATGCAGCTTGCCCTCGACCAGGCCGGGCTTTCCCCCGCCGCCGTGGAATATATCAACGCGCACGGGACGAGCACCATCCTGAACGATAAAAGCGAGACCCGGGCGATTAAAAACGTTTTCGGTCCGCATGCCTATTCCGTTGCCATCTCCTCCACAAAATCCATGACCGGTCATTTATTGGGGGCGGCGGGCGGCATAGAAGCCGTAATATCCGTCCTGGCTTTGCGGGATGGTATTATTCCCCCCACCATCAATTACGAAACGCCGGATCCGGATTGCGACCTGGATTACACCCCCAATCACTCGCGGAGGAAAACGCTAAACGTTGTGATTTCCAATTCATTCGGCTTTGGCGGCCATAACGCCGCCCTGATTTTCAGCAGCCTGCCGGGAGAAACCTCTTCAGAGGAATCATGACTCGCTACGCGCACATCGTGGGCTGGGGAATGAGTGTTCCACCGCAAATCCTGACCAACGATGACCTGTCGAGGATGGTGGACACCAGCGACGAATGGATCCAGTCCATGACGGGGATCCGCGAACGCCATATTGCCGGCCCGCGGGAATCCACAGCCAGCCTTGCGGTGGAAGCGGCTATCCAGGCTCTGATGGTCGCGGGCATCCCTGCGCGGCATATCGACCTGATCATCGTCGCCACGAGCCTTCCGGAATACTTATTCCCCTCCACGGCCTGCATCGTCCAGGATCAATTGGGTGCGAGTGACGCCGCAGCGTTCGATATGCTGGCGGCCTGTTCCGGATTTCCCTACGCTCTGTGCATCGCATCGCAGATGATCGTCAGCGGTGCGTATAACAACGCGCTGGTGATCGGCTCGGAAACCATGTCGCGCTTGATCGATTGGAGCGATCGGTCCACCTGCGTCTTGTTTGGGGACGGGGCGGGTGCTGTCGTGCTCCAGGCGAGCGAAAAACCCGGAGGAATACTTTCCTTCTCCCTGCGCGCGGACGGCTCGGGAGGGGATTTGTTGATGGTTCCGGCCGGAGGAAGCCGGCGGCCGGCATCGCTGGAAACCATCGAGGAAAACAAGCATTCGGTCGTCATGAACGGACGGGGCGTGTATCGGTTCGCCACCCGTGTGATCGTTTCTTCTGTTCGCGAGGTGGTCGAAAAGGCCGGATTAACCCTCGAGGATATCCAGCTCGTCATCCCCCATCAGGCCAACCGGCGGATCATCGAATCGGCCGCCAAGGATCTTGGACTACCGATGGACCGGTTTGTGGTGAACATCGAACGCTATGGCAATACTTCCACGGCGTCCATTCCCATCGCGCTCTGTGAAGCCGTATCCGCCGGACTAATACATCCCGGAGACAATCTCGTTTTGGTCGCTTTTGGCGCGGGGCTGACCTGGGGATCCGCGGTGGTCAAGTGGGTCAGTGCAAGCCGACGGAAGGGACGCCGGTTTTGGGGAGATCGGTTGATGGCGCGCGCCCGTTCGGCCGCGCGGCGCACCCGGCGTCAGATCGAAGGAATCATTTGGGGGAAAAACGAATAGTGTTTGGTTTTTCCGGGGTTATCAGTTGCGCACTTCGGCTTGGTTCAATATGGAATAAATAAGGCTCAGCCAAGGCGCGCAGGTCACGGACGCCTTCTTTCGGTTTATCCGCTTAACCCTTGCGGTGTTTCGACGCCGCCTGCAGGCACGTCCGGGGCGAGATGATGGGGGTCACACAACCGGTTCCTAATATCAGGTGTTTCCCTTTCATCTGCCGGATTGCATCCTGCGCCTCGGTTTCGATTTTCTGTTCATCTCCCAGGGTCATAGTCTCCCACTGCCGCCAGCCGCCGCACACCGCTTTGTGTGAAAGTTGATACCCGCTTTCCAGGGACGGACCTGATTCCCGGTCATGCCAGTTGACTACGTGGACCGGGTACTCGACGGCCAGCGAGTAATACACCTTCAGGCCGTGCAGATGCAACATGTTCAGCCAGCCATCCCGCGCGGCATGCAGAATCGCATGGTCATCCTTTGCGGCCCACGTGCGGTACTCGTCTTCGCCGGGGAAGGCTGCATTGGCGTGCTGAATGGCGAGAAAAATTCCATCGATCCCCGTTTCCATGCATGCTTCCACAAAAAGAACCGTTGACCGGGTGATGATATCCAACCCCGCCCTGAACGGTTCCGGATACCGGATTAATTGTTCCTTCAGGGGGTCCGGCCCGCAAAGATGTTTGGCCTGCGCGAGTGGATTGAAAATCGTCTGGAGCACGGGGACCGTTCCTCCCGATTTCCGTACAACCTCCTTCAAACATGAGATTTGCTCTCCCAGCGAACCTTTGGACGGATCCAAAATTTTCAATTTTTCCCAATCTCCCGGTTTTTGGATGACATCCTGGATGAAAGTCCTTGTTCCTTCGGTATTTCCTTCCCATACATCCTGTGCGCCCCAATCCTTCAGGCAGAATGAGGATGCCGGGGTTACCTTGATGAGATCCAGATCGAATTCCTGCTGGAAGGCGATCGAGGATTCCGCAAGCGCGTGAGGATTCTGGTCGTCGACGGGGAAATGCCGCCAAAGTGCTACCGGTACCCGATCCGGTTTTTCGCCGGCCAGAACTGCCCGTATTCTTTCCGAATGGCTGATTTTTTCCATATCTCCACTCCTATTATTGCTGTTCCATGAGTATGGTCTGTCCCGCCACGGATTGAATCCAACCCGCAAATTGCAGGATCTCCGCGGGAACCTTTTCCTCCGCTACCAGGTAAAGCGGAATGCGGAAGGGGTATCTCCCGGAGAGCACGTTTGGGTAGTCCGCGGTGATGGAGTCGATTGTCAGAATGCGGATTCCCGTCGCAGTCTGAAAAGCCAGCATAAACCCGATCGATTGCATATCTCCCGAAATCGCCGCGGACATTTCCTCAAAGGAAGGGACGATGAGTGCGCCGGGGGTCAGCCGGCTCCCTTTCAAGACGATCCCCGTGAACATCTGCTCCAATCCCATTTCCGAGCCGTATGCCAGGGCGTGAATATCCCCGGACAGCCCTCCGATTTCTTCCCATCGATCGATCGATCCAAGATAGATCTTCTGCGCTTGGGTGGAAGAGAGATTCTCAACGGGATTGTCCGGATGAACCGCAAAAAGGATTCCCGACCATCCGATGAGGGCTGACCAATTCCCGGGCGGTGGTTCCTTCCACTGGATGACCGCCGAAGCCTGACTCGGGTCCAGCGGCATTTGCATATCACCGTCGGGAACGATCTCCACCGCCAGGGGGGTGCCTTGCGGATTGATCTTGTTGAATTTGTCAACCATGATCGTGGCGATTCGTTCGAGGGAGAGTGCCGCCGCAATCGTCAGATGGGGTGTTTCCGCCTGCCCGCCGGATTGTCGACAGCTGGAAAGCGCCCCGATTATAAGAAAGGATAGAAAAATCCCGTGAAGGGATTTGCCTGAAATGCGGTCCATGCCGGATATGCGTCCCGTCGACGTATGGAAAACGGATTACCTGCAGAGACTGGGAAACCAATTCAGCATATGTCGATTATTTAGGATTATACAGCCGGATGAGGGAAGATGGCTGCGGGCGGGTCATTCCGTCCGCGCATCCAAAACTATCGGGGCAAAAAGGTTCCATTTCTGAATTAATCGACCCGAAGGTACTAGCCAGCGTCTGCGTATTCTCGCATGTTAGTTCTCCGCCGGAAAATAATGAACGATTGGCTTTAAATTGTCAGGCGTCTTGAAGAATGGTCTTCCGAAGCCCTGTTCTCCGGATTCGTTTTAATTTTTCGCCTCGGATCTTGGTGATCGGCAGATCCTTACTCCCGATTTATCCAAAGATGATGATGCTGGGGGACATCGATCGGAGTGGCAACATATCCCATGATGCGGGTTTTCCAGACGACGTAGGACGGACCGGTATATGTGAGGATAAGAACCGGCGCATCGTCATAGAGGATTTGGTCCGCCTGCCGGTAGAGATCGACCCTCCGGATCCAGTCCGTTTCTGTGGCTGCGGAATCTAAAAGGGCGTCCAGGGATTCGTTTTTATATCCGTAATATATCCCGGCATTGTCTCCATGGAAAAGGAAATCGTAAAAATTCTCCGGATCCGGGTAATTTGCACAATGATTCGCAAAAACCAATTGCCTGGACGGTCCGGTCTCCAACCACGCCCGGTATTCATCGTCCGGAAGACCTTCCACCAGGATATTGATCCCCAGATTTTTCTCCCAGGAGTCGATCAGGAATTCCATGGTGAAGTCGTATTCGGCCGCTACACTCGGCAGAGTGAACCGGATCTCGGGGGTGGACTGCGCGCCGTTGAAATAACGGGATTGCGCGAGCAAAGCCCTGGCCTGGTCGGGATCGTATGGATCCCGTACGTGCTCCGGCGTGTAGCCCGTCATTCCCGGCGGAAGAATGCCCGATCCGGAAATATCGTTTTCTTCCGGGGTCACCTCGACGTAGATATCGCGGTCGATCGACAGGGCGAAGGATTTCCGGACCAAGGGGTCATCGAACGGGGGAATGGCGGTGTTGAATTCTATGAAATTCGTGCAAAGCTTCTGTTCGACGGTCGCCGTTCCAAACAGAGGATCGTGCGGATCGTTGACCGCGGGAAGCATACCGGCGCTTACGGTCATCCGGTCGACCTTGTCGACCTTGAACATGATCGGTTCCGCTGTGGAAGTGATCCAATAAATCACATACTCCAGCATCGGTGTCGTATCGTAATAATTGGTGCTGGCTTCCAGAATCAGGCTTTTCTTAAGCACCCGTTGGGCCATTCGGAAAGGACCGGTCCCGTTCGGGTTGAATTGCCAATTGGGCAGACGGACGTTATACCGGTCCACGATCCACGAAGTGGGATAGGTCAATTTTTGCAGGAAGACCGGTTTGGCGGCACGAAGGGTAACCTGGATCGTGTGGGAGTCGACTACTCGGATTCCCGGAATGGAATCGATGGTTCCCGCGTGATATTCCCTCAGGCCGACAATATCCCCCAGGTACCGTACCGCCGTGCTCGATTTCAACTCTGGGCTTGCCGCACGAAGCCAGCTGAACAATACGTCATCCGCCGTAACCGGGCGGTCATTATGAAACCGCGCATTTTCTTTCAGGTGAAAGGTGTACGTCTTTCCGTCCGGAGTCACATCCCAGCTCTCCGCCAACGCCGGTTGCACGTTCAACGATGTATCGAGCGTTACCAATCCGCTGAAGATGTCGCCGACTATCCCCCCCGCCCCGTCTTGGGTGAGGGCGGGATCCAGCGTGGACGGTTCTTCCTGCGCAAGCTGCAAGGCATTTTCCTTTGCAATTTCCCGGGTGCGGGTTTCCTCCCAGCGCAGGGATTCCGCCGCCGCCTTGAACTTTTCGGAGAAGGACTCAGAGGATGCGGAACGGTTCGGATACGCCGCCAGGACGTAGATAGTCGTATTGTTTGTGAACGCGATCAGAACGCAGGCTTCGCGGGTTCCCTGGGCGGGATCCGTAATAACGGTTCCACTCAATTTCCAACCCGCGGGGCCGGCGGCGATCGGGAATTCCGATTGTTCCGCGATATCCACCTGACGGGCGGCCATCCACTCCTGTTTGTAGAAAACTTCCATCGCCTGTTGGGCGTTCTTATCCTTCCCCAATTTTTCAATGGAATAGAATGCGGCCACCACCGCACCGCCCCGGGTCTCCGAGACGCTTTCTAATTCCTGTCCGGAATCCGTCTTTTGATTGAACTCCCATTCGACCGGCACGGCGAGGGAAAATTCTCCCTCCGGGGAATAATACCGGGAGGCATATTGACCGGCGTCCGTTCCGATCGTGTGCAGAAACGTTTGGGCGGAAAAGGCGGTTGGGGTCGGGGACGGAATCGCCGTAGGTTCGGGAGTTGGCCGGGCGACGGGAAAAATGAAGCTGCATCCGGCGGCGGCAACCAGGAAGATGCCGGCTTCTGTCAGGCGGAACCAGGGGGATTTCCGCATCGATGTCATGCTTCCTTCTTCCCATCCGAAGAAGCGGATTTTCTTTTCCGTAAAAGGATTAGGAGCAATCCCATGAGCCCCAAAACCGAAACGCACAGCAGACCTAGAGTACAAACGACGATGACAATGCCGGGGTTCTCCAGCATAGGAAGGATTCCCGTCTCAGAAGGGGATGGGATTACGGTCGCTGTCACTATGGGTGTCGGGGTGGGCGTGGAGACCACAAGCGACGAGGTGGAGGGAGGTAGCGTGGCTTCCAGCATGGGGGTGGGAGAGCCCGCCGATTCCTTTTTCAACATCGGATCTGCGCCGATGGCTTCTCTCCAGGCTTCCTCCAGCCCGTCCATATCGACACCCAACGCCGCGACCAGAGCGTTGTCGTAGGAGTACCCTTCCCCCAGCCTGTCCAGCAATTGGCGGATTTTCGTATGCCCGAACCGGTCGATCATGAATTTTACGACGGAATAGGACTCTGCATACGTCAGGGTCGGATCTCCTTCGATGGACAGGTATTCGTAAGTGATCGATCGGAGGGAAAATAGACTGTCGTAATAAATCGCATCTTCCAGAGTCAATCCGTATATCTCTTCCTGTTCCCCCTCCGCATACATGGCTATCCCCTCATTCAGCCAAAGAGGAATGGTCGCCCAACATCCTCCCATGATGCTGTCCACGGCGGTGTGTGCCAATTCGTGGGAAATGGTCGCTTTTCCCCACGTCTCATACCCAGGATCGATCCCGATGAGGATGGTCCTTTGGTTTTCTCCGAAGGACAATCCTCCGATCCAATCCGGTTCGCCCACCAGGGCGTCCTTCATATCCTGGTTGGACCCGTAAATGTAAATGTGAATATCCAGGGTCGGCCATGTGCCAATATCGTTCCGGAGACGCTCCCGGGCGTCTTCGGCTGCCTTCATAAACTCCTGGTTGTATTCCTCGGTCCCTCGGTACCAAAAGAGAAGGATGTTTTCGGATTGTAAGGTTTTCCAGGGATGGATGTCATCAATCCAGGTGATCCATTCCGTCTCGGTCCGAATCTCATTTCCCGACGCATCCGCCAGGTGCCATCTCCACCAGATTCGCATCCCGGGTGGAAGGTTTCCCGCGGAGGCTACTTCCCACGTCCATTCGGCATCGACATGGCCGGTTGGAATAAAGCCCTCCGGTGCCGTGATGTTGATGTCCGGTGTGCAATCCCTTCCGGACAGGCCGAATTCCAATTCCAGAATCTGGATTTCCACATCGCTTTCCGCTTCGATGGAGAAGGTGATTTCCGCGGGGTAATCCACGGTCGCATCCGAATCGATGATGTGGATGGCCGGCGGCGATGTAGAAGCCGCGATGGATAGCAGAAAAACAAAACCGTAAAAGAGGATTCTTCCTGTGCGCTTCACGATTTTTCTTCCGATCCGGAGGTATCCGTCTGGAATTCTTCCCGCAGAGAGGGAAACCGCCGGGTTTGAATCGCGGTCCGGATTTCCGCCATGAGGGTTAATAGGACGGAAATATTATGTATGGATAACAACGTTGCGCCGAGAATCTCTTTGGCCTGGAGTAAATGCCGCAGATATGCCCGGGAAAAATTTGAACAAGTATAGCATGGGCAGGAGGGGTCCAAAGGCCGGGGATCACGCGCGAAGGCGGCGCCGAGCAAATTCAATCGGCCGCGGCGGAGGATCGCGGTATGGTGTCTCGCCAGTCGCGTGGGGAGCACGCAATCGAACATGTCCATCCCCCGGGCGACCGACTCGACAATGTCCGCCGGCGAACCGACGCCCATCAGATACCGCGGATGGTCTTCCGGCAATCCGCAGTCCATCCAGTCCAGAACCGCATGCATCTCCTGTTTGCTTTCCCCCACCGAAAGTCCGCCGACCGCGTTTCCCGGAAGGTGGAGGTCCGATATATATCGGGCTGACTCCTCTCTCAAATCCTGAAAGATCCCTCCCTGGACGATTCCAAAAAGCGCCTGATCGGATCGCCGGTGCGCTTGCGCCGAGCGGCCGGCCCAGGCATGGGTGCGTTGCATCGCCAGCCGGCTGTACGGATGATCCTTGGGCGCTGCGCATTCATCCAGGGCCATGATGATGTCCGCACCCAAATTCTCCTGGATCGCCACCACCTTTTCCGGGGTCAACCGGTGGGTCGAACCGTCGAGGTGGGATTTAAAAGTCACGCCGTCCGCATCCACTTCCCGGATTGAGCGCATCGAAAAAACTTGAAAGCCGCCGGAATCCGTCAAAATCGGTTTCGGCCAGTTCATAAACGCGTGCAAACCGCCCAGTTCACCGATCGTCTGATCGCCGGGACGCAGGTAAAGATGATAAGTATTCGCGAGGATGAGGGTTGCTCCGGCCGCCTGCAGTTGGTCCGGCGTCAGTGCCTTGACGGTGGCCTGCGTGCCCACCGGCATGAATACCGGAGTGGATATTTCCCCGTGGGGCGTATTCAGCACGCCGGAGCGGGCTCTCCCGTCGCGCGCGCGGATCCGGAAGCGGAACGGCTCCATGTCTATAACCCCCAAAAAACTTTCAATCCGATCATGATGATGAGAAGGACGATCAATGTCAGCGGTCCGCCCACTTTCAAGTAATCGCGGAAGGAATATCCCCCCGAACCCATGACCAGCACATTCACCGGGTGCCCGAGGGGCGTCAGGAATGCCAGCGAGCAGCTCAGGGCAATCGCCATGCCGATCGCCCGCGGATCGGCCCCGACCGACATGGCCATGGTCAGGCCGATCGGCGTCAACACGATGGATGCCACCTGGCTCCCCAACAGTTGTGTGAGAGATAATCCTCCGAGGATGAGCGCGAGGGCGAGAGCACTCGAGCCATAACCCGACACGCCGCCCAGAACCTGCGTGATGGAATCGGCCAATCCGGTCGACCGGATCGCCACGCCCAGAGGCCACATTCCGGCAATCAGGAAGATCGCCTTCCATTCGATGGAACGGTATGCATCATCCATGGTGAGACAGCCCGCGAGGACCATCAGGATCGCACCCACCAGGCTGACCTCCGCCACGGGCAGCCAGCCGAAGGCGGCAATCCCCAATACCATGAGCAGGATGGCTACCGCCCGGCCGGCCTTCCTCGGCTGCAGGACGGCATCCGGATCCTCCTCGAGCAGTATGAAATCCCGGTCATCGCGCAGAAGGCGCATCTGCATCGCGCTTCCCTGGACCAGCAGCGCATCTCCAAATCGAAGGGGGATGTCCGCCAATCCTTCCCGCAACGGCTTACCCTCGCGCCAGATTGCCACAACGTTCAATCGGTATTTGTCGCGGAAATGGATCTCCTTCAAGGTTTTTCCGGCCATCGTCGCCCGCGGTGAAAGCACAACTTCACCCAGAACAATATTCTCATCCGCGACCTCTTTGGGCGTCTTCACTTTGGGAAGAATTTTCAAACCGCAAATTTCGATTTCCGACGGAACGACTTCCCCCTGTACCAGCAGGATATCCCCCACCCGTACGATCATATCTCCGCGCGGCCCGAAGCTGATGTGGCCGGCCCGGGATATGCCGAGAATGTTGATCCCGAAGCGGCGCGCCCAATCGCCTTCTTTAATGTTGATGCCCGACATGCAGGATCCATCCAGAACCTGCAATTCGCTGAGGTTTTTACTCAACCCATAAAGGCCGGCCAGTTCGGCATGCAGGCGTTCCGCGCGCGCCACCTGCCCGGCCGGGAACCGCACGGGAAGGATCCGCCGGCTCAATCCTGTGAGATAGAATGCTCCTCCTATCACGACAAACACACCGATCGGCAGAAAATCCAGCAGCCCGAAAGGCCGAAACCCAGCGGTGCGCAGCGCATCCGAGACGATGATGTTGGAGGTGGTGAGAAGCGTGGCCATCCCGCCGAGAATGGTTCCAAACGCCATCGGCATCAGGAGTTTCGAGGGTGCGATCCGCGTTCGGCGGGACAGTGCGATGACGGCCGGCATAAGCACCCCGGCCGCCGCGATGTTGTTCATGAACAGCGAAAGCAACGCCGCGGCGATCACGGTGATGAAGATCAGGCGTGATTCGTTGCGCCTTCCCAGGTTGAACATCTGCTGGCTGAGAAATTTAGTGATCCCGGATTGATGCAATCCTTCGGATACGATCGAGATTGCGAGAATTGTCATAACCGCCGAACTGGCGAACCCGCTGAACGCTTCCTGCGGCGTGACCAAGCCCGTCAATCCGAGAACGGCCAGTGTCAGCAGCGCCGTCAGGTCCGGCCGCACCCGGCCGTGGATAAGCAATATGGAGATAACGGAGAGGATGGCAAGGAGAAGAATTTCCGGAGGAGTCATGCTGAGGAAATTATAAGCCCAACCTCCGGCCAACGTCACCTAAAAATTCCGATAAAACCGGTTCTCCCCGCAACGGATCATGGTCCGGCGGCGACTACGGGCGACAACTGCACCCACAGGTTTCCGCCGTCGGTGGTCTGCACCAATCCATACTCGGATCCTTTTCTCACCGCCGCCCAACCCAGTGTGGCCGAGACGAAGTCGAATTGCCCTTCCCATGTCACGGTGGAGATCTTCGCCCAACTTTCACCGCCATTTTCCGAACGGTGGATCTCCAAACCCAGCGCCCAGATCCGGCTGCCGTCCAACGTGAAAATATCACCCCCGGGATACGCCTTGTAGGTTGGGCTCCCGCCGGAGGAAGCCCGGTAGAGGTAGCCAATTCTCGTTCCATCGGAACTGCCCATGTCTACGCACTCCACTCCCAGAAAAGCCTGGTTTCCCTGAAGGACCGGCGCGTGCACGGCACATGCATATTGATCCGCGGTGAACAAATCGGGGTGGTCGGCCGGCGCGGGCAGAGTCACAGGGTCCCAATGGGCTCCGCCGTCCGCTGTCTGAAAGAGAAAGGCACCCGGCCGGACCCCGTTGCAATCGCCGGTCAACCATCCGGCCGAACCGTTGGAGAATGCCAATCCGGTTTTTGAGCAGCTTTGGACTCCCCCATCGATGTCCGGGTCAATCACCCGCGACCAACTTAACCCCCCGTCGGTGGAGCGGTAGAGCGCAATGTAATCGTGGTTCATCCCCGCCCCGACGTGGGCGAGTACCCATCCGTAGTTCGCATCGGAGAAGGTGATATCCGAAATGGAAAACGTTTCCATCAAACCGGCGGTGGATAACGGGGAGCCGGCCTGCCAGGTTCGTCCGCCATCGGAGGTTTTCCACACGACGGGATTCACCGGCATACTGGAAGCCCGCTGCGCATGATACGTCACCCAACCGGTCTGAGAGCTGGAGAAGAAACCGACTGCCGCCATCGAGGGGACATCCAATTCGGATGCGGCGAACTCCGGAGGGGTGATTTCGATCCACGTGGATCCCCCATCTTGCGTTCGAAATACGTGGCTGGCATTCCCGCTGGCGCGGGGTCCCCCGATCCCCCAGCCGTTTTGGGCGTCCAGCATTTCCAGCCGCAGGATATCGATCACCGACCCAACTCCCAGCCGCGGCACTGCCAGCGGATTGACGGTCGGCGTGGGCGTGATGGTCAATGCCGCAGGCGTCGCCGTCTGGGTGGACACGGTGTATCCGCCGGATCCCGTCGATCCGGTCGGGGAGGACACGCGCAGCGTATCCCAAGGGATGGATGTTTTATTCCCGGAAGAAGTCAGATTGCATGCCGCCAAAACGATCAGCAGCAGACTTCCTACGGCGACTCTTTTTAGATTACTCATATCCTGCTCCTTCCCGGCCTTCCCTTTTCCCGTCTGAGTGTATCATCCTTCGAAACCGGAAAATCCATCCTCCTCAGAAGAAACACGGCGCTCGGCCTGTGCCTTTTCGGATTTGACACACCTTTTTCCGCGATTTATTATAGGCATGCATAATCATCCCATCCGGCGACGAATAATGAGAGTTGTTCGAAAGAGGGTACAAAATCCATGCCATACTTCACCTTGAGGGGATGGGAGCTTGAGATTTCTTTAATTCCCGGCTTTTCCTTATGAAAAAAACCGCCCGTTTTCTATTTCTTTTCCTTCTGGGTTCTCTGAGTTGCAGCTGCAATGCATCGTCCCCTTCATCATTGCCCCTGAAGGTGACGGCTGTGGAGAACTTCCTTGCCGACATTGCCCAGAACGTCGCCGGAGATCGCTTTGCCGTCAATTCCCTCATCCCGTACGGGATCGAACCGCACGAGTTCGAGCCCACTCCCAAGGATATGGCGGCCGTCGCGGAGAGCGATCTGTTGATTGCCAACGGCGGAGGTTTGGAAGGCTGGCTTGAGACGGGGTTGAAGAACGTCGGAGGATCCCGGATCCTGGTCACCGCCTCAGCCGGATTGACCAGCCGTCCGGTGAACAGCGCGCCCGTTCCATCGAATTCCTCGGGTTCGTCTCCCGCCCCATCGTCATCCGCCGTCGATCCGCACTTTTGGTTCGATCCCGTACTTGTGAAAACTTACGTGGCCAATATCCTCCAGGGTTTCCTGCAGTTGGATCCATCCGGAGAGGCGGACTATCGCCGGAACGCCCGGAGTTACATCGCCGCGCTTGACGATTTGGACGGATGGATCCGGTCGCAAGTTGACCTGATCCCCGCCGAACAACGGGTGCTCGTCACCGATCATGAGGATTTGGGATATTTTGCGGACCAGTATGGATTCGAGATCCTCGGCTCGCTTTATCCCGGCATCAGCCCGGATGCAGAACCGTCCGCATCCCAGTTTGCGGACCTGATTCAGAAAATCCGTTCCTCCCGTGCGAAAGCGATCTTTCTCGAGATGGGAGCCAACACCCAGTTGGCGAATCAGCTGTCGCAGGAAACCGGCATCCGCGTCATCGCCGGCCTTTATACGCATTCTCTCACCCCTCCCGGTGGTGTCGCGCCGACATACCTGGATATGATTCGATACGATGTCAATCTCATCGTCGAGGCGTTGAAATGACCGGCGGCGGCATCGTTCCCCGGCGGGAAAACGCATGGATCGAATTCATCCATGTGGATGCCGGATACAATGGCGCCTTGGCGTTGGAAGATATCTCGTTCCATATACATGAGGGGATTCGTGTCGCATTGGTCGGCCCGAATGGTTCGGGAAAGTCGACCATATTTAAATTGATGGCCCGTCTCCTCCCATTGCGAAAAGGGGAAATCTTAATCCATGGGCTGCCATTGGGCCATCACTTGGATTGTTTGGCGTACGTCCCGCAAAAGGATGAGATCAACTGGCGTTTTCCCGCAACTGTAAAAGATGTTGTTTTAATGGGTAGGTACGGTGAAAAAAAGTGGATTGGAAGAATGAAAAAAGAAGATGATATAGTGACTATGCGAAGCATGGAAGAGCTTGATATTTTATCGATAAAGGACACACCTATTTCTGATCTTTCGGGGGGACAGCAGCAAAGAGTGTTTCTGGCACGAGCGCTTGCCCAGGAACCGCACATCCTTTTGATGGACGAACCCTTCAACGGCGTGGATCTGACAACACAGGAAAAATTCATCGAGATCCTGGATCACCTCCGGCAGATGTGCGTCACAACTCTCGTTTCGACGCATGATTTGAATCTGGCATCCACAAAATTCGATCTCGTCATTCTGCTCAACCACCGTCTTATCGCCGTCGGTCCCCCGGCGCAAGTGATGCGCAAGGAAGTCATCCGTCAGGCATTTGGGAAAGGCGCGCTCGATCTCGGCGACCTGATGGTGGTGGACGAGTGCTGCCCGGAATGATTGCCCGATGATGGATTTTTTTCTCGCCCCCCTGCAATTCGAATTCATGCAGCGCGCCTTCGTCGCTGTGGGGTTGGTTTGCGTGCTTTGTTCCATCGTCGGCTGCTTCGTCATCCTGCGCTCGATGGCTTTCCTGGGTGACGCCATAGCGCATTCCATTCTGCCCGGCGTGGCTGTGGCCTACTTGGTGGGCGGAAACCTGACCCTCGGTGCGCTCGTTGCCGCCGGCGCCGTAGCCGCGGGAATCGCATTCTTCTCCCGTAAGGGGGCGCTCCAGGAGGATACCGCCATCGGCATCCTGTTCACTTCCGCGCTGGCGCTGGGGATCGCCCTGATCAGCACCATCCGGTCCTATGCCAGCGATTTGAGTCACATCCTCTTCGGCAACCTGCTGGGCGTCGGCCCTTCGGATCTTCTGACGATCGGAGTGATCGGGGCCGGCATCCTGATCCTCCTGTTTGTGGCCTATCGCCCGCTGTTGGTCGTTACGTTCGATCCCATCCTGGCCGCCACCCTCCGGCTCCCGATCGAGCTGCTGCGCACGGTCTTCCTGATCATCATTTCCCTCACGATCGTCCTTTCCCTGCAGGTGATCGGGGTGGCGCTGGTGACCGCCATGCTGGTGACTCCCGCCGCCACGGCCTATCTGCTCACACGCCGGTTTTTGGAAATGGTCATCCTCTCCGCCCTGTGCGGTCTCGTCGCCGGCGTCGCCGGGTTGTATGCCAGTTACTACCTAAACATCGCGTCCGGCGCGTCCGTCGTGCTCTCCGCGACGGTCTTATTTCTGCTGGCGTTCTTTTTCTCTCCGCGCAAGGGTTTGATCACGAAATGGATTCGGGGTTCGCGGGGGGTGTAACCGCAGGGGCTTTCCGCCGGCAATTTCTTCAAGGCGATGGCATGGAGATGCTGTTCCCACCATAGGGTTCCGCCGGTCTTGACACTCCGGTTGATTCAGGTAATATTGGGATACTTATTTTCATCGCAAACCCACCTGCCGGGAAGATGCGCAGGCCCGGTCGAATGACAGCAAACTGGCCCACTAGCTCAATCGGTAGAGCAGCTGACTCTTAATCAGTTGGTTGAGGGTTCGAGTCCCCCGTGGGTCACCACGAGATTTACCAACTGATTGCAAGGGGAACCGTTTTCCTTGAAGCGTCCTCGCCGGTATTCCGGGTGTCATCCACGAACCTTCGCATACCTTTTTGGAACAGGCTTGAACGATTAGAGATCTCCGCCTCCTTTGCATCCAACCATCGCAGGAAAAACGCCCGCGGTCTTCTGCCATCCTTTCCAACCAAGAAATGAGAGCTCACCGATGAACATATCCGAACTTGAAAAAACTTCCCTCGTCGACATGCGCCGCATGGCCAAGGAATTCGAGATTCCCGGCGCCGCCAGGATGAAGAAGGAAGATCTGATCCTGCGCCTCCTGCAGGCGAATGCCGAGCGGCAGGGATTGGAACTGCGCGGCGGGATTCTGGAGATCGTCGACGAAGGAATCGGATTCCTGCGGGCGGACCATTACCTCCCCGGACAGAATGATATTTACGTCTCCCAATCGCAGATCCGCCGCTTCAGCCTGCGCACGGGCGACATGGTGATCGGCCAGGTGCGGGCGCCGAAGGAGACCGAAAAATATTACGGCCTGCTGCGGGTGGAAGCGATTAATGGATTGGATCCCGAAGCTGCCAAACAGCGCCCGATCTTCGAAGATCTGGTCCCGATCTTCCCGGACCAGCGCTTTGACCTGGAAACCGATCCCCATGAATTGACCACCCGTCTGCTCAACCTTGTCGCCCCGATCGGGCGCGGACAGCGCGGGCTGATCGTCTCCCCGCCCAAGGCCGGCAAGACCACCGTCCTCAAGCAGATTGCCAATTCCATTTCGATCAAATACCCGGATGTGCACCTGATGGTGGCGTTGATCGGCGAACGGCCCGAGGAAGTAACCGATATGGACCGTTCCGTCGACGCCGAAGTGATTGCTTCCACCTTCGATGAACCGGTCACTTCACACGTCCGCGTCGCCGAAATCGCCCTCGAGCGGGCCAAACGGCTGGTCGAAATCGGTCACCATGTCGTTATTCTGCTGGATTCCATCACCCGGTTGGGCCGGGCCTACAACCTGGTCGTCACGCCTTCCGGAAGGACCCTCTCCGGCGGCTTGGACCCTGCGGCGCTGTATCCGCCCAAGCGTTTCTTCGGCGCCGCGCGCAACATCGAGGGCGGCGGCTCGCTTACCATCATCGCCACTTGCCTGGTGGATACCGGCTCGCGGCTCGACGACGTGATCTACGAGGAGTTCAAGGGCACGGGCAACATGGAACTCCTGCTCTCGCGCAAACTCCAGGAGCGGAGAATTTTCCCGGCCTTCGACATCGAGCGCTCCTCGACCCGCCGCGAAGAACTCCTGCTCGGGCCGGACATCACCCCGCGGGTCTGGCTGATGCGCCGGATGGTCGCCCAGATGGTCACCCCGCCCCCCGGAGGGGCCGGGATGGATATCACCACCGCCACCGAGGCGATCCTGCAGCGCTTGCAGCAAAGCACGGATAATATGGAATTCCTGGAGAACCTGGCGAAGGACAATACCTGATGTCGGAAACAGCTCCCGAACCGCAGCCGTCGGCGGAAATCCCCGCCTATCGGAATTGGAAATTCTGGGCCGGCAGCCTGGTCTCCCTGGCGGCGGTTTTAGCCGTCGGATATTGGGCCTGGAATGCTTTCAACGCCAGCCCGTTGGGATTTTCAAGTCCGGCGTCCAGCCCGATCGCCGGAACACCGGCGGCGGTCGTCGCGGATACGGGCGCCGGCTTGCCGTCGGTTTCCGGATCCTCGTTTTCCATCGATATTAACCGCTCCGTCGACCCACATACGAATATTCCGGACCGTGGATCATCCTGGGTGACGGAGTACACCGTTCAACGGGGCGACAGCCTTTCTACGATCGCGAAAAAATTCGACTTGAACTGGCAAACCATTCTGTGGGGAAATACCGACACACTTAAGGATGATCCCAACTACCTGTTTCCCGGCCAAGTGCTGTTCATCCTGCCCGTCGACGGCGCTTTCTACCAGTGGAAGGAAAAGGACACCCTCGAATCCGTCGCCGCCGATTTCAGCCTCGGTGACGAGGAAAAAGTTCCCGTCATCATGGATGCCATTGTCAATTGGCCGGGGAACGACCTCAACCCGCTCGATCCGGTCATTCCGCCCGGCACCTGGGTGATCATTCCCGGCGGGCAGCGTCCCTTCATCTGGGAAGCGCCGATGGTCTCGACCGGCGGCACCACCCGCACCTTCGCGCTGGGTCCCGGTGTCTGTCCGGGGAAGTACAACGGCACCCCGGGCACCGACGCCTGGGCTTGGCCGACGACCAACCAAGATCTCTCCGGGTATGATTTTGGCGAAGGCCACTACGCAATCGATATCCGAACCTATATCGGCCAGCCGATTTATTCCGCACAGGCGGGCGTAATCGTATTTGCCGGCTGGAGCGATCGCGGGTACGGAAATCTGGTCATCGTGGACCACTTGAACGGCTGGCATACCTTCTACGCCCACTTAAACCAATGGAATGTGAATTGCGGTCAACAGGTTTATGCCGGATCTATTCTGGGGTTGGCCGGAGTTACCGGTAATTCCACAGGACCTCACCTGCATTTTGAAATGCGCTACAACGGTGTAGGCCAAAATCCATGGGGTTTACTTCCATAATCCCTACCATTCCCCTACGCACGCTTGACGGCGGACATCCGCGAGAATATCATGGGTTGTCGAAATGTCTATGAGACCTCCTAAACCGTCCTGGCCGTTTCCCCCCAGAAAAATCGAAGAGCCGGAACCTTCGCTGGTGTCATCGATCTGGGAATCGATCACCCACTCCGGATTGCGCACGCCCGTCATGCGTTATGCGGGGCATTTTCTCATCCTGCTCGTCGTCGCCCTCGGCGCCTGGCTTGCGCGCTCCTCGATTTTGGAATTGCTTCCGGCACAGATCCGCATCAATCCCACCGTGCAGGTTTTATCTCCCACTCCCGCATCCCGCGAGACGGCCATTCTGCCGAGTTCTTCCGCCGACCGCCAGAACGCTTTCATTTCGCGGTCGATTAATTTCAAAACTTTCCTGCCCGATCAACCGCGGTCGGAAGTCATCATCTACACCGTCACCTCCGGCGACACCCTGTTTGGGATCGCACAAAAATTTAACTTAAACCCGGAAACTCTTTTCTGGTCGAACCAAAAAATCTTGAAGGACGATCCGGACCTGTTGATGCCGGGGATGGAGCTCTTCATACTTCCGGTGGATGGCGTGTACCACCAATGGCAGGAAGGGAACCGCCTTGACGTCATCGCGGAACGGTATAAAGTGGACATGGTCGATATCATTTCCTGGCCGGGAAATCATCTCGATTCGAACATCGATCCGAAGAATCCCGGCATCCCCGCCGGCGCTTGGCTGGTCATCCCCGGCGGATCCCGCGAATTCGTGCAGTGGCAGGTCCCCATCCTTCGCCGGACCGATAAAATGAAATGGGCCTGGGGCGGTGAGGGCGCGTGCCAGGGTCCGTATCTGAGCAGCGCCCAGGGTAGCGGTTACTTCATCTGGCCCACCGCCAGCCACATCACGTCCTGGGGTAACCCGTACGCAGACTGGCACCACGCGATCGACATCCAGATCAGCCTGGGCGATGCGATCTATGCCTCCGACTCCGGAGTGGTTGTTTTTTCCGGGTGGAGTTCGTGGGGGTACGGCAACCTGATCGTGATCGATCACGGGAATGAATGGCAGACCGTGTATGCCCATTTGAGTGTGGTGCAAGTCGGCTGCGGGGCGGATGTGATGCAGGGTCAGGTCATCGGCGCGGGCGGTAGCACCGGTAATTCGACCGGCCCGCATCTTCATTTTGAGATGCAGAATGCATCTCTGGGATACGTCAATCCTTTGAACTATCTGCCCTAATGATCGCGTTGATAAGAATAAAAAAGCGCCGAGGCGTTTGATACTCCTCGGCGCTTTTTTTTGTACGTTTTATCAGGATAGATATTTTTGCGCCACCAGCAGTTCGGCGTTCAGCAATGCGCCCCCCGCCGCCCCCCGGATGGTGTTGTGAGAGAGGACGACGAATTTTACATCCCAGATCGGATCCGGCCGGATGCGTCCGACGACGGCGGTCATCCCGTTTCCGGTGTTGCGGTCCTTCCGCGGCTGCGGGCGGTCCTGCTCCTCGCGCACTTCGATAAATCGCGCAGGGAGGCTGGGTAAACCGCGGACAGGATCCGGAAATACGTACCTCTCCATCGCTTGGCGCACCTGTTCCGGCGAAGCGCGTTTTTCCAACTCCACGCTGACGCACACCGTATGCCCGTCCGACACCGCCACCCGGTTGGTGTGAGCCGAAATCTGGAAGGATGCCGGGACGATCTTCCCGTCCGATATAGTCCCCAGCATCTTTTGCGGTTCGCTTTCCACCTTTTCTTCTTCCCCGCCCCCGATGACCGGGATCACGTTATCGAGGATGTCCAGCGAGGCCACACCCGGGTACCCGGCGCCGGAGATGGCCTGCATGGAGACGACGATCAGCCGGCGGATGCCGAACGAATCCAGCAGCGGGCGCAGCGCCATCGTCAGCCCGGTGCTGGTGCAGTTGGGATTGGTGACAATAAATCCCTTCCACCCGCGGTTCTTGCGCTGGGCGTCGATGATCCGGGTATGTTCCGGGTTGACATCCGGTATGAGAAGCGGCACATCCCCTTCCTGCCGGAAGGCGGAAGCGTTCGAGCAGATTCCTTTACCGGCCTGGGCGTATTTCGGCTCCGCCTCGCGCGCGAGGTCCGCCGGTAGCGCGGAGAAAGCAAGTCTTGATTCTCCGTCCGGTTCGGTCGGCTGGACCACCATCGTCCGGGCATATTCCGGCATCGGATCGGTCATCACCCATCGGCAGGATTCGGCGTACGTCTTGCCGATCGACCGGTCAGAACCGGTTAATGCGACCACCCGGAACCAGGGATGCTGGTCGAGAAGCAACACAAACCTCTGCCCGACCATCCCGGTTGATCCAAGAATCGAAACGGGTATTCTGTTCATTCGTCCTCCTGTCAATAAAAAAAAATTGTGCGTGATCCGCATCTTTCCATCACCCCGCCGGAAAACTGCAGTTGCTCCTTTCCCGGCACCTGCCCCCGTGCCCGCCCTCGCGAAGCGGGGGTAAGCTGGAAGAGGGGAAAGGGGTGAGGGGCGGTCGGGCTACAAAATGTTCTCCTTGGAGACGATCAATGAATGAATCGCCCGAACGGCGGTAAGCTCGTCGTTTTTATCCACCACCATGCTGATCGAACACTCCGATGACCCTTGCGCGATCGCGATGACGTTGACCTTTGTATTCCCCAGGGCGGTGAAGATCCTCCCGGAGATGCCGTGAGTTTTCCGCAACCCCGCCCCGACAACCGTCACGATGACGCAATTCTCCAACACTTCGACGGCATCGATATCTTCCCGGTCTATCTCCCGGCGGAACTCCTCTTCCAGCCCGTCCTGCACCGATTTTCCGCTGGAGCCGGGGACGGAAAAGCAGATGCTTTGTTCCGACGACGCCTGCGTAATCATTGTTACCGACACGCCCATCCGCGCCACGGCGGCGAATGTCCGCGCTGCAATGCCCGGCACGCCCATCATTCCGCCCCCCTGCACCGTAATCATCGTCTGGTCGCGAATGGCCGTGACCGCTTTTATTACTTGGCTGGTCTTCTGCCCGTTGGCCAGGATCACCGTTCCCGGGTGTTCCGGCCGGAACGTATTCTTGATCCACAGCGGGATCTGCCGTTCCACGCACGGACGGATCGTCTTCGGGTGCACGACCTTCGCGCCGTAATAGGCCATCTCGGAGATCTCCCGGTAGGAAAGCGAAGGCAGGCTGCTCGCGTCCGGAACCTGGCGCGGGTCGGCGGTCATCACGCCGTCGACGTCGGTGTAGATCCAGACCTCGTCCGCGCCGATCGCCACCCCCACGATCGCGGCGCTGTAATCCGATCCGCCGCGGCCGAGTGTGGTGATCACCCCTTCGGCCGTGGCGCCGATAAATCCGGAGACAACCGGGACCTCGCGCCGCTGAAAGATCGGTTCGAAAACCGGACGGGCTCTCTCGGGGATCTCGAGCATGATCGGGGAAGCATTCTGGAATTTGGAATCGGTCAAGAGAAAGCTTGTCGCTTCCAGAGGGATGCCGGGCACCTGGGCGCGCCTCAGGTAGCCCGCCACGATGTGGATGCTCATGCGTTCCCCCAGCGAAGCAATCGCATCCATCGCGCGGGGCGATGCTTCCCGCAGCACGGTGACGGCATGGTAGAGGTTTTCAAGCTCCCGAATATAACCGGTGACCGCTTGCTCGGTATCCTTCCCCAATCCGCCCTCGCGGATCGCCTCCAAATGTCTTTGGAGGATAGCTTCCACCGATTGTTTCATCCCATCGGAATCACCCCGGCATGCGGCGGCCGCGCCGGAGATCAGCAAATCGGTGACTCCGCCCATGGCGGATACCACCACGGCGAGCCGCGGCCAATCCTTGCGGATGTTCCGTACAATCTCCGCCATGCTTTGGAGTGCCTTGGAGCTTCCCACCGAAGTCCCTCCGAATTTGACGACCAAAGTTCGCTCCGCCATCTTTTCCTCCGACCGATGAGTTAATAAAAAAAGCCCGTCGCTTCCGGTGAATGTGCATCCGGCGCGACGGGCTGTCTGCCTTCATCGCGCTCAGGTGCGGCTGGTAGTAGTAGTGGTGGTCCCCGGAAGGGACGGACGAATTATTGCCAAAGAGATCATTGTAGACAAACTCCTCAATTGAACAGGTTTTGATTATACCAAATTCTGACAGCGCAATCCCTGTTTCTAAAAAGAAGCCTCGAACGTTGAAAAAGTCCCCTGAGCGCCTGGCCCCCCGCCTGCCATCGCGAAGCGGGGACGTGATGAGCATCGGTGTCCTTCCGATGCGAAAAATTCACAAGCAGGGGAAGCGAAGGGTCTGACATAGCCGGCAGAGATACCTCCTTCCCCTCGCTACGCTCGGGACAGCCCGCCCCGGCTCCGCCCTGTGCGGGCCGGGGGCGCTCAGCATAACAGCCTTTTTCAGCGATCCCATTCCATTGATTAATTTGTGAAAAATGCTACAATTCGCCGCCGAAAGCTTTTTTTTAGCAAGGAGGAATGTCATGGGATCAGAACCGGTCACCTCATCCATGTTATGTTCGCTGCCGATCTTCTCCGATCTCACCGATCAGCATGTGGGAGTCATTGCCGGCATCTCTTCGATTCAGCTCTTCCAGGACAACCAGGAAATTTATCATGAGGGCGATCCCCGTGATTTCCTCTATATCGTTTTGGAAGGGCGGATCGCGCTGGAGATACATATTCCCAACCGCGGACGCCTGCGCATCCTGACCGTGGAACCCCAGGAAGTTATGGGATGGTCGAGTATCTCGGAGGTTGCGTCGAAACGGACGGTGACTGCGCATGCCGTTTCAGGGGGAAAACTCCTCGCCATCGACGCCGCCAAGCTGCATCAAGCGTGCGAGAAAGACCCCGTTTTGGGGTACGCCGTAATGCATCACGTCGCTAATGTCATTGCCGGCCGCCTGCTGGCTACGCGGATGCAATTGCTCGACATGTTTTCCCAACCGTCTTCGGAGGCATCTCATGGCTGAAATTCAATTGAACGTGGGTTCGACCGCCGCGCTGCCGAAACCCCAATTCGACACTATCCTGGCGCGGTTGCGGGAGAAAGGCTATCAGACGGTGGGACCCCGCCTCCGCGACGATGCGGTTGTGTATGCCCCGGTGGCGAACCTGGCGGATCTCCCCCAGGGATTTACAAGCGAAGAAAGCGCCGCCCTCTATCGTGTAGTTAAAAGCGGCAATGTCCGCTATTTTGACATCACTCCCGGCGCACAATCCTGGAAGCAGTTTTTCTTCCCGCCGCGGGTATCGCTTTTCAAAGTCCGCAAGAACGGCGAATGGAAGATGCAGATAGCCTCCGAGCCCGCGCCGCGCATCGCGATGATCGGCGTGCGCCCGTGCGAAATCGCCGCGATCAAGGTTCAGGATCTGGCCTTCATGCGCGACGATTTCACCGATCCGATTTACCGTGACCGGCGGAAGAACGCCTTTATCGTCGCCGTGAACTGCCTGCATCCGGGCGGGACGTGCTTCTGCGACTCGATGGGAACCGGTCCGAAGGCCGCCGGAAATTTCGACTTCGCGCTGACCGAGTTGGACGATGTGTTCATCCTGGAGATCGGTTCGGAGGCGGGCAAGGAAATCGTTAAAGGTCTGCCGCTTCAGCCCGCGGATGCCTCCCTGCAACAAAAAGCCGAACAGGGTCTGGCCGAAGCCAGGGAAAAAATGGGCCGCCGGATGGATACCCGCGACCTTCCGGATCTGATCCTCAAAAACCTCAATAGTCCCGAATGGGAGGCGGTCGCTAAACGCTGCATGTCCTGCGCCTCCTGCACGCTCGTCTGCCCGACCTGCTTCTGCTGGGATACCCAGGACCACACCAGCCTGAGCGGAAACGAAACCGAACGCGAACGAGTCTGGGATTCCTGCTTCAATCCCGGGTACTCCTACCAGGCCGGCGGCAACACGCGGCCGAACACGCGCTCGCGCTACCGCCAATGGCTTTCCCACAAGCTCGGCACGTGGAAGGAGCAGTACGGCGTTCTGGGATGCGTCGGCTGCGGCCGCTGCATCACCTGGTGCCCGGTAAAGATCGACATCACCGAAGAGATCGCGGCGCTGCGGAAGGAGGCTCGTTCATGACCACGCTTGCTGCAACCAACCGGCCGGCCGCCGTGTCGGTCGAAGCGCTGCTCGCTCCCAGCTGGGCCGAGGTCGCGGAGTTCCAGCCGGAGATCGAAAACATCGCCACCATCTGGCTGCGCTTCAAGGATCCCGCCCTGCGCAAGGCCTTTGCCTTCCAGCCCGGCCAGTTCAACATGCTCTACCTGCCCGGATACGGCGAAGCCGCGATCTCGATTTGCTCCGATCTGGAAAAGCGGGACCTGATCGGGCATACCGTGCGGTTCGCCGGCAACGTCACCCGCGCCGTCAGCCGCCTGAAGACCGGCGACACGGTCGGCGTGCGCGGCCCGTTCGGAACCCATTGGCCGATCGAACAGTTGGAAGGCAAGGACATCCTCCTCGCCGCCGGCGGGATCGGCCTTCCGCCCCTGCGACCGGTCATCTATCACATCCTGCGCAACCGCGCGAAATACGGCAAGGTGATCCTTCTGTACGGCGCCCGCACCCCCGCGGATCTGCTCTACACCTCGCAGTTCGAGGAGTGGCGCAAGGCCGATCTCGACGTGCAGGTCACGGTCGACCGCGCGGATGACACCTGGAAGGGACAGGTCGGCGTGGTCCCCCTTCTGTTCTATCACTTTAGATTTGATGCGGCCAAGACCGCGGTGATGACCTGCGGTCCGGAGATCATGATTCGCTTCGTGGTATTCGAAGCCCTGGCGCGGCGGATCCCGGCCGATAAAATTTTCGTCTCGCTGGAACGAAACATGAAATGCGGACAGGGTTCCTGCGGTCACTGCCAGCTTGGACCGTTTTTCGTCTGCAAGGACGGCCCGGTGTTCCCGTTTTCCGCCCTGGAACCCTACTTCAGCGTGGAGGAATTCTAATGCCAGCTCCCTGCAAAACCACCGTAGCCGTTTTCAAATTTTCCTCCTGTGACGGATGCCAGCTGCAAATTCTGAACATGGAAGATGAATTGCTGGCGCTGGCGACCGAGGTGGAAATCGCCAACTTCCTGGAAGCCCGTCGGCGCGTGCTTCCGGGTCCGTACGACGTCTCGCTGGTCGAGGGTTCGGTGAGCACCCCGCACGAGGCTGAGTTGATCAAGCAAATCCGCGGCCAGTCGAAGATCCTGATCGCGATCGGCGCCTGCGCCACGGCCGGCGGCATTCAGGCCCTCCGCAACCGCGCCGACGTGGACGAGTATGCCCGCACGGTGTATCCGCATCCGGAATACCTGCATTACCTCCCCAAAGCCACCCCGATTTCAGAGCATGTGCCGGTGGATATGGAGCTGTATGGGTGCCCCGTCAGCCGCGCGGAAGTTCTGGAAGCGATTACGGCGCTCCTTCACAACCGCAAACCGAACCTGCCCCAACACTCCGTTTGTCTCGAGTGCAAACGCAAGGGCACCGTATGCGTCATGGTGGCGAAGAACATGCTCTGCCTTGGACCCGCCACCCGCTCCGGTTGCGGCGCGCTCTGTCCATCATGCGGACGCGGCTGCTACGGATGCTTCGGCCCGCAGCCGGGCATGGATTTGAACACCCTCACCCCTGCCCTGCGGGCGATGGAGAGGGATCCGCGCGAAGCCGCCCGTCTGCTCAGCCACGTTTCAGGATTTGCACCTGCGTTTGCGAAGGCGGCGGAATCGATCCTCGCCGAGGAGAAAAAGAAATGAGCGCGACCAAAACCACGGAAATCCGTTCGATCGAAGTCCCCGCCCTGGCCCGCGTGGAAGGCGAAGGGGGCCTGTACATCGGCGTGAAAGACGGGAAAATCACCGAAATCAAGGTGAATATTTACGAACCCCCGCGGTTCTTCGAAGGCTTCCTGCGCGGACGATCGCTCTTTGAAGTTCCGGACATCACCGCCCGGATCTGCGGGATTTGTCCGGTGGCGTATCAAATGAGCTCGGTTAACGCACTCGAAGCCTCGCAGGGCATCACCATCACGCCCTCAATCCGCGCCCTGCGGCGGCTGTTGTATCACGCTGAGTGGATTGAGAGCCACTCCCTTCATATCTACCTACTGCAGGCCCCCGACCTGCTCGGACAGGAAAGCGCGATCACCCTGGCGGCCGTCGCGCCGGAAGTGGTCACCAAAGCCCTGAGGATGAAGAAGGTCGGAAATTCCCTACTGCGCGTGATTGGCGGGCGTTCGGTTCACCCCGTCTCCACGACCGTTGGCGGTTTCTACCGCTGGCCGGAGAAAGAAGCCCTGCAGGCGCTTCTGCCCGAACTGGAATGGTCGGCCGCCGCCGCGGTGGAAGCCGTGCGCTGGGCAGCGACCCTCCCCTATCCTGACTTCGAAGTGGATGTCGAATACGTCGCCATCCGGCGGCCCGATGAATACGGCATGCTGGACGGCCGGGTCGTCTCCTCCTCCGGCGTCGATATCCCGGTCACGGATTATGAGAAATACTACCTAGAGGAGCACGTTGCGCATTGCAACTCGCTCCACAGCCGTACCAAGGAGGGCGGAAGCTATATGGTCGGACCGCTTTCCCGAATAAACCTCAATCACAGCCAGATGGGAAAGACATCCCAGTCGCTGATGAAGGAATTGAGAGTCACATTCCCGATCCGTAATCCCTTTAAAAACTTGTTCGCCCGGGCGTTCGAACTTGTCGACGCATACGAGGATGCCATCCGCTTAATAAGAGAGTATAATCCTCAGGGACCCAGTCGGATCATGTTCGAACCTCACGCTGGCGAAGGGTGCGGCGTATCCGAGGCGCCGCGCGGGTTGCTGTTCCACAAGTACACCGTCGGCGATGGCGGGCTGATCCAGAAGGCGCGCATCGTGCCGCCGACATCGCAGAACTTCGCCCGGATGGAAGCGGATTTGTGGAAGTTCGCTCCCACGGTCATCACCAAGCCGCATGACGAAGCCACCCTGGCGTGCGAGCACCTGATCCGGTCCTACGATCCGTGCATTTCCTGTTCTGTGCATTTCGTCCGTTGGGAGAATAAGGACGTTGCATAAAATGTTTCGTTCTGGTCGCGCCCTGCTTGCTGCCGGGATAGTCCTCCTCCTGACCGCCTCACATGTCAGGGCTCAGGATACCTCGGTAAAGGCCGTCCTGTTCTATAATCCCGGGTGCGGTGCGTGCAAAACCCTCATCAATGAAACGCTTCCGCCGCTGGTGCTGAAGCATGGCAGCAACCTGCTTATCTACACCGTCGACGTCACGAATCCGGAGGGCGACAAGCTTTATCAAGCCGCCCTTTCCGCTTTAGCGGTTCCGCAGGACCAGCAAGATGTACCGTTTCTGGTCCTGGAAAACACCTACCTCGCCGGTTTGAACACCATTCAAGATCAATTGCCCGGATTGATCGAAGAAAAACTTTTACAAGGCGGGACAGGCTGGCCGTCCATTCCGGGATTGGAAGCCGCCCTCCAAAAAGCCGGTTTCTCCACGCCGTCCAATCCTTGGGATAAATTCATCGCCGATCAACCTGCGAATTCACTGGCCATTCTGGTTTTGTTATTTCTGTTTCTCTCCCTCGTTTTCTCCATCCTGATCACTTTTCGCGCAGCGCCGGAATTCATGGATTCAATTCCGGAATGGGTGTTTCCCGTGCTGCTGGTGGTCGGTATGGCTGTGGCTTCCTACCTGACCTACACGGAGCTCACGCAATCGGAGGTCTTCTGCGGCGGGATCAGCCATTGCCAGGAAGTGCAAGACAGCCAGTATTCCAAGATCCTCGGGTTGATCACCATCGGTGAATTCGGGATCCTTGGATACTGCCTGATCGGCCTGGCCTGGCTCGTCTACCGTATGGTACATGGAATGACAAAAAAGATTGCGGCGATTGCAATGTTCGGGTTCGCCGTCTTTGGCGTGAGTTTCTCAATCTACCTAACGTTCCTGGAACCCTTTGTAATCGGCGCCACCTGCCTGTGGTGCCTGAGTTCGGCGATCATCATGGGCTTGATTCTCCCCCTCACCACCCGGCCCGTCCAAACCATTCTGCAACCGTACATGCAATCTCCCGCCGACTCTGCCTCCGGCGGATGAACGTCATCGTCATCGGGATCGGACAATCGCTTCGCGGCGACGACGGGATCGGCCCGGCCGCAGTCCGCCAATGGTCCCAGGATTTTCCCTCTTCCACAGCCGACCCGCGTATTAAAACCATTCTGTTGGAAACTCCCGGCCTTGATTTATTGGATTACTTCGAGGGCTCGGATTCCGTCATCTTGGTGGATGCAATATCCACCGGCCGGCCTGCGGGTGAAATCCAAGTGATCACGTCGGTCCCCGAAACCGGATTGTCAGCCGCGGAGAAAACCGCCCACGGTTTTGGAGTCGCCGAAACCATATCCGTGGCGCTAAAAACGGGCATCCGATTGCCGGAGCACTTGATCTTGATCGGGGTTGAAGGGGATCAATATGAACTGGGACGCGGTCTAAGCGAACCGGTCCGCCGTGCCATTCCGGGGGCGGCGGCGAAGATACAGGAAAAGGTTTCCGATTTATTATCCACGAAGCACACGAAGTAGAACCGGAAGAACACGAAGATTTTAATGAAATACTTTTCGTGCCCTTCGGCCCTTCTTCGTGTGCTTCGTGGAATTGCCTACGACTTGGGCGGCAGCTTCTTCTGCCATTCGAATAACTTGGCCAGCGCCTCCATGGGAGTCATGGAGGAAAGATCCAGGGCTTGAAGTTCCCTCCACATAGGGTCGACGTCGGTGAACAACTGCAGCTGCCGGGGAGATTCCTCGGAAGCTCCGCGCCCAGCCCCTTGTTCGAATTCTTTCAATATTTCCTCCGCCCTGGCTATCGTCGGCCTCGGCATCCCGGCCAGCTGGGCGACATGAATCCCATACGACCGGTCCGCACCGCCGGGAACGATGCGATGCAGAAAAACGACCCGTCCCCCTTCCTCCGCAACCGAGACGTTGTAATTCCGGACTCCCGGCAGCATTCCCGCCAGGCGGATAAGTTCATGGTAATGGGTGGCAAAGAACGTCCGCGATTGCAGCCGCGGATGATTGTGGATGAATTCGATCACCGCCCAGGCGATCGAAACTCCGTCATACGTCGAAGTCCCGCGGCCCACTTCGTCGAAGATGAGCAGGCTGCGCCGGGTGGCATGATGCAGAATGTTCGCCGTTTCGACCATCTCCACCATGAATGTCGATTGCCCGGCGTGGATTTCGTCCCGCGCGCCGATTCGGGTGAAGATCCGGTCGACCAATCCGATCCTGGCCGAACGGGCCGGTACGAAGGAACCGATTTGCGCCATCAGGCAGAGTAATCCCACCTGCCTCAGGTAGGTGGATTTTCCACTCATGTTCGGTCCGGTGATGACCCGGATAATCTCTCCGTCCTCCAAACGGATGTCGTTTGGCACGAACCGCTCCTCATCCAAAAACCGCTCCACCACGGGGTGCCGCCCCTCGCGAATGTCGAGTGCCGATTCTTCCATCACTTGCGGAAGGACGTAATCGTATTTCGCGGCGGCTTCCGCCAAGGCCGCGTAGCAATCCAGCTCGGCGACTGTGCGCGCCGTTTCCAGGAGGACGCCTCTTTGAGAGGTAACCCGAGTGCAGACCTCCCGAAACAGCCGGACCTCGATCTCCCGGATTCTTTCTTCCGCATTCAGGACCTGCGTCTCATACTCCTTCATCTCCGGGGTGATAAACCGTTCGGCGTTGACCAGAGTTTGCTTGCGGATGTATTCCGCCGGAACCGATTTGGCCTGGCCGCGGGAAACTTCGATGTAGTATCCGAAAATTTTGTTGTACCCGACCTTGAGTGTTTTAATCCCCGTGCGGTTCTTTTCCGCCGCTTCCAGATTGGCAATCCACTCCCGGGATTGGCGCGCGCCTTCCACCACCCGGTCCAGTTCCTCGCTGTACCCCGGCCGGATCACGCCGCTTTGCGAGAGTGCGGCCGGCGGATCATCCGGAATGGATTGGCGAAGCAGCGCCAGTAATTCGGTGCAGGCGTCCGGTTTGGGAAGCGGTTCTCCGCCGTTGGTTGACAATCCCCCGATCGACTCCGCCACTTTTGGCAGCGCCGCAAGCGATTCCCTCAGTGCCGTCAAATCCCGTGGCAATGCGTTTCCCGATCCGATCCGGTTGACCAGTCGTTCGATGTCATTTAAGCCATGCAGCGATTCGCGGAACGCCGCGCGCGACAACCCCCCGTCGAAGAAAGCCTTCACGCCGGATTGCCGCCTGCGGATGTTAGAAATATCCAAAAGCGGTTGCAGGATCCATTGCCGCAATCCCCTGCCCCCCATCGCGGTCACGGTTAGGTCAAGCACGCCCAGCAGGGATCCCTGCACCTCTCCGGTCCGCAATGTCTCGGTCAGCTCAAGCCCCCGGCGCGTCGCCGGATCGAGGATCATAAAGTCGGTCAGGGAGTAGGTGTTGACCTCATGGATCAGGTCCAAGGCTGCAGGCTGAGTCTCCTGAAGGTATTGCACGAGAACGCCCGCTGCGCAGACCGCGGCCGATTTACGCGCCAGGCCAAAACCTTCGAGCAACGCCGATTCGAATTGGTGAAGCAGGATCTGTTCGCAGCGCCCCGGCTCGAAACGCCAGGCGGGCCAAGCCGTCTGGGTGCCGCTTCCTTCCGCGCCGTTTCCCTCTCCCTCCGGCACGATCGCTTCCGCCGGTCCGAGCCGGATCAGTTCCGTCCGGACCGCCAAACGCGCATCCTCGGAATCGAACTCGCATACCCGGAACTCGCCCGTGGTTATGTCCATGTAGGCCACCGCCCCCCGCTTGCCCTGTACCAGCCCACACGCCAGATAATTGTTCTTCTTGGGGGAAAGCATCCCCATTTCCATAACGGTCCCCGGGGTGATCACGCGGGTCACCTGCCGCGGCATCAATCCTCCCACGGCTTCCCCCATCTGATCGCAGATGGCCACGTGGTAGCCCCGTTGGATGAGCCGTGCGATGTACCCCTCCGCGGCGTGATACGGGATACCCGCCATTGGAACACGGGATCCCTTGGCGACGTTGCGAGAGGTCAGCACGATTTCCAATTCACGGGAGGCGGTTTCCGCATCCGCATCGAACGTCTCGTAGAAATCCCCCAGCCGGAAGAAAAGCAGGGCGTGTGGATACTTCTGCTTGACCTCGAGATATTGCCTGCGAATGGGTGTCAGATCGTCATCCATCAGTTACACCTATGACCGTCGATCAACCGATGCTCCCGGTGCTATTTCCGATGCGATTATATCCGGCGCAGGCCGGGCGAGGCGATAAGGACCCCAAGGGTCAACAACAACCCAAGGGTCGCGGAGATGGCCAATCCGGTTGCCGGACCCAATGCCTGGGCGATGAAGCCCACTTGAAGCGCCCCAACGGGCGTCGCCCCAAAGAACGCCAACAGATAGATGCTCATGATCCGGCCTCGAAGATCGTCCGACACCTGCATCTGGATCATGGAGTTGATGGAGGTATTCTGGACGACAAGGCCGAAACCCGTAAAGACCAACAAGCCCAGGGAAAGGAGGTAGGAACCTGAAAAGGCAAAGGCCAGCAGGGAAAGCGGGAATAGGACACTTCCGAGAATCAACGGCCTTGACCTGTCCTGGGCGTGAGAGGTTGCCGCCATGAACAAGGATCCAAGGAGCGCGCCGATCCCCACAGCGGTGGTCAGAAATCCGAGGGCTTCCTCCCCCCGGTGAAATACCTCGACGGCGAACGCCGGCAGGAGGGTGGAATAGGAGAAGGAGAACACCCCGGAGACCAACGCAATTAGAACGAGCGGCAGGATGATCGGATGACGCCGGGTATACCGGATTCCATCGCGGACCTGCCGGACTGGTTCCTCCCAGACACCCTGCGGCATGGATTGGATACGCATGGCCAATAATCCGGCGATAACGGCAATAAAAGATGCGCCATTCAGCCCAAAACACCATGTCGCTCCCCATGTTGCCAGGACAACGCCCGCCACTGCCGGACCGATAATGCGCGCCAGGTTGAACATGGTGGCGTTCAAGGCAATCGCATTCTGGAGGTCTCTGCGGTCATCGATGATCTCGACGGTGAAGGATTGCCGTGCGGGCGCGTCTGCGGAGTTCACCACACCGAGCAGGGTGGCCAGTACAAACACATGCCAGACCTCCAGCACTCCGGCGGCCAAGAGAAGGGTCATAATGAAGGCCAGGATCATGGATGCGGTCTGCGTGTACAATAGGATGGACCGCCTTGGGAACCGGTCGGCCAACACGCCTGCCGGCAGCATCAGGAAGAAGATCGGGAAGCTGCCGACAAAGGCGATGGCTCCCAGCATGAACTTTGATCCGGTCATTTCATAGACGATCCATTGCTGGGCAACCGACTGCATCCATGTGCCGATCAGCGAGACCGACTGGCCCGCAAACCACAACCGGTAATTGGGGAATCGAAACGCTCTGGCGATCGAGGAGGTGGGGAATAACTCCCGCCTTTTAGGTGTCATTCACGTACCTTTTATGCTTTTTTTCGGCCCTTTTTTGGATCAACACGCATGCTTTCGGAGTATAATCGATTTCACAGCCACGATTTGTCCAGATCGACAAAGCAGGCGTGATTTTTCGGACCTTGCCGAAATTGTCGTTTCTGGATTGTGGTTTTTAGGCATGAACGTCGGAAGCAACAGGGCCTGAACTTGATTTGCGGGTATCGCTGGCCTGCTTCCAGATCCCATGTCGTGCCCAGGAAGGTGAGTGGTCGGTGTATAACTACACTTCCATCGATGATTTCACCACCCATTCCGAAGAGAAACCTCTCCGGATACTTTACATCGAAGACTATCCGGACAACCGGCTGTTGATCCGCCGGGTATTGATGGCCGAAGGGTACGACGTCCTTGAGGCGGGTGATGCGCAACAAGCGCTTAAATTGGCGCTCTCCGATCCTCCCGATCTGATCCTGATGGACATCAACCTGCCGGAAGTGGACGGGTATACACTCACAGCAAGGATTCGCTCTACGCCCCGGCTTGCCCATATCCCGGTGGTCGCCCTGACAGCGAATGTAATGAAGGGAGACCGGGAACGCGTGCTGGAGGCGGGATGCGACGGATACATCCAGAAGCCTGTCGACATCGACCAGCTGCCCTGGCAAATCTCAAAGTACCTGCGCAAATCCAAAGGAATCTAGGCTTATGGAAACCCGTCCCGATCCTCCCTCCTCTGGAACGCCTTCCCAGGAACCGGTCTTTCCGAAAAAGAAGGTTGTCAATCCGAAGGAAGCCACCATTCTGGTGGTGGAAGACAATGTGTCCAACTTCGTTCTGATGGCGCGCATGCTGGCCTATCTCGGCATTCATTGCGAATGGAAGACTTCTGGTTACGAGGTTGTGGAATATGCCCACACGCTTCCGAGGGTGGATCTCATCCTGATGGACATCCGCCTTCCCTACGAAGATGGATACGAGGCTTTGCGCAAGATCCGTACATCCTTGTACAAAGATATCCCCGTGATCGCGGTGACTGCCAATGCCAGCCAGGATGAACTGAACCGGGCGCAGGCGGCCGGATTCGACGGTTTTGTGGGCAAGCCGCTGGATCCCGATCGTTTCCCGGACCAGATCCGGCGTATGTTGCACGGGGATCCTGTCTGGGAGTATTCATAATAAGGGAGCGATCCCTTTAGGAGCATTCGGGTATGGCTGAGAGAACTGGAATTCGGTCGAACCCAATTTTGAACCTGCTGGCGCCGCGAAGCATGGCGACGGCGTTTATCGGCATCCTGCTGCCGTTCGTCATTCTTCCCATCATTCTGGGATGGATAGGATATTCACAGGCGCGAAGCAGTATGTATCAATCCGCGGCAAATGAGTTGTCCACCCAATACCAGGGGATCGATAAACAAGTCTCCGATTGGCAGTCCGCAGGGTATACCAGGCTGCGGGCGATCAGTGGAGATACCGCTGTCGTGCAGGCGGCCGCCGAACTGGAATCCACCGTTGCTTCGAAAAACCAATTCTTTGCAACCGTGCATCAACTCCAGGCGGAAGGAAGTGTCTTTTCCGATTATTTGGTAGTCGATCCGGCGGCCGGTACGATTGTCGCCTCGACAAAGCCCGAATGGGAGAACGTCGCGCTCCTCGGCGTGAATGTAATTAATCCCGCCCCGGATTGGAGCCAGCCTTTTTCCATCATTCAGGTCAACCATGTGGCCTTCAGTCCTGAGACCTTCGCCGTCCTGGCAGCCTCACCGCTGCAAACAGGCTCGCGTCAAACCGGGCTTGTCCTTGTCGGGTTCATGCAATTGCAGGACCTGTATAACATCCTCGCCATCCCGCTGGCCAACAACGCCGCGAATGTCATCCTCCTGACGTTCAGCGACTCCTCCTACGTCCGGATCAACGTTGAGCAAGGAGGCTTCACCAAATTACAATTCGTACTCGCCAGCAGCCGAATTCCCCTCACCGCCGGAGTCTCATCCCAATACACAGATATTCTTGGAAAGCCCGTTGTCGGGTACACCAACAACCTTTCCATTAGAAATCTCATCGGTGATACAGAAGGAGAATCCACGCGGGCTAAGGTCCTAGTCGAACGGGACCTGGCTGCAGTCTATTCCGCTCTCACTCCGCTGACGACCGTGCTAATCCTGATCGGCGCCGCCGTCCTCGCGGCGCTGGTGATCGCGGCATTGCAGGCGATATTCTTTATCGTCCGCCCCACCACCCGACTCGCCGCCGCCGTCAACCGCTTCGCTTCGGGGCAGACCGACATTCAGCTTCCCGTGTACGGGACATCGGAGTTCGTCTCACTGGCTACGTCGCTAAACCGTCTCACCGGTTCTTTGCGCGACGTCTCGCAATTGATCGGAACGGAAGGCCAATCCTCCACACGCAAGATCGTGGTCTCCGCGGAACTGGTCCAGGCGCTTTCCGGCGTGGTCACTCTGGAAGATACCTTGCGGACGGTAACCTCCCTGATTCGGGAACGGTTGGGATTTGACTTCGCCGGGATTTATTTGGTGGACGATGCCGGTCAGTTTGCCGTGGTCCGTGAAGCCGCCGGACCCGCCGGGGAAAAACTAAAAACATCCGGCAACCGTTTCCCGCTTGGGTCTTATTCCATCATCGGATCGGTAGCGCAATCCGGCCGCGCCCATCAGGCGCCGAACGTAACCGAAGATCCCATGTATGTCCGCAACGATCTGCTGCCGGATACCCGCTCGGAAGTTGCTTTTCCGATCCGGGTCAGCAAACGAACGATCGGCGTCCTGGACATCCATTCCAATTCCGTAAATGGCTTCACGTCGGAAGACGTCGAACTCCTGCAGTCGATCTCCGACCAAACCGGCTCCGCAATTCAGAACGTCCAAACGGTGGAGACCGCCCGAGTCAGCACGGAAGTTTCGCAGCAGTTATTCCGCATCGGCCGTTTGATCGCCGTGGCGACGACACCGGAAGAAATCTATAAGGCGACCATCGACGGCATGAAGGGAACGCCGTACGTGGTGACGATCCTCCAATCGGGCGCCTCCTCGCTGGTCGTCACCGGATTCTACGACCCGGTCAATCCCGAAGCCGTCCAGGCGCCGGTAACCGAGATCGCGGAAGATCCGGACACGCTCTCGCGCCTTATCCCCTCCACCACACCGTTGATCGTTAAAGTGGAAGCCGGCATTGTGAGGCTTCCGGCGAACATCCGTCAGTATCTGGACAGCCTCGGATGCAAAGTGGCCGCCTTCCTGCCGCTGCGGCAGGGTGAACGGCTGTTGGGTTCGCTTCTGCTGGCGTCGCGCGATGAAAACGCAATTACACCGGTCAGCGTCCGTCCACTCACCCCGATTGCCGAATCCATTCTTTCTGCGCTGGACCGGCTCGAGTTGCTGCAGACCACGCAGGGCCGGCTTTCCGAGTTGGCGACGCTGAACCGGATCAGCCAATCCATCTCCCAGGCGACCGACATTCAGGGCTTGTTCGAAACCGTGCACGAACAGACCCGCAACGCCCTGGGAGACGTCGATATCGTCATCACACTTTACGATGCGAACCGCGACCTGCTGTCCTTCCCATACGCCTATATCCGCGGAGAGACTATCAACCTCGACACGATCTCCATGGGCGATAGTCTTTATGCGCTCGTCATCCGCAACGCCCAGCCGCTGCTTCTGGAAGCAAATGTCGAAGAGCGCGCCGCGGCGTTGGGCGTGCACCTGCCCGGCATCATTCCGCAGGCCTGGGTGGAAAAGCAGCTCTCCAGCGGCGTGCGCCTTTCCGGGGTTGTTCCGCAATCCTGGATGGGCGTCCCGCTGATCACAGCCAACCAGGTGGTGGGCGCCCTGATCCTCCTGGACACGGAAAAGGAAAACCGGTTCAAAGACAGCGACCTGCGCCTGCTCACCACCATCGCCACCCAGATCGCCTCGACCATCCGCACATCCTCGCTGCTGCAGGAATCGGAACGGAAAGCCATTCAGCTGCAAACGGCGGCCGAGATCGCCCGCGAGACCATCGGCCTCTTGGATCTGGACCGCCTTCTTTCCCACTCGATCAATTTGATCCGCGAGCGGTTCGGGTTCTACCACTCCTCGGTGTTCCTGATGGACGCGGAACGGAAATTCGCCGTGCTGCGCGAATCCACAGGGGAAGCGGGGCGGCAGATGAAAGCCCGCGAGCACAAACTGGGAGTGGGCTCCCAATCCATCGTCGGATGGGTCACGGAAAATGCGCGGGCGCGCGTGGCCGACGACGTGACCGCCGACCCGATGCACAAGCCCAATCCGCTCCTCCCCGCCACACGCGCGGAATTGGGCATCCCGCTCCGTATCGGCGAAACGGTCATCGGGGCGCTCGACGTGCAATCCACTCTCCCCTACGCATTCACCCCCGACGACATCACCATCCTGCAGGTTATCGCCGACCAGATCGCGATCGCGGTGGAAAACGCCCGTCTGTTCTCGACGACGCGCGAATACCTCGCGCGCCACCGCTCCCTCTATCAGGTGACGACGGCGGCCGCCTCCAGCACTTCGCTCGATAACGCCCTCTTCAGCGCCGCCCAGGGTTTGCGTGTGACGATGAGTGGAGCGCGGGTGGCATTGTTCCTGCTCAATCCCGAGAAGGATGCCCTGGTTGTCCGCGCCCATTCCGGGTTCAACTCGCGCGAAGTGGAAAAAATGCAGGTCACACTCGGCCAGGGCGTGCAGGGATGGGTGGCCAGCAACAAGCAGCCCTCATTGGTGGCAAGCACCGCGGCCGACTCGCGCTACCTGATGATTGACCCCGACATTCAATCCGAACTTTGCGTGCCGTTGATCCACCGCGACGAACTCCTGGGAGTGCTCGATATCCAGAGCCCGCACTTCTCGGCATTTTCGGAAGACGATGTGCAGCTTTTGGGAACGGTCGCCGGCTCGCTCGCCGCAATTATGTCGTCCACCGTGTTGTTTGAGCAGGTGACCCAGGAACGTGAACGCCTGCGCCACCTGTACGAAGAAGCGATCGGCATGGCCGGCCCGCCTTCGGGCGATATGGAGAGCCTGATGCGGTCCGCGCTCGAACGCGTCCGGAGTGTTTCAGGAGCGGACTGTGTCTCGATCGCCTTCCCGTCCGGCGAAGATGAAGTCCGGATCGAAATGTGCACCTGTGAACCGCACCTAAAACACATCACCGGGCTTGTCGCCCATTACGGCCGGGATGTGATCGGCGAAGCGCTCTCGACCAACCAGACGGTTAAATACACACCCGCCAGCACCGGAACCCTTTCGCACTCCCTGGCCCAGGCGGGGATCAAATCCGCCCTGGCCCTTCCCCTGCAGTGGACCGGCCGCACGATCGGCGGTTTGCTCTTGAGCCGGATGTCGTCCGAACGGCTTTTCTCGACGGAGGAAGTCCAATTGGCCAATCTGCTCGCATTGCAGGTCGCGGCCAACCTGGAAAGCGCGCGCCTCTTTGATCAGACCCGCCGCCAGGCGGAACGCGAGCACCTCCTGTTTGAAATTACCAGCCGCATCCGCCGCTCGGTGGATATGCAGGGCATTCTCACCACCACTGCCACCGAGCTCAGCCGTGCGCTTGGAGCCCGGCGCGCCAGCATCAAGCTCGGTCTGGCGGAAACGACTGGCACCGAAGAAGGAAACGGAGGCGAGAACGGGGAGCAGTCGTAATGACTGTTTCCCGCCGCCGAAGGTACATGCGGGATTGTCGGAAGGTGTTTTCCTGTTGCGGCCGAACTGTCGAATGCGCTTTTACGACTGAAGACCGCTGGAAAAGGGACTGAAGAGCAGAACCATGCTGGATAGAATCACACGCTCCTTGCCTCCTGTTTCCAAAGATCCGGAACAAGCCCGGCAGGAAAGCCTTTTCTACCTGGTGGTCATCGGCCTTGCGCTGACGGGCGGTCTGTTCGCGGTGGTCAGTCTGGTTATCGCCCTTGCCAGCGGCGGACCGTGGGTGGGCGTCATCGCGGGACTTGTCGTGCAGCCTGTATACCTCGTCGCCATCTTCCTCGCCCGGCGCGGGCAGGTCCGGCTGGCGACGTATTTCCCGGTGGTCAGTATTTTCCTGGTCATGGTCTTTGCGTCTGCCATACTGGGAGACGGGCACGCAATCTACATCGGATACGCGATGGCCACCCTGACCGCCGGCATTTTGATCAGCACCCAAAGCGGGATCTTATTCGCCTTTCTCAGCATGGTCGCCCACATCGTGGTGGGCTTCCTGCAACAGGCCGGAGTCCTCTCCATTCCGGATGCGTATTTACCGATCAACACCATCTGGCCGGATGCCTTCGCCCTTGGATTGGGATTGGCCGTCCTGGTGAGTATCTCGGCCATCTACAACCGGGAAATGCGCGTTTCACTGCAGATGGAAAAACAGCTCGCCGAAGCGCTGCAGAACGAACACCAGGAATTGATACGCCGGATCGCCGAGAACAAGAAGCTTCTCGACCAACGGATCATTCAACTTCGGACTCTGGCGGAAACCTCCATGGCCGCCGGCGCCGAGCGCAGACCGTTGATCCTGCTCCAGTCGGTGATGGAAGTTTTACAGCAACGGATGAATCTCTCCTCCGCCTCGATCCTCCTGCTGGAAGAACCCGGCCCGCAGCTTGTCCTCCGCGCCGGATCCACTCCGGAAGCGCAGAGGCTGATCAATAGAGGGTACCGCCTGCCGGCGGAATCCACTGCGCTGGTCCGTCAAGCCGTGGATCTGAAACGGATTTTCTCGGAGGGCGACCGGCCGGTGGAAAAGGATAATCCGCTCTCCGCGGGACACGCGGAACTGGTGATCCCGCTGCTGATCGGCGACCGCTGCTTGGGAGTACTGGACGTCCAATCGGAAACGGTTAATGCGTTTGATGATTCCGACATTCTGACCCTGCGCGGGATCTCCCAAACCTTGGCGCACGGGCTGGAAATGGCACGGTTGAACTCCCAATCCCAAACGGATCAGGAAGAAGTCCGTGCGCTGAACCGGCGGTATATGGCCGAAGCGTGGGGGAATATCGGCCAATCCACATCCGATCTCTCCCTCTCGGTGGAAAGCAGCGGTTTCGACGGCGAGGAAATCATCACTCCACTCGCCCCTGCCTCCGCCGCGGCGGCCGTTCCCAGCAGCATCTCGCGCAGCGCCGACGGCTCGCAGATCACCGCGCCCCTCATCCTGCGCGAACAGGTGATTGGCTCGCTCACCCTGGAAACGGGCCAGAAGGAAATCACCCAGGACGATTTGACATTCATTGAAGCTGTCACCACCCAGGCTGCGTTGGCTTTGGAAAACGCCCGCCTGTACACCGAGCTTACCCGCCGCGCCACATATCTGCAGACCGCAAACGAAATCGCCCGCGACGCCAGCACCACCCTCGACCTCGACCTGCTTTTGCGGCGCGTCGTCGAACTGATCCGGGAGCGGTTCGGTTTCTCGCACGCCGCGGTGTACCTGATGGATGAGCAGGATCAATTTGCCAGCGCCTACGCCGCCTCCGGGCAGGCCGATTCCGAATTGGTCGAGCGCCGTACATCCGTCACCACCGCTTCTCCTTCCATCGTGGGCCATGTGCTGTCGACAGGATCCATTTACGCCGCCAATCACTTGGAAAAGGACACCTACTATCAGGCGGATCCGCTCCTGACGGAAACGAAATCGGAGTGTGCAATCCCGCTGATCGTCGCCGGCCGCATCATCGGTGTGCTGGATATCCATTCCGCTAAATCGAATGCCTTCGGAGAGGATGAGATCGCCATCCTGCAGACACTCTCCGGCCAATTGGCGGTCGCGGTTCAAAATGCCCGCTTGTTCAGCCAAGTCTCCCACCGTGCGGAACGGGAGCGAAAAGTGGTTGAAATCACCAGCCGGATCCGGTCCACGAACGACATTTCGTCCATCCTCCAGACGGCCGTCAGCGAACTTCGCCGCGCACTCGGTATCTCGAGCGGGACCGTCATGGTCGGACCGATCCGGCCCGCGAAGATTGAGGAACCCAAAGGAAGTCCCGGCACGGGCGCGTCATGACGGCAAAGGAGTGCCGTCTGCATAGACAAACGCGTGTTTGCATATCAGAAGGATGATTGATCGAAGAATAGGATCCGGATTATGACAACCATCGTCGCAATCGCCAATGAAAAAGGCGGAGTCGCCAAAACCACTTCTGCGCTTTCCATTGGCGCCGCGCTTGCCGAAAGCGGTCAGGAAATCCTGCTGGTGGATTTGGATCCCCAGGCCAATCTGACGCTGGGCTTGGGAATCCAGCCGGTGCAAACCCGCCGATCGGTAGCCGACCTCCTTCTGGGAAACGCCTCCCCGATGAGTGTATCCCGCGAAACAAGCGTCCCGGGATTGGATATTATCCCGGCGTCCGGAGAAATGCTGTTGGTTGAACGGTTCTTGTATGTTCGTCAGAATTACGAGCATCTGCTTCGGAAAGCGTTGGCAAAAACCAACATGTACAACATTGTGCTTCTGGATTGCCCGCCCTCCCTGGGCGCGCTGACAATCAATGCCCTCACCGCAGCGCATCTCCTGGTGATCCCCACCCAGTGCGAGTTCTTCTCCGCTCATTCCCTGCGGGAGATGTTGGATTTGATCCGCAATATCCGTCAACGGTCGAATCCCTCCCTGCGTTACCGCGTACTCATCACGATGCTTGGCCGGACACGCGTGCATCAAACCTTGCAGGAGCAAATCCGATCCGCGTTCGGCAATGCGGTTTTCACCACCGCCATCGAAAACGACACCAAATTGCGTGAATGTCCTGTGGTTGGAAAACCCATCACCCAGTATGCCCCCGAAAGCCGAGCGGCGATGCAATACCGCGCGCTGGCTCAGGAGTTGGAAGAATATGTCCATCAAGCGATCGCTCAGCCAGCTTGAGACTCTCTTTTCCGGAGTCTCGGAACCCGAAACCCCGGCTGCGCCCCAGAGGAAACCCCGCCGAACGAGCGAGTCTGCTTCCTCTCCGAGCGGCTGGGTTTGGGAATTCGACACCGAGGGCAACAGCCTTTGGTGCTCGGATGAAATATTTCCCCTTCTCGGGCTGCGTGCTTCGCAAGCCCAGAGACGCCCCATGGAAGAGTGCGGGCTGCTTCCGGAATCCGCGAAGAAATTACGCGCGGCCATCGACTCGGGCGACCCCATCGACAATCTGTTCCTGACCGCCAATCATCGCAACGGATCGATGATCCTGCTTCTGATGAACGCCCTTCCGCGGATGGATGAGGAAGGCCAGCCATCCACCTATCGCGCGGTCGTTCAAGTGCTGCAATCGGCGGCTCCCGTACACACGGGCGGCAAGATTCGGAAACCCGCCGCAGTCTCCCGGGAGGAATCGGCCGCGCCCGCGGCCAAGCGCGCCTCACAACGGATCATTGCCGCACCCGTCCTTCTCCCATCGGAGCCTTCATCCCGGGCTGCCGCAGCGGCTGTTAAAGCGCGGCCTATCACTGTGAAGAAAACACCCTCCGCAGCAGCGGTGGAGCACGGGCTGTTGGAAGCCATTCCCGGCGCCCAGAAGGTTACTTTACTCCGGAAGCCGACCGCGGCCGCCCAAACGCGGGAGGCGATTTCCACAAAAACATCAAAGATCGCCGAAACAGCGGTTCCCCCTGTGAAGAAACGTATCACAAAACCAGCGGCGTCCATTTCGACGGTTTCCCCGATTGAGATTCCGTCTATTCCCACTCCCAAACGGCGTACCGTCAGGCCCGCCGCGTCTGCCGTTGTGCCTGCCTTCGGGGAAATTTCCGCCACGGCTGCGCAGAAAAAACGGATCACCAAACCACGCGCCGTTATCTCAATTCCCTCCGAGCCGGAAATTCCTTCGGCTCCAACTCCAAGAAAGCGCGTCACCAAGCCTGTCGCGGGTGTGTCGGAACCCCTCATTTCAGAAGTATCCGTTCCGGCTGCCCCGAAGAAGCGCACCACTAAACCCATCGTGACGACTGCGGCACACGTCTTCACAGAAACTCCCGTCTCGGCTGCTCCGAAAAAACGTCCCACTAAACCCATCCTCACCGAGGCAGCTGCCATCCTGCCGGAAGTCCCTGCGGCCACTCCTCAGAAAAAACGGATTACCAAACCGTTTGCACCGCCGGTGTCCGCCAAGGAGGAAGAGGCTCCCGAAGCGATCGTGCCCAAGAGGCGAATTACCACCCCGCTGTTCACAACCGCCTTCGCGCCTTTTGTGGAGACTCCGGCAAGACCTGCCCCTCGAAAGCGGGTCACCAAAGGATTACCGGAGATGGCAACGCCGGCGCCTGCGGCTCCTCCAAAGAAAAAACCGACCAAACCGCTTCCGGAACACCGGACTATTCCAAGCATCACCAGCCTCTTAGATTCGGCTGCCCTTGCCGATTCCGGGAAACACATGCGAAGGCCCTCCCTGGAGGAATTACTGCCTTCGATCGCTCCCTCCTTAAGAAAAATATCCGAACGGGATAAAGCCGTCTCACCCGAAGCGCCCGCCGCAGAACCGATCCCTTCCGATTTGGAATCTGTTCCATCGCTTCTGGAAGCGGAAAT
>CAZFPL010000016.1:0-18027 GCA_964521085.1 uncultured Anaerolineales bacterium | reverse complement strand
CAGAACCGATCCCTTCCGATTTGGAATCTGTTCCATCGCTTCTGGAAGCGGAAATCACCGAAACAGAAGCGGAAATTGTGGAACCATCGGTTGTCCCGCCTGAGATCGAACCGGTTCAAAAAGAATCGCCTGCACCGATCCAACCTATTGCCATGGAAGAAGAGGCTGTTCCTGTTCCTCCATCCTTCCTTCCTGTTACTCCCGCAGTGGAAAAGCCTGTCCCTTCTCCGGAAGTAGAGTTCGAATCGGTCTTTATGAAACCCGCAGAGGTCGTACCTCCGCCCGCTGCGACCATTCCGGCGGAAAAACCTTCGACCGGTCCCATTCTTCCACCGGTCATTCCACCAGCGCCCGCAATCGCCGTAGCCCAGGCTGCGCCGGTGGATTCGGCAATCCCGGCCGTCGAACCGGCAGTGCCCGCGCCGGAGATTCCATCGCCTGCCACCATACCGATCCCGAGGCCTCTGATCTCTGCATTGCAGGATCTCATTAAATCTCCTCCCTCGGAAACCAAATCCGTTACCGCCGCGCTTTCACTTCCGGCCGAAATTTCTCCGGCGCCCTCCCTTCCACAACCGCCGAAGAAATCCGGACCCCTGCCTCCGTTCAAGGGCACCGGTCCGTTGTCATTGCGCAGTCTGGCCGCCACATCCCAGGCGGCTCCATTCTCCGTCCAGCCGGTTCTCTTCCATGACGATATGAGTGGATTGCAGCGGCTGGATGTTTACAACACTCCCGAAACGCAGAAAGCCCTTACCAGCGGAGAACTCGTCATCTCCCAACCGGGGGGAGACGGGGACGACGACATTTCATCGGTCATGGCCGTTCCCATCCGCCTTCAGGATCAGGTTCTGGGCGTTCTGGAATTCCGGGACGAAGAGGGGAAACGATATTGGACGGAAGAAGACCGGATGCTGGCGGAGGAAATCACCGACCAGCTGGCCCTGGCTCTTGAGAACGCCCGGTTGTTCCATCAGGCCGCCGCCCGTACGCAGGAGCTCGCGCTGGTCAACCGCGTGGTTTCTTCGGTCGCCGGTTCGTTGGATTTGTTGACCAGCCTGGATACCATCGCGTCCGAGCTCGCCCGCGCGCTTACGCTGGGCCACGCCAGCATCTCCCTGCTGAGCGAGGATAAGTCGACCCTGACGCTGGTGAGCGATCAGCCCGGCCGCATGGATCGTTCCAGCCCGACGATTTTCGTTTCGGTAAAGGATTCGCCCATTCTGCAAAAAGCAATTGTGGAACGCGGACCGACGATCTTTACCGGCGTGAGTGAAAACCCCCTGCGGCCGCTGCTCCCGGGTGAAAAGCACGAGCACCGAACCCGCTCGCTGGTTCTGCTACCGCTCGTCGCCGAAGGCAATACGATCGGCCTGGTGGGCATGCACCTGCTGGAAGAAGGCCGAAGCTTCACATCCGAAGAATTGCGCCTCTCGGAAACCATCGTCGCGCAGGCGTCGACCGCCATTCAAAACGCCCGCCTGCACAACCAGACGGAACAGGCTCTTCGTGAAGCAGTCACCTTGTTCCAAACCTCGCAGCGCCTGCAGAAGGCCAGCGGCGAAGAACAGTTGATGCATGAAGCGCTCGACTCATGCAGGACCGCCGTGTCGTTGAACAGCATCTCGATTCAGTTATTCGGCGAAGAGACCGGACAGACCTACGTACAGCAAGTCGCCCACATGGCCGATGCAGACCAGCCCTCGGTGGAAGACGGAACGCGCTTCCCCGGCGTGCTGTATCCCTTCTTCGATCTGCTGCAGAGCGGGCAGACGGTGGTAAGCAATCACGCGCAAGACGACGACCGCCTGTCGGGGATGGTGCGTCCGGTCCTGGCCGATCTCGCGATTGCCTCGATGGTCGCCGTCCCATTGCGCGTCCGCGGGGAGAACATCGGTATTCTCCAAGCCGTGCGCCGCCTTGCAAACCCCTTCTCGCACAGCGAAGTGCGGTTCCTCGAAACAGTCGGCGCCCAACTCTCGATGACGCTTGACAACTACCGCCTGCTTAACCAAGCTCAGCGGCGTGCCCAGCAGCTGGAAATCGCGGCCGAAGTCAGCCGCCTCGCAACCTCGACGTTGGAAACCGGCACCCTGCTTTCCCGCGCGGTCAACCTGTTGCGGGAACGGTTCGGTTTCTACCACACCGCCATCTACCTGCTCGACGAGCAGGGCAAGTATGCGGTCGTCCGGGAAGCCACCGGCCAGCCCGGCGTGCAAATGAAGGAAGCCAAGCACAGCATCGCCGTGGGTTCCCGGACGATCATCGGACAGGTGACCGAAAACGGAAAACCCTACGCCGCGCTGGATACCTCCAAAGATCCCAACTACCGCGCTTATCCCACCCTGCCGGAAACTAAAACCCAGCTGGCGCTGCCGCTTAAAATCGGCGATCGCATGCTGGGAGCGCTCGACATCCACGTTTCGCGGGTAAATGCCTTCCTGCCGGCGGATATCGCAGTACTGCAATCCCTGGCCGACCAGGTGGCTGTCGCACTCGATAACGCCCGATCCTACGAAGTGGAGCGCGAAGCCCTCAAGGAAATGCGCGAAGCGGACCGGTTGAAGACGCAATTCCTGGCCAACATGAGCCACGAACTGCGAACACCGCTCAACTCCATCATCGGCTTCTCGCGGGTCATTCTGAAAGGGATCGACGGCCCGATCACCGATCTTCAAAACCAGGACCTCACCGCCATCCATAATGCCGGACAGCACTTGCTGGGATTGATCAACGACATTCTTGACATATCCCGAATCGACGCCGGAAAGATGGAATTGGCATTTGAGGAAGTGGATATGCGAAACCTGATCCAAAGCGTGGCTTCGACCGCTTTGGGATTGATCAAAGACAAGCCTATCCGACTGTCGCAATATATTCCTGACGACCTGCCGCTGGCCCGCGCCGATCCGATCCGCGCCCGTCAGGTGCTGCTGAACCTGCTTTCGAACGCCTCCAAATTCACCGAATCCGGCAGCATTGTGATCGAAGCCAAGCTGCAAACCAATCCCGATAACTATCCGGAGATCGTCGTCAGCGTATCCGACACCGGTTCGGGTATTCCTGCCGACCACTTCCCGAAATTGTTTACGGAGTTCTCGCAAGTCGACGCCTCCCCCACCCGCCGGACCGGCGGCACGGGGTTGGGCCTCTCGATCTGCAAGCGCCTTATCGAAATGCACGGTGGACGGATCTGGGTGGATTCGATTCTGGGAAAAGGTTCCACATTCTATTTCACCATACCCGCGCTGCAGCCGAAGGCTGCGCCGGTGGCGGAAACGGCGGGATCCGCCGTCAGCCGAAAGAACGTCATGGTCGTGGAAAATGAGACCGGCGTCGTTCAGCTGTACCGCCGTTACCTGGAACCCCGCGGATACACGATCGTCGAACTCTCGGACGGCGCCCGCGCGGTTCCCATGGCACGCGAACTGCGCCCGTATGTGATCCTTCTGGACGTCAACATGCCTTCTCCGGATGGATGGCAGGTGTTGGCGCAGTTGAAATCCGATCCCGTCACCCGCCCGCTGCCGGTCATCCTGTGCACCATTACGGAGGATCGCGGACGCGGCCTAAGCCTGGGAGCCGCCGACTATCTGGTGAAACCGATCCTGGAAGCGGATCTGGTGACTTCCCTGGAGAAGCTGGACAAACCCGAACGGAAAGCCTACAACGTCCTTGTAATAGAGGACAACCCCGAAGAAGCCCAGATCGTGCAGCGCATCCTGGAAAAGCTCAGCGGCTTCTCGATTCGAATGGTTGCGGAGGGGAAAACCGGAGTGGAACGGGCGGAAGCCGATCAGCCCCATCTGATCATTCTGGATCTCCAACTGCCCGGATCCGCGGGGTTCGAAGTGCTCTCCTCCCTGCGCGCGAACCAAAAGACAAGCGCCATCCCGGTCATCGTTCTCTCCGCGGCGGATATGAGCCCCGAACAGATGGAAAGCATTTCCCACCAGGCGCAGGCCATTCTGCGGAAGGAGCAATTCTCCGAGCACGACCTGCTCGAGAGCATCGCCCGCGCGTTGAAGCTGTATGAACACAAGGGAATTCCCGGGACCTCCCCGCTTTCGCTGGAGGGGAAGAAATCCACCTCCCCGCTGGCCGGCGAGAGAAAGAGTTCCACATCGCCGCTGCCCTTGGAACGGAAACCTTCCACCACCCCGCTTCCCTTGGAATCGAAGCGCTCTACCACACCGCTTCCGCCCGAAAAGACAGCCTAATTCCCCGGCCGGGTCCGACCCTTCCAACGCACGGATCCGGCTGGGTGTATACAACGAATAGGATGAGACATCATGGCCGCTCATTTCGTGGTGGAGTGCATCGATTGCGGGACTTTATATCCGTATTCCCCCAAAGTATCCCTGTGCCCAAAATGCAACAGCGGCTGGCGCCAGGCCCGTTACGATTACAAGACTCTCGCCAAGACCTTCGCCTTGCAACTCCGGGAAAGGCCGTTTCACTTTTGGCGCTACCTGGACCTGCTCCCCATTTCCAACGCGGCCAACATCGTTACGCTCGGAGAGGGCGGCACCCCGTTGCACCACGCTCCGAATTTGGGATTGATGCTCGGTCTGCCGAATCTTTTCATCAAAGATGAACGGCAGGGACCGACGGCCTCTTTCAAGGACCGCCAGGCGGCGCTTACGGTCGCGGCATTGAAGGAAGCCGGGATTCAGGAAGCCGTCGTCGCGTCCACCGGTAACGTCGCCATATCCTACGCCGCCTATTGCGCCAGAGCCGGTATAAAACTCTGGGCGTTCCTGACAAGCATGGTCCCCTCGGCCAAGATGCAGGAAGTCGCTATCTACGGCACCCAAGTCATCAAGGTGACGGGAACCTACGACCACACCAAACAGGTGGCGGCTGAATTTGCCAAACGGAAAGGCATCTTCATCGACCAGGGAACCCGCAGCGTCACGCCCGTCGAGGCGATGAAAACCATCGCCTTCGAACTGGCCGAACAATTAACCCCGCTGCTGGGATCAACACTCACAGGCACCGGGAAGTTGAAATCCTCTCCTTGGAGAACTCCGGATTGGTACATCCAGGCCGTCAGCGGCGGCATGGGTCCGATGGGTGTATTAAAAGGATTTGAAGAACTGCAAATTCTCGGGTTGGTGTCCAAAATTCCGGGGATTGCAGCGATCCAAGTCGAAGGCTGTGCTCCGATGGCCTCGGCCTGGAAACAAGGTATGGATCACCCCGATGTCGTGGCGTCACCCGTCACCAATATCTCCACGCTCTCCACCGGCGATCCCGGACGCACGTATCAATTGTTGCGCGACCAACTCACCCGGCCGGGCGCCCGGGCGGCGTTTGAAACCGTCTCCGACGAGGAAGCCTTCCGGGCGACGCACATCGTCGCCAAGATGGAGGGTATTTCATTGGAACCCGCGGCCTCGGTGGCATTTGCGGGCCTGTTCAAGCTCGTCCGCCAAGGAACCATTCACTCCGAGGATATCGTCGTGGTCAACGCCTCCGGGCACACGCTGCCGATCGACCGGGAGATTCTCGGGGAGGGATGGGAGACGGAAGTATCGCTTCCCGGAACCACCGAGATCGAGATGCCGCGCGAAGGCCTGCTGGCTGCGTTGAACCGTCTGGATTTCCGGCTGCGCAAAGTGGTCATCGTCGACGACGATCCTAATTCCACCCGGCTGATCCGGCGGATTTTGCAGGCGCGGGGCGGATTTGAAATCAGCGAGATATCGGAGAGCCCGAAGGCGCTGGAATTCATACGCCAGCAGAAACCGGATCTGGTCGTAATGGATCTGATGATGCCCGATTTGGACGGGTTTGGTTTGATAGAACTGCTGAAAAAAGATCCCGCCTTGGCGACCATTCCCGTGGTCGTGGTGACGGCGAAGATGTTGGTGCCGGAGGAGCGCCGCCGGCTGAGCGGACAGATACAACGCTTGCTGCAGAAAGGCACCTTCCTCGACGACGAACTGCTTTCGGAAATCAATAAGGCGTTGGAATGAGGTCCGCGATTCCGATCGGCGGATGGATTCACCTTTCGTGAGGTTCCTCGGATGAAACGAAGCTGGACCAGCCGAAGCACCGGCCTTGCCGCAGCGCTTTCTTCTGCCTTCTTTCTGGGGATCTCCCCGACCCTCGGCAAGACCGCCTTCTCCGGAGGTTTTTTCCCGGTGGAAGTCGTCGGCCTGCGGGCTCTCGGCGCCGCCCTGCTTCTCTTCCTGATCATTTTCTTCTCCAAAAGGTCCCTGCTTCAAATATATCCCATGGGGTTGATCGGATGCCTTCTGGCGGGCTGGATCAATGCACTGGGAGCGTTGTTCTATTACAGTGCGATCACCCGGATCGATACCGGAATGGGAGCCATCATCTATTCGCTCTATCCCGGATTTGTCGCCTTGTTTTTACTGCTCGACGGGTATCAGCCCTCCCGTCTCAGCGTCGTCCGTCTGGCAATCGCCATCCCGGCGATTGTGTTGATAACCTCCACCGGAGAACACCGGGTGGATCTGATCGGCGTCCTGCTGATGCTGGCGTCGTCCGCGCTTTATGCCCTCCATCTCCCGATCAACCAGCGCGTGTTGTACGAAGTCCCCGCGCCGACGGTGACCTTCTACACCCTCGTGGCATCCGCTGCCGTGCTGCTGCCCATGCTTTTATTCAACTCGTCGTTCGCGCAACCGCATTCAGAAATCTCCTGGCTGGCCTTGGGCGGGATGACCCTGGCGATTTTCTTCTCCCGACTTACGCTGTTCGTCGGCGTGAAGCACATCGGCGGTTTGCAAACCTCGCTGCTTGGATTGGGCGAAATGCTGGTGACGGTCTTCTTCGGAATCTTCCTTTTGAAGGAACAACTCAGCCTGGCCCAATGGATGGGTGGATTCCTCATGGCGTTTAGCGTCGTACTGGGGATCCGCGAACGTCCCATTCCCACACGTCTGGCTCCGGGGGCCGGCTGGCTCGCATGGCTGCATCCGAAATCTCCGGAGGAACTCGTGCGTGAAGCATTGGCGTCCGGCGCTCTGCCCCCTCTGCCGCCCTCGACGCCGCCGGCCGTGGAAAAATCCCCCGTCGCGCAATCTTCCGAAGCCCCTCCCCCGTTCCCATAAGCATTCTCTGTCCCCGCTCGCCGCAACGATAACTGCGAAACCGCGAAGGATTTCTTTTTCTCTCGCGCATAAAGGGATTCCCGAACCGCATGTGCTATACTTGCCCCGCTTTGCCGTTGCTCCGGCGCGAATGAGGTGGTGCATGGTTCGACATTTCCTTTGTTTGAATGATTTTTCAACCGCTGAAATCCGCCGCCTGCTCGAACTGGCGGTACGGTTGAAAAAGGAACACGCCGAAGGCGGGAACCGTCCGATCCTGCAGGGAAAAGTGCTGGGAATGGTTTTTCAAAAACCCAGCCTGCGCACGCGGGTTTCGTTCGAGATGGGAATGCTTCACCTGGGGGGCGACGCGATCTACATTTCCCAAAATGAAGTCGGACTCGGTCAGCGGGAATCCACTGCGGATGTCAGCCGCGTGCTTTCAGGGTACGTGGATGCGGTCATGGCCCGCGTATTCGCCCACGACATGGTCCTGGAGCTGGCGCGTTTTTCCCGGGTTCCGGTGATCAACGGTCTTTCGGATGACTGCCATCCCTGTCAGGCGATGGCCGATCTCCTGACCATCCAGGAGCACTTTTCGGACGTACGCGGACGAACGCTGGCATACATCGGCGACGGGAACAATGTGGCCAGGTCGCTGCTGATCATATGCGCAAAATTGGGAGTGCATTTCACGATCGCCTCTCCGAAGGGCTTTGCGCTCCCGGATTCCATCGTCGCACAAGCCCAAAAAGATGCCGGCGCCAGTGGATGCCGGATCACTCTCTGCACGGAACCCGAACAGGCTGCGGCGGGAGCGGACGTGGTGTACACCGATACCTGGATCAGCATGGGCCAGGAAGCGGATACCGCGCGGCGGGAGAAGGCATTCGCCGGCTATCAGGTGAATTCCTCCCTGTTGCGGAAAGCCAAACCGCAGGCCATCGTCCTGCATTGTCTGCCGGCTCACCGCGGGCAGGAGATCACCGACGAAGTCGCCGACGGACCTCAATCCCTGATTTTCCAGCAGTCGGAAAACCGTCTGCACGCCCAGAAAGCCATCCTGGCGGATTTGCTCGCACCGGGGTCTTAGGTCCGATCGTTGGACCCCGCCGATATCAAATGCCTTGGATCTGATATGACCGCTGGGACATTTCAGGCCGCGCTTGGGATCTGCGGCCGATCCGGGAGGAATCATCTTTAATGATCAGTGACTGGAAAACACGCTATCCGCATAAGGTGGTGGACGGCGACCGGGCCGTGGAGACCATCCAAAACGGGTATCGCGTGTATATGAGCGGCAACTGCTCGGTTCCCAAAATCCTGCTCGAAGCACTTGTCCGGCGCGCGCCGAAGATCCACGACGTGGAAATCGATCAGATGCTGACGGTTTGCCCGGAGGATTACGTTTCGCCGGAGATGGCAGGGCATCTACGGGTGAACACCATGTTCATCAGCGACAACGTCCGCAAGGCCGTCAACGATGGGCGGGCGGATTTCACTCCGGTTTTCCTTTCGGAAATGCCGGATTTGTACCGGAAAGGCCACCTCTCCCTGGATGCCGCGATGCTGCACGTCAGCCCACCCGATTCCCACGGTTTTGTAAGCCTCGGCGTGGAAAGCGGCATGGTGAAAACCCCCGCATCGTTCGCGCATCTGGTGATGGCCGAAGTGAACGAACGCATGCCGCGCGTTCTCGGCGACACCCTGCTGCATATTTCAAAAATCGACTACCTTGTCCCCGTTGATTACGAGCTATCCGAGATCTCGATGGGCGAGCCGGACGAGATCAGTTTGAAAATCGCCGAATTCATCGCACCCCTGATCGAAGACGGCGCGACCCTGCAGGCCGGGATCGGAGAAATTCCCAACGCCGTGCTGCGCCATTTGGGCGATAAAAGAGACCTCGGGATCCACTCGGAATTGATATCCGACGGCGTGGTGGAGTTATCCGACGCCGGCGTGATCACCAACGAACGGAAGATAATCCACCGGGGCAAGATTGTCGCCGCATTCCTGATTGGCACGCGGCGGTTGTTCGATTTCGTGGACGACAATCCCTTCGTGGAACTGCATCCGATCGAGCACGTGAACGATCCGTTCATCATCTCCCGCAACGACAATGTAGTGGCGATTAATTCGGCGATCGAGGTCGATCTGACCGGCCAGGTCTGCGCCGACAGCATCGGGACGAGGTTCTATTCCGGCGTGGGAGGACAGCTGGATTTCATCTACGGCGCCTCCCGCTCCAAAGGAGGCCGCGCGATCATCGCCCTGCCCTCGATAATCGTGCGCAAGGACGGATCGCGGATCAGCAAGATCGTGCCCACCCTGACCCCCGGCGCCGGAGTCACCACCACCCGCAACCACATTCACACCATTGTCACGGAATTCGGCGCGGCGCAGCTGTATGGAAAGAACATCCGCCAGCGGGCCCGGGCGCTGATCGACATCGCGCATCCGGAATTCCGCGAAGAACTCGCCCGCAAAGCGCACGAACTTTATCATCTCTGATACGAAATCGAGAGTCACCCATGGCTGAAGGATTTTTATCGTACGTCCACGTCCGGATCATCGCCACGATCGGTCCGGCATCCCAAGAGGAAAATACCATCCGGCAAATGATCGAAGCCGGGATGGACGTTGCGCGATTGAATTTCTCCCACGGATCGTGTGAAGACCATGCCCGCAGCATCCGGATCATTCGCGAGTTATCCGACCGGGTGCACCGGCCGATTGCCATCCTGCAGGATCTGCAGGGAGTAAAAATCAGAACCGGCGTCCTGCGGGATAAACAGGCGGTCCTGAAGGAGGGGCAATCCTTCACTCTCACATCGCGGAGCGTGCCCGGGGACGAACAGGAAGTCTCGGTCACCTGGAGTCCGCTTCCGCAAAACATCCGCCCGGACGATCTCCTCCTTCTCGACGATGGCCGGATCCGCTTGCGGGTCGACCGCGTGCGCGATACGGATATCTTTACCCGGGTGGAACAAGCCGGGATTCTCATGCCGCACAAAGGGATCAACCTCCCCAGCGTCCGCCTGTCGGTATCCGCCCTGACGGAAAAAGACAAACAGGATTTGATATTCGGCCTTCAGCAGAACGTGGACGCGGTGGCGATCTCCTTCGTGCGGAAGCCGGAGGATGTCACTGAAGTCCGCGATTTCATACGCCAAACCGATCCCACCAAGGTCAATCTTCCGCTGATCGCCAAGCTGGAAAGGCGGGAAGCCGTCGAACAGCTGGATGCCATTTTGGACGCCACCGACGGTGTGATGGTGGCGCGCGGCGACCTGGGCGTAGAAATTTCACTTCAAGACGTTCCCGTGATCCAAAAACAAATCATCGAATCCGCCAATAAAAAATCGAAAATGGTGATAACGGCAACCCAGATGCTGGAATCCATGATCGTCAATCCGCAGCCCACCCGGGCCGAAGTCTCCGACGTCGCGAACGCCGTGTTCGACGGCTCCGATGCGGTCATGCTCTCCGGCGAGACGGCGGTGGGGGCGTATCCAGTGGAGGCGGTCAAGATGATGGCGACGATTCTCCTGGAAGCGGAGGATCATCTGGAGGAATGGGGGCGTTGGAAGGGATATCTTTCCGGAGAACCGAAGGATCATCCCACGGCGCTGGCGCACGCCGCCGCGGAACTGGCAAGGGATCGCAACGTCAAGGCGATTGCAGTCTTTACACAGCTGGGGCGTTCCGCCAGACTGATGTCGAAGGCCAGACCGCATGCGCCGATCCTGGCCTTCACGCCCAATCCGGAAACCTACCGCCGGTTGTCCATGCTGTGGGGCGTGATTCCCGCACTGGTACACCCGGCCGAATCCGTGGAGACGATGGTGGGGCATGTGGAAGCCGCACTGCTGGAATCCGGGCCGGTGCAGAAAGGGGAACAGGTGGTCCTCGTCGCTTCCCTGCCGATGGAGCTTCACGGCCCGCCGAATTTTCTTTTGCTGCACACGCTGGGCACGCGGCAATCCTGACCGCTCAAGACGCCGTGATTTTCTTGCGGCGGGAACGCGCTGCATCCCACAACCAGATCCCCAACAGGAAGAAGGGCAGCGGAAACAGCATCATGGGATGCTGCACAGGCTGAGTCTCGTACCGCACCGTAAGCAGGAACATCCCCCATAAACCGAAAAACAGAATTAGCGCCAAGAGGATGAACCGGGGACGGGATCCGGAGGGCAGATCATCCGGACGCAGCAGCAACCCGGCGACGGGCAGGAGAAGTATGTATTGATTCCCGGCATCTGTTTGCATCCCGCAAAGCGGCGCCAGGATCAATGACAGCGAGAGGATTTCGAGGAACTTTTTTTCATCGGCTTTTCGCAGGCGGAGCCAGAGGAATCCAATGGCCGCCGATACGGCGATGGACAGCGCGATCCCCATCCAGGATCCCGCCACTCCAAACATCTTCCGCAGCGAACTCTCCGGATTTCCCGGCGGATTATAGGACGGGTAGCCTGAGACCTCCCTCCAGTTGTCCGCTATCCATGTCGGGACGAGCATCCAGCCGATTCCGATAAAAACCAGCATGGATGCCAGAAACGCGAGGATGGGACGGAAGCGGCGTGTCATGACCAGCCACAGCAGGCAGCATACGATCGGGAAAAGCGCTATTTGCGGTTTGAATGTGCTGCAAGCCAAGAGGATACCCGCCGCCCAATCCCATTTCTTCTGCAGGCAAACGAGCGCGGCAGCCAGGAAGAAAGCGACCAGGATGACGACGTTCCCGTTGATGATTGCCCGCAATCCGAAATACCAAAGCAGGGAAAATAACAGGAAGACGATCACCTGCCACCGCGCCCATTTCCTTCCGGATAAACGGATGCTTGCCAGCGCGAAACCCATCGTCGCCAGCTCCACAATGGTCATCCAGATTCCACGGGCGGCGGAATAATCCGCCGTCAGGTACAACGGCGCGAGAAATAACAGCGAGTACAGGGGATACGGAACCCGCATTTGGTTCTCCCCGGGCAGCGCCGGCCTTCCGTACCAGCGCTTTTGGATTCTTTCCGCGGTCTCTTCCGAATACGGGCTGTCCCCCTGCAGAACGGATCGCATGCCTTCCCACGCCACGAGAAAATCCGATCCGCCGGGATTCTGTTCGGCGAATTGGATGTTTCCACGGGTCATCACCCCCAGGCTGATCACCGCCAAAAGGAGGAGAATTCCCCATAATGAGATTATGCGGATAGAGGAGCCGTCTATCACGTTGGATTTCATTCCGCCTTCCCTTCATCCCCTGCCAAGCAGCAAAGCCGGAAGCGACCGGATCGCTTCGCCCACACGCGTCCCGGCCCAGAATAAAAGCCTTCCATCCACCAAAAAAATCCGTTCCGCTTTCACCGCCGGAATTTCCGGCATGCGTTTTCGAATTGCGGCCGCATCTTCCTGGGTGAAGGGGAACGGTTCTCCCGGTAAAAGGATAATGTCGGGGGCTTCGGCGATGACTTCCTCGGGCGACACCCGCGGATGCCGGCTGGAATCCCTGGCGGCGAAAATATTTTCCGCCCCGCACAGGGAAAGCAGATCGCCGGTATAGGTATCCCCATTTATGGTCACCCATCCGGCCGGATTATCCACCGGCCCTTCCCGCGAACGCGGGCAAAACACCCGTACGGATTGTTCCGGACGGGATCCTTCCAGCCAATCCACCGCACGGTCCAGCCAGACAACGGTTTGCAGCGTCGATTCCGACGCGTACATCAGGGTGAGATCGCGCAGGTTCGCAAGCGCCTGCCGTACCGAGCGCGGAGAGATCTCCCAGACACGCAGGCCGGCTTCGGTCAATGCCTTGATCTGGCTCTGCGGATTCTCCTCTTCGCCGGCGAGTATCAATTCCGGCTGTAGAGCGATGATGTCGGCGACCCTCGGGTTCTCCGCTTCCCCCACCCGTGAAATTCCCGCGGCGGATTCAGGCAGCTGGCATGAATCCGTAACGCCGACCAGAAAGCGGCCCAGACCAAGCGCGATCATGCTGTCGGTCATCGAGGGAAGAAGGGAGACGACACGCTGCGGAGAGAATCCCGGTCCGAGGGTTTGGCTCATTCTTTCCACCACTTCAGGAATGTGATGGTGGGCTTCCCGCCGCCCCAAATCTCCCGCTCCTCCGCAGGCCCCAATGCGATCGATACCTCTTCCGGAAGACCGATGCGAAACCGGTCTTTCCGTTTGGATAAGAAAGGGGGTGCATGCCCTTCGGAAAAGTGTGTACGCACGATGGCACCCGGCAGCCAGTTCACCGCCGGGCTTTCGGGATGCCCGGCGCCGGATCCATTTTTCGACTCCGTGATCTCCTCCCCCAGGGCTTCCGCGGCCGGCCCTTCGGCGACGATCACGACTCCGGCATCCAATGCGGCCAGGAGGAATTCACATGCGTCGGTCTGTCCCAGGGCCAGCGCGTATGTCTTCGGATCCGCAAGATCCGGGAGCAATACGAGTGCCGCCTCGGAAAGCGCGTCCTCCAGGATCTCGGAGGATTCGCAATCGACGCAACGCCCGTCCCACCCGGAGATGTCCGTCCAGGTCTGCAATGCGGTTTCCGCTTCGGGAAGCTCCGCCGGAGAGGGTACGACAACCACGACGGTTCCGGCATGGACCACCAAAGCCAGCGCGCGCTGGACAAGGTCTTCCGGCATGGATCCTCCGGATAGGATCAGCCAACCGGATCCCGGCGGGCGGCGGAGTAATTGTGATAATACCGAAGGCATTGGATACCCTGTTGCGGCAACGGGTGTCGAGAGGATCCGGTCACTTTATCGGCGGCCGGCCGTTCTTTTCGTTCGAACCCGCCTCCAAATCCTTCTTCTCCCCGTTTTCCACATGGGATGCGGCGGGGGAGGCATCCTCGACCGGAGATATTTCGTCGCGGCGGAATTCGGCAGTGCCGCACTCTTCGCCCAAATCCACCAAAACGCCGTCACGCAATGGGAAGACCTCCGCTACGCGGCCGATTCCACGGGGAGTCTGAACGCGTTTTCCCCGCTTCGGAAGCTTCAGCCGGGCTTCCGCATATTGATCGTATTCGTAAATCAGGCAGCAGCGGAGGCGCCCGCAGATTCCGGTGATCTCTCCCGGATTAAGGGAGATGCCCTGCGCCTTGGCCATTTTGATCGAGATGGGATTGAACTCGCCCAGGAACTGCGCACAGCAGCGCTGCTCGAGGCCGCAGGCGCCCAGCCCGCTCAGCAAACGGGCGACATCCCGCGGACCCACCTGGCGGAATTCGATCTGCTGTCTGGTGAAGCGGTGCGCCAATTCATTTCGCAGCGGTTTTAGATCCAGCTTCTCGTCGCTTTCCGTCGAATAGATCACGGTCAAATGGGAACCGTCGTACCCGAACTCCACGGCAAAAAAACGAACGCCTGGAAAATTATGCTTCTTGGCGCTTTCGCGGACGACCGCGAGGGTTTCCTCCTCGCGTTCCTTCCACGATTGCTGGACAAGCAAATCCTGCGCCGAGGCGGGCCGGTCGATCATTCGGCGCTCGCCTTCCGCCGCGCGCGGATCGCAAACGAAACAAGCCACCTGCCCGATCTGCTTGCCACGAGCGGTGGTGACGACGACGTAATCACCCGGATGGATCGATTCGGCGTGAATGCCGGCGTCGAAATGATAGATTTTTCCCAATTTTTGAAATCGCACGCCGATGATGGCGGACATTTTAAGGTTGCCTTTCTAGGAGTTGCTTGAATACAACAGGCATGATTATACCTTGGCCGGGCCCATTAACGGCTTTTTCCGCCCCGGCAGAAAAACCTGCTCCGCGTTGAAATTTCGGGAGAAGCATGGGGGAATTACACTACCCTCTGAAGAATCGGATTCATTCGATATAATAACGGGGTTGCCATTCTAGATCCATCTATCCGGAGAGAAAATGTCCCGACGATCCAAAGCACTCAAGAAGCCTGTTCCGTCTCCTTCGACCGACCGGTCCGCCAAGACCAACAAGCCGAAAACAGCCGCCCGTCCCGGGCGCGTCAATAATTCCAAGGCGTCCTCTCATACCGGCGCCACAAACAAATCCGTCCGAACGGTGTCGTTGGCAGCCCTGTTGCTGGTGGCGGTTTTTGCGATCGGTCTTTTGGTCGTCAGCGTGGTGGGGGAGTACCTGCCCTGGCAGTTTTCGGAGGAGATCTCCCCCGAACAAGCCCGGAGACAGATCAGCAGCGGCGCGATCATCCTGGATGTCCGCACATATGAAGAATTTGTCGGGGGGCATATCGAGAAGAGCTTGCAAATGCCGCTCGAAAATCTGACATCCCTTATGCAAGCGCTTCCCCACGATCGGTTGATCATCACGGTATGCAATTCCGGCCTGCGCAGCATCCAAGCCAGATACATCCTCCAGGAAGCCGGCTACACCCAGGTCACCAGTATGACCGGCGGGATCCAGGCTTGGGTGAAAGCCGGATATCCACTGGTCACCGGAGAACCCATCCGACAATTTAATTAATGAATGAACGTGGTTTCTCGGGCGGGCAAGCGGGTTCGCTTTTTCCTGTATCGTCCCATCCGGGACGCGAAGGAATAATTCCCTTTATGCGCGGGACCGCGAGTGCACTCGCGGTCCCGCGCAATTCCACATCATGAGAAGAGGATCGTTGTGGTTTCCTCTTCCTTCAATGGTATGTTTAGCCTCCTGATCGACCGCTCCCGGATTGTCATTCCCGGTTGTGTTTTCCTCCGCATGGTCTTGCGTCATCAAGAGCAAGTTGCGTTGATCGCGACCTCATTGGAATAAATATCATTTGGCGCAGATACGTGTACTCTAATTTTATAGGAATGAGGCGGGACCACAGTTATTCCGAGACTTCCCAGCGTATGCGTTCCCGCACCCGCAACCGGATCGGTATGCGCTGATCCGGAGGGAGTATAAGCGCCACCGTCATACTGTATCTCCCAGGTATAGGTCACCGTTCCGGCTTTATTTGTGGTTACTCTTACATCAACAATCGCATAGTTCATGCAACCTGCGTCATTCCTTTGTATTACCAGTCCATATACCTCAACCGAGGTTACTCGAAATACTATTTCCGCCGGCGAAGTCGGCGTCGACGTCGGCGTCAGGGTCGGGGTTGTTGTCGGAACGGGCATATAGCAAGCGCCCGGTTCGGTTCCCAGCAGCGTGAATCCGTACGACATCCGGCAGGTGTTATCCAACGCCGCTAGCGCCTTCAATGGGTATTCCGCCTTATTCGAAAGCGGCGAACCCGCTTCGGCCGTCGTGAAGTGGTCGTCGTAGTCGAACCAGCCTGGCTGTTTCACTCCCGCATCCGCCCAGACTCCCCACAGGAACTCGATATCGTTCGCGATTGTCGCCAGTTTGAATGCAACCTGCACACGCTTCGGATCCTCCGGCGAGAACCGCGCCCAGGCTGCATCCGGATCCACCCCGCGGCCCTGGTCGAAGCTCAGTTCCTCATATCCATCCCTTGTCCCCGGCATGTCCGACTTCACCGGCACAGGCCCACCCACATCGTTGTTCTTATCCGTCCAGACCTGCACCTCGTCCGTCGTCCATTCCGTTCCGCCGGGAGCCGCCGCCCAGATCAGATACTCTCCCCGCCCGTCGATATCCACATCAACTTCGGCTCCGTACCGCGCGGACGCTTTCTCGTCAGCCGTCGGCTCTTCCTGCAATCGGATGGTCACGTAGAACCACCCCCCGCTTTTCATCATATCCGCCCGAAGAATATCGACCCCGGGCAGGTATTGCATGTCCGCCGCGAGGAATGGACGCTCGAACAGGTTGTACTGGTAATTCTCCCCGCCCGGGGCGCGCTTTTCCGCCGCGGTGCTTTTCGACGAGTAGTCGGTCACATACCATTCGACCGGCCCCGGATTTCCCGGCTCAGTAAGATGGGCGATCGTCGCCGTCGGCGTGGATGTCTCCTCCGGCGCTTCGGTATCGGTCTGGGTGGACGCCCCCGGGGTATCGGTCGCGGAATCTCTGAAGACCGTAGGCCTATCATCGTCCTGCGCAAATGCGGTGTGTGATGGCTGGATCACTTGGCCGGCGGTTCGGACGGGGAAATTGCATCCGGCGAGGAACAAGGCAATCAAGCCCGCATAGAAAAGAGGACGGCGTTGTATCCGCGAATTCGCGACGCAAATATTCATGTCGCCTCCTCCGGACTGATGAAGCAGACAACCCGAAGAGCAGCTGCCATTTCACAAGCAATTCCCTCTGGCTCCCCGAATCCGGCCCGATTCTCACTCGCTTGTGATCGTTAGCGCGTTTTCATATAATGGGCGAAGGATTCGGCCATAACACGCGGGTGCAGGGATCGCTCTCGTAATTACCCTAGCATAAGGTGAGCAATGGAAGCATCCCAGAAACCTATACAAAATCTCCAGAAGGAAAAACTGCACATCGAGGTGCATGCCGCGCTGCGGGCGTTGATTCACCCCCATTCCAAGCCCGATTTCAGCCGTCTGCAAAGATGCCTGCCTCATCTTTTGCCGGCAGATACAGTCATCTCCTCCGACGGTGTGCGTTCCCTCTTCGACCAGGCACTCGAAAAATTGAAAACCGGATATCCGGATATGTTTACCCTCCTTCGGGAGAGGTTTTGGGAAAGCCGGACGATGCAGGAGCTCTCGCTTAACCAGGGGCGTTCGAGCAGCGGACTATATGCGATGCAATCCCAGGCGTTGCGGCAATTTGCCAAAACGCTTGCCGAAATGGAGGAGGAAGCCGAGACCCACCGCGCGGAGGCAGTCAATTACCGCTGCCGCAACCTTCCCCCATCCCCTTTTCAACGACTGTTCGGTTTTGAGGACTCGCTGATACAGATTGAAAAATGGTTTACCGATCCGCAAGGCCCCCAAATCATCAGCATCGAAGGCCTGGGCGGACTGGGGAAAACCGCGTTGGCACACGCGGCCGTGCGGGAGGCGATGGCTTCGGGACCCTGGGCCGATCTGGCATGGGTATCCGCCGTCG
>CAZFPL010000015.1:0-68207 GCA_964521085.1 uncultured Anaerolineales bacterium | reverse complement strand
GAACTGCGCAGCAAGCTGCGGGGTATTCTAATCCCGCGAAAGCGGGATAAAAAAATCACCGTCCGCGACTTCCGCCAGAAAAAGGAGAAAGCCGAGCCGATCGCGATGCTCACCGCCTACGATTACCCTGTCGCGCGCGCACTCGATCGGGCCGGGATCGATTCGATCCTGGTCGGCGATTCGCTCGGGATGGTCGCGCTTGGGTACGCCAACACGCTTCCGGTGACCATGGACGAGATGATCCACCACTGCAAAGCGGTGGCGCGCGGCGCATCCCGCCCGCTCCTCATCGGTGATATGCCGTTCCTTTCCTATCAGGTCAGCCCGGCCGACGCGGTCGGCAACGCCGGTCGATTTCTCCAGGAAGGCGGGATGGAAGCCGTCAAGCTGGAGGGCGGGCGCGAAATGCTGCCCGCCATCCAGGCCGTGCTTGACGCAGGCATTCCTGTGCTCGGGCACCTCGGCCTGACGCCGCAATCGGTCAACAAATTCGGCGGGATGCGGCCGCAAGCCCGATCCGCCGAATCCGCCCTCAGGCTCCTCGAGGATGCGTTGCTCTTGGAGGACGCCGGTATCTTCGCGGTCGTGCTTGAATCCATCCCCGCCCGGCTTGCTGCGCTGGTCTCCCAGCGCCTCACGGTCCCCACCATCGGCATCGGCGCCGGAAACGGGTGCGACGGCCAGGTCCTGGTGACCAACGACCTGCTCGGGCTTTACGACCGCTTCACGCCGCGCTTCGTCAAGCAATATGCACACCTGTTCGAAGAGATGGATCGCGCATTTCAGGCCTATCGCGCCGATGTGGAATCCCACACCTTCCCGGGCGCGGAACACACGACGGATATGGCGGATGAGGAATGGGAGAAAATACAAAGTTTGATCGAGGAGAAGAAATGAAAGTCACCCTCCTCGGAACCGGCGCAGTCGCCTGTCTGCTTGGTTCGCGCCTGGCGGGCAAGGCGGATCTGACGCTGCTGGGATCCTGGCAGGCGGGGATTTATGCAATCCGCCGCGACGGTATCCGCTGCGAATCGGCCGCCGGTTTGAATGCCGTGCGCGTCAATGCCACAGCCGATCCCGCCGATTGCAGGGATTCCGACTTGATGATCGTCGTGGTCAAGGCGTATCAAACCCAAAGCGCGATCGCGCGCGCCAGGGATATTCTCAGACCCGACGGCCTCGCCCTGACGCTGCAAAATGGGCTTGGCAACGATGAAATGCTGCGCGGGGTATTCGGCGCCGAACGCGCCGCCGGCGGCATCGCCATCCTGGGCGCAAACCTGATCGCTCCCGGCGTCGTCCGGCAGTGCGGCGGGGAAATCCGGATTCAGATGGAGAACCATCCCCGTGTCCCGCCGGCGGTCAAGCTTTTCCAGAGTGCGGGATTCGACGTCCGGATCGTGGACAATCTCGAATCGCTGCAATGGGGCAAGCTGGTCCTAAACTCGGCCCTCAACCCGCTCGGCTCGCTTCTGCGTGTCACCAACGAGGTGTTCGCCGAACGCGAATCCGCGCGCGAGGTATTCCTAACGGTGATCCGTGAATCCGCCGCCGTGGCTTCGTCGGCCGGCATCCCGCTCCCGTACGACGATCCGGTGGCACACGCGATCGAGGTCGTGCGCGGCACCGCCGGCAACCGCTGCTCGATGCTCCAGGATCTGGAAAACGGACGCCGGACGGAGATTGACGCGATCAACGGGGCGATCGTGCGCGCCGCCGGGGAAGCCGACGTCCCCGCACCATGGAATCGGATGCTGGTGCAATTAATAAAAGCGGCGGGGAAAAGCAGTAGACAGGATTGACAGGATTTCACAGGATTTTTTTAAGGTTTTTTAAAATCCTGAACAATCCTGTAAATCCTGTCCGTTCCCTACAAACGCAGGCAATCATGATACTAGTTCATACCATTTCCGATCTGCGAAAGTATATATCCGCCCTGCCCCGCCCGCTCGGGCTGGTGCCGACGATGGGATTTCTGCACGAGGGGCACCTCGCGCTTGTGCGCCGGGCGCGCGCCGAATGCGCCGCGGTCGGGGTGAGCATTTTTGTCAACCCGGCACAATTCGGCCCGCAGGAGGATCTCACGCGGTATCCGCGCGACCTCGAGCGCGATCTGCGAATGCTCGAGCCGGCCGGCGCCGATATCGTCTGGGCGCCGGAGATTGAAGAAATGTACCCGCCCGGTTACCAGACCTGCATCACCGTCGAGGAGACCGCCCAGCCGCTCGAGGGCGCCGTGCGCCCGGGTCACTTTCGCGGCGTGGCGACGGTGGTGGCGAAACTGTTCAACGCTTTTTCTCCGGACCGCGCCTATTTCGGCCAAAAGGACGCGCAACAGGCAGCCGTCATTCGGCGCATGGCCCTCGATCTCAACTTCCCGCTGGAGATCGTCGTCTGCCCGACGGTTCGTGAGAGTGACGGACTGGCGATGTCTTCCCGCAACACCTATCTCCAGCCGGAGGAGCGGCGCGCGGCGATCGTTCTTTATCGGGCGCTTTCCGCCGCCCAGGCGGCGTCCCGCAGCGGCGAGCAGGACGCGGAAAAATTGCGCGCCCTGATGCGCCAGTACCTTGGCGCTGAACCGCGCGCGCAAACCGAATATGTCTCCGTCGCCGATCCGGACACGCTGCAGGAACTCGAGCGCGTCGACCGGAACGCATTGCTCTCGATGGCGGTACGGATTGGGAAAACAAGATTGATCGATAATTTCATATTCAGGGATGGAGTGTGGGATATGGGCGTCATTTCTGGCCAGGCGGAGTGATGGATCAAGAATGAAGACGATGGACGATAGACCATGGACCATAGCCGATGATTGGATGTTGATGGTTTTTTCTATGGTCCATCGTCCATGGTCCATGGTCAGTTGCTCGACTTGAAAAAGCATGCATTTTGAAGAAAGGATCTTTACCTAATGAAACGCACTTTACTCCGATCGAAAATCCACCGCGCGACGGTCACCGACGCGAATGCCGAGTACGAGGGCAGCATCACGATCGATTTGAACCTGATGAAGGCGGCCGGTCTGGTGGAATATGAATTGGTGCACATCGCCGACGTCACCAGCGGAGCGCGATTGGAAACCTACGTGATGACCGGGCCGGCCGGATCGGGCGTGATCTGCATGAACGGCGCCGCGGCGCGTGCCGTCGGCGTGGGCGATAAAATCATCATCATGGCCTATGGCCAGGTTGAGGAGCCGCTTCCGGTTCCTTGGCAGCCTGAGATCGTGCTGGTGGATGAAAAGAATCGAATCCGGGAGGTGCGTCATGCTTCTGTGCATTGATATCGGGAACACCAACATCACCCTCGGAATGTATGAGGGCGCCGCACTCGGTCCGCGCTGGCGGCTTTCCACCGAGCACGAACGCATGCCGGATGAGTTCGGCCTGCAGGTGACCGGTTTGCTCGCCCTCGCCGGAAAATCTCCGGCCGATATCAGCGGCGTGGCCATGGCCTCGGTCGTTCCGCCGCTTACCGGCCGCTGGATCGAAACCTGCCGCACCTACCTCAAGTGCGAACCGCTCCTGGTGGATGCCGGCGTGCGCACGGGGGTGAAGATCCGCTACGAAGATCCGCGCGCGGTGGGCGCGGATCGCGTGGCGGACGCGGCCGCCGCGTTTCGACTCTACGGCGGACCGGCCTGCATCGTGGATTTCGGAACCGCGACCACCTTTGATGCCATCTCCGTCGAAGGGGAATACCTCGGAGGCGCGATCGCGCCGGGAATCGGAATCGCGGCCATGGCGCTTTTTCAGCGCACCGCCAAACTTCCCCGGGTTGACATCGCGCGGCCGCCCGCCGCGATCGGCCGCAACACCGTGCACGCGATACAATCCGGCCTGCTTTTCGGGTACGTCGGGCTGGTGGAAGGCATGGTCACACGCTTCCGCGCCGAATTGGGGGATGATTTAAAAGTCATTGGCACCGGCGGCCTGGTGGACATGATCGCGCGCGAAACCCGCGTGATTGAGATCCTCGCCCCGTGGCTGACCCTCGACGGTCTGCGCATGATCTACGAGATGAACAAATGAATCCCATCCAAGGCAAACGCATCCTATTGGGAGTGACCGGTTCCGTCGCGGTTTATAAGGCCGTCGACCTGGCCAGCAAACTCGCCCAGGCCGGCGCCGAGGTCGATGTGCTGATGACCGAAGCCGCCACCCGGTTTGTCTCCCCGCTTAGTTTTCAGTCGGTGACCGGCCGCGCGGCATATACCGATACCGAATTATGGGGCGCCGAAGCGCATGTGCTGCACGTGAACCTCGGCCGGCCGGCGGATCTGTTGCTGGTGGCGCCGATCACCGCCAATACGATCGCGAAACTGGCCCACGGGCTGGCCGACAATCTGCTTTCCCTCACCGCGCTTTCCGCGCGCTGTGGGCTGATGGTCGCCCCCGCGATGGACGGCGGGATGTTCGCATCGACCGCCAACCAGGAAAATCTGCGGACGTTGATTTCGCGCGGTGCGATCGTCGTCGGCCCGGAGGAAGGGCATCTGGCGTCGGGTCTTTCCGCCAAAGGGCGGATGACCGAACCGGCGGATATCCTCGACCGCGTCCGTCATCTGCTTTCGCGCGGCGGAGTCTTGCGCAATCGGAGGGTCGTCGTCACCGCCGGCGGGACTCAGGAACCGATCGATCCGGTGCGCGTAATCTCCAACCGTTCGTCGGGCAAGCAGGGTTTTGCGCTGGCCCGTGCCGCGCTGGATGCGGGCGCCGACGTCATCCTGATCGCCGGACCCACTGCGCAAAGCGCGCCGTATGGGGCGCGGCGGATCGACGTGCATACGGCCGAGGAGATGCGCACCGCCGTCCTCACCGAGGCGGCGGATGCGGACGCACTGATCATGGCGGCCGCGGTCGCCGATTTCCGCCCCGCCGATCCTTCCGAAGAGAAAATTAAAAAGAGTTCCACCCCCGAATCGATCCGGCTGGAACGCACGGCGGATATTCTGATGGAGGTCTCCGAAGGGAAATCCAGGAAGGGTCGCCCCCTCGTGACGATCGGCTTTTCCGCCGAGACGGGCGATTTGGAGAAGAACGCGCGCAAGAAACTCGCCGCCAAGCATCTCGACCTGATCGTTGCCAACGAGGTCGGCCAGCCCGATTCGGGTTTCGAAACCGACACCAACCGTGTTATCCTCTTTTCCGCCGATGGATCCGCGCAGAGCCTTCCGTTGATGGAGAAGAGCCTGGTTGCCGAAGCTGTCATCGAACGCTTGGTCGCTCTTTTGCCGGAAAAGCGGAGTACGCCATGAGTAAACTCAACGACTCGATTACGGATGTTCCGGGCATTCTGGTCGGGCACGCACAAGATGAAACCGCCCTCACCGGGTGCACCGTCGTACTTTGCCCGAAGGGCGCCGTCGCCGGAGTGGACCAGCGCGGCGGCGCGCCCGGAACGCGCGAGACGGATTTGCTGCGCCCGATGCATCTGGTGCGGAAAATCCACGCCGTGATGCTTGCCGGCGGGTCGGCCTTCGGGCTCGACGCCGCTTCGGGCGCAATGCGATTCCTCGAGGAAAAGAAGATCGGCTTCCCGGCCGGCACGATGAAGGTGCCGATCGTATCATCGGCGATCTTGTTCGACCTGGCCATCGGATCCTCCAAGGTACGACCGGATGCCGAGATGGGCTATCAAGCCTGTGTGCAAGCGTCTCCTGCGCCGCCCGCGGAGGGAAACATCGGGGCGGGAACCGGATGCACGGTTGGAAAAATTTTCGGCATGGCGGGGGCGGTGAAAAGCGGGATCGGAAGCGCGAGCATGGATTGCGGAGCCGGCGTCCTGGTGGCCGCACTCGTCGCCGTCAATGCGTTCGGGGATGTAATCGATCCCGAGAACGGCGCCATCCTCGCCGGCGCGCGGCCGGTCGCAAAAGGACCGCTGCGAATCGGCGGGCAGGAACGCTTCGCTGATACACTTTCCGTGATGCGCAGCCGCACCGGCAGCTTGATCCTCGGATTGGCGGAGGGGGGAAACACGGTGATCGGGGTGGTGGCGACCAACACCGTTCTAACCAAAGAAGAGGCGAATAAAATGGCACAAATGGCGCAGGACGGCTTGGCGCGCGCCATCCGCCCGGCGCACACCATGCTCGATGGGGATACCATCTTTGCGCTTTCCACCGGCAATCGGAAAGCCAGCATCAGCCTGGTCGGAGCTTGCGCGGCGGAGGTGTTTTCACGCGCGGTGGTGAAGGCCGTGCTGGCCGCCCGCTCCGCCGGGGGGTTGCCTGCGGCGATCGATTTACGCCGGGAAAAACCCGCATAAGAAACCACGAAGCACATGAGGAGCACAAAGAATTTTAACCTTTGTGCCCTTCGTGCTCCCCGGATTGCCTGTACGTGCCGGGGCGGGCTTCGTGGAAAATATACAACCTTTAAAAAAACAGGAGTATCAATGTTCCAAAGAAAAGTTGCTTCCCCCCTACCCGAAGTCCTCCGCACATCCGGCAAGATAGAAACCGTGCTTGGACCGGGAATTTCCATCAAGGGCACCCTTACCGGCAAGGGCGGAGTCCGCATCGAGGGGGTATTCGAGGGCAAAATCGATATTGAAGGCCCGCTGGTTGTGGGTGACGCGGGGAAGGTGGTCTCCGAAGAAATCCGCGCCCCCTCGGTTGTGGCCGGAGGGACGCTGCAAGCCAACGTGATCGCCGACAAGGTCCAGGTGCTGCGAACCGGCCGCGTCTACGGCGACGTCACCACGGCGAACCTGTCCACCGAAGAAGGCGGTTTTCTAAAAGGGACAATCCACATGCCGGAGGAGAAGGGACCGCAAACCGCGGCTCCCGAGTCGGAAAAGAAATGATTAATAACCGACGCGGTCTTGGAGACCGCGTCGGTCTGTTAAACCGCTTCTCTCAATAAATCTTCCAATGCCACGTCTTCTGTCAGGATCCGCGACCGCCACCCCGGCGCCAGTCGGTCCAGGAGGAACGCTTGCGCCATTCCGGTGTAGTAGAAACGGGTGTCCCCGTCGTCTTTTACCATGCTTCGAATCTGTTGGATTTGTTGGAGCCAGATTTGCTCGAAATTCGTGTAATGTGAAAATCCGGGATCATCGTCCATGGAGGGCAGCGGCAGATAACTTGAACTAAAAAATGCCGACCGCCAGATCGCCAATTCCGTATATTTCGCCAGACCCTCCTCCCATTCCTTCAGGCGTTCCAAATTGATCAGAGAAGCATCCAACTCCGCCGCATTCCGGCGATTCTCTCTGCGTTCCAGGAATTGTCGGGCTAGTTCCATCGTCTCGGCGTCCGTTTTGGCCTGCACCGCATCCGCGAGCAAATCCAACTCCGCCTGCCAGTCCGCGGTAAAAGCCGGGCGGTCATAGGGATACCGGTTCCGGTTCAGGTTATACACATACTCTGCCGCGAGGAGTCGATCCGTATCAAAGAGGCTTTCGTATGCGTGAAAGGATTCATGCAGGAGAAGGCAGATATACAAATCCTTGCCGCCCGTGGCGGAAAGGAATGTGCGGGCCGCCAAACGGAAAGGAAGAATACCCTGAAATATCGGGGGAACCATTCCGCGGAATTCATTTCCCAAGCTGATTTCCATCCAATCCGCGGTTAGTAAATTGGAAACCCAGCGGTCTCCGATCCGTACGACAAATGCTTCCGGCGTCGCGTCCGGAGAGGCGATCGGCTGCCGGTAATACGCCCTGCCTTCGAAAGAATCATCCGGGACGGCCTCCCACGGTCCACCGCGGGATTCAAATTCCGGGATTCTCACCCAGCCGTCGGGAGGATCGCTAAAACCGGTCAGGAATGCATAATTCTCGTTGTAAAGGATCATAGGGATGTCCGCATTCCCCCACCCCGGCCAAAGCCCATCCCCGAGTTCGTGCCGCAGATGCAGGGCCTCCGCCAACCGCGCTTTATCCAATTCACTCAGACGGTCCAACGCCGGGGAGTGGTCTGGGAGAAGGGAATTACTCAAGGCCGATGCTCCAACGGTCAATATACATATGGAAATAAAACCGACCAGAAGGAACCATAAGCATCCGCGAAGGTGAAATAACCGTTTGGGTTTTGCCACGCCGGACGCTTCTTTTTCGGAAATCGCATTGGCAGGTTGATTCATTTTTTCTCCGCTGGTAATTTCGATCTGCATTTATTCGTGATGATAAGAAATTCCGCACACATCGTATTGCGCCACTCCGGATGTCACCCCATCCCTCCCGTTGACTTGACACCGGAGGGATGGGGGAATTGCGCCGATTGGTTATTTGCTCCGCACCACGACCGTCTTGGCCAGGATGTCAAACCAGCGCTGGCGTTTCGGATGGAATGGGATGAACAGCGCTTCAAAGGGCAGGATTTCGAAGTAGAAGGACAGCCGGCGCAGGAAGGCTTGCCAGTAACTCGCCGGCAATCCATCTTCGGAACGAACGCGCAGGCCGAACATCCGCTTTCCAAGCGTCTGGCCGAAACGCCCTTCCAGAAGCGGGAAGTAAACGAGAATCATAGCGATGCAGGCATTGGCGCTGATGAGTACCAACAGGATCAACGCTCCCCCGGCAAGGTTTTCCACCAGTCCGGACGGATGCTCGGGAACCACGTTCGACAGGGAAATGGTCAGCACGGCGGCCAAACCCGCGAACAAAAGGATGACCACCATGTCCACCAGGAATGCGGCCAACCGTCGTCCGAATCCGGCGTAGACCAGCGGCACAGCGGACATAAACTCCGCCGCCACCTCGCGCGGATCACCCATGCGCTCTACCAGCTCTTTCATATCCTCGCCATCCGCCATGCCCTCCTGCAAATGCGATTGCAGATCGGCCTGGATCTGCGCCCGTTCCTTCTCCGGCGCGCAGATCAATCCCATTACTTTTTGGACATACTGATCAGCGATATTCGATGTCACGGGGGTCATTGGGGTTTCTCCTTTTCCATCAACCGCTCTATGGCGGATGAAAATTCTTTCCACTCCACGATGCGGCCGTCCAGAAATTTTCCGCCGGATTTGGTGAGCCGGTAATACTTCCGGGGAACACCGCGTTCCAAGGTTTCCCAGCGCGCTTCGATGTATCCGGCTTTTTCCATGCGGTAGAGCACCGGGTAGAGCGTCCCTTCCTTCAGCCGGAAGAGGCTGCCTCCGCGTTTCTCCAATGTGGAGGCAAGTTCGTAACCATACATTTGTCGTTCGGAGATCAGACGCAGCAGGATCATCTCCAACGTGCCTCGCTTGAGTTCCTTGTCGAAAGTTGTTATGTCTTCCATATTATTTAGCCTCGCTAAGTATTATATAATGCAATACATATTTGTCAAGACCCGGCAAGGGAATAAAAAATCTGGGAAAACAAGTCCGATTTGATAAAAAAAGCCCTTTTTTAGAGACTTTATATCCAAAACCGTGTTATATTTTTCCGCAGGCTTTATACGATCAATTCCACATCCCGATTATTCAGGCAGACATGGCGCATAAAACCGATATTCGCAGCGAAGAAATCAATCAATTGGAAAAATCCACCCCCCAGGAGATTCTGCAATGGGCAAGCAGGAAATACCGTTGTATTTGCCTCGCCGCGTCTTTTGGGAAAGACAGTATCGTGCTGCTACATATGATGCGTACCATCCGTACCGACATTGACGTCGTATACCTCAACACCGGATACGATTTTCCCGAGACGGTCGAGTTCATCCAAAAGCTGGAACGAGAGTGGAAGCTTCACCTTCTCGAATTCGCTCCGCGGATCAGCGTCGAAGAACAGGAACGAACGCTCGGCGCCGACCTCTACCACACCGATCCGGGCCGCTGTTGCGGAATCCGCAAGGTGGAGCCGATGGCACGCGCGCTGCGCAATTACGACGCATGGATCACCGGGCTCAGGCGCAACGAAACCGAACACCGCAAGGGAATCCGCGTGGTGGAGGTCGCGAACGACTTGGTCAAGGTGAATCCGCTTGCCGCCTGGACCGCCGAAGATATCTGGCGGTATATTCGGTCCAACAATGTTCCATACAATCCGTTGTACGATAAAGGATATGTCAGCCTGGGTTGCCGGCCGTGCACGCTGGCCGGAACCTGGGGGCGGTTCGAACGCGCCGGACGGTGGGCCGGAACCACCAAAGCGGGCGGCGAATGCGGGATCCACATCAACTCCACGATGGCTCAGTACGGGGAAGTCTCCGCCGCACCCGTGGCCAAACGGGAACCGGATCGATGACCGGGGATTCCATCCGCATCTCGGGGGCGCGGGAGCACAACCTCAAGAACCTCTCGGTAGCGATCCCCAAAAACAAACTGGTCGTAGTCACCGGCCTATCCGGCTCGGGAAAATCCTCGTTGGCCTTCGACACGCTTTTCGCCGAAGGCCAACGCCGTTATGTGGAAAGCCTTTCGGCGTATGCGCGTCAATTTCTCGGCCAACTGCGCCGCCCGGATGTGGACATGATCGACGGGCTTTCTCCGGCGGTGGCGATCGACCAGCGCGGACTGAGCCAGAATCCGCGGTCGACGGTCGGCACAGTCACGGAAATCTATGATTATCTGCGGCTGCTTTTCGCGCGCGCCGGGACTCCCCACTGCCCCATCTGCGGGCGGCGGGTGGAAAAACAATCCGCGCAGGAAATCGCGGCCGCCGTCGCCGCGTTTCCAGCCGGCACCCGGCTGGCGCTTTTGGCGCCAGTGGTTCGCGCGCGAAAAGGCGCGCACGAGGCCGCGATGGAGGAAATGCGCCGCGCGGGGTTCGTCCGCATGCGCATCGACGGCCGCGTCTACGAAACCGACGCCGAGCCCGCACTCGATCCGCACATCACCCATGACCTGGAGGCGGTCGTCGACCGGCTGGTCATTCCCGATTCGCCCGCTCCGGAATTCCTCACCCGCCTGACTGATTCGGTCGAGACGGCCCTCCGCACCGGTGACGGATTTCTCATCGTCCAAAACCTCTCCGCCTCGCCGCCGGCGGACGTTCTTTTTTCGGAACGCTTCGCCTGCCCGATCGACGGCATCAGCCTGCCGGATATTCAACCGCACTCTTTTTCTTTCAACTCGCCGCACGGCGCCTGCCCGACCTGCCAGGGGCTGGGCTCGCGTTTCGAAATCGATCCCGCCCGCCTCTTTCCCGATCCCTCCCAGCCCCTCGATGAGGCGGTTCTATCCCTGCTCGGCTTCGAACGCGAGGAGGGCCAGCGTTCCCAATCGCTGTGGCTCGAATCCCTCGCCGCACATTTTGGTTTCGATCCGGACTCGCCCATCGGCCAGATCCCGCCGGACCGGCTGCGGCCGGTCCTCCAGGGCACCGGGGATGAAAAAATCCGCGTCGAATTTCCCTCGCGCGAGGGGAAGCGTTCCTTTTTCGAATCCCCTTATGAGGGTGTGATTCCCTATTTGCGGCGGCGGCATGAGGAAAGCACAAGCGAAGCGTTCCGCAGCCGGGTGGAAAGCCTGATGAGCGAGCGGGTGTGCGAGGAATGCAAAGGGACGCGGCTGCGCAAGGAATCGCTCGCCGTGACGATCGCGGATAAGAACATCATTCAAGTCTGCGATGGAACCGTTTCCCATCTCCGGGTATGGATCAAGGATTTACGCGAAGGATCCGCCGACCGGAAGGAAGCAGGCGGCGCGATTTTACGCGCGGTGACCGAACCGATCCTGGCGGAAGTGAGTCACCGCTTGGAATATCTCGAAGAGGTCGGCGTGGGATATATCGCCCTTTCCCGGGCCGCGGCGACTCTCTCGGGCGGCGAAGGTCAGCGGGTTCGCATGGCCACGCAGATCGGGTCGCGCTTGAGCGGCGTCCTCTACGTGCTCGACGAACCGTCCGTTGGTCTGCACCCTCACGACACCGAGCGCCTGCTGGCAAGCCTGCTGCGCCTGCGTGACCTGGATAACACGGTCCTGGTGGTGGAACACGACGAGGAAATCATCCGGACTGCGGATTGGATCATCGAACTCGGTCCGGGTGCCGGACCGCAGGGCGGGAATCTAACCGCAGAAGGCACCCCGCGGAAACTCCGCGATGAAGGAACGTCGCTGACCGGGCGATTACTCGCGGGCGAGTTCCGGTACCGGGCTCCGAAAGAGCGCCGGCGCGGAAACGGATATTTTCTCACCGTCCGCGGCGCGCACGCCAACAACCTGCAGCACATCACGGCCCGCATTCCGCTTGGGATGCTGGTGTGCATTACGGGAGTCTCCGGATCCGGCAAATCATCGCTGCTGTTCGATGTGGTATTGCAGGCGCTGGCGGGGGATACGGTGGGAGAAGGACCCTGGGAGGGTATGGAAGGACGCGAGCGCATCGACAAGGTGATCTCGATCGATCCGACGCCCATCGGCCGGACTCCAAGGTCCAATCCTGCTTCCTATGTCGGTTTCTATGCGGATCTCCGCGAGCTGTATGCTTCCCTTCCGGAATCCAAAGTCCGCGGGTATCGCCCCGGCCGGTTCTCCTTCAACGCGCGCGGAGGGCGGTGCGAAGCCTGCCAGGGGCAGGGCCAGGTGGAAATATCGATGCAATTCCTTCCGGACGTGTTTGTTCCCTGCGAGGTGTGCGGCGGCGCCCGCTTCAACCGCGAAACCCTCCAAGTCCGATTCAAGGACCGGACGATCGCCGACGTTCTCGAAACCACGGTCGATCAGGCGCGCGAGCTTTTTTCCGCGTTCCCGGCCATCATCCGCAAGCTCGACACGCTGCACGACGTCGGGCTCGGGTACATCCGCATCGGCCAGCCGGCCACCACGCTTTCCGGCGGTGAGGCGCAGCGGGTGAAACTCGCGCGCGAGCTTTCCCGCAGGTCAGCCGGGCATACGTTCTACATTCTGGATGAGCCGTCCGTCGGTCTGCACGCCGCCGATGTAAGCGGATTGATCGATGTGCTCCAGCGGCTGGTCGAGGAAGGCCATACCGTCTGCGTGATCGAGCACCATCCCGACATCCTCATGGCGGCGGATTATTTGATCGATCTCGGTCCGGAAGGCGGAGACTCCGGCGGCCGGATCGTTGCCGAGGGGACGCCGGAGAAAGTGGCGCAAGCAGGCGACTCATACACCGGACGATTCCTGCGCACCTTGCTTGATAGAACCGCGGAGAACCCCGCCGTCAAGCAGCGCGCCCGCCCGAAAACCAAAATCTCCCCGAGAAAGAGAAAATAATCTCTCATCACAAGTCCGTCGCTTCCGAATCTGAAGAACAGACTGCAATGACCATCCTTCGTTTCCACCATCCCCGGATGCTATCCGGGGAACTTTTCCGTGAAACCACAATGCGGCGCTGCACCTTGGGGGAATGCCACGCCGCCTGCTGCCTGCACGGGGTGTGGATGGATCCATTGGAAAAAGAAGACCTGCTGCGCCACGCCGCTTCCATCATTCCGCATCTGCCGGAAGGAAGGCGGGATCCGGCCGGTTGGTTTCGGGAGGAACGCGAAGAGGACGATTTCTACCCATCGGGATCCGTCGTCGCCTCCGCCGTGCTCCCCAACCCCGCGCATTACGGGGGAACCGAATGTGTTTTTCTTCGACCGGATTGGCTGTGCTCACTCCAAGTGGCCTCCGTCTCCGCCGGGATGCATCCATGGCGGTGGAAACCGTTCCATTGCATTATTCATCCGATCACGATCGAGGGGGGGATTTTCACCATCGCAACCGACGAGGAACTCTCGGCCGAGGAAGGCGGCTGCTTCCGCGCGGCTGACAAGACGGGGATGATGTCGAAATGCCTTGCCGAGGAGATCGAATTTCTGTTGTCCGCCGGAAGCGAATAGGGGCCAATCCGCCGTCAGGAACGATCCACCAAACCGGGAACGGGAATTTCCATCACCCTTTGAAATATTTTTTCATCGGTTCGAAATAATTGTCGATCCATCCCTGCCTGTATTGCTTTCCGTGCGGCGGGAGATTGGCATGATGGATCGTTACCCTGGTTCCCCCTTCGGCTTTCTCGAACGTCACCTCGATCCGGGAATCTTCCTCTTCGCCGGAGAATTCCGAGGTCCGCCAGGATTGCACGATTCGCTTTCCGGGTTCGAGGATCAGATTTTTCCCGCGGATGTAGCCGTCCCAGGCTTCAAATTCGGCCCCGACTTTCTCGCTGGCCTTGGCCGATCCGCCCGTCATCCGGGTGTGCCCTTCGGAGTTCAGCCATGCGTCGTAGATTTTTTTCGCGGGGGCTTTGATGACGGCCGATACGTTAAATTCGATGGCCATGGGTATGCACCTCCGGTAGAAGAACCCCTGCGATTTTTTCCGCACAGGATTGTATCAAAGTCGAAATCGTCCCAGGCAGCCGCGGTTGGGAACACCCGCTCACATCACAAACCATGGGAAAGAATATCCTGCATTCCGCGGAAAACGGACTTTTCTTGCAGTTTTTACGGCGCGAAAATTCCTTTCTGCTACGATTCCATGGAAACAGACTTAGCTCTCTCTTACAGGCTGATACCTTTCCCTTATGACAGGCTGGAGGTGCGATGGGATCACTCGAGGGTAAATCCATCCTGGTGACCGGCGCCGCATCCGGAATCGGCAAAGCCGCCGCGCAGGCGATGGCGCACGAGGGGGCGGCGGTTACGCTTGCCGATATCCAGGATGAGGAAGGACGCGCCACGGCGGAGACGATCCAACAGGCCGGGGGCCGCGCCCAGTTCGTGGATTGTGATGTGACGAAAGCGGATCAGGTGGACGCCGCGGTGCAGGCGGCTGTGAATTCATATGGCCGGCTCGATGCCGCGTTTAACAACGCCGGCACGGAGGGCGAACTGGCGCCCACGGCCGAATGCGAGGAGGATAATTGGGACCGGATCCTGGCGGTCGACCTCAAAGGCGTCTGGCTGTGCATGCGCGCCGAGATCCGCCAATTCCTAAAACAAAAGGGGGGCGGGGCGATCGTCAGCACCGCTTCCGTCGCCGGGATGGTCGCCGAGCGCGGCTTCCCGGCCTATGCCGCCGCCAAAGGCGGCGTGATCCAGCTTTCGCGGACGGCGGCGGTCGAATACGCATCCCACAACATCCGGATCAACGTGGTTTGCCCCGGATTGATTGAAACCCCGATGGCGGCGCGCACACTCAAGCGGATGTCGATCGGCGCGATGGTGCCGGACCCGGCCCGCCCGCAATGGCTCGAGGCGGGTGTGGACGGACTAATGCGCTGGGAACCGGCGGGCAAACTCTTTTCACGCCTGATGCAACCGCTGGGCCGGCCCGGCCGCCCGGAGGAGATCGCTGCCGCGGCGGTTTGGCTCTGTTCCGACGCAAGTTCCTTCGTCACCGGGCAGGCATTGGTCGTCGACGGCGGGATGACCGCGGCATAGACACGCTCCGTCCTTTCGCTTGAGAAAGCCGCGCACCTCGTGGTACAATGCCGCCCGCTCCCTCGAAGGCAAGCCCCCATCGTCTAGAGGCCCAGGACGCGGCCCTTTCAAGGCCTAAACCGGAGTCCGAATCTCCGTGGGGGCACTATACCGAGTCCAGAATATCGTTGAACTGGAGCACTCGCCCCGAAGGAAAGCAGGCTCGGAATGATGAAATCCGGGCCCGCCGCCTGAGGGGCGATTTGCTTTCCGAGTTGGCGCTGGATAACGGGAGAAGCGTCCAGCGGGTGGAGCAGATCATTAAAAAAGCAACCTGAATCCTCCTTCTTTTCCACTTTTGCAGGAAAGCCCCGCGCTGGTTTTTTCTACCCATGTGGTTATTTGTCCATTTGATTGAGTATGAATATAATCGCCTTTATATAGCCATGGCCCAAATCTTCGCTCAAGGCAAATATGAAATAACCCGCATGGCAGCGAGTCCTGAGAACTAAAGGGAGTACGGGGGGCGCGATCGTTACCAAGGAGGTGCCCGATGAATCCACGCACACTCGGCGTCTGGGCCCGCACGGCGCGCATCACGGCCGCCGCGGCCGCCTTCCTCGCCATCGCCGGCTGCAACCTGCCCCAGGCTTCACCCTCCGGCGGGGAAAGCGGCGATGCCGGGGATCAGGATGAGCCCAATCCGCAAGACTGGGGGGACGTAAGCGAAAAGGATATTAAGGAATATTCCAGGGGATGCAAGGTTGACGCAGAGTGGTTCCTCTGTATTACCGTCGACCTCAGGGATGCAGTCTTCTCCAACCCGCCCGGAGAGGTCACTTGGAAAGTAAAACCGGGCGAGGATAAATGTGCGAAGTCAAAAATCCGTCGTGATACCACTTCCCATTTCTCAGAAACCATTGACATCGAGATCAAAGGCAAGTCCGAGGACGATACAGAGATATGCAATTATAAGGGATCGTCATCGGTGACTTTATCGGGTACCGGCTATTGCGATGGAGGGAAGGATTGGGGTGTATTCACAATAACAGTAAACACGACGTTGGCTGAAGGACCCACCACAATCGAATGCGAGTCGAAGCGTGACGGGGAAAAATTTCCTCCCGTCCCCGTCGTTCTGGCAGGGCTCGAACTCCCGACAATGGAAATGCAATTGCAGACTTGGTCATCAAGCAATTTTCCAGAACGGCAGTGCAAGTGGTTCTCCGTGGAGCGATATGGCGAAGTGCGCTATTGCCTCTACGATATGTCCGAATTTGAACTCGTACCTCTGGGACCGTGAAATGAATATTAGGCCGGGTCCGATCTTGTGAATCATCCCGCCCGCTCACCGGATCGCATCCGGCCCGCGGCCGGGAAACCGGGGCGCAATTTGCCCGTGGAGTTGATTTTCAGAGCCCGACTTCGCCGCGCGATCGAGCCGGTTTCGGAGATTTAAGAAGCATCCATCCGCAAACCATGACATTGCTCCATTGGATCGTCGCGGCATAGAAAAAAGCTATGGTATACTTTCGTTTCCCGATCGAGGGAAGCGCCACCGGTCCGGATGACGCTTCTATTTTTCTCCGATCCGCGCTTGATCCCGTGGGAGCACAAACACCCGGAGGCGGAAGACCGAAATGCAGGATGGTCTTCCGCCTCTATTTGAATACCCCTTCTCTTCTCCCTGCCCTCTCCCCCGCCCCATAATGGGGAGGGGGAGAGGGTGGCCGAAGGCCGGGTGTGGGTGAGAGGTTGGGTCCGGGAGTATACTTATTCTTCGATCCGTAATGATCCACTAGTATTGAATACCATCGGATGAACAGGAATTTTCCCCCCACCCCGGATTCCATTTCCAGGGAAAGGAGAAACAGGATGACCACAACCGAAAAACGAAAAGTAGGAGTTCTCACCAGCGGAGGTGATTCCGCGGGGATGAACGCCGCCATCCGCGCCGTAGTACGGACTGCGCTTGACCATGGGTTGGACGTGTACGCCATCACCGAAGGATATCAGGGGATGGTCGACGGCGGGAACGCCATCCGTCCCATGATGTGGGATTCCGTCGGCGGCATCCTGCAGCGCGGCGGGACGGTGATCGGCACCGCGCGCTGCGCCGATTTCCGCACGCGCGAAGGCCGGCTCAAGGCCGCTTTCAACCTGGTCACCTTCGGGATCGACGCGCTGGTGGTCATCGGCGGCGACGGCAGCCTGACCGGCGCCAACATTTTCCGCCAGGAATGGACCTCCCTGCTGGAGGACCTCGCCAAGCAAGGCAAGATCAGCAAGGATGCCGCTAAAAAGCATCCCTTCCTTTCGATCACCGGCCTGGTCGGATCGATCGACAACGATTTCTACGGCACCGACATGACCATCGGCGCCGACACCGCCCTGCACCGCATCGTCGAGGCGGTCGACGCGATTTCCTCCACCGCCACCAGCCACCAGCGCACGTTCGTGGTTGAGGTGATGGGCCGCCACTGCGGGTATCTGGCGCTGATGAGTGCGCTGGCCACCGGAGCGGATTGGGTCCTGATCCCGGAAAGCCCGCCGGATGTGGAGCACTGGGAAGATGTCATGTGCGAGGTGCTCAAAGCGGGCCGCGCCGCCGGCCGGCGCGACAGCACCGTGATCGTCGCCGAGGGAGCCACCGACCGAAACGGCAAGCCGATCGACAGCGCCTACGTCAAGCAGGTGCTCGAGGAGAAGCTCGGCGAGGATTGCCGCGTCACCATCCTCGGCCACGTCCAGCGCGGGGGTTCCCCGAGCGCGTTCGACCGCAACCTGGGCACGCTCATGGGCTTCGCGGCCGTCGAGCAGATCGAAAACAGCACCGCCAAATCCGAACCGATGGTGGTCGGGTGGCGGGAGAACCGAATTGCGTACACCCCGCTGATGGAATGCGTCGAGAAAACGCAGAAAGTGTCGCAGGTTGTGGCCGAGAAGGATTACGAGCAGGCGATGGCCCTGCGCGGTGATTCCTTTAAAGATACCTTCCGGACCCTGCGCACCATGGTCCGCTCCCTTCCGCACACTCCACAGCCCGGTCTGCGCCGCCTGCGGATTGCCGTGTTCAACGCCGGCGCCCCGGCGCCGGGGATGAATACCGCCGTCCGCTCCGCGGTCCGGCTCGGGATCGATAAAGGCCACACGATCCTCGGCGTGCGCGGAGGATTCCAGGGATTGATCGACGGCGACATCCAGGAAATGAATTGGATGAGCGTCAACGGGTGGGCGCCGCGCGGCGGCTCGGAACTCGGTACCGGGCGCAAGATTCCCGCGGGGAAGGAACTGTATGCCATCGCCCGCAATATCGAGGAGCTCGACATCCACAGCATGCTGATCATCGGCGGCTGGTCAGGCTACGAGGCCGCCTACCGCCTGTGGAAGGAACGCGAAAACTTCCCGGCGTTCAATATCCCGATCCTCTGCCTTCCGGCGACGATCAACAACAACATGCCCGGCTCCGAACTTTCAATCGGCGCCGACACCTCGGTCAACAACATCGTCGAGGCGGTCGATAAAATCAAGCAATCCAGCGGCTCGTTGCACCGCTGTTTCATAGTGGAGGTGATGGGCCGCTACTGCGGGTACCTGGCACTGATGAGCGGACTAGCCACCGGCGCGGAACGGATTTACATGCACGAGGAGGGCGTGACGCTCAAGGACCTCGAGCAGGATCTGGACAACCTGAAACGCGGGTTCGAGGGCGGGAAGCGGATCAGCCTGATGATCCGCAACGAGTACGCCAACCCGCTCTACACCACGGCTTTCATGTACGCGCTTTTCGAGGAGGAAGGGAAGGCGCTCTTCGACGTGCGCCAGGCGATCCTCGGCCACCTTCAGCAGGGAGGCAATCCCTCACCATTCGACCGGATCCAAGCCACGCGTTTGGCGGCGCGTTGCATTGAGCACCTGACCGAGCTGTCGGAGGGCGAGAATCCGCCGGTCATGTTCATCGGCATGCAGGGCGGCGAAATAAAATTCTACGACATTGAAGAAATCCCGCGCATGGCGGATATGACTCTCTCCCGTCCCAAGGAAGAGTGGTGGATGGACATGCGCGAGGTCGCCAAGGTGCTGGCCAAACCGGGGCCGAAGAAGATATGAATTAAGGTTATCGATCAATCCCAGCCGCGCGGGGCTTCAGCCCCGCGCGGCTGTACGAAGCCCGGCTTGCGCCGGGCTTTTTTTTATTAAATCCTTTATTCCGATCTGCGTGATCAGGGCACGAGTTCCACCGCCCTCCCCGCGCAGTCCGGCCGTGCCGGAAGGATCCGGCCGACGATCGCCATATTCCCCAGCACGTTCCACGAAGCCATGAATACGGATATCTCGACCGAATACTTCGACGCCCCGTCGAGGACGGTGGCCATTTTCTCGGTATAGCCGATCAGAATCACCGTATGTTCGAGCCGCGCCACCAGGACGTTTGCGCCGCTGGTGACGGTCATGGTGACGGGTGTGGACCGCCAGACATGCCCGACCACCCAGACGACCACCGGCCGTCCTGCAGCCAGCTCGGCGCGTAATTGCTCCCAACTTATCCCGCGGTAGGCATATGCCGCAAGCCCGTAATAGCGGAGCAGCTCCGCGACCGGTCCGGCATGCACGCCGTACGCGTGCGGAGGCAGATTGCCCCATGACCCGCGCACGCTGCCGACGAATCCCTTGTCCGGATTGTCGGAGACGGGGATTTTATTGAAGAACTCCAACTCATTGATCTCCACCCCGAAATAATTCGCCCAATCCACCGCCGATCGGGATTCGCAATCCAGCGGCAAAGACTGCCCATGGCCGTGGATCCCCTGAATAACGGCTTTCGAGGGCAGCGTGGGTGTGGGCAGAAGGCTTCCATCCTCTGCAAAATGGGGATTCGGTTCGCAGGCGGTCGGCGTGGCATCGGATGTGGAAACCTCCGTGGCGGAAGGGCTTTGCGACGGGGTGCGGATCGAGGATCCGATTCCCGGCGCCGGCACGGTTCCCGGCGTGAGGATCTCCGACCCGGAAGGATGACACCCCCAGGCGGCGATGCATAATCCAAATATGAAAAACGCGGCCATCCATCCCGGTTTTTTCATGGGCCGGTAGAATACGACCAAAATCCGCCGTGGTCAAGCGAGATATGCTAAAATCCCGCCGTCATGGGGAACCTGTACCTGGTCGCCACGCCGATCGGCAACTTGGAGGATATCTCCGCCCGCGGCCTGCGCATCCTGCGCGAGGCGGTTTGCATTGCCGCGGAGGATACGCGCCAGACCGGGAAGCTGCTTGCGCATTACGGGATCCGCACGCCGATGCTCTCGTATCACGAGCACAATAAACTCGTGCGGATGGATGAGGTTCTCGCGCGGCTCGCCGCGGGCGATGTGGCCCTTGTCAGCGACGCGGGCACGCCGGGATTGAACGATCCGGGCTTCGAGCTGGTTCGCGCGGCGCTCGCCGCCGGTTTCGAAGTGCTGTCCGTCCCCGGGCCGTGCGCGCCGATTGCCGCGCTCACAGCATCGGGACTGCCGACCGATTCGTTTGTATACCTTGGATATCTCCCGCGCCGGTCAGCGCAGCGGAAAGCGCTGCTGGCGGACCTTGCCCGCGAGCGCCGCACGCTGGTCGCGCTGGAAACGCCGCACCGGCTGGTAGAATCGCTCGAGGATATTTCCGCCGTTCTGGGAGACCGCCGTCTGGCGGTCGCCCGTGAACTGACAAAGGTGCACGAAGAATTCGTGCGTGGAAGGGTGCAGGATGCGCTGAAGCATTTCCGCATGCACCCGCCGCTCGGGGAAATCACACTCGTCATCGGCGGAGCGATCGATCTCGAAAAATGGAGTGAAGCGCAAGTCCGTTCGGCCATAAAGCGGGAAGCAAAACGCGACTTGCCGGCGGCACAGATCGCCGAGGAGATCGCGTCGCTGAGCGGTTGGAATAAACGCGACGTGTATAAACTGATTCACGAGAAACGCCCCTGACCTCCTCTCCCCGTCTCGACAGCCCGAAGGGAGGAGAATGGCGGGGGGATGAGAAGGTTGGGTCAGAAAAATCTTTTTCTCTGCGAGGATATATGATCTTGGACGACCTGCAAGCCATGAAGAATATCGATACGCAAGATATGCTCGGATGCATCGACCGCCTGCCGGATCAGCTCGAGGAAGCCTGGAAGGCCGGTCAATCCTTCCCCCTGCCCGATTCTCTGCGCAAGACGAAACGCATCGTCATCGCCGGCATGGGCGGATCCGCGATCGGCGGATCGATGCTGGCCGCCTACGCCTCTCCGCTTTCGGATGCCCCGATCGTCGTCTGGCGCGATTATTCGCTTCCCGCCTGGGCCAAGGGGCCGGAGACGCTGGTGATCGCTTCTTCCTTTTCCGGGAATACCGAGGAGACTCTTTCGGCGTATCAATCCGCGCTCGAGAACAAGTGCTCGGTGCTGGCGATGACCACCGGCGGGAAACTGGCGGTGAGCGCGGAGAAGGACGGCATTCCGATTTGGAAATTCTCCTACCGCGGCCAGCCGCGCAGCGCGGTCGGGTACACCTTCGCCCTGCCCTGCGCCGTGGCGGGAAGACTGGGATTGATCCCCGATCCGGCTGCGGACGTCGCCGCCGCCGCAGCGGCGCTGCGCAGGCAGATGAAGGATATCGGCGCGGAAGCGCCCTCGGCGAGGAACGCCGCCAAGCGCCTGGCGATGAAAGAATCCGGGAAGTCGGTGATCATTTTCGGCGCCGATTACCTGGCGCCGGTGGCGCGCCGGTGGAAGGGCCAGGTATCCGAAATCGCCAAAGCCTGGGCTCAGTTCGAAGAGCTTCCCGAGCTGGATCACAACACCGTCGCAGGAACGGTCCAGCCCAAAGAAGTGATCGACCGTTCGGTCGTGGTGCTGCTGCGTTCGAAATTCAGCCACCCGCGGAACGACCGGCGGATCGATATCACCCGCGAACTCTTCACCCGCCAGGGCTGGCAGATGGAAGAGGTCACCGGGGTCGGCGACGGACCGCTCTCACAGATGTATACCTGCCTGCACTTCGGCGATTACACCGCCTTCTATCTGGCGATGCTGTATTCCACCGACCCGAGTCCCGTGGCGGTGATCGAAGATCTTAAAAAGATGCTGGTAAAGTGACGTTCCACGAAGAGCACGAAGGGCATGAAGAAAAAATTGAAAGCTTAAGTTTTTGCCTTTGTGCTCTTCGTATCCTTCGTGGATAAAAAAACCCTCCCCTCCATACCCTCCCAATTTTGTGGAGGGGATGGAGGGGAGGGGCCGTCTAGGGTATAATCCCCGCGCGCCGGCAGAAACCACCGGCGCGCTTCCTGGAGAGGTTGCATAGTCCGGTCTAATGCGCGCGCTTGGAGAGCGCGTGAGCTGAAAGGCTCCGTGGGTTCAAATCCCACCCTCTCCGCCTGAGGGCACCGCGACGAGTGGTGCTTTTTCCTTCCCGGGAGGATTCGTTGCAGTCGCCGCTCGTCGAATGCATCCCGAACTTTTCCGAAGGCCGCCGCGGAGAGACGATCGAAGCCATACTGGATTCGATCCGCACCATCCCGGGCGCCCCACTCCTCGATTCCAGCAGCGACCCCGACCATAACCGAACCGTTGTCACCTTTGCCGGCGCGCCGGAAGCGGCCGCCCGGGCTGCATTCGCCGCGATCGCCTGCGCCGCCGGGCGGATCGACCTGCGCGGACATAAAGGCGTGCACCCCCGCATCGGCGCGGCAGATGTGGTCCCGTTTGTCCCGCTGCGCGGGATCTCGATGCAGGAATGCGCCGCGCTTGCCCGCGCGCTTGGCCGCCGGGTGGGCGACGAACTCGGTCTGCCGGTGTACCTCTACGGCGATGCCGCCGCTCGTCCCGACCGAAAAAACCTCGCCGACATCCGCAAAGGGGAATTCGAGGGACTCGTGGAAGCGATCGGCGCGGATCCGGGACGGCAGCCGGATTTCGGCCCCACTCGGCTCGGGCCGGCGGGGGCAACCGCCGTCGGCGCCCGCGGTCCGCTGATTGCCTTCAACATCTACCTCAAGACCACCGACCTAGCGATCGCCCAAGCCGTCGCCGAAAAAATCCGCACTTCCTCCGGCGGCCTTCCGGCGCTGAAGGCGCTGGGGTTGATGGTTGGAGGACTCGCCCAAGTATCGATGAACCTGACCGATTACCGGCAAACCTCACTCCGGCAAGCGTTCTATGCAGCGCGCGCGGAAGCCGTCCGTCTCGGCGCGGAGGTCGACCGATCGGAGTTGATCGGTTTGATCCCGCAGGACGCAACCCGCGGATGGAAACCGGCGGATCTCCGGCTGGAAGAATTTTCCGAAAGCAGGATCCTCGAGTGCCGCCTGAAACAAGTCGGATTGATCGACGGATAATTCCCGGCGGGGATTCAAAATTTCTTGGTACGCGGATTGCGCGGAAATAATGGATTTAACGGAATAATCAGTATAAAATTATTCCCAAGAATTCTTTTACGAAATCCGCGTACAATAAATTTAACTTGAAAATTAAATTGGGAAATTCATGGCCCGGAAGAAAACTTCGAATGCCGCGTCTGATTATCCAAACCGCCACCCCGGCCGCTTTGCGCCCTCCTCGAAAAAACCGATCGGCATTCCCACGCGCGGCAAAACCTCGCCCAATCGGCTGCGGCCCACGGATACCTATCTGGCGTTGTGCCATGCCGGTTTCATCCAGACTCTACCCGGTCTGTATGTGGATTTGGGTTTCGGCGAGACGCCGCAGACGACGCTTGAATCCGCCGCCCGTTTGCGCCGGACGAATCCGGATCTGCAATTCCTCGGCGTGGAAATCGATCCGGCGCGGGTGGCCGCCGCCCGGGATTCATCCGAACCGCGGATTGAGTTTCGGTTGGGGGGATTCAATCTGCCTTTGCGCGATGGGGAAAGCGCGGCGATCATCCGCGCGATGAACGTCCTCCGCCAGTATCCGGAGGCCGAGTATTCCGCTTCCGTCGAGACGCTCCTGCGCTGCCTGTGCGAGGAGGGATTGCTGCTGGAGGGGACCAGCGATCCGCCGGGCCGGTTGATGGCATTCAACCTTTACCAACGCGCGGGCGCGGACACTCTTTACGGCGGTCTGGTCTTTTCCGTTCGCTTGCAGCACCTCTTTTCCCCGCGCGATCTGCAAGCGGTGCTTCCGAAAAACCTGATCCATCACGCCGAACCGGGCAGCCCGCTGGATCGCTTCTTTGGCGATTGGGAGACCGCTTGGCGGCGCGCCTTCCGCCGCAGCCCGGGGGATCCGCGTCATTGCTTTATCCTGGCTGCCAGGGATTTGGGTGTGGATTTTGGGTACCCGGTCGACAAACGGTTAATCCTTCTGCAGCGCGGTTTTCTCCGGTTGAACGCGGTCCCGCGGGAACATCCCATGCAGCCCACTCTGCTTCCGGCAGATTTATAACCCCCCCCCCATAAAAAAAAGCGGCTCGATGAGCCGCTTTTGTATTTCCCCGAGTGCCGGGGTTTAGCGCTTCTTTCCCCGGGCCGATTTGGCCTTCCGTTCGCGGGCCATTTCCTTTTCCATCTTTTTCCGGAATTTCACCGCGGTCTCAATCGCCGCCTTCTTCGAGGGGAACAGGTGGATGTAGAACCGTTTGTTATGCACCTTCCCCTTCAGTTTGTAATATACGCTCACCACCGGCATGATCGTCCGGCCCTTGTTGCCTTTGGTGTACGTGACGCTGACGCCGTTATAACCGGTCCGGTTGTTGCGCTGCGGTCCGGCGCGGTACGGTGCGCGATTCCGGCGTGGCTTGGCAGTGGTTTTTGTTTTCATCATTCACCTCGTTGGTTGAATCCTTTTTTTCTTTCCGAGAATCCATTCTCGCACCACAAGCGTGGTGAACAAGAGCGCCATGCCGAAATGCCCCGAAATCACCTCGATTCCATAAACGGAAAAATCGAAAGCCGGGGATACCCCCGGCTTTCGTTATTCTGCAACCGTGCTGGGCGCGGCCGCTTCCTCCACCGCTTCTTCCTCCCGCCGATATCCCGTTCCGGCGGGAATGAGCTTGCCGATGATCACGTTCTCCTTCAATCCCAGCAGCGGATCGAGCTTGCCTTCGATCGCCGCTCCGGCCAGCACTTTGATCGTGTGTTGGAAGGAGGATGCAGAGAGGAATGAATCGGTGCTCAGGGACGCCTTCGTGACTCCCAGAAGCACCGGCGCCGCCGTGGCCGGCTGTTTTCCTTCCGATAGAAGTTTCTCGTTGATGTCCTGCAGTTTGAACCGTTCCACCAGTTCTCCCGGCAGGAAATCCGTGTCTCCGGGACGAACCACCTGGACCTTTGCCAGCATCTTGCGCAGGACCACTTCGAAGTGCTTGTCGTTGATGTTTTGCCCCTGGGCGCGGTACACCTTTTGGATCTCGGTCAACAGGTACAACTGGCACGCCTCCCGGCCCTGGATGCGCAGGATCCGGTGCGGGTTGAGGGATCCTTCGGTCAGGTTCTGCCCGGCTTCCACCCGCGACCCTTCGGCGACAATCAAACGGGCGCCGCTCGGGATCTCGTATTCCGCTTCCTCGCGGTGTTCGTACGTGATGACCGCTTTATGTTCCCGAACCCGGAGCTTTCCGGCATGCTCGGCGACGATTTCCGCGTCGCCGCGCGTAGCCAGGACGGCTCCGGCTTCCACGGTCGTGTTATCGTCCACTTTCAGGGACCAGTTGCCCGGCACCTGGTATTCATCGCGCAGGATTTCACTCGAGACAATCTTGATCGTGCGGTGACCGGTTTCGGAGCGGTGAACTTCTACGATCCCGCCGATCTCCGTGACGATCGCCTCGCCCTTCGGCTTCTTGCGCGCTTCAAAGAGCTCTTCCACGCGCGGGAGGCCCGAGGTGATATCGCCGCCCGCCGCCACGCCGCCGGTGTGGAACGTCCGCAGCGTAAGCTGGGTGCCCGGTTCGCCGATGGACTGCGCGGCGACGATACCCACCGCGACGCCCATATCGACTTGGGCGCCGCGCCCCAAGTCCAGGCCATAGCACATCTGGCACAAGCCGTGGCGCAGGGTGCAGGTAAGTGCGGAACGGACAACAACTTCCTCCAGACCGGAGGCCGTAATTTGTTTTGCCTGCTCCAGGGAAATGATTTCATTCCGTCCGGTGATCAGTTCACCGGTATGAGGATCCACCACTTTCTGCGCGGTGATCCGGCCGAACAGGCGCGAATCAAAGGTTTGGCCGGCCACGTCGTCCCGGCGGCGGATGTGGATGCCCTCTTCCGTGCCGCAGTCGACGTCCATGATGATCAGATCCTGCGCCACGTCCACCAGCCGCCGGGTGAGATATCCGGCGTCGGCCGTGCGCAGCGCGGTGTCCGCCAAACCCTTGCGGGCGCCGTGGGTGGAGATGAAGTATTCGAGTGCGGTTAATCCGTCGCGGAAATTCGAACGGATGGGCAGCGGGATGATGCGTCCCGCCGGATCCGCCATCAGTCCGCGCATTCCGGCCAGCTGGGAAATCGGGCCGAAACCGCCTTTGGTCGCCCCGGAAAGCGCCATGGTGCTCAGGTTCCCGGTCGGGTTCATGTGCCGGCGCACGGCATCGGTCACATCGATCAGCGCCTTCTGCCACAGGTCGATGATGCGCTCGTTCTGCTCCTGCTCGGTCAGAAGTCCGCGGCGGAAATCTTTTTCCAGCTGCGCCTGTTCTTCCAGCGTGTGATCGATGATGCTCGCCTTTTCCGGAGGAACGGTGATGTCGGAAACCGCGATCGTCGTGCCGGACCGCGTGGCGAAATGGAATCCTATATCCTTGATCCGGTCCACCACCTCGATCGTGGCTTCCGATCCAAGCACCTGGTAGCACTGGGCTACCAATTTCTGCAGGGAGCCTTTGTCGAGCATCTGGTTCACGAAGCGCATATTCTCCGGCAGGATCAGGTTGAACAGGACCCGGCCGGCCGTGGTTTGGGTCATCCGTTTCTGCGAGCGTGAGTAGCGCTCGCCCTTCTCGCTGAACCAGGTGGCGGTGAGGAGGGTGATCGGCGTGTGCAATTGCAGCTTGCCCAACCGGTAGGCCAGTTCCACTTCTTCCATGCTTCCGAAGTTCGGCCGTTTTTCCGCGGCCTGTTCCTCCAGACGGGGATCGGTCAGGGTCAGGTAATACACACCGAGGACCATGTCCTTGGTCGGGCCGACAATCGGTTCTCCGTCGGCCGGCTTGAGCAGATTTTTTGTGGAAAGCATCAGGGTACGCGCTTCCCACACCGCTTTTTCGGACAGCGGCACGTGCACGGCCATCTGGTCTCCGTCGAAGTCCGCGTTAAAGGCGGCGCATACGAGCGGATGGATATGGATGGCTTTGCCTTCCACCAGCACCGGTTCGAAGGCCTGGATCCCGAGGCGGTGGAGCGTGGGCGCGCGGTTCAGGAGAACCGGCCTGTCCCGGATCACTTCCTCCAGAACCTCCCACACCTCCGGGCGCTCGCGTTCGATGAACCGGCGCGCGCCTTTGACATTGTTGGCGTACCCGTACGCCACGAGCTTGGCGATGACGAACGGCCGGTAGAGTTCCAGCGCCATGACTTTGGGCAGGCCGCACTGGTAGAGTTTGAGTTTGGGGCCGACCACGATCACCGAGCGGCCGGAATAATCGACGCGTTTGCCGAGCAGGTTGCGGCGGAAGCGCCCCTTCTTGCCTTTGAGCATGTCGGAAAGCGATTTCAATTCGCGGCGGCCGCGGCGGGAAAGCGCCTTGCCGCGCTGCGAGTTATCGATCAGGGAGTCGACCGCTTCCTGCAGCATGCGTTTTTCGTTGCGCACGATCACATCCGGCGCACCCAGTTCGATCAGCCGCTTAAGGCGGTTATTGCGGTTGATCACGCGCCGGTAGAGGTCGTTCAGGTCGGAAGTGGCGAATCGGCCGCCGTCGAGTTGGACCATCGGCCGCAGTTCGGGCGGGATGACCGGCAGCACGGTGAGGATCATCCACTCCGGCCGGTTGTGCGATCGGCGGAACGCCTCCACAACTTTCAGCCGTTTCGACGCCTTCTTCTTGCGCTGCTTGCTTTTGGTGGTGCGGACGTCCTTCCAAAGAGTCTCGGCCTCTTTATCCAGGTCGAGGTTGCGCAGGATTTCGTAGAACGCCTCGGCACCCATCTCGGCCTTGAACACCTGGCCCCAGCGGGTTTTCAGCTCCCGGTACCGGCTCTCGCCGACGAACGAAAGCTGCTTGATCTCCATCAGTTCTTCGCGTTGCTGCAGCAGCGACTCGCGGGCTTCCTGGGTTTGATCTTCCATCTGGCCGCGCAGTTGGTTCAACGTTTCGTCGGCCTCCGCCTTGGCCTTCTCCTTGTCCATCTTGATTTTTTCGATGGCCTTGTCGCGCTTTTCCTTCAGTTCGCTTTCGATGTCTTCCAGGCGGGTTTTGACCGCCTTTTGCAGAACCGAAAGGTGCTTGGGGGCGACGGTTTCGCCCTTATCGGCGATCATCGTCGAGGTCGGGGCGAATTCGATCGCAACGCGGATGGTCGAGCCCTGCTTTTCCTTGAGCAATTGCTCCATCCGCTGGCCTTCCTTGATCAGCGGATCCAGCCGCTCGCTCACGTCCTCGTCGAATTTTTCCTTCGCATTTTGAATCTTTTCATCCAGCTCCCCGGTGCGCTTCTCCAGCTGCACCTTCACCTGTTTGATCTTTTGATTGATTTCGTTTCCTTGCTTGTCTTCCGCCTTGGAGAGCTCTTCGTCGAGCCGCTTGAGCGCTTTTTGCCGCGCGTCCTCGTCCACATGGGTGATGACGTATTGCGCGAAATAGAGCACGCGGTCGAGATTGCGCCGGCTGATGTCGAGCAGTAACCCCAGGTAGGAGGGGACTCGGCGCGTGTACCACACATGCGCGACCGGCGCCGCCAGTTCGATATGCCCCATCCGTTCGCGGCGGACCGAAGAGCGGGTGACTTCCACGCCGCACTTGTCGCAGACCACACCGCGATGGCGCACGTTCTTGTACTTGCCGCAATAGCACTGCCAATCGCGCGTCGGGCCGAAGATGGCTTCGCAGAAAAGCCCGTCCTTTTCCGGGCGCAGCCGCCGGTAGTTGATCGTTTCGGGCCGCGTCACTTCGCCGTAAGACCAGCTGCGAATCGTGTCGGGGGAGGCAAGAGTCACTTTGAGCGACGTAATACCTTTGGCTTCCACTATTCACTCTCCGGGAAAAATCCGAGGCTTGGTCCGGTGTGGACCCCCTACCGGATTAAAGCAGGCAAAACAAGCGCATGGGGCATCGCCCACGCGCTTTAAGTTGGAGGTTATTTTGGTGCCGGAATTATATCCTCCGCGGCGCGTTTGGTCAAGGATATGCCAAAAGCCATCTAAAATGTCCTTTTTTACCGGAATTCCCAACATTCTTCCATTTTTTTGACCGTCTGTACGTTTAGCTTGTATCCTACTCTCCACCTCTAGCTTACGCCTGATCGGCTTGCTCAGCGGCGCTGTGTTCCTCTGGCTGACGATGTTGATCCCGAACGAGCACACACTCCTCTTCTTCGTGCTGTTGTGCATGACCGCCTTGGTCATCCCGTTCTCCTCCCCCGACATCGTCTCCACCGTCTATAACGTGACCATGCCCGAGGTGCGCAGCACCGCGCTGGCGGTCCAATATCTGATCGAAAATGCCGGCGCCGCCACCGCCCCGGCGCTGGCAGGCATCATCGCCGCCAACTACAACATGCATACTTCCCTTCTGATCATATGCACAGTCGCCTGGTCGTTTTGCACGCTGTTCCTGGTGGGAGCGGTTTTTCTTATTCCAAAGGACGTCCAGACATTGCGTGGTCAGATACGGGAACGTGCTCAGTCTCTTGGAGTTGGAACGGCAATAACCCCAGGCGGTCCTTCCGCCTGACCCTGAAATTCCCCCGGCGGGAACTCTATCCCGGCACGCGGCGTCCTTCCTGGTATCCGCTAATATTTCCAGGAGGTGACCATGTCCGCGCGCCGTATTTTTTCCGCTATTTCGGTATTCCTTTGCGTGTTGATCCTCATTGGCTGCGCAGCCGCCAAATCAACCGGGGACGCCTTTTCCCAAGCCTTATTGGGAAATAAGAATACCAACTCCGATGCCTTCGAGCTGCCCTCCAGCGGTGGGGAAGCCCCGCAGAAAGCCAATGGGGCGATTTCTTCCAGCGACGGGATTAATCCGGCGGCTTTCCCCACGTCGGCCGCTCCCGCCACCGGGCAATCCGCGAATCCCGGAGATCCGGCCGGGCAGGTTCCGCTGATCATCAAGCAGGGCCAGGTCCGCCTGCTCGTGAAGAACACCGACCAAGCCATCGACCGGCTGACTCAGATTGTCTCCGATACGCACGGTTACATCATCAGCAACCGGATTTGGTATGAACAAGCCGGGGCGGAGAGTTATAAGTACGCCACCTACACCATCGGCGTCCCGGTGGATGCGTTCGAGACAGCCCTGCGTCGACTCCGATCCCTCGCCGTGAAGGTCGTCGACGAGACCGCCAGCGGCCAGGATGTGAGCGAGGAATACACCGATCTCGAATCCCGCCTGCGAAACCTCGAGGCCACGCGCGACCGCATCCGCAGCTTCCTCGCCCAGGCCCAGTCGGTCGAAGAATCCCTGCGGATCAACAACGAGCTGGCCGCGATCGAGGCTCAGATCGAGCAGGTTCAGGGCAGGATGCGATATCTCTCCAGCCGGGCCGCGTATTCCACGATAACCATACAATTCGATCCCGAGCTGCCCGCTGCTCCGACTCCGACACCCACGCCCGAACCCGTTCCGTATACCTGGGATCCCGGCCAGACCTTTCAACAGGCCAGCGGCATCGCGATCAAGGCCGGGCAGGCCGTGGTGGATTTATTCATCTACCTGGTGGTGTGGGTTCCCTTCGCCATCCCTGTTTTCATCATCTGGCTCATCTATCGGATTGTGACCGTCAAACGAAAGCCCGCGCAGCCGTAACGCGAAGCCACGGATTGCACGGATGGGGAATCGGATTTCACGGAGAAGACCCGGGGGGAGTTCTATCCGTGAAATCCGATTTTTTCCGTGCAATCCGCGGTTCAGGAATGTTATAATCTTGATTGCAATAATATTTGAACAAATCCTCCCCCAACACCCGGGAGAAAGCCGCCCCTGAATCTGGAAACCCTTCCATGATGGATTTTTTATCGCGTTGCAGCTTGATATTCCGGATTCTTCTCGTCGCTTTGACGGTTCTGATCCTGTCGGTTATCGCGGGATATGCGGCCGTTTATCTCTATATCGCCGCCGTGCGATCGGGGTACCCATTTGAATTGGATTGGATCGAGGGGGGATTTGTCGATCAGGTGGGACGGATTCTCGCCGGGCAAAGCGTATACGGCCCGCCGAGCATTGAATTTACCCCCTTTCTCTACACACCGCTTTATTTCTACCTCTCCGCGGCGGTAGCGAAAGCCGCCGGCGCCGGTTTTTTCCCGCTGCGCCTGGTCTCCATATTGTCTTCCCTGGTCAGCATGGCGGGGATGTTCGTCCTCGTCTTCCGGCGCAATAAAAACCTCGTCGCCTCCGCCCTGGCCGCAGGATTGCTGGCTGCGTCCTACCGGATCACGGGCGCCTGGCTCGACGTCGCACGGGTGGATTCACTCTCCATCGCCTTCCTGGTGCTTTTCTGCCTGGCGCTTCCGCGGTCCCCCAGCCGAATCCGCTGGCTGACGGCCGGAGTGTTCGCGAGCCTGATGGTGCTCACCAAACAGTCGATGCTGATCGCCGTCCTGCCGTTCTTTCTGGTTCACCTCATTCAATATCGCAGACGCGCCGTATGGATGGCAACGGGTTTTCTGTTGCCGGTGTCTTTGGTCACGTTGCTTTCCAATATTGCCAGCGATGGATGGTATTCCTTCTACACCATCGACCTTCTCGGGCAGCAAACCGAATGGCTCTCCCGGGAAGTCATCGTCGGCTTCTGGAAGACCGATATCCTGCGGCATTATTTCGTATCGATCGTTTTCGGCGCCGCAGGTTTGTTCCTGGCGTTTCGGGAAAAGCGGGGGGAATTCTGGGAATGGCTGGCACTTCTGGCCGGCGCGCTCCTGTGCTCATTCCTGGCACGGATCAAGGCTGGCGGATACGACAACGTCCTCCTGCCCTCGATCGCCGTGATCGGCATCCTCCTGGGAATCGGCTGGGATCGCGTGACGGGCGCGCTGTTGAAGAATCCGAATTTCCTGCGCGACGGAGTGGGCATTCTGCTGACGGTCGCCGTCCTATACCAGTTCTATCATCTCCGCTATTCTCCCGGAGACCAACTTCCCACGGCGCGGAATTACCAAACGGGCGAAGCTTTCATCAAGTACATTTCTGCTATTCCGGGCGAAGTGTACATCCCCTATCACTCCCATTATGCCGTCATGGCGGGCAAAAAGTCCTACGCCCATCAGGCCGCACTGTGGGATGTCTTACGCGGCGAGACGGCCAACCGTGGAAAAGTAATTCTTACCCGCGATATCGAGGAATCCATCCGCACGCATCGTTTTGAAGCGATCCTGCTGGACGGGGACGGCGAGTGGCATTTCCTGTATGGGTTGGAACAGTATTATTCCGTGCAATTGGAAGTGATTCCCCCCGATCAGGTCCCCGCGCCGCTGACCGGGTGGCAGATCAGCCCGCGGCTGATTTTCCTTCCGATGAATGCCTCACAAAAGGGTTTTCCATCCGCGGCGGATTTTCCCGGATTCGAAAGCCTCACAAATGGCCTTGAACGACGATTCGCGTTTCTTGCGCACGGATAATCGTTTTTTTCCATCCGGATCCCCATCCCGGCCGACAATGAACGACCGCGCGGCAAGCCGCGCGGTATCACAGAGCGCAACCCCCAAGAACTGCGCAGCAAGCTGCGGGGTATTCTAATCCCGCGAAAGCGGGATAAAAAATCCACGAAGCCCACGCAGGACGCGGAATTTAATGAATTTCTTTCCGTTTCCTTTCGTGCTCTTCGTGGATGAAATGCACCGGTCAACTATCTGTTGGGCCTCCCGTTAATTCTCCACCTTTTCCTCTTCCGCCCCCACCAGCCGTTTCCATTCGCCGTGGATGCCGTCTTCGCTGACGCCGAAATAATAGCGGAGGCCCTTGGGCGTGCGCTGGATCAGGTCGTAACTGGATTCCCCGCGCCGTGAGCGCTTCTTCAGCAGCGCCAGATCTCCCTGCCAGGCGAGGATTTCCGGCGCCGGAAGCTTGGCATGCTCGCTGATCGCGTAATGCCACAACCGGCGCGACGAAGCCAGAGTCACATTTTTAACCATGTTCCCGTTGCGCAGATCGCGCACGGTAAAGTAACGGACTCCGTCGCGCTCCTCGAACGAAACAACTTCCACGCCCGTGCGCGGCGCCGCAACGCCCGAGTCGGCCGGCGCCGGAGCGGCCGGTTCGGCGGGAGCTGGCGCACTCGGAGCACTTGCCTGCGCCGATGATTTCCGCCCGACGAGTGTGACGATCTCATCCCGGACCGCCAGCCCGGTTTCGTCCTCGTCCCGGACGTAGATCTTGCTGGCTTCCACGGCGTACGGCGGATCCTCGCCGCGCGGAACCATGACGCGGATGATCTGCTTGCCGCGCGTTTCCTGTACGTCGACGGTCACCTGCAGAGCCGGGGTGATCTTGTGCCCGATCTCGCGCTCGAGCAGCGCGACCGCTTTAGCGGAGTCGGCGATCCCCAGCGGCGGAGTCTTGGGATCCGGTCCGACCCCGATGAACAATGCGCCGCCGTTGGTATTGGCAAATGCGCATACGTCGGCGATGACATCGTACAGTTTGCCGCCCTTTTCCACCATGCTCTCGTGGAACGCCTGCACGATGGTCGGCCCTTCCTCGCGCGCGTTCTGAATGAAATCGAACGCTTCTTCCGTTTCCTTCGAAACCCGGTGCGCGCGTGTGCGCGAGAAATCGCTTCCGAGGAACAGTTCGCGCAACGCGGCAAACGTCAGGTCCGATAGCAGCATCTCGGTGGCGCGGTCTCCCACGCCCAGGTTCTTGCGGTTGGAGGGATCCGCCCGCAGGCGGTGGGCGTCCGATCCCTGGATGCAGTGCATCCGCCGCGGGTATTCCGGCTTGGCACCGTTGAAGAAGGCGGCGGTGGAATACCGGCCGCGCTTTTCCAGATCGGTCACCTCAAGCGCATGCAGATGCGGATCCTGGGTGTAGGCGATCTTGGTCTGTCCGCCGAAATCAAAACCACGCAACGCGACGCCGTTGGTGCTGTCGGCGTGCGCGGCAATCGCCAGCCCGCCCGCGTCGTCGATCTTCCGGTAGGCGGTGAGCACATCAGCGCTGGCGCCCACCGTCGAGGAGCCCAGATCGATCTGGGTGTCGGGAATGTTCAGGTCCAGCAGAATGTGCTCGATCTCCCGGATGCTTTTTTCCGGCGGGAAAATGCCCAGGATGTGGAACCCGAGCGTCGCGGTGAACTCGAAACCCGGGAACACAACCAGCTTCCCGAGCAGGCGGCGGTATTCCTCCAGCCGAGAACGCTCGTCCGCGGTCAGCCGCCCGCCCTTTTCGAGTGCCTCCAAAAAGGCGATCTCCTCACGCATGCGCCGGTACCCGGCGACGGTGTTGTGGTCGGTAAAGGCGATCGCGGATAGGCCGCGGGCTTCGGCACGGCGCAGGATATCCAGCATCGTCACGCCCGTTTCCTGATAGTCCACCGTGGCGGGGGTGTGGGTGTGCAAATCTACAACGTACCATTGATGGTTTTTTCGGCTCATGTTGGGTTATAGGAATTTTGGGTAGGATGGGGAGGAGGAAAACTTCGGATTCTCCTCCCTGTGTGTCTGGTCCACCGGCGCAGCGAGGACGGTTGCCAGCAAATGCAGCAGGTTTTCCGGCATGTAGGGTTTCACGATGAAGGCGTTGGCACCGGCTTTCAGGCACTCCTCCGTCAGATTGATCCCGGAGGTCATCACAACACGCAGCTCGCCCAGAAGCGGGCTTTTCCGGAGCTCGCGCAGAATTTCAATTCCATCCTTTCCGCCAAGATGGACATCCAGAAACACGAGATCGGGTTTCTCCTCCTCCACCTGCGCCGCGACAGGCCGTTTGGGATCGTACGACCGGACCTGGTACCCCTCGATCTCCAGCAGGGTTTGCAGCAACATGGTCATATCGCGGTCGTCTTCCAACAACAAGATTTTCGGCATTCCGATCCTCCCGTTTGGTTTTGATGGCGTTCGCCCTTCCTCCGGCCGGAGGTCAGGCAAAATTCAATGCTTCCTGCCCGTGCGCTTGGTTTTCCAGGATCGGGTTTTCGTCCCGGGTGGCGGTTTGCGGATTCGCGAGGGCTTGTGTTTGGCGGATGCGGATGGCGCGCCTTTCCGTCCGCCGTTGACGGATACGGGCGTAAGGGTATGTTCGAGCACATCGTCCACCGTATCCACCAATATGAATCTCAGTTCGTTGCGCACGTCCTCCGGAATGCCCTCAAGGTCCCGATCGTTCCGGCGCGGGAGGATCACCGTTTTTAACCCGGCGCGGTGGGCGGCGAGAACCTTCTCCTTCACCCCGCCGATCGGAAGGACTTTCCCGCGCAGAGTGATCTCGCCGGTCATCCCGACATCGGACCGCACCGGGCGGCCCGAGATGAGTGACACCAGCGCGGTGGCCATGGTTATTCCCGCCGACGGGCCGTCTTTGGGTTGGGCTCCGCTGGGGATGTGCAGATGGAAATCGTGCTTGTCGAAAAAATCCTTCGGCAGGTGAAGTTCATCCGCTTTGGAACGCACATAGGAAAGCGCCGCATGGGCGGATTCCTGCATCACCTGCCCGAGGGAGCCGGTAAGCTGAAATCCGCGCCGGCCGGGCATCTGCGTGGCCTCGATGAACAGCAGATCGCCGCCGATGGGCGTCCAGGCCAGCGCCGTCGCCACGCCTGGGATCGAGGTGCGTTCCTGCACTTCCTCCGTGGAGAGGAACTTGCTGGGGCCGAGATATTCCTCCACTTTCGCGGACGTGATCTTCTCATGCATCGCCTTGCCTTCGGCGAGGGCGGTCGCCACCTTGCGGCAGATGGATCCGATCTCGCGCTCGAGGCTGCGCACGCCCGCCTCGTGGGTGTAATTGCGGATCAGCGCCCGCAGGGAATCCTCGCCGAATTCCACCTCCTCACCGCGCACGCTGTTCTCGCGCAATTGGCGCGGGATGAGGTAGCCTTTGGCGATCTCGATCTTTTCCCGTTCGGTATACGAGAGGATTGCGATGACTTCCATCCGGTCCAGAAGCGGGCCGGGGATCGTCTCGATCTGGTTGGCGGTGGTGATGAAAAGAACCTGCGAAAGGTCGAAGGCCACTTCCAGGTAGTTGTCGCGGAATTCGCGGTTTTGCTCCGGATCGAGCACTTCCAGAAGCGCCGCCGCCGGGTCTCCCCGGAAATCCGCACTCAGCTTGTCGACCTCGTCAAGCATGAATATGGGATTGCGGCTCTCCACCCGCCGGAGGGCCTGCAGGATGCGCCCCGGCATGGAACCGATGTACGTGCGCCGGTGGCCGCGGATCTCGGCTTCGTCATGGACCCCGCCCAGCGAGATGCGTATGAAATTGCGGCCCATGGCGCGCGCGATCGAGCGGCCGAGGGAGGTCTTGCCCACACCCGGCGGTCCGATAAAGCACATGATCGCGCCCTCGCGTTCGCGGCGGATGGCGTCTCCCGGCCTGAGTCCGGGCGTCTGTTCCCCCTTGCGTTCCAGCCGAAGCTTGCGCACCGCAAGGTACTCCAAAATCCGTTTCTTCACCTCGTCGAGCGCATAGTGATCTTCATCGAGCACTTTGCGCGCGTTGGCCACGTCGAGATGGTCTTCCGTAAATTTACTCCACGGTAATTCGACAAGCCAATCCAGATAGGTTCGGATGACGCCGTATTCGGCCGCCGCCGAGGGCAGTTTTGCAAGCCGTTCCAGTTCGCGATTGGCCTGCTCGGCCGCTTCCTCGGACATCTTGGCGGCTTCGATCTTCTTGCGGAGTTCCTCGACTTCAGCGGCCTGCTCGTCGGTCTCCCCCAACTCCTTCTGGATCGCCTTCATTTGCTCGCGCAGGAAATATTGGCGTTGGACTTTCTCGATTTCGGAACGGGCTTCCTCCTGGATCTTCGCGCCGAGTTGCAGCACGTCCAGTTCCTTGGTCAAGAGGCCGACCAGCAGTTTCAATTTCGCGGCGGCGGAATCCAGCTCCAGGATTTTTTCCCCCTGCTCCAGGTCCATGCGCTGGTAATTGGAGATGGTGTACGCCACCTGAAGCGGATCCTCCAGGCTGACGATCGTGGTTACGAGTTCCCGCGGCACAGAGGGAATCAATTCGGCGATCTTGGCAAACTGATCGCGGACGTTGCGGGAGAGCGCCTCGACCTCGAGGCCGGTCTCCACCGTTTCCGGCGCCAATTCCACGCGGGCTTTCAGATACGGTTCTTCATCGGTAAATTCGACGATCCGGATGCGGGAAAGCCCCTGGACCACAATCCGGATCGTGCCGTCCGGGGCGCGGAACAGACGATGGACGATCGCCGCCGTTCCGATGGGAAACAGGTCCGCCGGGCCGGGGGTGGCAAGTTCCGGATCCTTGGAGGTGACCAGGCCGATGATTTTCTCCCCCACCGTGGCATCATCCACCAGGCGGATCGACCGCGGCTGGCCGACCGTAAGCGGGATAACGGTCTGCGGATAGACCACGACGCCGCGAAGCGGAAGGATCGGAAGCGAATCCGGAATGTGGAATTCCGGCTCCCCCAGTTCTCCTTTGGGGGCCGGCTCGGCCGTGGGCGCTTCCTGCACCTGGGTTGTGATCGAAGGCAGGGCGATTTCCATCAGCTCATCCAACCGTTCCGCCGGGAGCGGGGATTCGGCGAGCAGTTCAACCAACTCTTCTGCGGAGTTCAACCACCGGGATGCCGGCATAAGTAAATACTCTTTCTCTCCGATTCGGATCGATCAGGCGGCTCCGTCCGGCATTTCCTGCACTTTATGCAATTCCACCAGCAGGAATCCATCGTGGTAATGGGCACGGACGAAATCAGGTTCCACTCGTACCGGCAATTCCACCTCGGTCAGGAACTCCCCGGTATGGATCTCCATCTGGTGGTAAATCCTGCGGTCCATGGGATCCTTCCGGTTTCCGGAAATTCTTAAGGTCATCCCCTCCAGCAGCACGGAAAAATCCAAGTGTTCCATCCCCGCCACTTCCACCTGGACCCGGATGGCTTGATCGGTTTCGTAGACGTCCGTCGGGGGGCGCCAAACATGGGTGCTGTGGATCCAGACATACCGCGTGGTGATGTACTCGTGCCGGTGGAGCGGGCCGGTGTGGCGTTCGCCTGATTCGCACCGGTATTCCTGAAGATCGACCGGGGAAATGCCCATAACCGCCGCCTTTCTTGGATCGATAACTATTGTATCATGCGGATTTCCGCGAATTCCACGGCACCCCGCGAATAAGCTCTCCTGCACTCCGGAAATCCTTCACCAGGTGATCTCCATCTTGTCCGCGGCGAGGTCCACTTCGCCGGGGAAGATCTTTTTGGCTTCGGCGAGGATCGCCCCCCTGTCCGCATATGGATCGGTATGGATCAGAAGCAATCTGCCTGCCCGGGCGTCCCGGGCCACGGATGCCGCCTGGGTAGCGCTGCTGTGACCCGTGCCCTTTCCCGTCGCCTCGTGAATCAACAGATCGGTATCCCGGGCCAGCGCCACCAGATTGGCAGAGGGCTCGGTATCCGCGGAGTAAACGAAACTGCTTCGCGCTTGGAGCACCTCGACCCGAATGCCCAGGGTGGGAACCACGTGACGGACCGGCGTAGACAGGACGCGGAACTCACGATTCTCGAAGACGGTTTCGCGTTTGCCGCGTTTCACGGTGTGATAGCGGACTGGAAATTGGCCCGGCATATTTCGCCAGCCGTACATCCGCGTGACTTTGCGGATCCGGCGGATGGTCTCCGCGCCGGAATGGATGCGGACCGGGGCGCGCCTTCCCCGCAGGGATAATTCCATGAGGAAAAGTGTCAGGCCGGCGGCGTGATCCGGATGAAAATGGGTGATGAAAATATCGCTGATCCGGTCCCGGCCGATTCCGAGATCCTCCAGCCGGCCGCGGGGGGAGACTCCGCAATCGATGAGAAGCCCGTGTTCGGATCCCAGGCAGGCCAGTTGGGTCGGACGCTGCTGTTCCGTCGCAACCAGGCAGGAGGATCCGAGCACGATAAGGTTCACCATCCTATCACCCACGCCCCGATGACCGGCGTCACCCACGTTTCTAAAACAGCGGCGAGAAGCAGGAGGGGCAGCGCCACGCCGAGAAGCACAATCAACCAGTCGGCAAGCGCCTGCAGCCAGATCTGTCCCAACGATCGTCCCTCGGGTTTCGCGAGCAAGCAATTACCGACACGGAGGATGGCGGCGCCGGAGATCAACATCGCCGGGAGTTCCGCAATGCCGTGCGGAAGGACAAATCCGAGAAAGAACAACCAGGGTGAAATGCCGGTGCGCGCCATGGTCACCGTGGCGTAGGCGATCACCCCGATCGGAAGCATCAATATCACGAGTCCCATAATGCCCAGGGAGATCATGCCCAGCACCGAGGCGAGGAAAATCGCCTGCACGTTGTGGGAGAAGATCATCCAGGTCCCACCCGGCGTGAAGAAACCGATTTTTCCCAGCGCATCGAGGAAGTCCTGCCGGTAATTCCGGAGATCCATCAATTGGACGGGAAATTGAAAACGGTCCGCCAGGATAATTCCGATCACCGCGCCGAGGGAAAGCGCGATCGCCGTCCACGGGAAAGCCGGGAGGGTGCGGCGGAGCGCGGGCTGGACGGCCAAGCGGTACCACGCCAGGGGATTCCGCGCGCCCCCGGTGAAGGAATGTGCGAAGTATGCGCCCATCCGATCGAAGCGGAGTTCCTCGACCTCGCGCGAGAGTAATTCTTCGCGCCGGAACTGGCGCAATCCGATGCGGATGAAGATCACCGCAAGCAGAACCACGCCAGCGATCAACCACCATAGTGCGCTGTACATCCGGTAGAACATGATCATGCTCTCGCCCTGCATGAGCAGCGCAAAGGGAACGATCACGAATGATGCGAGCAGGTTGGCGGCGCGAACCGAATTGGTCTGGGCCGAGATTACCACGGCGGCCGACACCATGCAGACGGCGTGCGCCACGGTAAGGATGACGATCTGAACCAGAAGCTCCAGCGTCGGGAACCAACCGGCCAGGAAATACATCCCGGCAAGATAAGCCGTGATACCCAATCCCGCCGCACACAACGGGGTAAGCACCGATGCGAGCACCTTGCCCAGGAAGAGTTCGATATCCGTCAAGGGGGTCGCCAGCAGCGGCTCCAGGCTGTACCGTTCCTTCTCCCCGACAAAGCTTTCCAGGGCAATCACCAGTCCGACCGAAGTGGGGAAGAAACCGACGATCATTAAAAGGAAGGGGAAGATCGCTTCGGCAATGACTTGCCCGCCGTACTGGTTGACATAATTGATGACCAGCCGGGCGGCGTAGTTCATCAAGATCGGAAAGAAAAGGGTCAGAATGACCATCGGGATCACCACGCGCCAATCGCGGAGTTGATCCCGCATTTCCCGTTTGACAAGCGCGCCCAGACGCGAGACCCGAAAACGAAGAGGAACGGTGGATGCGAGGGTGTTCATCGGAGCTCCGCCCGGTGCGCCGGATCATCGTCCTCGGCCACCGCCTGGAGGTAGACGGACTCGAGGGACGGGGTGACTTCCCGCAATTCCACCACCCTCGCCCCCCGTTCCATCAACCGGCGCAGGATTTCCGGATTGGAAAAGCGGGGATCGGCCGCGCGGAAACGGACGCAATCGGGTTTGCGGTCCACCACGTCCGCCAACCCCTCGAACGCGCTCCCGAGATCGTTGCTTTCCTCCGCCAGACGCAATTCGAAGACGGCCGGCCCCAGCATCCGCGTGCGTAAATCCTCGGCCGTCCCTTCGGCGATTAATCGCCCGCGGCGGATGATGGCGATCCGATCCGCCAGTTCCTCGGCTTCGGGGAGATTGTGGGTGCATACCAGGAGTGTGCATCCCGATTTGCGCATCGACCGCAGCAGATCGCGCACCAATCGGGCGGATTCGGGATCCAGCGCGGACGTGGGTTCATCCAGAAGGAGAATCCGCGGGGAATGCATCAATGCTCGGACCAGCGCCAGCCGCTGGCGCATCCCCTTGGAGAATTCGGCCAGCCAGGCGTCCGAATCAACATCCAACCGTAATTCCTGAAGCAACTGAGCGGCGCGCGCCTTCCGCTCGGAAGCCGATAAGCCGTACAGCGCGCCGAAAAAATCCAGATATTCCCCGCAGCGCATCCGGTTATACAGACCGTGTTGTTCGGTCAGCACGCCCACTGCGGCGCGCACATACTCCGTTTGAGTGAGGATGTCGAATCCGGCGACGCGGCCGCCGCCCTCATCCGGGCGCAGGATTCCCGCCAGCATCCGGGTCGTGGTGGTCTTGCCCGCACCGTTTGGCCCCAGCAGGGCGAGGATTTCCCCCTGCCCGACCCGAAGCGCCAGCCGGTCCACCGCGGTCACCCGCTCATACCGTTTGGTCAATCCTTGCGCTTCGATCATTCAATCATCCGTGGGATTTCTCTCTGCATGCCATCCAATGTCCCTTCCCCTTTGGCCCCCTCTTCCCTCTCCGTTGGATTGGAAGGAAGGAGGTTTTTTTTAGGGAAGGTGGAATGGGAAAATGCGGGAAAATAAAACGGAGAGACGCATCCTTTCGTCTCTCCGGATCCACTTAGATCGTGGTGGGTTCCTTCGCCGGCCGGTGCGCCCTGACCCAATCCCCCAGCCCGTGGCGCCAGATCAAGGCAAGGGTGGAGAGTACCACCGTCACCGCCGCCACCACCTGATTGATATTCAGACCCAGCACCGGGGAGGTATCGAGCCGCAGAAATTCCAGGAAAAACCGGATCACTCCGTAGTTGAGAAGATAAAACAGGACCAGATCGCCGTCTTTCAGCTTCGCGCTGTACTTCTGGCCCAACACAAGCAAGATGGCGAAATTCGCCACATTCAGGAGCCCCTCATACAGGAACAACGGATGGTAGCGATCGACATCCGCGAATTCCGTAAGCCGGTATTCGGGCGGAATATAGATTCCCCAGGGAAGATTGGTCGGCTTCCCGTAGACTTCGTGGTTGACCCAGTTTCCCAGCCGGCCGAACGCGTGACCGATGGCGATGCCTGGGACGGCGAGGTCACCCCAGACCAGGAACGAAAGATTGTTCCGTCGACAATAGATCAGCATGGCGATCGCGCCGCCGAAGATCGCGCCGGGAAGGCCGAGCCCTCCCTTGGTCAGGTTGACGGCGTCGAAAGGATGGGTCAGGTAATAGGCGGTATCCATGCCCACGGCGACCATGCTCGCGGGCGGGGTCAGGATATGCCAGATGCGCGCGCCGACGACCGCGCCCACCACGACCCAGAGGAACATGTCCCAGACGATCTCGGGGTCGAACTGCCGCCTGCGGGCGAGTATTTCCGCCACCCAGGCGATGATAAGCGCCCCGGACATGAGGATGATGCCGTAGTAGCGGATATACAGAACGCCGATGTGAATTCCAAGTTCGTCAAAACTCATAGCATTCCTCTCCCAATGAGATTTTTTTCCTTCAAGCGTCGCGCCGGGCCTGGCGGTAGACATGCCGGATCCGCTGCAACGCGGTAAAGTTTCCCAATATCGCCACCGCCGCAACCGCAACCAGCGGAAGATCGAGGATCAACAGCGGACAAAGAACCATGTAACGTTCCATGCGGGTGAGCAAACCGACCTTGCACTCGAACCCAAGCGCTTCGGCACGGGCCTTTTCGTAGGAGACCATGACCGAACCGATCGCCGCCGCGAATGCCGCCGCCACTCCCAGCACGTTCGACGCGAGCGCGAAATACACCGCCAGTCCGCCGAAGAGGAACAACTCCGAAAAGCGGTCCGCGGTCGAATCCAGGAAGGCTCCGAACCGTGTGGTCTTCCCCTGCAGGCGTGCCATCGTCCCGTCGATCGCGTCGGTCGCGCCGCTCAACAGGATCACCCACCCGCCCAGCGGGATGGCTCCGAGCGCAAGCAGGACCGCGCCCGCCGTTGAACCCACCAGCCCGAGCAGGGTTATCGTGTTGGGGGAAATCCCCGTCCGGTTGAGGGCACCGCCGACGGCCTCCAGAATGCCCTTAAATTGCGCCCGCATCCGATCCGTAAAGGTGTCCGGGCGGGCTGCCGGTGGGTTCTCGCTTTGCATGAATCTGCCTTTCCGGGAAGGTTCTCTTTCCGGTGTGATGCTACCGGCGGGTGCGCGATCTGTCAACCCCGTTTTCGCCGTTTGATCCTGAATCGGCATTCCCGGAGTGAATCCGTCCGAATTATCGCCGGTCCGGTGAGGGCGGGGTCAAGCATCCTCTTGGTCTTCGTCCTCCGCGTCTCCGCCGCGGCGCAACACCTCGCGGGTCTTCCCGCCTACTTGCTGCCTTCCGATCACACCGCGCTTCTGCAACTCGTCCATCAAACGTGCCGCCTTGGGGTACCCCAGGCGCATCTTCCGTTGCAGGAGGGAGGCACTCGCCCGGCCGTACTGCTGGATGATGCGGGTTGCCTCTTCGATCTCTTCTTCCTCCGCGTCTTCGTCGACTTCCCCCAATCCCTTGACCATATCCTCCCAGGGTGCCTGTGCCGGAGCACCCGCCGAAACAGATGCGAGAGCCTTGTCGACGGGTTTCGTCACCCTTTTCTCTTCCTGTTTCGGCGTTTCTTCGGCTTCCTCGCCCGCCTGTTCCTTCCAGAAATCGATCAGCCGGGTGATTTCGCGGTCGGTGACGAAGCAGCCCTGCAGGCGGATCGGCGCGCCCGCTTCCGGCGAAAGGTAAAGCATGTCTCCGCGCCCGAGAAGCGATTCGGCGCCGGGAGTATCGAGGATCACCCGGCTCTCGATCGAGGATGGGACGGCGAAAGCGATGCGGGCCGGGAAGTTGGCCTTGATCAACCCCGTCACCACGTCAGTGCTTGGGCGCTGGGTGGCCACCACCAAATGGATCCCGACCGCGCGCGCCATCTGCGCCAGGCGGATCAGGTGGCGTTCGGTCTCATCGGGCGCGGTCATCATCAGGTCGGCCATTTCATCGAGCAACACAACCAGGCGCGGGATGGTTTCCCCGTCGCCGCGCGCGGCCACCTTGCGGTTGTAATCGTCGATATGCCGCGCGCGCATCTCTTCGAGCAGCTTGTAGCGGCGATCCATCTCGCGCGTGCACCAGCGCAGCACGGTTACGATCCGTTCCAGTTCGGTCTCGACCCGGCCGAGAATGTGCGGCAGGCCGTTGAATCGCACCAGTTCCACCATCTTCGGATCGATCAGCACCAGGCGCAGCCGTTCCGGGGAGTTGTTGGCCACCAGGCAGGCGGTGAGCGCAGTGATGCACACCGATTTACCCGATCCGGTCGTTCCGCCGATGAGCAGGTGGGGCATGCCGGCCAGGTCGGCGCATTGCGGCGCGCCGGCCACATCGAGCCCAAGCGCGATCGCCAGCGGCGAATGGATCTTCTGGAACGCGGCGGATTGCATCACCATCCGCAGGCGGACGAGTGACGCGCGACGGTGGGGAACCTCGATCCCGACGTAGGATTGGCCGGGGACGGGCGCTTCGATACGCAGCGTGGGAGCGGCCAGCGCCAATGCCAGATCGTTCGAGAGCGAGGAGATCTGCGATACGCGCACTTTCGCGCGGCGCACTTCGCCGTCGGGGCCGGCTTTCTCCACAAATCCAGGCTCCACCCCGTATTGGGTGACGGTCGGACCGGTGCGGAAGGATATCACCCGCGCGGGAATGCTGAATTCCGCAAGCGTCTTTTCGATAGTCCCGGCGATCTGGTTGATTTCGCGGATGGACGGCGCGGTGAGCTCTCCGCCTTCGAAAATTTCTATCGAGGGCAGCCCTTTTTCACGCTTGGGACGCGCGGAGGATTGCTTTTCGATCAGCGCGGGTCCGGGTTTGAGGCGCTTTCGAAATTGATCCGGCAGACCCGCGGCTTCCTTTGCGGCCCGGTCCGGTTCGACGGAAAGCGGAGCCTTCACGGGAGTTTGTTTTTTCAATGGAGGTTCATGAACGGGTGCCGATTTCGAAAGACGCGCATCCGCCGAAGCCTGCGGGGGCAACGATTTCCGCGACGCATATCCGTTCTGCGCGGCGTTCAATCCGGGCAAGCGGCGGATTTTCTCCAACGAAAGATCGAAACCATACCAGGCGAGGAGCAGGACGCTTCCGGTCAATAGAATGCCCTGCCAGACGGGGCGCATCACAAGGCCGAGGAGATAATGGATCCCCCAGCCGATCAATCCGCCCCCGCGTCCGGATTCGGATTCGACCAGGGTGGACGCGGCGAGCAGCGAAGCCAGGCCGAGACCGGCCAGGACGGCCAGCTCAAGCGCGATCACTCGCGGCCAGGAGATATTTTGTTCCCGTCCCAGGCGGGCCAGGAGCACCTTCGCGGAGATCCATAACAGGGCGAGGGGAAGCAGCACCGCCCCCCAACCCATCCAGCGCTTCAGCAAAGCGCCGAGGGCGTCGATCAGCGTTCCGTGCGCCAGGCCCAGCAGGGCAATCAGGCACAGGAAGGCAAGCAGACTCAATATAACGATGGAGACATCTTCCGCATACGGGCGGATCAGAACCAGCAACTTGGCGACCCGTTCCCATCCCGATGGAAGCCGGGAGGAGGGCCGACCGGAGGATACCGTCTTCATCCCTCGCCGACCGTCTCCGAAGCGGTGATGTCCGGCGCATCTTCCGCGGGCGTTTCCACGGGAGTCTCCGATTCTGATTCGGAAATTTCACGCGGCTGGCGAAGACTCAGCGCAAGGCGGCGGGTCTGGCTTTCCACCGAGATGACTCGGGCGGTTACTTCCTCCCCTTCGGTGACGATATTCCTCGGGTGCGAGAACGGACCGTCCGCCAGTTCGGAGATGTGGATCAATCCTTCCACGCCTTCTTCGAGCGAGGCGAACGCGCCGAAATTCGTCACATGGGTGATTTTACAGGGAACCAATTTGCCGGGGACATACCGTTCGGGAACGGTCACCCACGGATCGGATTGAAGCCGTTTAAGGCTGAGCGCCACGCGGCCCTGGTCGCGGTCGACACTGATCACTTCGACCTCCACCTTTTGTCCGATGGATACGAAATCGGCGGGATTATGCACGCGTCCCCAGGAAATCTCCGAAAGGTGGACCAACCCCTCCATGCCGCCCAGATCGATGAAGACGCCGAAATTCGTGATGTTGGTGACCTCGCCCTGAATCCGGTCTCCCACCTGCAGCTTGGCGAGCAGTTCGGCCCGGCGGCCGGGGGCGGCCTGGGCGGCGCGTTCCGAGAACACCACGCGTCCCTTCTCGGGATCGAACTCGATGATCTTGGCGCGGATGGTCTGGCCGATCTTGCGGTACATCACCGTCTGCCGCTCCTCGTCGCTGGTCAGCGAAGGAACACCGATCAGATGCGAAAGCGGAATGAATCCGCGAATATGATCCCCCTCCACCAGCAACCCGCCGCGATTCACGCCCGTTACATTGAGCTCGGCGATCCCATCGCTTTCATAGAGTTCGCGGGCGGCCGCCCAATCGTAGGAATTCTGATGGCGCTCCTGAGTATTAAAATCCGAAGCCGGGGCGCGGCGCTCGCCCGCCTCTTCCCCGAGCACGGACGCCCACCAGGAATCGCTGGGCAGATTCGGAGTTGCCGCCTCGTGGGTGGCTTTCGATTCCGCCGGTCGCGCCGGCCGCGAAGGAGGTGCGGCAGGCTGCGGCGGGGCGGAGGGCTGCGCGGCGGTATGCGAATTTTGCGTAATCGAGTTGAGTTGCTTCGGGGTAAGGGAATAAAGATTTTTCATGTGTTTTCCGTCCTTAAAAGTTTTTCCTTTTCGGAGATTAACCGACGACTTCATAATCCGTCGCCGGTTCATTGGACCGCCGTTCCATCTCGGCGATCACGCGCGCAAGTTCTTCGATCGCCACTTTTTGTTTTCGGTAGAGGTCCGCTTCCGAGACGGCCAAGCGCAGCGCCACATCGCGGACCCGTTTTCCCTCCAGAAATTTCATATCCAGAATGTTGTAGAGCAGCCATTCGCTGGTGAAGCGCCGTTCCCCTTCCGGACGGACCCGGTCGACGGCCCGCCGCAGGACGGCGCGCAACGCATTGACCGCGTTGCCGTCGTGCGAATCCAATTCCTCGCGGACCACGCGCAAGCCGAGCAGCGGACTGCCGGTGAGCTTTGGCCCGCCCCAATAATGGGTCAGCGCCTCGCGGACCCACTGGGCGAGGTCGGTGCCGTTCGATCCGCCGTTGACGGGGGCGGCCATCAGGTCCGCCTGCCCGTACCGCGCCGCCGCGCTCAGGGTTTGCATTTTTTCCACGTCCGGAATCAGACGGTTCAGGGAGGCGATGACCTCCCGCTGCAATTGTTCATCCGCCAGGGCGCCCGCCGCGCGGTCGGTCAACCGTCCGAGGGATTCGCGTTGATCCGGCGCCAACTCCAGCCGGTCCGTCACAGCCGCCAAGCCCATCAAGCCGATCATCTCCTCGCGATCCAAACCGTGGAGCGGAATAAGCCAAAAGCCGCCCCAGCGGAACAGGCTGCCCGCTCCGGGAATGTATTCGAGCACTTCCGGTTTCGGCAGAGCGGAAAGATCCGTTTCCAGCGGCAGCGTCGCCCTGGGTCCCACTCCGGCCAGGAAACTTGCGCCTTCATCGTTCCACTCGATGACGAACGCGGCCGGAGAGCGGGTCAGGTCGCATAGCGCCGCCAGAAGAGATTCGAGGAATTGGCGCAAATCGGATCCGGTGAGCAACCGTTCCTCCAGCCATTGCAGCCGGCGGATCTCCTCGCGGTCGGAGCGCGTTTCCAGGAACATGATGCGTTCGATGGGTCTGCGGCCGAGCGTGATGGCGAACTGCAGCAGGACGATGGCCATCACCAAAGCGACAAGTATTAAGCGCGACCCGGGCATTCCAATAAGGTCAAAGAGGTACGTGGCGGAGACCAACACCGTAAGGGCGGCAGCGGCGACCCCCGGTCCGCGCAGCAGCCATTGAAAGAGCCGGCCTTTGACCACGCGGTCCGAATAGGTCACCCCAAAATACGCCGTGGCATACGCCAGAACGACCAGGAGACCGGCGACAAGCAGATTCGACTGCACCAGCCCGATGCGCACCAAAAGGGGATGCAATTCCGAGACTCGGCCAAGTAGCAGCAAGTATGGGAATGCGGCCATGCCCGGCGCGAGCGTCCCGACCATAAGGTAGATCATGCGGCGGCGGCTGGTGGAAGTCTGGCAGCGGCGGTACGCGCGGATAAGATTGATTCCCGTCCAGGCAAGGATGGGCACCGCATATGCGATGAACACCCAGAAGTACGGTCCTGCCTGGAGATGAGCCAGACCGCCGTCCTGTGTGATATCCCCCAGGAACAGGTTGGTGAGCGTCACCAGGGCGATCAATCCCGCGGCAAAAAGATAGTTGACACGGACGGCAAAGCGCCTTCGGCCGCGCGACGGCCGCCCGGTCGATGCCAAGAGTGCGTCGGAAAAATGCAGGTACGCCGCAGGCAGAAGCGCCGTGCCCACCCATTGAACGCGCAGCCAGATTTCCGCTTCGACCAGATCACGCGCAGTGGAAGCCAATCCATCCGAGACGGTAATCAGCACGACGCAGCCGAGAATCAACGCAAAGACGCGCGTGACCCTCTCACGTAAGTTGAAGGTCAGCGCGTACAGCAGCAGCGAAAACGCTGTGATCGCGATGCCGGCTACCAAGATTCGGTTGAGGATCGGCAAAGCATTAAGGAAAAACTCTACCATTCAACCTGCTATGATGATATTGGAATACCTGCGACTCCAACCCTCTCCCAGGGTTGTTGTGCTACGCCATTCAGTACATCATTGACCTAATTTTACCAGATAATCGATAAAAAATAAAAGGGGGGCAACCTGTTCCACTTTGATGAAAAGGTGCGGAAGGCGCTAATCCAACAAACGGATCGTCCGACCCGGAAGCGCGCATTCATGCAAGAGATCCTCCAGGCAGCGGGAAATGTTCTCCACCGGAGTACTGTCGGGGATGACCAGATCGTCCATCCTTAATCGCCGGCCCTGGTCGATGCGATAAATCCTCCAGGAACCGGACTCCCGGATTACTTCGATGAAGAAACGGCCGTAGATATCGAATTGCATGCGATTCCTTTTTTGCATTTCTTCGCCTGGCATGATCCATCCGATCCACCCTTCCCCTGTAGTCCCCGATATGTCCCCAGCGCTAATTCCCTTTGCTTCTGTTTTTTCCGGGGTACATAGGGGGACGCGCACCGGGAAGGATAGGACGGCTGATGAGATCACGGCTCCGTCGCGAGCACTTGGATCGGAACCAAGCACTGCGGTGGATAGGTCAAGTCCGCCGCCATGACTGTCAGACGCAGATGGTAAACACCCGGGGAGACGGTCGAGCTGTCCCAGGTCCAGGAAAACGGTTCTTCACTCGTGGCGGACTGGTTCTCATTGAACAAGGTGACCCAGGCATCCGGCTCATCCGGTATGCCCAATTCGATTTTATAGAAGGCGAAATCCGGAATGCTGGCGACGATTTGGATCGTCACTTTGCCCTTGACGGCCGCTCCCGGCTGCGGTGAAAGGATCGTCGCCTTCGGATTTTGGCATCCACTGACATCCACTCCGAATAACTCGAGCGGCGTGGGGCTTGGGGTGATGGTCGGGAGGTTGACCGCATTGGCAATGGCTCGGATCCGTTCGACTCGCTGCGCCTCCGGCAACCCATATTGGACGGCCAGATAGATCCCGATCCCCGCCAGGACCGTCAGGAGGAATTTCCCGACAGCTCCGTTCCGTTGCCCCTGAAAGAGCTCCTGTTCCAAACCGAATTTCGCTTTGGAAAGGCGAAATTGGGCGACGATGAAAAGGTACAGATAGCGCAAGCCGATCAGCCCCAGAAGGTAGAAAGCCACCATTTCATAATCTTGCAGGAAGGTCAGGAAGGTAACCATGCTTATGCCAGATGCCGGAACAGGGTCCTTAAAAGAAGAAGCAAATCGGGAACGGCCTTGCGGCTGGCCTGCAAGACTTCTTCATGGTCGGCCGGATGGGATCCATCCAGATTGGCCCGGTTGCTGATCACCGAAATCCCCAGCACCCGCATGCCCCCGTGGCGGGCGACGACCACCTCCGAGACAGTTGACATACCCACTGCATCTGCGCCAACGATCCGCAGGAAGCGCAATTCGGCGGGAGTTTCGAAGGACGGCCCTGCCAGGCCGGCATACACACCCTTCCGGAGGGTAAGCCCCGCTTCCACGGCGGCTCGCACGGCCGACTCCTGCAGCGCACGATCGTACGCCTGACTCATGTCCGGAAAACGCGGACCCAGCCGTTCGTCGTTCGGGCCGCGCAGGGGGTTGGCGCCGCCCAATCCCAGCAGGTTCAGGTGGTCCGTGATCAGCATCAGGTCGCCGGGATGAAACTCCGGATTGACCGCCCCCGCGGCGTTGTTGTTTATCAGGATATTCACTCCCCACTGCCGCAGAACGCGCACCGGAAATGTGGTCTGTTCCGCCGCGTACCCCTCGCAAAGATGGACCCTGCCCTTCAGCACGGCAACGCACTTTCCCTCCAAGGTTCCGACCACCAGCCGGCCTTCATGCCCCTTGACCGTGGATTCCGGCCAAAAAGGGATCCGGGCGTAGGGAATTATCGTCGGGGATTCCACGGAATCCGCAAGCGATCCCGTTCCGGAACCGAGGATGATCGCGATCTCCGGCCGGGAGTGGATCCGTTTGCGCACAAACTCCGTCGCGCGCCGGATATCAACGAGCGATACGGAATTTCTTATCGTAAGGACTTTGGAATTTCTTTTCGGCATTCTTGGATTATACAATACAAGAAATTCCGGCGGTTTTATGTAAAATGATCGGATCCCTATAGGGAAAAAACCTTGTTCATCCTGTACATCCTGTCTATTCTTTTCATACCACGAAAATCCGCCTCAACAAATAAACATCGCGTCGCCGAAAGAATAAAACCGGTATCCTTCGCGCTTGGCTTCCTCGTAGGCGGCCAGGATTCGCTCCCGGCCGGCGAACGCGCTGACCATCACGAGCAGGGTCGAATGCGGGAGGTGGAAGTTGGTAATCATCGCATCCACCGCGCGAAACTGGAATCCGGGGGTGATGTAAAGGCGCGTATCCCCCTCGAATGCGGCCGCCTCTCCGCCGCCCCGGCCGGCGGCGGTTTCCAGCGCGCGTACGGATGTCGTGCCGACCGCAACCACGCGGCGCCCCCGGGCGCGGGCCTGGCGCACGGCGAGTGCCGTCTCCTCCGGCACGCTGATCCACTCCGCATGAATTTCGTGCGCTTCCACATCCTTCTCGGTGATCGGCGCGAACGTATCCAGCCCGACGTGCAACGTGACAAACGCGGTGTGCACGCCGTCCTCCCGCAGCCGCGCGATCAACTCCGGCGTGAAGTGCAGGCCGGCGGTGGGCGCCGCCGCCGATCCGGGATCGCGCGCATAAACCGTCTGGTAGCGCTCCGGATCGCGCAGCGTTGTATGGATATAAGGAGGCAGCGGGGTCGACCCAACCATGGGCAGGCGCGGGGTGATCGGTTGCGAGAAGCGCAGGACTCTCCTGGATCCGCCGAGTTCGCGCATGACCTCGGCACGCACGCGGTCGACCGCCTTCCCGCCTTCCAGCACCAGACGAGCGCCGACCCGGATATTTTTTCCGCCGATCAGCGCCTCCCATGTCTGTGCTTCCAGTCGGCGGAGGAGAAGGATCTCCACCCTGCCGCCTGTTTTTTCTTTCATCGCAGCCAGCCGGGCCGGGATCACACGCGTATCGTTTAACACCAGCAGGTCGCCCGGTGAAAGAAATTCGCCGATCCGGTGAAAGATGGAATGCCGCATCGTTCCCGCCGCGCGGTCCAAGACCAGCAGCCGCGAGGAATCGCGGGGCTCGATCGGGGTTTGCGCGATGAACTCGGGCGGCAATTCGTAATCGAAATCTTCAAGGCGCATCGTCATTCGGCGGGAGGGGACGAGAACGGACAGATATTATCCACCGTGGGCCCCGGATTCCATTGCCCATACGCGCCAAACAAACCGAATACTTCCGCTTTATTCTTCTCCGCTTCCTGTTTGACGACGGCGCATGCGGCGGAAACATCCTCTTCTTTTACATACTCCCACCAGAACGCGTTCGCCAAATAGGAATAGATATGGCCGGGTGCGCCGATCGGGAAATGGGTTCGCAGGAAATCCCAATGGGTTTGCGCTTCCAGCACTCGGCCGACGCGAACAAGCAACTCCACCAGCCGGAACCGCGCGTAGGCTTGGATCTTCTGCGGTTCGGTTGCATCCGGTTTTGCGTTTTCGGCGAGCGGGCATTCTCCGTCCCTGCTCCAATCCACATAGGAGCCCGGCTGGAGCGAGGAGTCGAACACCGCCCTCAGATACATCGTCTCCGCCGTGCGGAAGAGACCGAGGTAGGAATAATAATCTCCATCGTAAGCGGCCTGAAAGCGGTACTGCGGGGCGGCGAACTCGCTCCACATATATTGGTACAGATCGCCTTCCCACATCCAGACGGCGGAGGAATTGCGATCCGGACCGAGTTCGCAATCCACTCCCGCTTCGTCATGCCAATATTTTCGGGGAACGAGAATTTCCTTCGTCCCATTTCCGTCGACGTCGCGGAATTCCACAACCGAATCGATCGTGCGACCCGCGAAATGATTCTGGCTGTCCGGCAAGAGAACCTCCCGGAAGGCGGCCCCATTCCATTCCAAAACCTTCGCAAAGAGATTCTGGATGCCACGGTTGCCAATATTCTCGACGGTGGAAACTACGATTTCCTTGATCCCGTTTCCGTTGAGATCCTCCACCGCCAACAATCCTGAGGGAAGATCGATCTCCTTCCGGTCGAGGATCAGGAGGTGCAGCGTCACGTATCGATGTTCCCGGCATCCGAAGATGAACACGGCCGTCCGGTATGAAACTCCGACGGGGCCGTAGAGAACGCCTTCCGCTTCATACGGCTGTCGGATGCTGATGATCGATTCTTCCGCCGAATCGTTATTGACTTCCGCCTGGAAAAGCACAATTTGCATATCCCTCTCGGTGATCATATTATCGTTGGCTTTCACTTTTTGCTTGAATGTATTCAGCTCCCCGGCTGCCGCAAGCTGATCGAGCAGCATCTGTTCGTAATCCACCGGATTTTCCAGCCGCACGACCGACACGGATGCCTGCGACGGAGCCGGGCAGGATTGCATCGCGCCCAGGGTGACGGTCGGAGCCAGCCCGCGCGTGGGCGTCGGCCGGACGGTGGGCGTGAATCCTTCCGGCCAGGGAGTTGGAAACGGCTGTGCGGTGTCGGTCGGCATGCGCGTCTTCGTCGCGCTGGGGGTTGGCGTTTCGGTTTCCTCAATCGGAGAGGGAGTATTGGACGCGGTTCCGGTCATGGTGGGCAGCCCCGGCGCGCCGGTCGACGGGAGGGAGGTGGAGGATGCGGAACTTTCCGGCGCAGTGCCGGCAGGATTGCAGCCTATTAGAATTCCGAAAATAAAAATGAGGACGATGTGCCGGATCCCCATGCGTTTACCCATTCGCTGCCTCGGAATATGAACGACCGCGCGGCAAGCCGCGCGGTATCACAGATCGCAACCCCCAAGAACTGCGCAGCAAGCTGCGGGGTATTCTAATCCCGCGAAAGCGGGATAAATGCCATAGGCAAATGGAAAATTATTCTCCACAAAACATAACCGCAGTCACCCAATCATAATCTCTCGGATTTGTGTCCCCGGCATTTTTTCATTTTACCGGATCGCTACCATCATCAAAAAAACTCGGCTGCTCGGGATTGCGAAATTCGAGTCCGAGGTGCTCGTACGCCAGGCGGGTGGCCATGCGGCCCTGCGGGGTGCGGTCAAGGAAGCCGAGTTGGAGCAAATACGGCTCGTAGACGTCCATGATCGTATCCGGCTCCTCGCTGATCGAGGCGGCGATGGTGGCCAGGCCGACCGGCCCCCCGCCGTATTTTTCGATGATCGTGCGCAGGACGCGCAGATCGATCTCGTCCAATCCGAGCGGATCGACGTTGAGGAGATCCAGCCCGGCGCGCGCCACTTCGAGGTCGATGGTTCCGTCGGCCCGCACCTGGGCGTAATCGCGTACGCGCCGCAGAAGGCGCAGCGCCACGCGCGGCGTGCCGCGCGCGCGGCGGGCGATCTCGCGCACGCCGCTCTCATCGATCTGAACCCCGAGGAGCCACGCGCCGCGGCGGACGATCTCGGCGATCGATTCCGGGTCGTAAAAATCCAGGCGGTATACCGCGCCGAAGCGCGCGCGCAGAGGCGAGCTCAGCATCGCCAGGCGGGTGGTCGCGCCAACGACGGTGAAGGGAGGCATGTGCAGGCGGATGGAGCGCGCGCTGGGCCCCTTGCCGATGACGATATCCAGCGCGAAATCCTCCATTGCGGGGTAGAGCACTTCCTCGATCGCGCGGCCGAGACGGTGGACTTCGTCGATGAACAGGACATCCCCCTGCTGCAGATTCGTCAGGATGGCGGCCAGGTCCCCCGCCCGTTCGATGGCCGGGCCGGACGTAACTTTAATGGAGACGCCCATCTCGTGCGCCAGCACGTGGGCGAACGTGGTCTTCCCGAGTCCCGGAGGGCCGTAGAAAAGCGTGTGATCCAGGGGTTCGCCCCGCTCCCGCGCGGCCCCGATTTGCACCGCCAGGTTTTCCTTGATCCGCGTCTGCCCGATGATCTCGGAGAGTGTCGTGGGACGCAGCGCCGGATCGAAGGATTCCTCGCCGCGGAGATTCGAAGATACCAGCTGTTCCTCGCCCATGGAATGATTATATCAGCCTGTCTATTTTTCGATTGCCTGTCGTATAATCGCTGCATGGAAATTCGCAACCGCACCCGCAAACGGAACCGGATTTTCGGCATCGTCCTTTTTGTGGTTTCCATCCTCCTGGCCGTGTATGCGCTTTGGCCGACGAGCTATCGCACGGAAGTTTTTTCCATCCGTTCGAACCTCCTGCCGCAGAGATATCAACTCGAAGTGCGCTATCCGCGTTTCGGACCGGCGGGGGAAATCGTGACGGTGGATGCAACCCTGCGGCCGGAAGGGGAAACCGCGGCCTTTCCTCCGCCGGGGGAAGCCAGCCCCGTGATCATCACCGAGATCCAATCCGCGACGGTCAATTTCTCGCCCGCCGGGCAGATTTCCACCCCGCTTCAGGAAGGGAAGCAGGTTCATTTTTCCTGGTCGGCCCTCTCACCCGCGGCCGGCGACGGGAAGTTCAACCTGTTCCTTTTTAAAGCCGGTGCGGAAGAATCAGAGGGCGTGTACCTGCAGCAGCCCGTTTGGGCACGGGTTTTCCCGTATGACACCTTCACCGGCCCCGAAGGCTGGAAATTTCCGCTCCTCTTCTTCGCCGTGCTCGGCGGATCTTTCGGATTGGGATTTCTGATAATGAACACCCTGCGGGGAACCATCCGGCATCCCGATCTCCTCAACCGCACGAAAAACAATACCATATGAGGAAAAAGCGCCCGGAGGTCCCCGGGAAAGGGGAAATCGTCCGGCTGAGCGTCGGTCCGCTGCAGACCAACTGCTTCATCGTGGCGGATATCGGCACCGGAAAGGCGGCCGTTATCGATCCGGGAGATGAGACCTGGCGGATCGAGCATTCGCTGGCGATGCACGAATGGACTCTCGTCTGGGTCCTCGTTACGCACGGCCATTTCGACCATATGGCCGCGTGCGGGGAATTGGCCGCGAAGGCCAACTGCCCGATCGCGCTGCACCCGGCCGATCTGCCCCTGTGGTGGATGCACGGCGGAGCGGATATCTTCGGCCTGAAAATCCCCGACCAACCCGAACCCCAGCACCCCCTCAGAGAAGGAGAGAAAATCCCTGTCGGCGATTTGACCTTCGAGGTCATCTACCTCCCCGGCCACTCGCCCGGCGGAGTCGGCTTCTTCGAGAAGGAACAAGGCTGGTTGTTTTCCGGCGATGTGGTATTCGCCGACGGCGGAGTCGGCCGATCGGATCTTTTGGGAGGAAATGAAGCGGTTCTAAAAGAGAGCATCCGGAAGATCCTTCGCCTGCCGGAGAATGTGGAAATCCATCCGGGACACGGCGGATCGACGACGGTGGCAGCCGAGCGGGTGATCTGGCGGGATTTATTGTAGGGATTGCGCACGAAAATCCGTACACGGAAAATAAGCGAAAAAAATCCGAGGCCATAATTTTCTCCTGCCCAGGTACATCCCGGGGAAGATAAGTAGAAAACGCTTCCTCGATTTTCGGTGAATTCGGGAGTTCTCGGTGAAATCCGTGTACGGGTCCCACCTTAAAAGAATCTCTCTTTTTTTCTCGGAATTTCGCGCTTCTTGACAAAATCCGGGCCGATGATACAATTAGTTCAATAATACATTTGATACTTTCGGCACAGAGATTCGTATATCGAAAACAGGAGAAATTCCATGGAAACCCTTCAAGAATATCTGCCCCTGGTGATCCCGCTGATCCTGATCCAACTCGCGCTGATGGTCTTGGCGCTGGCGGATCTTTGGCGGCGGAAGAAGACCCGCGGCCCGAAATGGCTTTGGGTTCTGATCATTATTTTCGGCGAATTGATCGGCCCGATCGTCTATTTCGTGATCGGCCGCGAAGAAGAATAGGATGATCACCCAGTCTCTCCCCTTGGGGGATCCGGAATGTAGATCCGGTCCCGGACTAGAGAAGGAATCGGCCATCTGCTGCCAGGGCCTTTCCAAGAATTACGGGGAGGTACGGGCGCTGGCCGATCTTAATCTCTCCGTCCCGCGCGGTTCGGTTTTTGGCTTCCTCGGCCGCAACGGAGCGGGGAAGACGACGACCATGCGTCTTCTGGCCGGATTGGCGTTTCCGACGGCCGGCCGGGCCTGGATCGACGGAATGGAAACGACGGGCGCGAACCGGCTGGCGCGGACGCGCTTCGGGTACCTGCCCCAGAATCCCGCCTTCTACGCGTGGATGTCGGCCCGGCAGTACCTGGATTATGTCGGGCAGATCCAAGGCCTTTCGACGGTCCTGCGCAAACGGCAGATCGAAGAATTGCTGATCCTCTCGGATTTAACAGAAGCCTCCCGCCGTCGGATCGGCGGTTTCTCGGGCGGAATGGTGCAGAGGCTGGGGATCGCCCAAGCATTGATGGGAAATCCTCCGGTCCTCCTGCTCGACGAGCCAACCAGTTCGCTCGATCCGGCCGGGCGGTTCGAAGTGCTGGACATGATCTCCAAAATCAGCGGCGAGCGGACGGTTTTCTTCTCCAGCCACATCCTCAACGACATCGAAAGGGTCTGCGACCGCCTGGCGGTGCTGCACAAAGGCCGGCTGCTTTTAGTGTCCGGAGTAAAGGAACTGCTTGAAAAATATCCTGTGAATGCGGCCGAATTGGAACTGGATTTGTCTTCCGAAGGCAATGGCGCCCTCGCGGGATTTTTGAAGGCGCTGGAGAAATGCTCGTGGGTGGCGAACATAAACCGCGAAGGCCCGGTGGTTCGCATCATGGTTCAAAGCGTGCCCGACGGGAAGCGGGAACTCTTGCCCCTGCTGGTGAGCCATGGATTATCGGTCAACCGGTACGAGTGGATCCGGCCGTCGCTGGAAGAAATTTTCCTGCAGATGAGCTCGTGAGGGGGAAGGAAACGCGATATGTTGACATTGTTGTACGGGTTGTTCGTCCTGCTGATGATCCTCATTCCGGTATTCCTGGCAATCGGCCTGCGCCGGATCTCGGCCGCCCCCTGGCTGCTCTTTGGAATCGGCTGCCTTACCTTTACGGTATCGCAGGTCATCCATCTCCCACTCAACCAGTGGCTTTCGGATATCGGCCTCCTTCCCGGCGCCACGGCATCCGATCCGCCGCTTCTACAAGTGGCTTTGATCGCCGGGTTGACTGCCGGATTGTGCGAAGAGCTGATTCGCGCCGCGGGATTCGCCATGATCCGGCGGTTCCGGCCGGCATGGATGCGCCTGCAGGATGCCGTCATGCTCGGGCTGGGCCACGGCGGAATCGAATCGATGGTTTTCGGCGGCGTGCTGACCGCCGCCACCGTCAGTTCGCTTCTGCCTTTGATCGGCACGGATCTTAATGCGTTGGGGTTGACGCCGGCCCAGGTGGAATTGCTCCGCGCGCAAATCGACGCGCTGACCGCCCATCCGTGGAACGGCGCGTATGCGGTATTGGAACGAATCATCGCACTTTCGGCTCACGTCATTTTCTCCATGATGATATGGAAGGCATTTGCCGGGAATCGCTTTTCCCGCAACTGGTTCTACATCCCCCTCGCCGTCCTGTATCATGCCGGCGTTGACTCTGCCGCGGTGTACGGGGTGCACTATATAAAAGATCAGCCGCTGCTCATGGAAATGATTTTCGCCGGGATGCTTGTTCCGGGGTACCTCTGGGCCGCGCGTCAGATCATCCCCACCCGCAAGCGGGGACCCGCCGCCGCCGCGGATGTTCCGCAAAGCAGCATGCTGAGTGAACTGGCGATCTTCTGGGCGGCGACAAAAAAGGAAATCTTCCAGCTTTGGAAGACAAAGCGCATGCTGGTGACCGGAGCGGTATTCCTGGTCTTCGGCATGGGCTCGCCGCTGATCGCCAAGCTCATTCCGGAAATATTCCGTTCCGTGGCGGGGATGGAACAATTCGCCACGCTCATCCCCGCTCCGACCGCGGCGGACGCGATGGCGCAATATATCAAGAACCTCACGCAATTAGGATTTCTCCTCGCCGTCCTGCTTGGCATGAGCGCCGTGGTCGGCGAGAAGGAACGCGGGGTGGCGCCGATGATCCTCAGCAAACCGATGCCGCGCTGGGCGTTCATCGCCAGCAAATTCGCATCCCAATTCGTAATGTACCTCGCCTGCTTCCTGCTTTCAGGCGCCGGCGCCTTTTATTACACCTGGATTCTCTTCGGACCCATGAAACTGGATCTGTTTCTGCTGATGAACATCCTTTTATTGGTATGGGTGCTCACCTTTGTCGCCCTCGCCCTGCTGGGAAGCACGCTTGGAAAGACGACCGTCAGCGCCGGCGGGATCGGTTTTATTCTGGCGGTGGCGATGATGCTGGCCGGTTCCATCCCCCGGTACGGCGCCTTGCTTCCCAACGGGCTGCTGAGCTGGGCGGAGCAAACCGGCCAAGCGGCCGCGGGAATCGGTGCAGCATCGTCGGCGCTGCCGGCCTCTTCCATAAGCCAAATCGGCGCCAACGGGGGCGCATTGGCATCCACCGCCGTTGTACTCATGATCGCCCTGATTCTGTCGCTGGGTTTCTTTGAGCAACAGGAACTGTAGAGCAACGTATAATTCAATGGAGAGAGAGGGAAGAATGGAAGCCCCAAAAACCGAAAATAATCCGAAAATGAGCCTGCCCCGTTTCCTCCTGGCGCTCGTCATACGACCCAGGGAGGCTTTCACCCAGCTGGACCAAACCGGCAAACCGCGTTTCCTGTGGGCGGCCGCCGCCATGCTGGTCGTCATCTGGCTGGGCGCAATCATCACCCTTCCGGTCACCCAACGCGAAGCATCGGAAGGCTACGATACCGTGATCGAACAAACCAGCGAGGAACAACGCGCCATACTCGAACAACAGCGGGAATTCGCCACCAATCCGACCCTCCTCGTGGCCAGCCAGGGGATCATAGAAACGATCGGGTATCCCATCCTGTGGCTTTCCGCAGCCGGCGTTCTTTATTTATTGTGTCTGGCATTCGGCGGACAGGCCCGATTCGGTTCGATCCTTTCGATGACGGTCTGGGCATCGGCGGTGGAGATCCTGGGAAAGATCGCCCTGGTCGTCGGCACGCTTGTCTCGGGAAAAACGCCCGCTCCGGGACTTTCCTATTTGGTATCGACGGAAACCATCGCGGACGTAACCCCTCTCACAGCCGGGCTGGCTCAAATTCTAGCCAAGATCACCATCTTTGACATCTGGTATCTCGTATTAATCGGTGTCGGCATCGTTGTCTGCGCAAAAGTGACACGCGTTAAGAGCGCCATCATCACAATCCTGTATTGGTTGATTTCACTCATCCCGCCGGTTGTCATGGCGGCAATCAGCGCCCTCATCGCCGCAGCGACGTTCGGATAGAACGCCATGACCAGCCCCGTCCCGTTTCTTCGAGCCGAGAAGGTGCACAAGGAATACCACCAGGGTCAGCAGGCGCTGGAAGTCCTGCGCGGCGTCGACCTCTCGGTTTTGCGCGGGGAGTTCGTGGCCGTCATGGGCCCTTCCGGCTCGGGGAAATCCACTCTTCTCAATGTCCTCGGCGGATTGGACCGCCCCACCGCGGGCACGATCTCAGTCGAGGGGCAGGAAATCACCACACTCGACCAGGACGCGTTATGCCGCTATCGACGCGACCGGGTGGGATTCATCTTTCAATCCTTCCAGCTCCTGGCGACAATGACCGCAGTCGATAATGTCGCCTTTCCGATGGTGTTCTCGGGCGTGCCGCCGCGGGAACGGAAGGCGCGAGCGGAAAAACTGCTCGATGATGTCGGATTGACTCACCGCCGACACCACAAACCAAGCGAACTTTCCGGCGGCGAACAGCAAAGGGTGGCCATCGCCCGCTCGCTGGCCAACTCGCCCGATCTGCTCCTGGCCGACGAACCCACCGGCAACCTGGATTCCACAACCGGGATTGAAGTCATGAATTTATTAAAAAAGCTGCACCAGGACGGCCATACGTTGATCGTCGTCACGCACGACGAACGAATCGCCCGGCATGCGGGGCGGGTCCTGCGCATGCTGGACGGACAATGGACAACCCACAAAGCGGAGAAAATGACATGAATCCGATTCCTTCCATTCCCAGATTCGCGCCCAGCCGGAGGCCTCTTCTGCGCGGGGCGGGCATGCTTCTGCTCGCGGTCCTGTGCATCGCGGCCGCTGGAAAACCTTCCCCCATGGCGGACGTCACCATTTACGGCCGGCCGATGATGGTGGTTTCTTCGGCCGTGGTCGGGCCGCAGCCGGGTCAGGAGGCGAACTTTCCAAGCGTCTTCGATCTTAAACTGACGGTGTCCAACATCGGATCGGTCACCGCCAGCCATGTGGTCGGCACCGTCCCCGCCAATGAATATGTCGGCACCGAGAGTGGCAGCGCGGTTTTCGGATTCACCTACATTTACTCCGGGAAATCGGCGGAGACGACCCTGCATATGTTGCTGGACGGCGCCGACACAAACGGCCGGGTGCAACCGGTGATCCACTTCGAATATTACTCGTACGACGAGGAAGAGGACGTCACCTTGAAATACACCGGCGACGAGCCGGTACGCCTCACATTCGGAGAACCGGGATGGAACCACCCCACCCTTCTGATCGACTCGTTGACCACCAAGCCGGAGATTCCCGCGCCCGGAGATTCCTGCACATTGAAAATCAAAATCTCCAACATCAGCACCGGGGATGCCAGCCAGGTTCTGATCCGCCTGGGCGGAACGGACGGGCCCAAGCCGTTTGCCATAGTGGGAAGTGGGAACGTCGGGCACATCACGAGAATCCCCGCACAACAATCGGCGGAGGCGACTTTCTCGCTGGCGGTGGACGGGGATGCGGCGGCGGGGCTTTACCCGGTTCCGGTCTCGCTTTCCTACCGGAACATCCTGGGGGAGGAGTTGACCGACGACCAGGTGGTCTATCTAAAAGTGCGGAATCAACCCATGCTTCAAGCCGATCTGGTAGGCGAACTGCCCTCTCCTCTTATCGTCGGTCAATCCTTCGATTTGCCGGTGGAAGTAATCAACATCGGCCGCCAAGCGGTCAACGTCAGCACGATCGAATTGACCAGCGACGATCTGACCATTACCAACGGTTCGATCTATGCCGGGCCGCTCGACGAAAGCACGTCGACCTCGCTGGTGGCCACACTGGCGGCCGAAGCGGCGGGACCGGCCGAAGTCACGCTTACCGTGCACTATCTCGATGAATTCAATCAACCGCAATCGTGGACCCGCGCGTTTCACCTTACGATCGAGGAATCCCCCGCTCCGGCCGTGGAAACAGCCGGCGCAGAGGAAAGCCCCTCCTTCTTCGAAGCCATCTGGAAAGCCATCCTGGCCTTCCTGGGATTCGGCGGATAAATGAAAACCCGCGACCTGATCCGACTCATCCTCCAGAACCTGAACCGGCTGCGTTTCCGGGCTGCGTTTTCGGCGGTGGGAGTCATCATCGGCACGACGGCGGTGGTCGTGCTGATCGCGCTCGGCATGGGTCTCTATCAATCCAGCATGCAGAGTGTGGCATTATCGGTCGGATCGATGAACGAGATCACCGTTCTCCCGGGCGCCGTGCTGCGCGCCTTCGGAGGATCGACCGGCGCGGGTCCTTCGAACGAGGAAGTGATCAATCCGGCATTCCTCGAGGAAATGCGGCGCCGGCCGGACGTGCTGGCGGTCACCCCGCGCGAAACGGTTTCGTCAAGCGCGCTCACGATGCGCCAGCTGTATCTGTTCGTCACGCCGATGGGGGTCGATCCCTCCGCGATCCGCGGGATGGGCTGGACGGTGCAGAAGGGTGTGCTTTCCCTCGGGCGCGGAACCGCGCTTCTGGGCGCGAAGACGCTCGACAGTTTCGTCGATCCGCGCCGCCGCGAGGCGGTATCCTTCCAGCCCGAGGATCTCATCGGCCAATCGCTGACCCTGACCGTCATTCGGACCAGCGACGAGGGGAAAAGGGAATCCCGCTCCATAAGGCTGCGGATCGCCGGGGTGCTTGCCGAACGCGGCGGACAGGACGATTACATGCTCTTCCTGCCGCTTTCAGAGGCGGAATCCTTGAACGAGTGGGTATCGGGGCAGCCGATCAACCGCACCCGGGAAGGATACAGCCAGGCGTCGATCGTACCCCGTTCGTCGAGTGAAAGCCTGACCATCGAGTCGGAGCTGTTGGCGCGCGGCTTCTACGCCATGTCGGCCCGGACGATGATGCAGGCGCTGAATCTGATTTTCGTGATGATCCAGGCGGTGCTTGGAGGCGTGGGTGGGATCGCGCTACTGGTGGCCGGCGTGGGAATCGCCAACACGCTGACGATGGCGATTTACGAACGCACGCGCGAGATCGGGTTGATGAAAGCGCTCGGCGCATCCAACCGCGCCGTGATGTTCATCTTCCTCGGGGAAGCGGGGGCGATCGGATTCTTGGGCGGACTGGGGGGCGTGCTCATCGGCCTGCTCCTGAGCGGCGTGGCGAATATCCTCTACGGTCTCTATCTGCAGAGTCAGGGTGTGACATCCGCCTCGAGCGCCTCGACATCGATCACTTCCATACCGCTCTGGCTGCCGATTCTGGCCATCCTTTTCGCCACCGTTGTGGGCGTCCTTTCCGGGCTGTACCCGGCGCAGCGCGCCGCCCGGTTGGAGCCGGTCGTAGCATTAAAGTACGAATAAAAAAGAGAAGGCCCACGGCATGCCGTGCGCCTTCTCTTTTTTTTTAATCCAAGCCGTTACGAGATGGTCGGTTTGGACGGAATCATTTCTTCGGGCATCCCCTTCTTATCGACGACGGTTGTGTCGTTTCGAATCCCATTCAGCCATTCCTGATAAGCCGCGTTTTGCGCCGCCGCATATTTCTCGGGGCTCATCGGCCGGGGACCTTTCTCGAGAACTTTCAGGATAACCCACGTATTCGCGCCGATCTGAATCACCTGGCTTAGTTCCCCCGCTTTCAACGCAAAAGCCGCTTTTTCCAGATCCGTCGGCGTATCCGACATGGGGATCCAGCCGATATCTCCGCCCTGATCCTTGCTGGCCGCGTCGGTGGAGACTTCCTTCACGATGACATTCCACGATGCGCCGCGCACAAGCCGGGCCAAGGTGGCGACGGCCGCGGCTTCATCGGCCACCACGATCTGGGCCAGGTGGACCTGTTCTTCGGTGCGCGTGACGTCGGCCATGACCGCGTTGCGCACCTTCTGGATATACAGCTCGCTGCGCACCCGTTCGAGGAATTCCTCCGCGTTGATGCCCGTTTGGCGTTCGATGTTGGCGATGTAGAGCGCGTAGTATTTCTGGAACGCCGCCTCGGTGAAGGGCGTGGCGGTGGGCACCTTGGTCGTGGTCGGAGTGAGCGTCGTCGTCAACGTCGCCGTCACCGTTCCACCGATGGTCGGGGTCAGGGTGAGGGTGGGGGTCGGCGTGTTGGTTGACGATGGCGTAAGGGTCGGCCCGCCCGCGGTGACAGTCGGGGTCAGCGTATGGGTGGACGTAACGGTGGGAGTGCGGCTCTTGCTCGGCGAGGGCATCGCCGTCAACGTCGCGGCCGGGATGTACCCCATGATGCCGTTCACCGCCGCCTGGACTTCCTCGTCGGTTACCGTAATCTCCCGCAGGCCCGCCTCGTGCCGGGCGATCTTCGCGTCGATCAGGAACGCCAACGCCAAATCACCCAGCGCCTTTTTATCCGAAAGACTCAACGCCACCTGGTCGGCCTGGGCGGTCAGGGCCGCCGATTCAGTCGTATCCAGAAGGGTTGTGGCGGACATGACCAGGCGGTTGTACGACGCGACCAACTGCACCCGTTGATAGCGGACTTCTTCCTGCACCTGACCGATCGTAATGGTTTCCCCGTAGACGATTGCAGCGGGCTGTTTCACCCGCAGGAAGTACGTATTCAAATACCCGTAGCCGATCACTCCCACGACCACAAGAATGATCAACGCCCCGATCAACACCACCCACCGGGTCTGGGTTTGATCGCGCCGCATGTGCCGGCGTTGTTTCCGGGTGAGGGTTTCCGGTTTTTTAATTGCTCTTGATGGCATATCCACCTCCAAGACAGCTTTCCGGCTGCGCATTGCCTGCGCGGCCGGGGTTAATATTTTCCTTGAAATTGACGCGATTAATCATCGGCAAAAGGCAGCAAGGCCATGTGCCTGGCCCGCTTGATTGCCACCGCCAGGGCGCGTTGATGATGCGCGCACGTGCCAGTCTGGCGCCGGGGGCGGATCTTCCCGCGCTCCATCACAAACTTGCGCAGCATATCGCCCTGTTTGTAGTCAATGACCTCGGTCTTTTCGATGCAGAACTGGCACACACGCGGCTTGCGGATATATCCGCCATGCCCGCGCCCGCCTTCAGGGCGGGATTCCTCTTCCGCACCGGGGATTTCTTCCACAATATCCATCATTTCCTCCATGGCGGCATCCGCCGCCGACTGTTCTTCCCCCGCGTATCAGACGCGAAGGGAAGAGAATCCTGTGCCAGGGATCGATGCAGATTGTCTCTGCGGGAGGCCGGGTTCAGAAGGGATATTCCTCGTCGACCGCCGGGTAATTCTGCGCCCCGGGCTGTTCCTTCTTCTCACCCAGCTGGATCATTTCACCGGCGACGATTTCAACCGCCGCGTGCTTCTTCCCTTCGGTATCTTCCCACCGGCGGGTCTGCAGCCGGCCTTCGATGTAGACCTGGGAACCCTTGCTGAGATGCTGTTTGCAGATCTCCGCAAGGTTCCCCCAGACCACAACTGTGAACCACTCTGTTTCTTCATGGCGTTCACCGGTGGAGCTGCTCCATGCCCGGTTGGTAGCCACACTGAACGTGGTGACCGGTTTCCCGGAGGAGGTATAGCGCATCTCCGGATCCCGGCCCAGATACCCGATGATCATCACCTTATTCAAACTTCTAGACATCTTCCCGCTCCTGGCCTGGGCGCCGGATTCGCGCCGCAGCCCGCAACCATCACGCTAACTTCCCGTACGAATAATGGAAAACCGCATGATCGATTCCGTGAGGCGCAGATTCCGCTCGAGTGTGGCCGGGATTACATCGGGCATATCCGCATACAGGAAGGCATAAAGACCATCGCGCTGTTTGCGGATGACATATGCCAGGCGCCGTTTGCCCCACAGATCCACCTTGGCGACGGAACCTCCCGCCTCCGTGATCCAACCCTTGATTTTGGTCAGCAACTCGTCGAGGGTTTGTTGATTGGTGTCAGGGTGAACAATCAAACCGACTTCATAGTTGCGCATGAGGGAAACCTCCTTTCCATGGAATTGCCCCCCTTGGCCGGATAAGCATCCGGGTGGGGAGCGGAAACGCGGGACAGACCCGCGGCAACGGGCGGGAGTATATCTAAAAGGGGGTAATAAGGCAAGGTTGCGGATTTACTCCCCCAACCCCTCTCCCCCTTCCTATAATGGGGAGGGGGAGAGGGGTTGGGGGTGAGGGAATTAGGTCAGATTCTTTACCAAATACAATTCCCCGTCTTTAAAGCCTCTTTCACGGTAATAATCTCGCGTTCCGATGGCGGAGATCACCGCCAGGGAAGAAAAACCGGAATCCTGCGCAATGCGCTCCGCACGCGCAAGCAGCTCTCCCCCCAGGCCGAGATGCTGTGCGGCGCCGGCCTGACTCTCCCCGAGCGGAAGAGTCTGACCGTAGATATGAAGGTCGCGCACGATCGCCGTTCCTTTAAGATCAGGCCAGTCGAGATCCGGGTGCTGCGCTTCAGGGAGGGAGAGCCGGCAATATCCGGCCAACCGGTCGTCGGGGGTGATGAACGACAGGAATCGTTCCTGCGCCCCGCCCGCTTTGTAGGGCAAGTCCTCCATGCGCAAATCCGTGCGTGCCACTTTTTTTCCGCGCACCTCGCGGCAACGGATGCAGCGGCAGCGGGCGCCGCGGGCGGCAAGCAGGCGCTGGGCCTCTTCCCGCAAATTGGAATGTATGTTCCCCGCCGCCACATGCTGCACCGGGATATCCCTTGCCAGGCGGTTGACACGGCAATACGGCGGGATAGCCGGCTTGACCGCGGCCATCAACTCCAGCAGCTCTTCATATGAATAGGGATGATATTCGCCGCGCTCATAGTAAGCATACAGCGGGCTTTCCTTCACGAGAATCACCGGGTAGATCTTAAGTTCATCCGGCCGCACCTCAGGGTCGTCGAACAGCCGCGCGAAATCCTCGCGGTCGCTGTCGGGAGTCGCTCCCAACAGGTTCGGCATCCAATGGGCCTGGATTTTAAAACCGGCCGCGCGCATCAGTCGGAACGCCCGCCGGGTATCCGCCGCCGTGTGGCCGCGGCAGTTCAGTGCGAGGATCCGGTCGTCAAGGCTCTGAATGCCCACCTGGATTTTGGTCACTCCCAGAGTGCGCATATGGCGCAGTTCCTCCGCCGAGATGGTATCCGGCCGGGTCTCGACCACCAGACCGACGTTGCGCCGGAGCGCGCGTTCGTTCTTTTGCTGGGCGTCTTCGAGCGAGGTTGACTCTTCTCCATTCAAAGCGTCGAACAGGCGCTGGACGAACCGCTCGCGATACCCGCGCGGGTAGGCGCTCCACGTCCCGCCCAGGATCAGAAGTTCCACCTTGCCGGTCGGGTGCCCGACGGATTCGAGCGAAGCCAGCCGGCTGGCCGCCTGGCGGAACGGATCGAACGCGTTTTGCGCCGCGCGCAGCGCGCCCGGCTCGTCGGCGATGTAGCTCTTCGGCATGCTGGAGTCGTCGGGGCAGAAGATGCATTCGCCCGGGCACGGGTACGGGCGGGTCAGGACGCTGACCGTCGCCACGCCGGAGAGAGAACGCACCGGCTTCATCCGCAGCTTTTCCAGCAGCGACGGATCTGCAGGCAATTCGCCCGACGCCGTCATCGCGCGGTACTCGGCGATGAGGAAATCCTTGCTCAGGTAGGTTCCGCGCGCCGGGTGGTGGTGCAGCGCCGGGCGCAGCTCGCCTCCGCCCGCCACCTCAAGCAGGATCGCGCGGGCCGCGGCCCGGCGCTCCGGGTCGGAGTAATCCCGCGCGCGTTTCCAGGCGTCCAGCCGCCGGCGCTCTTCTTCTGTATAATCCCCGGATGTGAAATCCGACAT
>CAZFPL010000014.1:33587-70039 GCA_964521085.1 uncultured Anaerolineales bacterium | reverse complement strand
TTTCCGGCAAGGTTGCTATCGGGGCTGTCGTGGGCGTTTTCGCATCCCGCCTGGAAAAAGTGCACGAAACCAACAAGCCGGCCGTGATCAATGCGGAGACGAGGAATTTAGGCGTTGAGGACATATCCCTCCTCTGTCGTCCCCCGTTCCGCAAATGACGCTGAACGGAGGAGAATAAGTCTACCGAATCGGGAAGAGCAGTTCCGGCTGATCGGGAGTATTGTTATTCACCACGACATCCGCGAGGGATTGGGGATTGCAGCGCTCGAGGTAGATTTGCTGGCCCGGAATGTAGCGTGTGCGGTAGCGCGATTCCACCTGCTCCGACGATCCGAACAATCCCTGGTCGCGCTGGACGGCCCGCCGGAGGATGATATCGAAATCAGCGTGGACAAACACTTTGAAATCCCAAAACCCGATCAGCTCCGGGCGGAGAAGGAACACGCCGTCGAAGATAAGGATGGAATCCGGAAGCGCCCGGCGGAGTGAGGACGGGGTCGCCGACTCCGAATGGAAATCATAGGCGGAGTTGGAGTACAAGAGATTTCCTTCCGGTCCCAACGGGACAAGCAACATCCGCAGAAGCGCCTCGTAATCGAAGGAATCCTGATAATACCCTTCGGGGGATTCGGAGCCGCGCCGACGGCGGGTTTCGATCGGGTTGTGGAATCCGTCGATCGATGCGCGGATTACCCGTTCTCCGGAGAGATGGAGCCGGCGTGCCAACTCGTCGGCGAGAATGGTCTTCCCTGCCGCATCGACCCCATCCACCGCGACGCGGACAGGGTGCGGGCGATCGATATCCGATATCCGGCGGGAGAGTTCGGTCAATGCGTCGGATCGGTTCATGTAGTGTGATTATGCCATAGTTCGAAAAATAATATTGAGAAGGGAGATAGGGGCTGTGAATTCCCACGAAAGGCGCGAAGCCCGCCCCCGGAAGGCGTGTCCCGAGCGTCTGCCCTGAGCGCCGCGAGGGGAAGCGAGGGAGCGGGCCGGGGATGGCCAGAAGGACAGGAAGTTTCATTTTTTTAAAATCTTTATGGAAGGACGGGGGAGGAAAGTGTAATGAATTGAATTTTCGGAGAATTTCAACTACGGTAGAAAAGTTCAATGAAAAAAGCAGGATGGTGAAAAAGCTATAATCTACATCAGGCATAGAAAGAAACGGAGAAATGCATTTAATCCGCGGAAAAATCTTAGTAGGAACCCGAGGACGGCGATGTCTATTCTAAGGAGATTATCAATCTTCCCCTTCTATATGACCTTTTTAATTTTCCCATTGCTGAGTGCGTGCGCGCCGAAGGACTCCGCGACCACGTCCTCGCCCAGCGCGGACTTTACCCGCGCGACACCGGAAGCAGAACAGCCCGCCGCCGGGATATGCGCTTCCTTTACAGAAGAGACGATCCGGGTGGAGATCCGGGCCTGGCCGGATAACGTTCCGGAGCCGCGCTGCATCAAGGTGCGGGCGGAGCAGAAGATGATTCTTTCCAATCAAACCGGAGAACCGATTGAATTCCGACTGGGAAGATTCCACGCCATAATCGAAACGGGGGGATCGTTCGCGATCGACATTCCCTTCAGCGATTATCTTGCGCCGGGAGTGCATTCGCTTCATGTCCAACCCTACAGCGGACCGGAGATATTTTTCATGGGGGAATAGCGGCTCCCCCCGCTTCCTCCCGCCTTGCACTGGGCAGGCGTGAGGGTTTCGAAATACCCCCCGGTCTTTGGAAGGCAACGGCTCCTTTTTCCAAGACCCTGTTAGTAATACAATACCCGCGCACATCCGGTCCGGGAGAGACCATCCACTATGAATGTCTTGAAAACGATCTACCGTGATTCGCTCGCCCTGCTGACGGACTTCTACGAGATCACCATGGCGTACGGATACTGGAAAACCGGAATGGCGGACATGGATTCGGTGTTCCACGTGTCCTTCCGGCAGAATCCGTTCGGGGGCGGATACACCATCGCCTGCGGACTGGAGCACGCGATGGAATACCTGGCGAATTTCTCCTTCGACGAATCGGATTTGGCCTACCTGGGTGAAGCGTGCGACCGGAAGGGCAAGCCGATGTTCGAGCCCGAGTTCCTGCGCTACCTGGGCGGAATGCGGCTGCGGTGCGACGTCGACGCGGTTCCGGAAGGGACGGTGGTTTTTCCGCAGGAACCGATGCTGCGGATCCGCGGGCCGCTGATCCAGTGCCAGATTCTCGAATCGGTTCTGCTCAACATTCTGAATTTTCAATCGTTGATCGCGACCAAGGCGGCGCGGGTGACCCTGGCTGCGGAAGGCGCTCCGGTGCTGGAATTCGGATTGCGCCGGGCGCAGGGATTCGACGGAGCGCTGGCGGCAAGCCGGGCGGCCTACATCGGCGGATGTTCGGCGACCTCGAACGTTCTGGCCGGGAAGCTGTTCGGGATACCGATCGCGGGAACCCATTCCCACAGCTGGGTGATGGCGTTCGATTCGGAACGGGAGGCGTTTGACGAATACGCGCGGATCCTTCCCAACAACTGTATCTTTCTGGTGGACACCTATCAAACGTTGACGGGCGTGCGCCGCGCGGTGGAAACGGCGAAAGGGCTGAGGAAACGCGGTTCGGAGATGGCCGGCATCCGGCTGGATTCGGGCGACCTGGCCAGCCTGAGCATCGAATCGAGGAAGATCCTCGATGAAGGCGGATTCCCGGATTCGAAGATCGTGGCCAGCAACGAGATGGACGAATACATCATCGAGAGCCTGAAGCACCAGGGCGCGAAGATCGACATCTGGGGAGTGGGGACCAAACTGACGACGGCCTACGACCAGCCGGCACTGGGCGGGGTATACAAGCTCTCAGCGCTGCGCAAGAGCGGCGGGGATTGGGAATTAAAAATGAAAGTTTCCGACCACGGCGCGAAGACCTCCACGCCGGGAATCCTGCAGGTGCGGCGATTCCGGCGCGAGGGGAAAAACATCGCGGATGCCATTCTGGAGGATGGCGCAAGACCGGCGGGGGAATGCGTCATCGTCGACCCAAACGACGTAGCCCGCAAAGAGACGATCCCGGCCGACGCCGAACACACCGATCTGCTCCTGCCGGTGATGCGCGAAGGGAAAGCGGTGTATACATCACCGCCGCTGGAAGCGATCCGCAAAACCACGGCGGATAATCTGGCGCAGTTCCCGCCCGGGATCAAGCGGTTCATCTACCCGCACCTTTATCCGGTGGGATTGGAATTGAGTCTGTATCGCAAAAAGATCACGCTGGCGCTGCGCAACGCGAAGAAACATCCGGAGGGGAAGGAGGAGGGGTAGACCCCGCTCCCCCACCCCTATACCCCCTCTCCCGGTATAAACCGGGAGAGGGGTTTCGACTTCCTTTGAGATACAAGGAGTGGAACGATGAAGGCGCTGATCCTGGTGGATATCCAAAACGATTTTTGCTCGGGCGGTGCGCTGGCGGTCCCGGACGGCGATGCGATCATACCGATTGCCAATCGGCTGCAGGAAAAATTCGACCTGGTGGCGGCGACGCAGGATTGGCACCCGCGCGGGCACGGAAGTTTTGCGAGCATGCATGGCAAGCCGACGTATGCGGTCATTTCGATTCACGGCGCACCGCAGACGCTGTGGCCGGACCACTGCGTGCAGGGAACGCACGGGGCGGAGCTGGCGGCCGCGCTGGATCGGAAACGCATCGCGCGGGTTTTTCAAAAAGGGACCGATCCGCAGATCGACAGCTACAGCGGATTCCTGGACGCGGATCACAAGAATTCCACCGGGCTGGCCGATTACCTGCGGAAACAAAAAGTATCCGACGTGTACATCGCGGGGCTGGCAACCGATTATTGCGTGAAGTACACCGCGCTCGACGCGGCCAAGCTGGGTTTCCGGGCCTACGTCATCGAAGACGCCTGCCGAGGGGTGAACCTGCAGGCGGGCGATTCCGCAGCGGCACTGGATGAGATGAAGGCGGCGGGGGTGAAGATCCTTCCCGGCAGGGAGATATTGGAAGCGCGGTAGTCATCCTCTCCCTGCTTGGCCTTCCCCGGTTTTAAAGAAATGCCAATTGGAAGAGAACCCATTGGTCTATACAACTGATTTTGGAATACGATAGAATCAAGCCGCTAGGCCGCCGCAATCGGCAGGCGGTGTTCCCAAAACCATAACGCATACCAGTTCATCCAAATTATCTTGGCAAGAACAAACCGGGGCTGGCGATGACGAATACATTCCAGGGAAATTTGTGGCGGGCGATTTCGAATTCCCGAATCCGGCCGCCAAGGAAAACAAGCGAGCGGAATTTGGCACATATCCATAAAGCAACAATCTCGATTGCATTCCTCCTTATTATTTCGAGTTGCAAAATCGGTCAAGAAATTCGTACCCCCTCCTTTTCATCCTCCACACAAACTCCCATCGGAGGTTCTTCTCCGACGACCGGACTGTTTCCGTTGGGTGAATATGCCTGCCAGGGGCATGAATATGGATTGATCGCCTCCATCGGAATGGTTACCTTTATGCCGGACGGAGGCTTTGTGGATCAGGCGTTTTATTACCCTCCGTCTCCGGGTATCGCCGGAACATGGTATTTCGATCCGGGTGTGCAGCGGATCTACTTTTCCGACAATATTGATTTTGCGTACGCAGAATACGATGCGATAGAGGATGCCGCAACTTTATATTTACGTGAGGGAATTACCCGAGCCCATGCGGATGGAGGCGTGATCCTGTGTTTTAAATCCGAAGACTGAATGTGGAATGATAGCTAAAAAGAATTTTGAGATTTCATGTAAAATGAGTGACGGTGTGCACAGCCGGCTAAGCGCCTGAGACGCAGGCTGTTGGACCTTTTACCCCTCGGAGTAGTATCATAAAAAAGGGGAATATGAAATGAATCGCATGAATAAGAAGAACCCGATAACAGCAGTTTTTCTAAACCTCGTAATTCCGGGATTGGGATGTGCATATTTGAATAAATGGAAATATGCGATTTTGTTTTTCTTCTGGACGCCATTAAGAATAATCCTTGGTATTTTGGTATTGAATGCGGTCTATGCTTATATATTTGGAGATAATCAATCATTAATTTCGGCAACAATATTTCTTCTAATATCATATATTTGGTGGTGTTTTGTTATGTGGGACACAATTACCACACCATATAAATTGACTTTAGAGGTTAATAAAAACCAGTAATATAAAAATCCCCAACCCGCAGCGGCATGCGAATTGGCCCTACCACGGGGAGCGCCGATGGTTTTCCAACGCAATGGGCACATGCGGGAGCAGGCTCCCTGTTGATCAATTTCCGACGCGCGGCAAACCCCGGTTCGGAGAAATCAATTATTGTTCGAGGATAGTGTATAGCTTTCATCGAGGAGCGAGTTTAATTCTCTCGTTGCTTGTGCCTCGGAAATGGACATGGAATATTGCCATTCGTCGATAAGCTTATTTACCGCACTTTTATAAATGGAGGTTTCGGTATCATTCAGTTTTTTGCTTTTCCGACAGAAGGAGAGGTCGCGAATAAGGCCGCAAATGGATTCAATGGCGCCGTCCGTTAGCATATTGTGAATTCGGGATTTCCGTTCATTGCGATTCTCGGGAAGCGGCAAATTATGGGATCGCAAAATATCGACCAGGTTGGCAAATTTGATTTTCGAGGTCGGCAGTCGGAGACTTTCTTTCGTTTGAGTGATCAAGGGAATCCACAGCAATAAGGTCCGTGTTTGAACAACATAATATTCAGAGGAAATACCGGATACTTCCCTCGACTCAACGTTAATAACCTCTGCGAAACCGTGGGTGGAATGAATTACTTTATCGCCGATATTAAACGACATGTTCACCTCATGCTTTCTTAACATTGCGACCGGGGAACAAAAATACCAGCCGGAAAAGGACTGGTATAAAGAATCCACAAATCCAATTAAGGTGATAATAGTATACCACGTATTTGTTTCGTTGGTAAAAAGGAAATTAATGCCCGAAAGCTCACATAAAACGCCCCACCAGCGCTTTCGGGCGAACTCCTCCCCGCATCGCCAGTATCCCGCTCAACGAGATTAGCGCGAGTCGGGATGTTTCCCCCACTCGAGAAATCTCCGCTTCGGAAGATCGCCAAGACTTTAAACTCAGGGGGAGCGCCCCGACCCCTGATGCGCGAGGGCAGGCCTTTTATCTGCCGATGAATACAAGGGATTGAAAAAACACGGCCTGGCGCGATGAAAATTCGATTGGAATGCCTTTTTATATTTTCGGATAAAATGGACAGCGGCAAATGCCCGAGCCGCCATCCATCGGATTTGAATGTCCCGCGTATTCAATCGCGAGCTGAAAAACAAACGTCCTACATGTCGTGAACCAGAAGACAACGGGAGGAATAATCGGCGATGAAAAAAGGATTCGAATGCACGCAATGCGGATCCACAAAATTTGAACATCTGGACGCGGATCGTGTTCAGTGTTCTTTTTGTGGAAGCGTCTATCCATCATCATCCAATGAGCCTTCCATCATCATCAAGAAGGGCGCCAACGTCATCTTTGGCAAGAATAGCAAAGTGGAGTTGAAAGGTAATGTAGAAATCCAGGAAGGGGCAAATGTTGAAATACAGGGACAAATAACAAGCGTAGCTTCAAAAAAGAAAAAAGGATTGACACCCCCGAAAACCAGTAATCTACAAAGAGAATCGAAGGGACCGCGGGGAACAGAGAATAAATAGAATATATGCAAGCCCAGGAGGCATCGGTGGGCGCACTATTCCCCATCATTTTCCGATTGAACCGAGAAGAAAACTTAAGCATAAGACGTATCCCTGTACGTTGAATGGATTGGTGACGGAAGGAAAAAATTTTGTATTATGATCCCAACATAATATGAAACCCGTTGCATTGTCAAAACACACAGCGCGCAAGATCATACTCAACGCACAATTACTGAATAGTTCATCGGGCTTGGCGCCGGGAAAGGCCGGCGCCCTTCAAATTGTTGATCAGCTTGGCTACATTCAGATCGATACTATTCACATTATTGAGCGTTCTCATCATCACACCCTTTGGACGCGCTTGCCCGGTTATGCTGACGCCATGCTTCATACCCTTCAGGCGGTGGATCGAACGGTTTTTGAGTACTGGGCGCACGCGATGTCTTATCTGCCCATGTCCGACTATCGGTTTTTTCTATTTAAAATGAGGAATTTTAATCATCCCGCGCATCCCTGGTTGCCGGATCCATCAAGGCGGAGCAAACTTCCTTTTAAATTAATCCTGAAACGGATCCGTGAGGAAGGAGCGCTGACGGCAAAGGATTTCAGCCGTCCGGATGATAAAAAAGGCGGAGCCTGGTGGGATTGGAAACCTGCGAAATTGGCCCTGGAGATCCTGTTCTGGCGCGGGGAACTGATGATTTCGGAACGCCGGAATTTTCAAAAAGTCTATGATTTAACCGAACGGGTGTTGCCGCCGGAGATCGATACCAGGATGCCGAGTGAAAAGGAAATGGCGGAATACTTGATAATTAAAGCGCTTTCATCCATGGGTATTGCCAATCCGAAGGAGATCTATGAATTCATGCAACCTGCCGCTGCACGCGACTCCATTTTCAGGGCGGTCGAATGGGACGTTTTTATGCAGGCGGCGGAGGAACTTATAGAAGACAAAAAAATATCCAGCGCTATCATCGAGGACGAAAAAGAGAATCGATATTTTTTACTGCGCGGGATGGTGGACCGGATTGCTGATTTTCCGGAATTGGAACAACCGGTATATTTGCTTTCGCCGTTTGATAATTTAATCATCCAGCGCGACCGCCTTGAACGTTTGTTTGGTTTTAAGTACACGCTGGAATGCTATTCGCCGGCCCCGAAAAGACAATACGGTTATTTTATCCTGCCGGTTTTATTCGACGAAAAATTCGTCGGCCGTGTCGATCCCGAAGCCGATCGCAAATCCAGGACCATGATATTCCATAGTGTTTCTTTGGAAAACGATTTTAAACCACCCGATGAATTCTATGAAAAATTTTCAACCATCGTCGCAGAGTTTGCAAGATTCAATCAATGTGATACCCTGGTGGTCGAGCAAACCAGGCCGGCCAAGTGCAAGACCGTGCTGAGAGGCGCCATAAAAAAAAGGGGGGTGTTAAGTGGTTATAAAAATCCTTTTCCTATGGAAGATCGGACAGATCGCCTGTCCGGCGATCCCCTTTTCATGCACGAATGGAAACTACGGCCGCGGACCAGACCAAAGACACCGGTCGGAAATGTTCGGCGCAACCCTTGTTCCAAAATCATGAAAGGAGCAAGGCCGTGAAGATCGCCACCTTCAACGCCAACTCCGTCCGCGCCCGGATCGATCAGATCATTGAATGGCTGTTGCGTGAAAAGCCCGATATCCTGTGCCTGCAGGAAACGAAGGTCCAGGATTTCGACTTTCCGGTCGCGGCCTTCGGAGAGGCCGGCTACCATGTCGCCTTTCGAGGACAGAAGGCCTACGCGGGAGTGGCCATCGCCTGCCGGGAAAAGCCCACGCAGATATCCTACGGCATCGATGACGGACGGGAGCCGGATGAGGCAAGGCTTATCATCGCCAAGGCGGCTGGCGTAACCGTGATCAATACATACGTACCCCAGGGCCGCGCAGTGGATTCCGAACACTTCGCTTACAAACTGGAGTGGTTTGAACGTTTTCGTGAAATGCTGGAACGACGCTTCGACCCGCGCCAGCGCTTAATCTGGTGCGGAGATCTCAACGTGGCCCCCGAGCCCATCGACATATATGATCCCAAGCGGCATAAGGAGCATGTTGACTTTCACCCCCTGGCCCGCGCCGCGCTGGAGAGGGTCCGAGCCTGGGGCTTTGTGGACGTGTTCCGCACGCTGCACCCGGGCGAGGCCGGGCACTACACCTACTGGGATTACCGCTCCGTCGGCACCGTCAAACGGAATGTCGGCTGGCGCGTGGATCACATCTGGGCCACCCGCGCGGTCGCCGACAGGGCGCAAAAAGCATGGATCGACGTTGCGGCGCGAAGGGCCGCGCGTCCTTCCGATCACACTTTCCTTGTGGCAGAATTCGACTTGTAATCCGGCGATATTAATTCTCAATCCACGCCGGGCGTACCCGGCATTATGCTTTAATGACAGCTTTGATGTATGAAATTAAGGTTCCTTCATCTGTATGAGCGAGGTTTTTGAAAATAATTCGTGATGGAACAAGAATCTCAACACGTGGTCGACAATCGCATTTATAAACTTTTTTTCTCATGCCGGGTAAAATGACTTCCGGTAACAGGCAGGTCGAGCGCCTGAAGATGATCTGGCCTCCGGCGCCTGGAATTAAGGGTAAATACTTCGATTGCATTTCGAGTAAAATGATTGACATACCGGACGGATGAACAGGCGCCCCCGGCCCACACGGCGCCTGCCCTCGCGCCTGCCTTCGCGAAGCGGAGGAAGCGGGGGGAGCCGGGGCGGGCTACGCTGGCGACCGTTGGGCTGTACGAAAGAAGATGCGCGCACACTGGAAGGATGCTGAAATGTCAAATAATCAGAGTGAAGATATGAACAAGCGCAGGCTCGATTGGAAAAACCTGGAAAAAGAACAGGATCGAAACAGGTTGGAAAGGCAACGAGAACAAAAAGAAATGGAAAAGCAACAAGAATTGGATAGGAAAACCCGTATGGAAGAACAAAAGCAGATAGACCTGCAGGTTGAGAAAAACAGGAAACAAAGGCAACAAGAACAAGTGGAAGCTGATAAAGACGTCGAAGTAAAAAGGAAGATGATGCAGCAAGACCAGCAAAAAATTGACCAGCAGAATGAAGAAAATTTACTGAAACGAAAACAGGACCAAGATAAATAATTCACATATTTTCCCCGGTCCTTTTCAGCCCAATCAACAGCTGCGGGTAAAATGGCCCCCGCTTCGTCATCCCAGTCGCCTCCAAAAAACGGAGGTGATTTGCTTTGTGAGGGCGGATCGGTTGGTGGAGGTTTGTCGAAATAGAAGAACGTACGTTATGCATGGACACGGGGGGAGGTGGACTCCGCACGAAGAAAATGGAAAAAATATGCCCTATTCCATTTTCAGATGGAGTGCTTGTCCTATTCAGCTTGGCGAGGCGCCCCCGGCCCGCACGGCGCCTGCCCTCGCGCCTGCCTTCGCGAAGCGGAGGAAGCGGGGGGAGCCGGGGCGGGCTCCCGCTGCGTGATCGCGCAGGTTCCAAAATCAACCCAAACCTGCGCACTTCGCGAGGGCAGGCAAACGGCTGAGTGGCCGCCCGCGGAGCGGTTTCTATCCGTAGGCCGTTGGCAATAATCATTCTCGTACTTCCTAATTCCGGCGACCCGTTTCGATGGAGGACTACCATGCCGAAAAAGATCTTGATCCCTTTTTTACTGCATTGGATTCTAATCGGTGCAATCGGGGTCGTTGCGCTTTCTGTCTGGAAGATCGGGTGGATATGGATCGCGATCGGATTTGCGATGTATTTCATGTTCTTTGCGCTGGTGATCGTCCGTTGGGTCCGGCATTATCATCATTTCCCTATTCCGGATTTCATGACAACATTTATCGATAATCCCATTCGCCGCAAATTCTGGCAGAACCCACAGACAATCGCAGCGCGTATGAACTTAAAACCAGGTATGAAGGTATTGGAAATTGGACCGGGCAATGGATCGTATACGAAAGCGGTCGCAAACGCCATCCAGCCGGGCGGTACTCTGTATGCTGTTGATATTTCCGAACGCGTAATACGGCGGCTGAAGGAACGCTTCACGAAAGAGGGCGTAAAGAACGTCATCCCCAGAATAGAAGATGCATATCACTTTACCTTTGCAGACGAAAGTGTGGATCGAGTTTTTGCGGTTTCATGTCTGCCGGAAATCCCCAAACCGGTGCGGGTTCTGGAAGAATGCCGGCGGATACTGAAACCGGAAGGAATGGCATGCTTCAGCGAATTTATCATCGATCCGGATTACCCATTCCGGAAGACGGAAAAACGATGGGCGGAAAAGGCGGGGTTGACTCTGAAACAAGAATTTGGGAATTGGCTCTCCTACCAGCTGCACTTCGGCAAATAGGATCATTTCCATGGAAAGGAAACAAAGAAGCCGGGATATTTTATGAACTCAACCATTCATCACACCGCAAAAAGACCTTCTTGGACATCTCGGCTTTACGAAAACGAACTTGATTTACAAAGCATGCAAGCCATGCTCATGCAGGCACGTTCTCAAACCGATGATTGGCATTATGCACATGTCGGAGAATTGATGTTTGGATTCCTTATGGTGGCTTGCCATTTAAATGCCCAAGAATACATACGTCTTTGGCATGCTGGGCAAAAATTGGTGGGATATGCAGTGGTAGGCGAAGATCCGTCTTTTGATTTCCAGGTTTTGCCGGAGTATGAGTGGTACGGGATCGAAGACGAGGCGATACAGTGGGCGGAAGAGCGTATCCAAAAAATGAACGGACGGAATGACACAAATGGGAAGGGAAAATGCGTATCCGGTTCCCGGCAGGACAATGCGAAACGAATTGCCTTCCTGGAAAAAAACGGATTCCGGTCCGGGGGCGAATTTTCAGAGTTTAATATGCTGCGTTCCCTGGATAACAATATTCCCGAATCCGAATTGCCTTCCGGCTGCCAGGTGCGTGGAGTTGCCGAATCGGATGAGATAACAAACCGGGCCGGAGCCCAGCGCGAGGTGTGGACTCCGTGGACGGTTGGAAATGTCAGTGACGACGATTATGCCTACTTCATGGGACTTCCCGGTTATTATCGGGATCTCGATGTGGTTGCGGTTGCGCCGGACGGTACAATCGCTGCGTACGTGAATGGTTGGATTGACCCGGTCAATCGAATAGGCGATTTTGGACCTGTGGGGGCGCGCCCAGCATACCGCCGGCAAGGATTAACGCGCGCGGCGCTGCTCGAATGTTTGCGCCGCATGAAAACGCGCGGGATGAACCGCGTCGGTGTTTCCACCGGCGTTTCGAATTCGGCGGCACTCCGACTCTATGAATCGATAGGTTTTACGATCGTAAATAAATATCTCGAGTATATAAAAATTTATTGATGCATCCTCTGCCAAACCAGCGGGTCGCGCGGGCGAGCTCTCGGATTTAAGACCGGAGCCGGGGCGGGCGGAGCGGCCGTCGGTTGGGCGGACTGCATTATGAAGTAGAGATCGAATAACTCTCTACGAGCAATTTATTTAATTCGCTTCGCGCTTGAGATTGAGGAATGTTAAACGTAAATCCCCATTCATCAATGAGGTTATGAATGGCGCGTTCATAAATGGTGTTGTCATGCTCGTTTAATTTATTCTGGTTTTTATAAAAGGAAAGATCGCGGATCAGCGTGCAAATAGACTCCGTTGTGCCTTTGGTAAACCTGGATTGTATTTGCGACTTGCGGATCATTCTCTCGGCGGGCAATGGTGAATACTTGGAACGCAAAATGGAAAACAACTTATGGAAATCGCTTTTGGAGGAAGGCAATCGAATTTTTCCTGTATCTTGAATCGAATACGGAATCCAAATAAGCATATCATTTGTCTTAATCACGTAGTATTTTTCAACCACCCCGGAAATTACCTTTTCTTCAATTCCGATAATTTCGGCAAATCCGAAGGAGTAGTGGATGACTTTATCTCCAATTTTATAAGTCATTTTCTCTCCTTTAGGTGAAAAAGCAAACCAGCCCAAATGAAGGACTGGTTTGCTTGCTTCTAATCCTCAATTGATATTATTGATTATATCATAGGCGATAATGGACAAATTTGATCCTGAAGGAAGTTCCAAAAGATTGACCATAGGAGCGCAAAACGAATTAAATTGCGTATATTCCCTTTCGATAAAATGTTGAACGGTGCATGCAGAGTTCAAATGGAGAACCGCCGTTTGTTGGGCATTAAGTGAATTTAAAGAATGGAGCTTGGAAGATATTATTATAAAAGGTCGCCCGACCGATTTGGATCAAAGAAAGATGACAGGAAAGCGCCACAGGTATTCGTCCCGAACGAAAGGGGTTTTACGGCCGCGTGCCAGGTTCGAATTGGATTCATATAAAAATCATATTCAGATTGCAATATTGCAGAACATTGAAGATATCAAATATCGTTTGAGGAAACGATTTACGAGATTGAATTTTTTTTAAAACAAACGAATGCGAAAGGACCGTTATGATAACTCCGGCCTGTTATTCCCAAACGGAGGCCGAAAGGAATCCCCTCATGCAAAATCCGGTCCTTCCTTTTTCGGGTAGAATGCTGGTTGAAAATAGGCCGGCAAAGGGATGAAGCACCGTCCGAAGGGCACCGAATGCCAATGGCAGAACCTGAAAAAACGAAAAAGAAATTCCGATCGTAAAGGAAAAGCCAATGCTGTTACTTGCGAATTATGAAGGAAGATCCGGTGTACCTGCGGCGGTGGAATTGTTGAAAGCAAAGACAAATGGATTGCGGGCGATTGTGGAGGGAATTAAGATCGTGGAAGAGGATTTAAATATTCATTCCGTAGGACAGTCCTCCTGGCCCAATATTCTTGGTGAACTTCAGCTTGACTCGGCTGTCATGGACGGGAATACAAGAAGGACGGGGGCCGTAGGAGCAATAAGAGGGTATAAACACCCCGTGGAGGTTGCCTATGAAGTGATGCTCCGATTGGATCATGAAATACTGGTCGGAGAAGGCGCGGAGAGGTTTGCGAAGGAAATTGGAGCGATGGAAAACAAGAATGAAACGGATAATTCCATACAAGCATGGAAAAATCATCTGGACGGCATTCTCACGGAAGAACAGAAAAGACGGTTTCCCAATATCAATCTTCTGGAGATAAAGACAATCGCCAAGGATCCGGAAAAAATATTTGATACGACGGTTTATTTATGTGTAGACCATACGGGAAGAATATCGTCCGCGACAAGCACATCGGGTTGGGCATGGAAATACCCGGGAAGGCTCGGCGACAGCCCGATCATCGGCGCGGGAAGCTATGCGGATAGCCGTTATGGCGCATGTGCTTGCACGGGCGCGGGAGAAATGACAATCCGGGCAGGAACCGCAAGGATCGCAGTCCAGTTTTTAAAGATGGGATATGCATTGAAAGATGCCGTATATGAAGCCGCGAGAGATCTTGCCGATCTGAAAACGGGCATAATAGATGAAGTGGCAATCCATGCGATAAATTCCAAGGATGATTATTTTGTCCTGGCGGTAAACTCATCCAGAACATTTAAGTATTTAATCTGGAATGACTCAATGCCATCCCCTGAAATCAGGGAGGCCGAGATATTCGGCGCAAAATAACCCCCCCGCTGTATTCTTATTGGAAGTATATGCTGTTCTCTTTCATGGGGGAAGGTGTCCCGCCCGCCACTAGCGGCGGCTTGGCCTTCGACTCATTGCGCGAATGCGCTATGCCTCGTTGAGGTTTCGAGTAAAATGAGTGATGCCTTGGGCAGCCGGCCGAAGGACAGAAACGCAAGCCGTTCGGCGGAGTCCCCGCCCATCCGATCTCTCTGTTTCCGTCCGTCGGACGAGAAACCTCTACTTCTGTTCAGTCGAAACCGCCGGGATGTTGATTGGGCTTGCCTTCACCGATACCATGCTTCCTGCACCTGCCAATCCCTTTGTTCATCTCTTTTTCCAAGGAAGGTCAAACTGATATGACTCGGTCATCCGCATTTCCGGAAGGAATGGCCTGGCAACACGATCCTGCCAGAAACAAAGGGACCGCCTTTTCAGAAGCGGAACGCGACGCGCTTGGCTTGCGCGGCCTGCTCCCGCCCCGTGTGTGTACCTTGGATCAGCAAACGCAGCGGGTCCTGGAAAATCTGCGCCGCAAACCGAACGATCTCGAAAAGTATATTTTCATGATGGGGCTGCTCGACCGCAACGAGACGCTGTTCTATCGCGTCCTCCTGGATCATCTCACGGAGTTGATGCCGATCATCTACACGCCGACAGTGGGACAAGCCTGCCAGGAGTACGGGCATATTTTCCGCCGGTCGCGGGGACTCTTCATCACGGCCAACGACCGCGGACGCATCCCGCGGCTTCTTAAAAACTGGCCCTTCGATGATGTGCGGGTCATTGTGGTCACGGACGGCGAGCGCATTCTGGGTCTTGGCGATCTCGGGGCGAATGGGATGGGCATTCCGGTCGGCAAACTGGCACTGTACACAGCCTGCGCAGGCATTCACCCGTCCCTATGCCTCCCGGTTACGCTTGACGTGGGCACCGAAAACGAAGCCCTGCTTCGCGATCCCTTGTATATCGGCCTGCCGCAGCGCCGGATACGCGGAACCGCGTATGACGAGCTCCTCGAGGAATTCATCACCGAGGCGGTAGCGCGTTTCCCCAAGGTGTTGGTGCAGATGGAGGATTTCGGAAATGCAAATGCATTCCGCCTGCTGCGCACCTACCGCGACCGCCTGTGCTTGTTCAATGACGACATTCAGGGCACGGGGGCGGTCGCGTTGGCGGGTATCTACGCCGCACTGGGTGTCACGGGTCAAAAAATGACCGATCAAACGATGCTATTCCTTGGCGCGGGCGAAGCCGCCATAGGCATCGGTAACATGATCGCGGCCGCGATGGTGGAAGGCGGCCTCTCCATGGAGGCCGCACGCCGGCGTTGCTGGTTTTTGGATTCAAAAGGATTGGTGGTGAGCACTCGCACCGATCTTACGGAGCATAAACGGCTTTATGCCCAAGATTATGCGGCGCTCCCCGATATGCTCTCGGCCGTCGAAGCATTGCGCCCGACCGCGATCATCGGTGTCGCCGGGCAGCGCGGGATGTTCACCCGGCCGGTGCTGGAGGCGATGGCCCGCCTTAACGCCCGCCCCATTATTTTTGCCTTGTCCAATCCCACGGCGAAACAGGAATGCAGCGCGGAGGAAGCTTACACGTGGACCAATGGGCAGGCTCTCTTTGCGTCCGGGAGTCCGTCCGCGCCGCAGATGGTTAACGGTGCGACGCTGGTTCCCGGCCAAGGCAACAACGCCTACATTTTCCCGGGCGTCGGGCTCGCCATCGTTGCGTACGGCATCACCCGGGTTACCGATTCGATGTTTCTGGCTGCCGCCAAAACGCTGTCGAAAATGGTCTCGGACGATGACTTGGCGCGCGGAAGCTTGTATCCGCCGCTGGACCGGATCCGGGACGTATCGGTGGCGATTGCCGTTGCGGTGGCGGGAGTCGCCTGTCAGCAGGGGCTGGCTGCCCGTCCGCAGCCCGCGGAACCCCTGTCGCATATCCGATCGCACATGTACGAGCCGGTATACCGCAGTTACGCATAATAGGCGGCGATCCGGGGGGAATCGACGAACAAATCAGTTCCATCGACGCCGGCTATTCCGATAAGAGTTATTGCAGGCGGTGGCATCTATGCTGGACGAAGGTCTCGTGCTGGTTGCAAGCGGCGGAAGCGCCGCCCGTTGGGCGATAGGGAGATGAATGATGAGAATTAAATATGAGAATGAGATATTAAAACCACCCGAGATCGTATTTCCATGGATTGCAGATCCGGAAAAGGCCATGCAATGGCAGAAGAATGTAAAGGGGGGAATGATTATTCTCGAAAAGCCGGGAAAAATTGGGACGACCTTCGAAGAGGTAGTCGAAGAAAATGGCAATAGTCTTAAAATGAAAGGAATTATTTCTGAATATATCGAAAACGAAATAATCGGGTTTCATCTGGAAAGTAAGATCCATGAGTTTGATGTAAGGTACTCTGTCGAAGATGTGAATAGGAACACCAAATTTTCTGTAGAGGCAATAATTCATTGGAAATTTCCCATGAGTATTATCAGCCTATTCATGAAGCAGAAGATGGAAACGGGCTTGCTCGAGGAATTGGAATCAGAATTTCTTGATCTGAAGCGAATTTGTGAAACTGGAAAAAAATAGAAACAATCCTTCCAGGAGTATCGGCTTTGGTCATGTGCGCGGAAAAATGGAATGAAACACGTATTATTTGTCTGCAGCCAGAATCGTCTTCGCAGCCCTACCGCCGAAAGGGTTTTTTCATCGTGCGAGGGGATGGAAGTTCAATCGGCTGGATTGGACAAGGATGCTGAAAATGTATTGACTCCTGAATTGATTGAATGGTCGGACTTGATCTTTGTCATGGAGAGTACCCATCGAAATAAACTGAGCAAAAAATTCCGACCCTTCCTGAAGGGAAAGCGGATTATTTGCTTGGACATCCCTGATGAGTATGAGTATATGGATCCGAAATTAATCAATCTTCTTAAGGCGAAAGTGCAAAGATACTTTATCCATAATTGCTAGAGATGATTCTTAATATTGCCCATTTTGATTAATGGGAAGAGTGTTTAAACTTGCGTGATCTGGAAAGTCGGGATTTGCAGCGAAAGACGGCATGAAGGCGTTTTTCCATTCCGAGGAAAAAATTTTCTGATAAAAGCCCGACCAAGCACCCGGATCGCCGCCCCTTAGGGCGCTGAGGGAGTAGGGCCTGTGTATTCTCTATGCCGACACGGGAGGGGAATATATGATGTCAACAAATCAGTCCGAAGAAGAAACCCTGGCGCTTTTTTTATCCGGCGTGGAACGGCTCGAGGCTGCGGTGGAGGGTTTGACCGGAACCGGTTTGGATTTATCCGCCGGTCCGGGCGAATGGACGATGCGTCAAATAGTCCATCATGTAGCGGATGACGGTGATGCCTGGTCCATGACCCTCAAAAAGGCGATTGCCATCCCTGGCGCCCCCATTCGCTTTGAAGGTTTTCCGGGCAACGATGCATGGGCGAGGGCGATGGCTTTCGACAAGCGTGATATTGCAGCTTCGCTGGGACTGATGAAAACCCATCGGAACGTGATGGCGGAGATAGCGAATTATTATAGGGATTGCTGGGATAGCCGGTATGTGGTTATCGTCGATGAACATGGCAAGGAGGTTCAAAAAATAGCGGTCGGGCAAATCATCCGTATGCTGGCGGACCATTTATTGGAGCATGCGGGGGTAATGGAAGGCATAATAAAAAATCGATTATAAAAGGCGGGGGAATTCCTTACGAAGAACCTGCCCTCTCCGCAGTGAGGGACGGGGGATCTACGGGCCCGATGGGTTCACGAGGAGGGCGTGCCTCCCATGGAGCCGCTTCCGGAGGTAAAGCGGCAAAAAGGAGTTAAAGATGGAGATAAAGAATATCATCAAAAACCAATACCATGCTTCCCTGGATATGCTTGGAGGGGTGATAGCAAAGTGTCCGGAATCTATATGGATAACATCCAATTCAGTAAATCAATTTTGGCGAATAGCATTTCACGCACTTTTTTATACGCACTTATATCTTCAATCCACCGAAGAAGAGTTTATTCCCTGGAGCAAACATCGAGAACAGGCTCAATTTCTTGGACGCTTGCCATGGCCGCCGCATGCGGAACCAAAGATTGGCAAGCCATACGACAAAGGTGAACTTCTTGAATACCTGGAATTCTGTCATGCGGAGGTTGAGAAAAGGGTGGACGGATTGGATTGGGAAAAGGCATCCGGCTTTTCATGGCAACCGTTTAATAAATTGGAGCTGCAGATTTACAATATTCGACATTTGCAGCAGCACGTAGGGGAATTGAGTGAGCGACTTGGAACTAATGGCGTGGAAATCGACTGGATAGGAACGTCGGGAGATAAGAAATGAATACATCAACGCGGCTTCTCGTAGCGATATTTGGCACCCTGTTTGGAATTTCGGGTATGAGTCATGGATTGTTTGAAATCCTGCAAGGAAATACATCCACCGATGGCATGTTCATCTCGGCCATCGGAGAAGCCCAAAGGATGTGGCCGCATGGAAACGAGTATGCCCTTACGCTCATCCCCAATTTCCTGATCACGGGAATGGCAGCCATGGCGGTCGGCCTGGCCGTACTAATTTGGTCTATTGGATTCGTTCATAAAAAGAATGGTCCGGCAATTCTCTTGATTCTCTTTATCGTGCTTCTCTTGGTGGGGGGAGGAGTCGCACAAATCCTGTTCTTCCCTCTACTCTTCCTTGTTGCAACGCGGATAAATCGGCCGCTGACGTGGTGGCAAAAGGTACTTCCGTCGGGGGTTCGGAAGGCGCTTCGCGCTTTGTGGATTTGGGCTTTGGCAATCAGCTCGACCCTCCTATTGTGCGTGCTCGTAATGGCCATCACCGGATACGTCCCTGGGATAAGCGATCCGGAGTCGGTCCTGTCAATTATGCTTGTGTGTCTTTGCGCGGTCCTTTTGGCTCTTCCGCTCGCCGTCGTCTCTGGATTTGCAAAGGATATTACGGCGAAGGAAAATGCCATTCTTGGGAACAAGGGAGGCGTGGAGGGGGGAAGGATCGGCACAGGAAGGGTATGATATCCGCGGGAAGTGGTTTCTGCGGAGGATAATTAACTGTATTGCGATTTTTCCTTTCCGAGTAGAATCCTTTTAGGCCAACGGCGCATCCAGCGCCCCCGGACGCCCGGCCTCGCCCGGCGAAGCCGGGGCGGGCTGGACCGCCGGCCGCCGGGTCACATTTATTATTGAGGAGGATCATTGATATTTACCATCTACCTGCACAATAGAAATGCCGCAAATATCCATCAAGCAAACAACGAGAGTGAAAAATTTTGGCATGAAATGGGATTTGCCCAATGGTTTATGATTCGGATACTATCCGAATTTTATGAGTCGCGGCAAATCCTTCCCGATACGCTGGCGGCAATATATATTGACAAAGAAATTATTTATCAATATATCTCCAACAACAAAGCAATGATTGAAGAACCAAAGGAGCACCTTTCGAATTTTAGAAAAATTCAAAAGGAATGCGCGGATACCCCCTATTCGCATAGGAACATAGTTGAAATGGAATTGGAGATGGAAGGGGAAGGAAATGAAAATGGAAGTGTATTGAATGTAATTAATTCAGGAATAGTACAGAGGCCGGTATTCTTGGATCAAACGATAACACGGGAATCAGGGAAGTATATTAAATCGCTCTTTCCGGAATGCAGAATAGAATTCAAGGGGTTTGGGCGATTCTTTGGGTATAGTGATTTTAATCAGATAATTTTCTGGACGCCGTTCATCATATTAAGGTACTTCTATTTGAAGTATTGCGACAAAGGAGATGAAATAATCAAAATACTGACAAGAATATCCAGTAATGCGGGAATGTATCACGCAAAGCGGGAAATTACGATTGAGAACCAGCGCGAACTGGCTCTGGAAAGCATTAATTCAATTATGAAAAAATATGTCTCCTCATGACATTTATTTTTAAAAAATAATGGATTAACCGCTGAACCACCATCCGTTATTATTTGGAATTAGCACACTAAATTTATTTTCACATTTGCAGTCCAGGATTGGCAGGAAGGAAAGTTTTTAAAGAGGAGGTCCAATGCCGAAAAGAAATGTGAAATCCAAGCCTGATAATAGTGGATGGAAAACATGTTCTCGAGGGCATAAGTATCGAGGAATGAGAATCTGTCCCAAGTGCTGGCCTGGGAGGGCGCGGCGGTCCGCCGCGGAGGAAAGAGTGAAGTCTGATACATAGCTCATTAAAAGCAATTTTTCCAATCCGGGTAAAATAACATCGGACGACTGCACGGCCTTGCGCCTGAACCGTTCACGGCTGGGAAATCTTGAGAGCCCTATGGACATAAATTTTCGAAAAGCCGAAATAAAGGATGCCCTATCCATAAAGAGAATTGACACTATCGCGTCAACCAATCCTGCTCGTTCCGAAATGATTGATTCATGGTTGCGGCACGATATTGTAATTATGGCGGAAATCGGCCGTGATATTGTCGGTTATGGCGTAATTAATCACGAGTTCTTCCGACAAAGCCAGATTGACATGCTGATGATTGCAAAAGAACATCGAGGAAAAAGAATTGGAGAGATGCTGTTGTTATCGCTGGAGAAATATGCTGATACACCTAAATTATTTGTAACAACAAACTTGTCCAACCATTCCATGCAAAAAATTCTATTCCGGAGCGGGTATAAACCGTGTGGATATATTGATGAGTTGGATCCGGGTGATCCGGAATTGGTTTTTGTTAAATACATAAGAAGAAATGCAGATTAATTAAGGGAGTCGTCAACCCTGTCGCGCAGGAGAAAAAGCATAGGTTCTTCTATGGAAAACGGATACCCAACAAAATCCGGAGAAGAATACCGGATCCACACCCCGGAACCGGGCACTTCCTTTTTTACGTTCAGGAGCGGAGGAAAATGACCAACGCCGATGCTTTTAACAAAAAGCACGCGGTTTTTATAGAGCATCAAGAGACTCCATGGAGCAAGTTGCGCTATACGATTGCGGCGGCCAATCTGAAACGCCATATGGTCGGTGAGGCTCTGACTATTCTGGATGCGGGTGGTGGAAACGGATTGGAAGCAATTGCATTGGCCAGGCAAGGGCATCACGTTGTTCTTGTTGACTATTCGGCGGAAATGTTGGCCGAAGCCCGTACGAGCGCAGAAAACAATCGGATGGGTGAAAGGGTCGAGATCCGTCAGGGCGATGTATTGGATATCCCGCTGCTTTTCCCAACATTCCGATTCGATGTTGCTCTCTGTCATAATGTTCTGCAATACGTCAAAAACCCGGATGATGCCCTGCATGCGATTGGTCATGCTGTCAAGCCGAACGGGATTCTTTCCATTATCTGTGTCAATCGCTATTCAGAACCATACCGCCTTGCTTTGCAGGAACTTAATCTGCAGGCGGCGTATTCCGCCCTCGGCACGAATATCATTGTCAGCAAGGTGTTTGATGCCCCGATGACCGCATACACCGCGGAAGAATTGGATGCGCCATTGCAGAAAGCGGGTTTCCAGGTGGTGGGTCAATATGGCATCCGCTGCATAAACGACTATTTACCGAATAACGACCTCAAGCAAGATCCGCAAAAATTCGCCGAAATAGAAAAACTGGAATTGGCGATGAGGGATAAATTTCCGTATTACCTTGTGGCTCGTTCATTCCATCTTGTGGCGCAAAAGGGGATGGGATAAAGCCACCGCCCGGCACGAGGCTGGGAACGGCTTGGAATCCAATCCGGAATTGACATAGCCATTTTTGGAAGGGGACGTATGAAAAACGAATTTATTAAGCAGTATGCGCATACATGGAGAGTGTTCGAAAGGGTTGTCGGAGATTTCGATCCGGATACATGGCTTCACACGGGACGCGGAACCATTACTCCGGCACGCCTGGCGTTTCACGTATTAAAAGCGGTCAAATACTATCTTGAGGACTCGACCACCCATTCTTTTAAATCGGGGAAATCCCTTGACTGTGATTGGGAAACAGCAAAGGAAGAAGACCTGCCATCCCAACAGGACATCCTGGCATGTATTAAGGAATTGGCGGGAAAAACCGAAAAATGGTTGTTGGAGCTGGACTTTAACTCCCGCAATACCTCATTCCAATGGGCGGGCGAAACGAAAACGGGCGTGGTCCTGTTCCTGTTGCGGCATACTCTTTACCATCTGGGAGAATTGAGCTCGCTTCTTAACGAATGTAGAAATGGGGATGTGGAAGACAATTTTGTGAAGGCGCTGTGAGTGGTACTGTCTTTCTGTAGAAATACAAAAGGGGGAGTACGTGATCCCGGAATAACCGCCTCTCCCGCGGCAAAAATGGATTTATATGGGCTTTTTCCTTTTCCGATAAAATAGGCCATCTCGATGGAATGCCCAAACGCGTCCACTGCCGGACGCGGGCCATGGAAAGGAAAATATGAAAGCCAACAATATCACTGTTTGTGTTCCCTCTCGAGGATGCACTCGCGATTGTCCCTATTGCGTTTCAAAAATGACACCGGATTCCATCGGGGTGTATAAATTCACCGAAGAACGGGTTGCGTTGTCCCTGAATTTTGCGAAAACCATGGGTGCGACATCGCTGCTGGTTACTTCGCGGGGGGAAACCCTGCTTAATTTCGAAGATGTGAGAATGGTAATGCGCATTGCGAAAGAAATTAATTTACCGACCGAAATCCAGACCAACGGCGATGTGGATGAATATGTCCGGGAGCTGGCGGAAAGCGGCCTCAGCGTTTATGCGGTTTCCATCGACAATGCGGGACAGGTGGAAAGGCAAAAGGGTTTGTATAAGGACATTATCGCCAACAGCATGATTTTAAGATGGACCGTTGTCCTGCATGATGTATCGATGAAGATGAATGTGGAAGAATGGTTGAAATTGGCCGAATCCCATGGGGTGCGGCAGCTGACTTTCCGTAAATTGACAGTGCCGCACAGTCCCAGGGACAAATTGCCCGCTCAATGGATATCGGAACATGTCCATAACCTGGAACCATGGATGAAGGAATTGGATACATTCGTCGAAAAACGAAAAGTCATCCGGACTCTTGTGTTTGGCCCTAAAGTAATAGAAGCAGGATCGATATCCCTTACCTATTTTCCGTATTGCATACAGGAAAGCGGCAACGAGGAGGAATTACGATCCCTGATATTGCGGGAAGACGGGCACGTGTATACCGACTGGAATTCTGTGGCAAGTGTTCTTTTCTAACCAAGACAAGAATGCACGTTTCTTTTTTTGCCGGGTATCATGCCCCTTGGCGTATGCTGTTTTTCTGGTGAGAGGTGAGTGGTGTCCTTGAAGATGCAGATAAAACCGGCGGGAATTTCCGGAATAATCGGCGGATTAATGGTAATTCTTACGAGGATCGTCGAAGGATGATTGTTTGGAAATGTCCTGGAGAGTGAAAAAGCAGTCTCGAATAATTTTCTTATCGTTGGGATCTTGGGTTTGATGGATTCGCTGCTTATTGTTCTTGAAATTGCGGGCGCATATGCTCTACTCTACAAGAGATTGAATGTGTGGGAGGCGATGGCATACCCCCTGTACTTTTACGGGGCTGTGCCGGGGTTGGGTGTCGATTGGACGTATGCTTTCGCAGTGCCGCAGATGGCTGCAACATCGCCGGCTTATGTGGATGCGGTATATCCTGGGTTGGTGAGCCAAGGAATGTCGGTTTCGTTTGGTATTGCTTTCCTCGGAACGTTTTAAGTCGGAGGAATAATTCTTTTTCGAAAAGCCTTGCCGCGATGGGTCGGAGCGGTGTTGATATTGAGTTATGTCCTTATGATCGGATTTGGATTGTCGCATAGAGTTCTGCCCGTTTTGACCAATATCATGATCGCGGCGGGACCGATCGCGTTGGGGTATGCTATGATTAAGGATGAAAGAGATTGAATGGGATCGGGAATAGGATCGCGTCATGGAGGTAAGCGATGACTTTCGTAGAAGGATTAACGATGGCATTGATTATTCTCGGGGTGGTTGTTTTCTTTATCTCATTCACCAATGTGGAAATGATTACCGGATTGTGGGTGGCTGGAGATATTAAAAGAGACAAGCAGTTTATGGAAGCCGGACAATTCAGGAAAAGGATCTACCTGATTCTCCGGATAGCAGGGATAATTCTTTTCGTATCCGGTATTCTATTATTACAGCTAAATAAATAATCCGACAAAATCAAGGCGGGAGAAAAATGATCCATGGTTGAAAATTGCCTTTCCCCAGGCGATCGCAACGGCAAATCGGAAGATCGATAGCATATCAATCTCCATGGGAAGTCATTTTCTATATTGACTTGGATACCGTTGTGACGAAGCTAATGGGGAATAGAAATAAAGTTGCCCTTCGGGATCTGAAGGGCAACTTTATTATGGATACGGGCTGCTGGTCAATGGAAGGTGAGTTTCCATACCATAAAGGAAGGATCGCTTTAGGCGGATGTTAATCGCACGCTTTTCCTTTCGCCGCGGCTGTCCGCCGGCGGATGCGGCGGAGGATCCGCCAGACGGCAAATCCCAGCACGAGGATCAGCAGCAATCCTGTTCCGAGCAGGATTTTCGCCAGGACCGGGAAGCGCATGGCCGGTTTGAAATCCATCGGCAAATAGGTGTAGAGGGAGTCGTCGGCCGTGCCGGTGTCGAAGAAACTGGTCAGCAGGCGCTTTCCGGCTTCCTGTTGGAAACCCCAGAAATCTTGGACATGGCCCTGCTCGGCGATGACCACGTGCCGGCCGTTCTTCAGCGAAGGCAGCAGATCCTGCTCGGCGAATTGGGCCGGGGTGGTGAAATCGATGCTGCCGCTGATCAGGAGAGTCTCGACGTCGCTCGGATGCACGCGGCGATATTCGTCGGCCGCGAGAATCGGCGGCCAGTAGCCGGGAGTCGACCCCCAGATGAGCTCCGACAGCGGTGAACCGAAGATCGAACCGGGTGCGGATAATTCGCCGCGGTAATCCCGGCCGGGTTCGGCGTCGGTGCTGCAGCCGATGGCCATGAACTCCCCCCACACATTGATGTTGGGGAATATGAAATCGTACATCATCGACATCACAGCCAGCCCGCTCGGATCCCCGTTATACGCGGCGAGATACGCGTCGAACGCGATCGGCGCGGTGGTCCGGTGGAAGAGCAGGGCGTTCGCCACCAGCCGCACCTTCCCGGGATCGATGGGCAGACCCATCCAGCCGGAGGGCATGGAGCGGTTGACCTCGCGCAGGACCGCCGCCAGATCGGAGGTGCGCGCGCTGCACTCGGCGTCCTTCCGGCACAATCCGGCGTAGTACTTGATTTGGGCGTCGAAGGTTTCGGGCGGCATGAGGAAGCGGCCGGCTGGGTTAACGCCGATCATCGCGCTGCGCAGGAGGATCTCCGGATGCATATACGCAAACACCTGGGCGACGCGCGTGCCGTAACTCTCGCTGAGCAGATCGATGCGCGCGTATCCCATTCCGGTCCGGGCGGCTTCCATATCCCCGACCACCTCCGGGATGGAATACCCCCGCAAGTCGACCCCATCCGCCTGCAGCCGTGCCGCGCAGACGGCGGACGCTTCTCCGATCGAATCCAGGGATTCCGGGCTGAGCAGGTCGTTTCCATTTCCATGAAGCGCCGCGGCGAATTCGGGGCAATCCAGTTTCGGAGTGCCGTCCACGCCGCGGTATCCGACCTTGATGAAATCATGGTTCTCCAGCAGCCAGGTCGGGGGCACAAAACCCATGTTGCTCGTGCCGGGTCCGCCGCTCAGATAGAAGACCGGCTCGGCGGGTTTTTGCGCGGGCGAATGGATCCGCTGGACGGGAAGGGCGATCAACCGCGCGGCGGGATCGCCGCGATACTCGGAGACAACCAGCGTCCCGCACTCGGCTGGGTATTCGACCCCGCCGATCTTGACCGGACAGGGCTCGAGAAATATGTCCCCCGCCTTCGCCCCCTGCGGGACCGTTACCGCTTTCGATTGCGACGGGCGCAGCCAAAGCACCGCCGCTACCGCCAAAACGGCGATGATGAGGAAGGCGATGAAGAAAATCATATTGCGTCTCCTATTATTTCGGATCGGTGTCATGCGAATTTCCTCCTAGGGATAATGAGATAAGGCGCTGTAAAGGTGTGTTCGTATGCGCCGTTTTACGTTGAGAGACTGTCGCGGATTGGATCTTTCTATGGCTTACCTGGTAGACCAGGCTGCGGTAATGTAATTTCCGCTTCCCTGTCGCCGGTGCTTATTTCCTCGGGATCTGCTTGTTCTTGATTTGGGTGATGATATGCTCGGCCCATTCCAGGTTGGCGCGCATGGTGCGCTTGCCCAGATCGAGGGTAAGCAGCCAGAAATAGGTTTCGCGGGGCGAGCCCACTAACGAGGCGTATTCGTCGATTTTTTCTGGTAATTGGTCGTAAACCTTCAGGATTCCGCGCATCATGGCGGCAAATCCTTCGAATTTCGCCAGATTCTGTTTATCGGTCAATTGGCCGAGAAAGAAGACCTGAACCAGCGCCGTGCTGCGAGTCGCCTCCATCGGCGGGGGAGACATCAGCCAACCGGTCAATTCGCGGCGCCCGGCATCGGTGATGTAGTAGACCTTGCGGTCCGGTCGGCTCGTCTGTTCGACCTTTTCCATGTCGATATAGCCCTGTTCGGTCAACCGGGCCAGCGTTCGATAAATCTGGCTTTGATCGGCCGGCCAGAAGTGCTGGACGGTATTGTCGAACATCTTCTTAAGGTCATATCCCGAAAAGGGCTGATAGTTCAGGAACCCCAGGATGGCATGCTCGAGAGACATATAGGTTGCTCCTTATACAGGATATATCCTATATAATATTAGTCATATAATAATACCGGCAATTCGGTTTGTCAAGCCCGCTTCGCGGAAATATTGCCCTGGAGGGGGATGCACTTAATAATTGTTTCAAGGCTCTGAATTTGTTTGGATTCTTTGTGTGACGGGGGGAAAATTCGGCGGCTATTTTGTAGTTCTGAGGTTCACCAGGACGATCCCGACCAGGCACACCGCAATCCCCAGCAAGTTGATCCACGATAGTTTCTCTCGCAGGAGAATCAATCCCACCGGCAAAAGCAGCATGCCCACGATCACGTTGGCCACCAGCCCGGCTAGGCTGATCGGCCATCCGGCGCGGTAGGCCGCCAGGAAGCCAAGCTCGAGCCCCACCACTGACAACCCCAACCCAACACTGGCCCAATTGACCCTGGTCAGCGAGGCGGTCAAACCCTCCGGGGAGGGGTAGAACGGCAGCAGGATAAGGCATACCAACAGCGCGACCCCGTAGGTTACGGACAGCGCGACCATCGGGTTGACGGTTGCCGGTGTGGCCTTCTGAAAGAGGTGGTAGGCCACGTTCGAAATTACCACCAGGGCGATCGCCCCGTAGAAGAGGAAGGTCATTTTTCTCTGCGTCATTTTAATAGGAATGGGTTTTCCCGCTGCGCGGCCTCCGCACAATCGGGCAAGTCCAGGTTATTATAAGGCCATCCGCGCCGTTGGATGGGCTTGTCAAACCGACGGATTGGATTGAAACTTGAGGAAGACCAATCCCTCCGCGGAACGAAGGGTACGGCGCGCCAAGTTCCTGTAAGCCGAATGGAAAAAAGCCGATGAATAATGGAGAATCCTTGCTTGTGACCGTCCGGCCGATTGCCGAAACGGATATGGAAAGTTTTCAGAAATGTCTGGATGCCGTCGCGCGGGGCGATACCCAGCCGTATCGGGCGTTGGCTGTGAGATGGAGGGAGACGGCGGCCTTCCATTCCCGGCAGCCGTAATCCGGATCGCGGACAGGATGCGACGGAGCGTTTCGGTTCCTCCCGGGTTCGGAAATAAAAATTGCGAGGATGATTAAGATGAAGGTCATTGGGATTTCTGGAAGCCCAAGGGGGAATGGAAATTCGGAGATATTGCTTCATCACGCGCTGGAGCCTTTTCGCGAAAAAGGATGGGCGGTGACGGAATTTCTCTTAAGCCAAAAGACCGTTGCGCCCTGCAGCGGGTGCGACGGTTGCCTCGGTACGGCGGGGTGCGTGATAAAAGACGATATGGATATCCTGTATGACGAGTTTGAATCGTGCAACGCGCTGATAGTCGCATCGCCCGTCTATTACCGCAACGTCACCGCGCAATTGAAAGCGGTCTTTGACCGGAGTTATGCGGTCCGGGAAAAACGCCCGCTTGCCGAGGTCGCGGGCGGAGCAATCGCCGTCGGACGGGGGACCGGGGGCGGCCAGAGTATGGTACTCACCGTCATCTACAACTTCTTCCTGTCCTCCGGCGTAATCGCGGTCCCCGGCGAATTGAACGGCGTCTCCGCCGTCGCCGATAAACCGGGCGACATATTGCAGCAACCCAACCGCTTACGGCAGGCTGCCGTGCTGGGGGAAAATGTATTGCGGTGCGCCCGGCGGATGGACCTTTCCCGGAAAGGGGAAGCCAAAAGATGATCCCCCAAGTCGGATGGCCAAGAATCCAAGGAGGTGTCGCATGACTTTAAAACAAGCAATCCGTGATCGCGTCCGCGTGATGAACAAGTATGCGACGAACAAGATGATGATCCATATCGCCGGAAAAAGTTTCGGCCATTTTTCGATCCTTGCCCACGAAGGACGGAAAACCGGAAAGCGATATCGAATTCCGATTATCGCCGAACCGGTGGAAGGCGGTTTTGTCATCGCGCTTACCTACGGCAGGAAAGTCGATTGGGCGGCGAATGTGCTGGCCAAAGGCGGATGTTCTTTAATCTGGAAGAATAAGGAATACGCTCTCATCCACCCGGAATTTATCGATAAGGGAATCGGCTTGAAGGCGTTTCCTGCATTAATCAGGAGTGGATTGCGTATGGCAGGAGTTCAAGATTTCCTGAGATTATCAAAGCAAAACTAGTTCCTCAAGCGCGTCGCGGCCCGGTCGGAGGAACCGGTGGCTGCGAATTCAAGGATGCGCCGGGGATCGAAAAAAGGATGAATGGTGAAATCATTATCGTTTGATGGCTTGGTCGCGTTATATGATGAAAGCCGCTCTTTCGACGAAGGTTGTTTCGTTTCGGCTCTTCAATATATTTCAGCCGCCTTCCCGGTAAGCGATTTCCCGGTTTTCTTCGAACCCGGCATCGGGTCCGGCAGGATAGCGGTTCCCTTGGCCCAATTGGGGTACCGGGTCGTGGGCGCGGATATTTCCGATGAAATGCTGGGCGCGCTGAAGCGGCGCTTGGAACAAAATTCCAAAATGCCGCCTGTTGTATTATCGAGAGCCGACGTCGCCCGTTTGCCTTTTCCGGACAGTCTTTTTAATGCCGCGATCGTGGTTCATTTTTTCTATTTCCTCCCTGATTGGAAAAACGCGGTCCGCGAAATCCTGCGTGTGGTCCGGAAGCAGGGGGTTATCGTCCTGATGCATACCGGAACGGGCGCCGAAGTTCCCTTCCTGAACGATCGATACAGGGAAATCTGCGCCTCCCTGGGGAGCCCTATTCCGGAGTTGGGCGTAAAAAGCACCCGCGAGGCGGTCGAATATTCCCAAACTCTGGGATGCGATGCGGAATGGATCAAAGACCGGTGGCAATGGATTTCGCGCATTCCCATCGGAAAGGCTCTGGAATACATTAAGAACCGGGCTTATTCCTTCACCGTCTTTCCTTCAGACAGCACCCATGCGACAGCGGTACAGATTCTGGAATCCGAACTGGCGGATAAGTTTGACAAGCCGGGAACGGTTGTCGAAGTCCCGAATCAGATTTATTTGGTGATATTGCGCAGGCATTGATCCATTCTTATCGGGATGGCGGCCGTGGAATGGGATTTCGAATGTTGGTTTGAGGCGGCTCGGGTTCGTTCCTGGGCGCGAATTTGTTTCACTTCGATGATGCGAAGATTTCACATACTCGAAAATTCGGGATGGAAAAGGAACAGCATCGTCCATATGGAGACGGGAAAAAGGATCAGGCGGATGCCCCCATCCCCGTTTGTTGGCACGCCCGGACAAGGGATTCGGGTGGGCGGAAATGACATCTAGTGGAAATCCGGAGGAAACCATCATGGGATCTTCTTTCGTTTCCAAGAGAGTATCCCGGACAAGCACCATCACCTTGAATGGTTCGCTTAAGGAAGTGTTTCCCCTGTTCGGCCCGATCAGGGAACAAGAGTGGGCGGACGGCTGGGCTCCCCGGATCCTGTTCCCGGCGGGGGGCGGGGTGGAAGAGCATATGGTCTTCCGGACATCCTCGCACGGACACGGAGAACCGGATTTCACTTGGTTGGTTTCGAAATATCTCCCGGAACAGGCCGTCATCGAATATACCGTCTTCACTCCGGAGAGAGTCTGGTGGATCACCATCCGCTGCCGGGAAGCTGCTTCAGAACGGACCACAAAGGCGGAAATATCCTATGCATTTTTAGGGCTGACGGACATGGGGAACGCCATCAATGAAAACGCAGCCCGGTTGATGTATGCGCACGATCTAAAGGATTGGGAAGCAGCGATCAATCATTATCTGGAGACCGGGAAAAGACTATCTCATCAGTCAGGCTGAGGGAAAGGGTGGGATTACCCGCAATTCCACTTAAAAATTTTAAGGAGCGATGATGCGTAGCCAACCCGTCCGGAAATCCCCAACGGATTCCCCCTCCGAACCGCCTCGCCTCGAGAGGCGCGATTTCTCCCTCGATTATCTACGCTCTTTCCTGATTGTTCTGGTGGTGTTTCTTCATGCGGCCCTCGCCTACACGAAGTTCTCCACATTCGACTTTGCTTACTACATCCATTCGACAGCCCCCATCGTGGACTCCAGCCGCTGGCCGGTCCTAGATCTGATTGTGTTGTTCATCGATACATTCTTCATGGCCTTGCTGTTCCTGATTTCCGGTTTCTTCGCCGTCTCCAGCCTCCGGCGCAAGGGAAGCCGGGATTTCTTCCTCGGACGCCTGCGACGGTTGGGAATTCCATTCGTCGTGTCCGTGCTCATCCTGATGCCGCTGGCCTTTTGGCCGTCCTTTTTGATGTCAAATCCCGAATCGCACACCGGATACTGGATCCCATACTTCACTACGGACGGCTGGTCGACCGGACCGGCATGGTTTCTATGGCTGCTCTTGGCGTTCGATGGCGTTCTGGCGCTGGCGTATCGGTTTGCGCCGTCCTTGTTCGATGGAATCCGCCGGACGCCTTCGGCGCTTGTCATTTTCCTTGCGACAGTTGCATCGTTTCTGCCCGCATACATTTTTTTATCCCCCTATTGGTGGGTCTCACTGGCGGGGCCGTTCGACGTCCAACCCGCTCGAATTCCTTTGTATCTCGCCTACTTCCTCTTGGGGATCGCACTCGGCGATAATCCGGAGCGGCGGAACGCGGTGCCGAAGTATCGGGGATGGTATTGGCCGATGGGAATCCTTTCCTTTTTACTGTTTTTCATGCTTTCGGGCGGCGAGCAATATGGCCTTGCATCGAAAATCATCCTGGGAATCGCCTTTGCCAGCAGTTGTGCTGGTGCATCCCTGGGTCTTCTCGGAGTCTTTCTTAAGCATATGCGCAGGCGCCATCCCATTCTGGATAGCCTAGGCGCCAACGCGTTCGGCATCTATATCCTGCACTATGGGATCGTTACTTGGATCCAATATGCGTTGCTTTCAGGGACTTGGCCCGCCTGGATTAAATTCAGCGTCGTGTTCGTCGGCGGCCTGACCCTGAGCTGGGGCGCCGCCATATTGATCCGGCGGATTATCAGGGCGGATTTACCGCACCGGCTGACGGTGTGGAACAAAGGGTAGGATGATTGGAATCCGAACTATTCAGCCCGCGGATTTTTCCGCGATAATGGAATTAAACCAAGACTCCGTAAATTATTTAAGTCCGCTCACCCTGGAACGACTCAAACAACTGCATGCTCAGGCAGCCTATGCCAGGGTCTTGGAAGAAGACGGCCGGATCCTGGCGTTTGTGCTGGCGTTTCGGGAGAACACAGGATACGACAGTCCGAATTATCTGTGGTTCTCCGATAGATACAACAACTTTCTCTATATCGATCGCATCGTGGTAAAAGAGAACCATCGGAGAAAAGGAATTGCCGGATTTTTTTATCAGGATCTTTTTTCTTTTGCGGCACAGAACGGGGTGGAGGTTATTACGTGTGAGGTGGATATCTTTCCGCCGAATACAATATCGCTTCAATTTCACCGGACCCGGGGGTTTGCGGAAGTGGGAACGCTTCGGCCTTACGATGGGACCAAACAAGTCTCGCTCATGGAGAAGCGATTGACCAAAGGAAAGTAAGAATTGGATCCGGCGCAGGTATCGTGGGGGGAGGAAAAACCGCCGATTCATTTTTTATCGGGGAACCGATCCCCGTTCTCCCATGGGATGAATGCATGGCATAATGCAGAATTATTACTCCCGCAGATTTCAACGGAGAGCAGGTGTGTGGATTGAGTGTCCGGCTGATTATTCGCGGCCGGCAATCCAAAAGGAGACCTAATGGGAAAGAAGGACGTCCTATCCAAAATCCTGGCACTGACGGGAACGGCGCTGGTCTGGATTCCCCTTCTGGCGCCTATATTATTTGCCGTAATAAGCTTCATAGGCGATCGCAGATTCCGATTCGACTATCTCATGCCTGCGGAGCTCTTCCCGGCCGTGTTGATCGGCGGATGTCTGCTGCTTTGGGCTGCTTTGCGGATGCGTTCGCGCCGGAAGCTCATCGGCTGGAGTCTCGGGCTGGCGGTCTTCCTTTGGTTTGGGTGTCAGTGGCTGGCGGAGGTCACCGGGCTGGCTTCGGGCGCAACCGAGCCGGTTGGCTGGCCGTGGGCGCTTGTGATCGCATCCCTCATCGCCTACGATCTGGCAGTTGTGGCGCTCGCGGCCGGCGGATTGTTATTGTTGCGGGTTCTTTTTGGGAATCCCCGGCAGCCGGTGGAGAGTCGGTAGATCCCTGGAAGAAACTACTGGCAGTATAAATTCCGGATGGAGAGTGGATCGTGAATCTTCAGCGGATGTTGAAGAAACCGAGCCGGCGGCAATTCCTGCAATGGTTGGGCGTGGGGGGACTCGCGGCCGTGACCGGTTGCCGGCCGGGAGTAGACACGCTTGCGGCTGTATCCGATACGCCCGCACCTTCCGTTACACACCTGCCTGCGACGGATACGGCCACCCGCACACGAACGCATACACCGGTACCGTTTACTCCCACCAACATCCCGCGCGCCAAGGTGGCGCTGGGCAGCTTGAAAAATTATGATGAGCGTGCCCTGCAGGCGCAGGTGCAGAAAATGTTCGAGCAATTGGACGGATTGGACAGTTTGATCAAACCCGGCGCGCGGGTTGGTTTGAAACCCAATCTCACCGGCGGGCCGTGGTGGGACACTCCGGACAGGCCTCCGGCCACGGAAATGTTCGCCACCCATCCGGCGGTCGTCGGCGCGCTCGGCCGGTGGGCGAAGGATGCGGGCGCCGGCCGGCTCTATATCATGGACGGCATCGCCGACGAAACCGCCTGGGCCCAATGGGGCTACGCGGAAATGGCCAAGCCGCTGGGCGCCAAGCTGATCAATCTATCCGATCCCGCGCCCTATTCCGATTTCGCCTCTTTCCCGGTGGGTCCGCAGGCGCAGGTGTATCATCAATTCTATTTGAACGGTCTTTTGCGGGAATTGGATGTGTTCATCTCGGTGGCGAAATTGAAATGCCATTCCGTCATGGGGGTGACCCTGGCGCTGAAGAACCTGATCGGCCTTACGCCCCTGAACTCGTATAAAAAATTGGCGGACGACAATGCCCGCACCTCGCTGCACGGCCCCGATGGCGTGTACGACACCCGCCTTCCGCGCGTCATCCTGGAACTCAACCTGGCCCGCCCGGTGGATTTGGCCGTGATCGACGGGGTCATTACCTGCGAAGCCGGAGCCGGCCCATGGGATTCGACGATGGCACAGGTGAAACCGGGCATTCTCGTCGCCGGAATGGATCCGGTGGCCGCCGATGCTGTTTCCACCGCCTTGATGGGTTTCGATCCACAGGCTGATTCCAAGACACCTCCCTTTATCCACACCGATAATTATTTATCCCTCGCCCGGGAAGCGGGATTGGGCACGAACCGCTTGGAGGAAATTGCCGTGGCGGGAGGGGCCATCGCGGATATGCGCTATCCTTTTAAATTGCCTTAAACCATCCGTTGATGGATTGTGTAATTTACAAAGAATTAACCGTTCTATCAATACGGATGTGGGAAAACCCTCCCGGTGGGATTACAATTCTCCAAGATTGCCCGTCCAGCTCGCCTGCTTCATCGACCTGTGTGTCGGTCTGGAAAATTGCGGGAAACTCGATCCCGTCGTCCTCTCCCCCGCACCCGGCAATCGAAAGGTTCGTGTATATGGAAGGACGTCCGCCGATGAAACGCGTTTTCCCGATCCACCCTTTTCTCATATCGTTTTTCTTCATCGCCGCCCCGATGATGAGTTTCATTTGGGAAATCGAGGCCGCCCTGGCGTTCCGCATACTGTTGCTGTCCATCCCGGTCACCATCATCGTGATGGGGCTCCTTTGGCTGATCACGCGCGACCTTCAGCACAGCGCCTTCGCATGCACTTTAATGTGGATTTCTTTGGGCCTCACGAGCATGCCGATGCTGACCAATGTTCCGGCATGGATCATCCCCGTTAAAGCGACATGGATTGCCCTGCTGGTATTGTGGGGCCTGATTATCGTCCTCGTTGTCCCGAAGCGATTCTGGAAATTGGTATCGAATCCTTCCCGGATTACGTTTTTCCTTAACGTGATCGGGGTATGCTCCATTTCCTATTCCGTGTTCATGATGGTCAGCGCGACCATCCGGGTGGAAAAATGGAAAGTCGAAAACGCGGAGTGGGTGAAAGAAAAACTGGCGGCGCAGAGCGCAGCCATCGCCATCCCGGACCCGCCGGATATTTACTATATTATTCTGGACGGGTACGGCCGCGAGGATGTGCTTCGGGACATGTACGGAATGGACAACAGGGAATTCCTGGATCAGTTGACGGATATGGGTTTCTATGTCGCCGAAGAAGGGCACTCCAATTATATGCAGACGGTTCTTTCCCTGGCCTCGTCCCTCAACCTCGAGTACCTCGACGAGCAGATTCAAAAATGGGGATTGGGTTCAACGGATCGAACGCTTCCTACAGTGATGATCCAGCACAGTCTGGCGCGGGCGTTTCTGGAAGCCCGCGGATATCGCACGGTGAATATCCTTTCGGGATTTTACCCCACGGAAATCCTGGATGCGGATGAGCGGTTGGGGCTGGAGCGGCCGTACGGCATCAATGCCTATGAACAATTCTGGATTCTTGATTCGCCGTTTCAGGAGCTTATTCCGAAGGATGAATTTGGATATATTACATGGGGTTATTCCATGCACCGCGAACGGATCCTTCGGCAGTTGGACAGCCTGGCTCAGGTTTCCACCGAGAGCGGACCGAAGTTCGTCTTTGCCCACATCTTTGCCGCGCATCCGCCTTTTGTCCTGCGCGGGGATGGATCCTCGATCGAGGCGGACCGGCCGTATCAATTGGTCGATGGGGATCATTTCTTCGGATCGAGAGAGGAATATTTGTCCGGGTATGCCGATCAGGTTGGGTATATCAACCGCCGATTGCTGGAAATCGCTCATGCCATCCTGAGCAACGCGCAGCGGCCGGCGGTCATCATTTTCCAAGGGGATCATGGTCCCGGATCGACGTTGGATTGGTCCTCTGCGCAGGGCTCCTGCATGTGGGAGCGGGCCTCCATATTAAACGCCTATTACCTGCCGGAGGAATATCGGGCGAACCTGTATCCCTCGATTACTCCGGTGAATACCTTCCGGTATATTTTCCGGGAAATCTTCCAAGCGGATTATCCTCCCCTGGAGGATCATGTGTATTATTCAAAGTGGCTGACGCCATATCGATTGAAGGACGTCGGGGATCAGATCGCGGGACCATGCCACGAATGAAAAGTGGACCGACGGGTCGGGCGGGCCGCCCCCTTTTACCGCCGGCATCTTCGCCCGCGCCCGGCGATCCAACGGTTCGTGTATAAGGAAGGAAATCCGCCGATGAAACGCGTTTTCCCGATCCACCCTTTTCTCATATCGTTTTTCTTC
>CAZFPL010000014.1:0-33487 GCA_964521085.1 uncultured Anaerolineales bacterium | reverse complement strand
CGGATGAGCGGTTGGGGCTGGAGCGGCCGTACGGCATCAATGCCTATGAACAATTTTGGGTTCTTGCTTCGCCGCTTCAGGAACTCATCCCGAAAGACGAATATGGATACCCCACATGGGGCTATGCCAAGCACCGCGAACGCGTGATTCAGGGGTTTGACAGCCTGGCTCAGGTTTCCGCCGAAAGCGGACCGAAGTTCGTCTTTGCCCACATCATTGCCCCGCATCCGCCTTTTATCCTGCGCGAGGATGGATCCTCGATCGAGGCGGACCGGCCGTTTCAATTGGCCGACGGGGATGTTTTCCTCGGATCGAGAGAGGAATATTTGTCCGGGTATGCCGGGCAAGTCGCCTATGTCAACCGCAGGCTGTTGGAAATCACGCAGCTTATTCTGAGTAACGCGCAACGGCCGGCGGTCATCATCCTGCAGGCGGATCATGGTCCCGGGTCGGAAATGGATTGGTCTTCCGCGCAGGGCTCCTGCCTGTGGGAGCGGGCTTCCATATTAAACGCCTATTACCTTCCGGAGGAATATCGGGCGAACCTGTATCCCTCGATTACTCCGGTGAATACCTTCCGATATATTTTCCGGGAAATCTTCCATGCGGATTATCCTCCGCTGGAGGATCATGTTTATTATTCAAAATGGTTGACACCGTATCGATTGCTGGAGGTCGGGGATCAAATCGCGGGGCCGTGTCATGAATGAAGAGCGGGTCAACGGACCGGGCGGGGTTTCCATCCGCGCGGGATGGCTCATCCTGCTGCCGATTGCTATTTTCTTGTTCCGGGTTTGGGAGATGGATAACGGCCGCTATGTGGTCTTGGATGACGCTTTTATTTCATTCCGCTATGCCAGAAACCTGAACGCCGGGGAGGGATTGGTCTTCAACCCCGGGGAGCGCGTGGAAGGGTACACCAATTTCCTATGGACCGTGATCCTGGCCGGTGCCGCGCGGTTGGGGATTGATTTCGTCGATGCTTCCAAAGGCCTCGGGATAATCTGCGGCGTGATGGTTCTTCTGTTGACGTGGAAGTTGACCGGGACTCTTCTTCCCGGCCATAGCCTGGGACGGATCGTTCCCGCGCTCATCCTTTCCCTGACCGCCGGCCTGCCGCGCTTTGCCCTGTCGGGAATGGAAGTGTGGATGTTCTCGCTATGGTTATGCCTGGCTGTGTGGCTGGAACTCGGTGTACGGGAACCCTGGGCCGGAATCCTGGCCGCGCTCTCCCTTGCGCTGGCGGCTCTAACCCGGCCGGAAGGCCTTTATTTTTTTGTGGTGATCGTCGGTGCGTGGAGTATCGAGCGCGGGGTGCGGGGCGAGAAGCCGGCTGCGGTGCTCCGGGGCGCGGTGATTCGGCTGATCGTCTTCAGCGTGATCTTTGTTCCCTATTTCGCCTGGCGGTACGGCTATTTCGGTTACCTTTTCCCCAATACCTTCTACGCCAAGGCCGGTGGGATCAGCCTGGCCGCTGTCAGCCGGGGTTTGTCGTATCTGCGAAATGAGATGTTGCTCCTGTATCTGCCGCTCTCGCTTTGGGCGGTGTTCGCATTCCGCGTCGTAAAGCAGCGCGGTGTTCCCACACTCCTCGCAGCCTTATCCGCCTATTTCTTCTACCTGGTGGTCATCGGCGGCGATGATTGGCAGACCTTCGGTCCGCGTTTCCTGGTCGTTGTCTTTCCCTGGTTGGCTGTCCTGGGTTTCGTCGGCTTGGCCGCTTTTTCCGTCCGGCGGCGCTTCCTGCAATCTTCCGTCACCTTGGCGGTGTTGATCCTTATCGGCGGACTTTCCTTCTTCGAGGGGGCCGCCTACCGCGCCCTGGAGGATTCGATGAACCGCGCCTGGTGGACGGCGGCGGAGTGGCTCGCGCAAAACGCTTCCCGGGATGACGTCGTGGCGGTCGGCGCGGCCGGGATCATCCCCTATCATACGGACATGCCGACCCTGGATATGTATGGGCTGATGGATCTCCATATCGCCCACATGGATGTCGCGGGGTTGGGCGGCGGCCTGGCGGGCCACGAGAAGTTTGATCCGGAATACGTGCTCGGCCGGCAGCCGGAATTCATCGCCACGTGGGTGGATCCGCAGGGCCGGCCGACCGCCGCGGGTTTGGAACAGGTATCCGATCCGGTCCTGCAGCAATATGCGCTTGTCGCCGTTTTCCTCGCGCGCGTGCCGGAACCGAATCAACCGGCATGGCTGGATGTATCGACGGCTGCTTTTACCGAGTCGCAATACAGGGATGGCTACATTTTCGGAGTGTTCCGCCGGCGGAGTGCCGTCCGTCCATGATCAGCGGAGCGCGGCATATGGAGTGACTCAGCCTCTGCATCCGCCGGAGCCATTTGCGAATGACCATTGTTCGCAATATGATTTTCCCTTAATCGGGAAGCACCGCAGGGAGGTTCCCCATGCTGTGGGTCACCCGTTCGCATGTTCATGTGGACCGCGTCGCCTGTCCGTGGCTGATCACCCGCTTCATCGACAGCGAGGCCGAGTTCCTGTTCGTCCCCGCCGAGAGCATCGAGAAAACAGTCAAGGATACCGGCGCGATTCCGTTTGACGCGCCCGGTGTCGAACTCGGCCATGCGGAAGGACGCTGCTCGTTCGAGTCGATCGTCCTGAAATACGGATTGAAGGAGCCGGGCTTGCTCCGCTTGGCGAAGATCGTCCACGCGGCGGATATTTCCGACGACCGCGACAAGGATCCCATCGGGCGCGGCTTAGACGCCATCGCCGTCGGGTACAGCCTGCGCTTCCCCGAGGATCGGGAAAACCTGGAGCGCCAGTTCGAAGTCTACGATTCGCTCTATGCCTGGTGCCGTCTCGAGGCGGCCAGGCCATGAGCGATTCCATTCGCCGTCAGCCGGTTTCGGATCCCGCAATTGTTTCCCGGCAGGATGCGGAAATCCGTCTTCTGTTCACGACCCGTATCGTGCGCCTGTTCTGCTACGGTTTCCTCTCCGTTGTGTTGGCGCTTTACCTGGCGCAGATCGGATTGGACGAGGCGCAAATCGGTCTGCTCTTTACGCTGACTTTGTTCGGGGATGCTGGGATTTCGCTTTGGCTGACCACGTCCGCCGACCGCTTCGGCCGGCGGCGCACGCTCATCGTCGGCGCCTTGCTCATGATCGGCGCGGGCGTCGTGTTCATCCTCACCCACAATCCCCTCCTGCTGATGGCGGCGGCGATCATTGGAGTGATCAGCCCGAGCGGCTACGAGATCGGTCCCTTCCTTTCGGTCGAGCAGGCCGGGTTGACCCAACTCCTGCCGGATGACCGCCGCACCCAGACCTTTGCCTGGTACAACCTCTCCGGATCATTCGCCACCGCAATCGGCTCGCTGGCCGGAGGCTGGTTATCGCAAGTCCTCCAGCAGAGCGGTTGGGCCGCCGCCGATTCTTACCGCGTCGTGTTGGCGGGATATGCCCTGGGAGGAACGGTTCTGGCGGTGCTCTTCTCGTTTTTATCGGCCAGCATCGAAGTCCGGAAGGAAGATGCAGGCCCTTCCGTCAAACGCACCCTGGGTCTGCATAAATCGAGAAACGCGGTATTGCAACTGAGCTCCCTGTTCGCGCTCGATGCGTTCGCGGGCGGATTTATCGTCCAGAGCATGATTGCATATTGGTTCTATATCCGCTTTGGGGTGCAGCCGGGCATCATCGGCAGCATTTTCTTCGGCGCCAACCTCCTGGCCGGGATCTCGGCCCTGCTTTCCGGACGGCTGGCGCGGAGATTCGGCCTGATCAACACCATGGTCTTTACCCACATCCCGTCGAACGTGCTTTTGATGCTCGTCCCGCTGATGCCGTCCCTCCCGGCGGCGATCGGCGTACTCCTGGCGCGGTTCAGCATTTCGCAGATGGACGTGCCCGCGCGCCAGTCGTACACGATGGCGGTTGTCGCCCCCGACGAACGCTCGGCCGCCTCGGGGGTCACCACCATCGCCCGTTCCGTGGGCGCGGCGCTTTCCCCCTCCTTGGCCGGAATATTCCTCTCCATCCCCGCTCTGATCAGCGTGCCGTTCTTTCTCTCCGGCGGATTGAAAATCGTCTACGATCTGCTGATGTACCGCGGTTTTCGCTCCCGCAAGGCGCCGGAAGAACGATAAGACGGGTCTGCCTGTTCGTGCTTCCGCGCTATAGGATTTCAAATTTCATCGCGGGGACGTTCGGTATTCTTGATACAATTCCCCTATGCCGCCCATCCGCCTCGTCCACTTCGCCGACCTGCACGTCGGAATGGAAAATTACGGGAAGCTGGATCCCGCCACCGGCACCTCCTCGCGCACGCGGGATTTCCTCGACCGGCTCGACGAAGTGATCGACTACGCGCTATCGCACAAGGCCGACCTGGCCATCTTCGCCGGCGACGCGTTTAAAACCCGCGACCCGGAGCCCACCCAGCAGCGCGAGTTCGCCCGCCGCATCAAACGCCTCGCCGATAAAATTCCGACCCTGCTTCTGGTGGGAAACCACGATCTTCCCGGTACGGTCTCCAAAGCCACCAGCCTGGATATCTACCAGGTGCTCGATATCCCCAACGTGATTGTCGGCAACAAGCCCGATACGCGCCTGGTGCAGACGGCATCCGGACCGGTCTTCCTCGCCTGGATGCCCTATCCTTCCCGTAATCGCCTCCTGGTCGATGAGGAGCACAAGGCAAAATCCCTGCCCGAGCTCGAGCTGGCGCTGCGCGACACGGTGACCCGATATATCCGCGAGTTCTCCGAACGGGCCGCCGGGCAGAATGCGCCGCGGGTGCTGGCCGGACACTTCACCATTTCCGGCTCGGTGTTCGGATCCGAGCGCACGGTGATGCTCGGCAGCGATGTGGCCGTGTTGAAAAGCGCGGTGGCAGACAGCGCCTGGGATTACGTCGCGCTCGGGCACATCCATAAACACCAGAATCTTACGAAGGGGGAGAACGGGGTCCCGCCGGTGATCTACGCCGGTTCGCTCGAGCGAATCGATTTCGGCGAGGAGAACGAGCCGAAGGGATTCTGTTTTACGGAAATCTCGCGCGGTAAAACCGAGGTGGAGTTTGTCCCCGTCCGCGCGCGCCCGTTCCACACCATCCGGGTCAATGTCCGGACCGAGGATCAGCCCACGCCGGCGGTGCTGGATGCGATCGCACTCCGCAAGCCGGACCTCGCGGATGCAATTGTGCGCGTGATCGTCTCGATGACCGGCGAGCAGGCCGGTTTGCTCGACGAGCGCGCCATCCACAAGGCGGCGGAGGGCGCCTCGCACCTGGCCATCCAACTGGAAGTGCGCGAGGAAGCCCGCGCCCGCCTGGGGATCGACAGCGCCGAATCACTCACCCCGCTTGAACTGCTTTCGCGCTATTTTCTATCCAAGGGAGTTGATGAGAAACGGATAGCCGAACTGCTGCAGGCGGCGGATGAGATGATGAAAGAAGAAACCGACCATGGACCATAGACCATGGATTATCGCCGATGGTAGGCATGCGATGGCTTTTCCAGATTCCCAAGTTAAAAATGAGCAAGCAGTGTGTGAATCGGGAAGAAACAATCAAGATCAAACCATCGACATGGTCCATCGTCCATGGTCGATGGTCAGAGAGAACTAGCAAACTTAAAAGGAAAGTTCGATCCCATACCACCATGATCCCCGTTAAGCTCGAGCTCCACAATTTCCTCGCCTACCGCGATCCGGATCCTCTCAATCTGGAGGGAATCCACGTTGCGTGTATTTCCGGCGAAAACGGCGCCGGAAAATCTTCGCTTCTGGATGCAATCACCTGGGCGCTGTGGGGCAAAGCCCGCTCCCCCTCCGCCGACGACCTGATTTATCAGAACCTCCGCGAAACAAGGGTTGCATTGGAATTTGAAATGGCAGGCACCCGCTATCTGGTGATCCGCCAGCGCAGCATCGAAAAAAAGACCGCGCTTTCCCTGCTTGAATTACAGGTCTGGGATCCGGCTGCAGGCTCCTGGCGCGGACTCTCGGAAGCGACGATGCGCGGGACTCAGGATCGGATCGATCACCTGCTTCGGATGGATTACGACACGTTCATCAATTCCGCGCTTCTGGCCCAGGGTCACGCCGATGAGTTCACGGCCAAGCCGCCGTTCCAGCGGACTCAGATCCTCGCCGCGATCCTCGGCCTCGACCGGTGGGAACGGTTCGAGGAACGCGCCAAGGAAAAAATACGCCAAAACCGCGAGAAGGCCGAGCGGATCGAAAACCGGATGACGGAGATGGAACGGGAGCTTTCGCGCCGCGATGAGTACGAGCGGCAACTCGCGGATGCGGAGAAGCAGGCCGGAGTCGACACGAAAATCCTCGCCGAGCTCGAAAAATCCTGGGCGGCGATTGAGCAGCAGCGTGCGGTCCGCGCCGACCTTGAGCGCCAGGCGGAGGAGACCGCGCGGCGCAGTCAAACCGCCGAGCGCGAGCTGAACGATGCGCGGATGGAATGGGAGGGGCTTGGCCGGAGGGCCGACCCCGCCGCGCTGGAAAAGCAGGCGGCAGAAACAGGCGCCGAGCGGGAAGCGCTCGCCTTGCGCCAGATCGAGCGGGAAAAAATCCAGACCCAAATCCATGAGCTCAGCGGCCTGATCGGGACTCTGCGCGGTGAAAACGACGCGCTCGCCCCGCAAACCGAACCGCTTAAGAAGCGCCTGGAGACGCTGGAGACCTCCACCGCGCCGGAATGCCCGACCTGCGGCCGGCCGCTTACACCGGAACACCGCAAGCGCGTGGTGGAGGAACTCAAACGCGAGATCAGCACCCGGCGCGAGAAATACAAATCCAACACGGCAAGACTCAAGGATCTCGCCGCCGAGCTGGAAGCCTTGCAAAAGGATTCGTCCGCGCTTCAAGCCGCCCTGCAGGCCCTGCCTGCGCTCGAGCGGAAACTGGCGGAGATGGAATCCTCGCTGAAGGCGGCCAAGGACGCGCAGGCGAAGCTCCCCGCCGCACAGGAACGGGTTGCGCGCTGGCAAAAGACGCTGTTGGATGAGAATGCTTCCTTTAAAAAGATTCAAGACCAGCTCGGGAAGGCCGGAGCCGGTCTGGCTGATTCCGAAAGCCTGCGCGGCCGGCTCGAACGGGCGCGCCTGGAAAAACGGCTGGCCGATGAACGCGTGGGCGGGGCGCGCCAGATCCTCGCCGCGCTGGACGAGATCGCCCGCCAGCGGGAAGCCGGCCGCGCGGAATTGGACGGCGTCCGGCGCGGAATGTCGGTTTTCGAAGAGCTGCGCGAAGCCTTTGGCAAACGCGGCGTTCCCACCATGATCATCGAGACGGTCGTCCCCGAAGTCGAACTGGAAGCCAACCGCCTGCTTTCCGAGATGAGCGGCGGGCGCATGCGGCTGCGGATGGAAACCCAGCGCGAGACTAAAAGCGGCGACGCGCGCGACACACTCGAGTTGAAAATATCGGATGAGCTCGGAACCCGCGCCTACGAAATGTATTCCGGCGGCGAGGCTTTCCGAATCAACTTCGCCGTCCGCATTGCGCTCTCCAAACTGCTCGCCCGCCGCGCGGGCGCCCAACTGCGCGCGCTGTTCATCGATGAGGGATTCGGCACGCAGGATTCGGCCGGGCGCGAGCGGCTCGTCGCCGCGATCCAATCCGTCCAGAATGATTTCGACCGCATCCTCGTCATCACCCACCTCGACGAACTGCGCGACGCCTTCCCGGCGCGGATCGAAGTCACCAAGACCCCCGCCGGGTCGAACGTCCGCGTGCTCTGATGGCTTTCCTCTCCGGAAAATTAATCGCCTGGTCGCGCCGCCGCGCCCGCGCGCTTCCCTGGAGGCGCACGCGCAATCCCTATCGGATCTGGGTCAGCGAGATCATGCTTCAGCAGACGCGGGTCGAGACGGTCATCCCCTACTACCGGCGCTTCCTGGAAGAATTTCCTACCGCAAAGCGCCTCTCGCGTTCCAAGCTTCAATCTGTTTTAAAAATCTGGGAAGGACTCGGCTACTACTCCCGCGCCCGGAATCTGCACCGGGCCGCAGGAAAAATCCGGGATGACCGCGGGGGCCGGCTTCCGCGGAATGCGGCGGAATGGGAGAAACTCCCGGGCGTCGGTCGTTACACCGCCGCTGCGATCGCCTCCATTGCATACGATGAACCCGTCGCCGCGCTCGATGCCAATGCGCGGCGGATCTTGACCCGCGTGTATGCCTACCGTCGGCGGATCGGAGACGTACGCTCACATAAGGACCTTGCGGATCTTTATCACAAGGCAAGGGGCACGGCCGTCCCCGGCGCATTTTTTCAGGCGCTTATGGATCTTGGTCAGCTTGTGTGCGCCCCGCAGCAGCCGCTTTGCGCGAAGTGCCCCATCGCGAAGTATTGCGTATCGAAAAGGTTGGGGATCCAAACCCGCCTGCCCCTTCACGCAGAGCCCGCCTCCATCCCGCACTTCGACGTAACCGCGGCGGTGATCCTCCGCGCGGGAAAGGTTTTAATCGCGCGGCGCCCCGAGGACAAACTGCTTGGCGGGATGTGGGAATTCCCGGGCGGGAAACGCGAGCGCGGTGAAAGTTTACCGGAGTGTCTGCGGCGCGAATTAAAGGAAGAGCTGGGTGTATCGGTGCGCGTACGCGAAAAAATCCTTGCCGTACAACACGCCTTCAGCCACTTCCGCATCACCCTGCACGTCTTCCGCTGCGATTCGATACGCGGTGCGCCGAAGCCGATCGGCGCGGCGGAAGTGCGTTGGGTCCGCACCCGCGACCTCGCGGATTTCCCGATGGGAAAAGCGGATCGGATCGTGGCGGGGAATATCGCCGCTGATCCTCTATATGGAAGAAATTCTTAAAAAATCTAATTCCCAAAATATTTTTTTTGTGTATTTTGTGCTTTCTGTGGTAAAAAATTCACCACAAAAAGCACAGAAGGCACAAATAGGATTAGCAAAACCCCCCTTTTTTAGCTAAAAATCTCGAAAAAATCCATCTTCCCCCCAACCGAATATTTTGACCGCCAATCCTGTTTAATAGTATGGATGCGGATACAGGATCCAAGATGACTGCCGGGACCGATCTCTACGATGACAATCCATTGGCGATCGCTGCCAAAAATGGCGACCGCGACGCGTTTTGCGAGTTGGTGCGGCGTTATCGGCCCCTGGCGGTCAATGTGGTGTACCGGATGTGCGGAGATGCGATGCTGGCGGAGGATGCCGCCCAAATTGCTTTCCTGCGGGCATGGGAACACCTTGGAAGCTACCAACCGCGGGGATCCTTCCGGCCCTGGATCCTTCGGATCGCCGTTCATGCCGCGATCGACGCGCTTCGCAGCCGAAAACCGGAGGCGGGCTTGCAGGATGCGGTCGAACAACCGGCCCCCGACCGGGTGGAGGAAAGCGTCGAGCGTCGCGAACGCGCCCGACGGGTGCGGAAGGCGGTGTTGGATCTGCCGGAAGCGAGCCGGGCGGTGCTGGTGTTGAAAGAATATCAGGATTGTTCGTATCGGGAGATTTCGGATGTGCTGGATATCCCGATCGGCACGGTGATGTCGCGGTTGCATTATGCGCGTTCGGTTCTTCTGCAAACGCTTCGTCCGGTGGCGGAGGAAAAATGAACGGACACTTGGAACAATGGCTGGATGCCTATCGGGATGGCGAATTGAACGCCCTGCAAATCCGGCAAGCGGAAGCACATCTGAAAAGCTGCCCGGCATGCAAGGCGGAACTCGAGCAGCGGCGCGCGCTCTCCCCGCTGCTGCGGGTGGAACCGACCGCCGAGGGTCTCAAAAGCGAGTCGCGTTTCGTTGCGGAAGTCGGTCTGCGGCTGCAGCGCAAACCGCCTGTCCGCCGGCTGGTTGGCCGCCCGTCCGCCGTCGCTTGGGGGATGATCCCGATCGCACTGATCCTGGTTTGGGTATTTATCCAGACTGTCATGATCGTCAGCGGCGTGTTGGAATGGATACCGGGGGCAGGAGAGGCGGTTATGGAAGGGTTGTCGGCTGGAATTCCACAACTCGCCATGCCGGAGATTGTCCGGGATGGGATGCAATGGCTGGGCACTCCGGGATGGAGCAGTTGGAACGTGCTTAGCGGTTGGATAACCCTGTTGGTCGTAAGTCTTTTGTTCACCGGATGGTTCGCTGGGTGGTGGGTCGACCATCGAACCTCCGGATCTTCCAATGGTAGATGAAAGGAGTGTTTATCATGAACCACATGCGAATTCTCAAACGGGCTTGGAACATCCTCTGGTCGTATAAGACTCTTTGGGTGTTCGGAATCCTCCTCGCGCTGACCGCCGGTGGAACCTTCAGCGGAAACAACGGAGACAGCGGAGGAAGAGTATCCATCAACTCGGATTGGCCGCGGGGAATGACTCCGACGGAGATCGAACAGCTGCCGTCCGGAATCCGGGATGCCGTCCGGGAATTGTACGATCTGACGGTCAAACCGCTGCCGCAGGAAACCATCAACACCATCATCGGTGTAGCAATCGCGCTGGTCTGCCTTGCGCTGCTCGTGGTCGTGCTCTTCATCGTCTTGCGCTATGTCAGCCAGACGGCTCTCATCCGGATGGTCGACCGCTACGAAAGCAGCGGCGAGAAAGTGGCCTGGCGGGAAGGGTTCCGGCTCGGGTGGTCCAGGCCGGCAGGACGCTTGTTCCTGATCGACCTGCTGATCTTCCTGCCGGTGTTTTCCGGCATCCTGTTGGCGATGCTGTTCGTCGCGGCTCCCGTCCTGCTTAGCTTGGCCTTCGGGGGCATCGGTACGATCGCCGGGATCGTGTTGGCGATCGGACTCGGGTTCCTGGTGGTGTTCGCGGCGATCCTGCTCGCGATCGCGCTCGCCATGGCGCGCGAGGTTTTTTACCGGGAATGCGTCCTTGGCGGGAACGGCGTGCTGGATAGTTTCCGGCGCGGTTTTGCCACCATCCGGGCGAATCTCAAGGATCTCTTCCTGATGTGGCTGCTGCTGCTGGCGATCTACATCGGATACGCCGTTTTGATGATCCCGGTCGGGATTGTGCTGGTGATCATCGGTGCGGTGGTGGGAGGGGGAGCAGGGGTCGGGTTGTACCTGCTGCTGCAGGCCGGGTCGCAGCTCACGGCGGTTCTCGTGGGCGGGCTGGTGTTCTTGTTCATCCTGTCTCTGATCGTGGGCATCCCATCGCTCTTCCTGCGGGGGCTGCGCGAAACCTACATGTCGACCGCCTGGACTTTGGCTTATCGCGAAATCCCGGTGTCGGTTCCCGGATCTGAGGCTGTGGAAAAAGCGGCGTAATACCGGTATGGGCTAATCTTGGATCTGATATTCCGGGCAGGGTGAGAAGATCTCCCCTGCCCGGAATGATTCTATGGACTGGGCGGGATCTTCGGCCGTGGAATCCGGGAAAACGCCGCCCGCATCCGCGGCCTCGCGGCCTTCCCGAAGGGCTGGGTGGATCCGGTCGTGAAGCGCCGGTTGTCGGATTTATGGCATGCTCTCCGTGAGGTTCGATTCGCCTGTAATAGAGGTCGGTTTTTCCCGTTTAATCTATACTGGGAATGCAGGTCGCTTCTTGGATAGCTCTCTTTTGAACGGGGTCCGCCCCGAAATAGCCGATTGCTGGGTTGGAAGCATCTATCCCCCTCGTCCTGGAGGTAATTTGGGGATTTTGTAGAGGTTTTTTCAAGACTTAATTCGTTATATTAATTAGTGCCGGTGAATATTTTTCAGCCGGTATGGGGTAAGGGGCCGGGATTTTTCCACTCCCCGGCGATCAACCGGGCTGAGGACTTCAGCCGGTTTCCTGCAAACGGATTTTTTAAGGCTCGATAGCCGAAGCTGATTCCATAAAGAAGGAGAGAATGCCGTGAAACCCTTCCCGAAACGCCTGATGGTTCCGCTTTTCCTGATCGTTTTAAGCGTAATTCTTTCCGCGTGCGGCGGAGGAAGCACGACCTTGACGGTCAATTCCAACAACGACGCCGACGACGGCGTGTGCAATTCGACTCATTGCAGCCTGCGCGAGGCGATCAACAAGGGGAACACCCTCTCCGGAACGATTACGATCGCGTTCAACATCGGCGGCGGCGGCCCGCAAACTATCCAGCCGACCTATGGTCTGCCGATGGTCACGGCCCCGATGACGATCGACGGCTCCACCCAGCCCGGATACGTTTCCACGCCGCTGATCGAACTGGACGGCATCCTGGCGATTACCCTGGGCGGAGACGCGTTTTTCGACGGCTTGGCCATCATCGGCGGAAAATCGACCGTGAAGGCGCTCGCGATCAACCGCTTCGAAGGAAACGGAATCCGCCTCAGTCTTAAGGGGGAGAACCGGATCCTGGGATGTTACATCGGCACCGACCGGACTGGAATGAACGCGGCGGGGAACGGCACCCAGACGGGCTCTTTGTCCGCCGGCATCCTGATCAACAGCGGGGATGAGAACACCATTGGCGGAACGGGAGCCCTGGAACGGAACGTCATTTCGGGCAACTTGGATGCGGGGATCCGGATTCTTACCAACGGGAACACGGTGATCGACAACTACATCGGCATCGACGCCGCCGGGACGGGCGCGTTGGGAAATCACGGTAACGGAGTCCTGGTGGCCGGCGGCGAAAACCGGATCGGCGGACAACTGGGCTCCACCGGAAACGTGATCTCCGCCAACCTCAAGAACGGCGTCTCGATCAGCGGCGCGACGAACGACGTCAAGGGCAATTTGATCGGCCTGAACGCCGCCGGAACGGCCGGATTGGGGAACCACGAAAACGGCGTTTTGATCGGCGCCAATCTGACCCTCGTCGGAGGGACGAGCGCCGGGGAGGGAAATATCATCTCGGACAACTTCCTCGACGGCATCGGAATCAATGCCGATTCCGTCGAAGTGGCCGGCAATTTCATTGGCACGAACCGCGCCGGAACCGCGGCGGTCGGCAACCACCGGAACGGGGTGTTCATCATGAGCCAGGGAGGCGTTCTGGTCGGCGGAACAGATGCGGGCGCGCGAAACGTGATCTCCGGGAACGGAATCGTCGGCATTTGGATTGAGGATGGTTCGAACGACGTCACCGTGTACGGGAACAGGATCGGTACCAACGCCGCCGGGACGGCCGCGCTGAAAAACATCAAGAGCGGCATGCACGTATCGGGAACCAACCATCAGATCGGTGCCTCGGGAAAGGGGAACCTCATTTCGGGCAATGGCGGGGCCGGGATTTCGGTGGTCAGCCCGGCGACGGGAATCGTGATCCAGGACAACCGCATCGGCACGGATGCGGATGGACACCTCGCGGTGGGAAACGATATCGGGATCGAAATCGGCCTTAGCGCGGGCGCTTACGATGTGCTCATCGGCGGAAGCATTTACGGCGAAGGGAATCTGATCTCGGGCAACCTTCAAGAAGGATTGCTGTTGTACAACAACGCCAAAGTGTACGGGAATATGATCGGGATGGACCAGAGCGGCCTGAACGAGCTGCCCAACGGCGGGGATGGAATCCTCGTCAAGGGGGACAACAACCTGATCGGTACGCCCCATGAACCGAACTCTATCGCCCACAACGGCGGGCACGGCGTCGCGGTGATCACCGAAAGCGGCAGCGCGACAGGCAACTTCATCGACGGAAATAACATTTGGGACAACGCCGGGCTGGGGATCGCGCTCGGCGGGGACACTGTGCTTGCCAATGATCCGGGCGATCCGGATGCGGGCGACAACAACCTCCAAAATTACCCGCTCATGTCCTCCGCAGTCCATGATCCGATTGCGGGGCAGACGGCGCTCTCGGCCCAGCTCGACAGCGCGCCGCTTACACAGTACACGGTCGAGTTCTTCACGAACACATCCTGTGATCCATCGGGATACGGGGAGGGCGAGCAGATGGTCGCATCCGCGACGGTGACCACCGACGCGGGCGGGCATGCCGATGTCACGGCTCTGTATGACCCGATTCATTTCATCGCGGGCAGCTTCATCACCGTCACGGCGACCGATCCGGCCGGGGACACCTCGGAATTCTCCAATTGCATCCCGATCACGGAGAAGGGCGCCGTCACGGAGACGCCGACGCCCGCCGCGATGGTCTTCGAGCCGACCGTCAACCCGCTTGAGATCTTCTACGGCAACTGCGAACCGAATACCGTCCAGATTACGGTGGATGTTTTCAATTCGCCCAAACCGATCGGCTATGTCCTGCTCTTTGTGCGGCTGATGGACAAAAAGACCGGCGAAAAAACAAACTGGAGCGAAGGGCTGACGATGATCGGCGCGGGGAAGAACCGCTTCTACTACGACCTTTCGTCGTTCGACGTCCCGGACTACACCAAATTCGAGGATGCGTGGCTGCAGTACCAGTTTGTCGTGTATGACGGGGATAAGAATAAACTCGGCACCAGCGAAGTGTTCGGGAATATATCGTTCAAACGCTGCGGGCGGGTGCCGGGAGTCGCCGGGTAGAAGAAGGCCGAATAAAACCACCGGACACTGTTCCGTGGACAACCTGATTTCCAAGCAGATCCTTCTGCAGCCCAAAAAGGAGAAGTTGCCATGAACCCCCTTCCAAAGCGTTTGCTCGTCCTGTTGTGGGTGATCATTCTCGGCGCAATACTTTCCGCGTGCGGCGGAGGAAGCACGACCCTGACGGTCAATTCCAACAACGACGCCGACGACGGCGCGTGCGATTCGACTCATTGCAGCCTGCGCGAGGCGATCAACAAGGGGAACACCCTCTCCGGGACGATCAAGATCGCGTTCAATATCGGCGGCGGCGGCCCGCAGACTATCCACCCAACGTCCGCCCTTCCGGCCGTCACGATCCCGATGATCATCGACGGCACGACTCAGCCCGGCTACGCGACCGGTCCTCTGATCGAGATCGACGGGAGCGCCGCGGGAACGGGGGCCATCGACGGTTTGCGGCTCGAAGGAGGAGGAAGCACCGTCAAGGGCCTGGTGATTAACCGCTTCAACGGCAACGGCATCCGCATTTCGGCGCCGGGAGGAAATAAAATCTATTCCAACTATATCGGCACCGACATCACCGGGACGATCGCTATGGGCAACCAAAACAACGGCGTCCTGGTGGACGGCGACGGGAACCATATCGGGGGGGACACATCGCCTTATCAGGGAAGCCCGGCGCTGGGGTGGGGAAACGTCATTTCCGGAAATCTCTGGAGCGGGGTTGTGATCCACAGCGGCGGCAAGGATTACGTGCAGGGCAACCTGATCGGCTTGGATGTGACCGGAACGGCTGCGCTTGGAAACCACGGCAACGGGGTGCTGGTCAACACCGATCTGGTCCTCATCGGAGGGATGAACTCGGGTCTGCGGAACGTCATCGCGGATAATTGGATCGACGGGGTGCAGATCGTCGGGGGCTGGACCGATCAGATCCAAGGCAACTACATCGGCACCGATCACACCGGATCGATCGACCTGGGCAACCATGCCAATGGTGTGAACCTCGTTTCCTCGGAAACCATTTTGGTCGGTGGCAGCGAGACCGGCGCAAGGAACGTAATTTCCGGAAACCAGCTCCTGGGCGTGCGGATCGACGAGAATTCGAACGGCGTTGAGGTATATGGGAACTATATCGGAACGAATGCGGCCGGGACGGCAGCGCTGGGAAATATTAAATCCGGCATCGCGGTGGATGGGACCAACCATACGATCGGAAGTCCCGACGAGGGAAAACGGAACCTGATTTCGGGGAACGGCGGTTCGGGCATCGCGGTCCTCAGCACGGCGACCGGGATCGTTATTAAAAACAATTACATCGGCACCGACGTCACCGGAATGAACGCCCTGGGAAACGATGTCGGCATCGAGGTGGGCATCGGGTCGGGCGCTACTAGCGTGCAAATCGGAGGCTCCGTTCTCGCGCCGAACGAGGGGAATTTAATCTCCGGCAACGGGGGGGACGGAGTGCTTCTATTCCATGGCGCCAAAGTGTGGGGGAATAAGATCGGCACCGACGCCACCGGGACCGGCGCGCTCGGCAACGGCGGGAACGGGATCCTTGTCAAGGGAGCCGGAAACCAAATCGGCGGATCAGCCTCAGGAAACACCATCGCCTTCAACGACCGGAACGGCGTGGCGGTGATTTCGGAAAGCGGAACGGCGACGAATAACGCCATCCAGGTGAACCAGATCCACGACAACGAGATGCTCGGGATTGCGATCGACGAGGACGCGGTGATCCCCAACGACAACCTGGATGCCGATTCCGGCGACAACAACCGGCAGAATTACCCCATCCTTAACTCCGCCGTGGCGGATATGGGCGCCGGATCGACCACCTTCGAGGGGGAACTGCACAGCAAGCCCAACACCACCTACTCGGTGGAGTTCTTCTCGAACGCATCCTGCGACCCCTCGGGCTTTGGGGAAGGGCAGTCAATGTTCAATAAAGTCATGCTGACCACCGACGCCCAAGGTTTTGTCGCAATCCACGAGATTAATCTTTCGACGGATTTTCTTTTCGGTAACTTCTTCACCCTTACGGCGACCGATCCGGATGGAAACACATCGGAATTTTCCAATTGCGTTCCGATGACGGAAGCCGGCAAGGGTCCGGCTGCCACCGAAACACCCGGCGGGATGATCTACAAACCGTTTGTCGACCCGGCGGAAATCTTCTGGGGGCGCTGCACGCCCGATACGGTGCGAATCTCGGTCGAGGTCGTTAATCCGCCGGAAGAGATAAGCTACGTCCTGCTCTTCGCAAGGCTGATGAATCCGAAGACCGGGGAGAAGACCGACTGGAGCGAAGGTCTGAGCATGCTCGCGGCGGGGAAGAACGTCTTCTACTACGATCTCTCCATCTATGACCTGGTGGATTTCAACAAGTTCGAGGACGGCGTGCTGCAGTATCAGTTCGTCGTCTACAACAAGAACCAGGAAGTCCTCGGACGGAGCGACGTGTACGGGGATGTCGCCGTCCGGGCTTGTGGTAGGACGGGACCGGCGATCACGGCGACACCCGCCGGAGCCGTCAAGTAATTTCAGGGATTAGGCATTGGAGGGGAGCAGGCCTGTGGAATCACGGCCTGCTCCCCATGATATGCGAAGCATACGGGTTGGAAGGACCGGTTCGATCGTCCGAAAGGAGAGAATGCCATGCGGAAGCCTTTCTGGATCGCGTTCGTTCTCATCGCTTCCCTTGCGGGTCTTTCGTCCTGCGGAGGCGGCGGAACGACACCCACGCCGACGCCTGCATTCTCCCTGGAGGTAAACACGGTCGATGATAGCGGACAGGGACTATGCAACAATCCGGGGGGGTCCTGCAGCCTGCGCGAGGCGATCCAGCGTGCCAATGTCACGGCGGGGACGGTGCTGATCCGGTTCAATATCCCCGGGTCGGAAGTATTAAAGATGATCCGGCCGACTTCCGCGCTGCCGGCCGTCACCAATACGGTGATCATCGATGGCACCACGCAGCCGGGGTATTCCAACACCCCCTTGATCGAACTCGAAGGCAGCTACACGCCAGGCGCTTCCGGTTTAACGCTCCAAGGGGCGGGCAGCGTGGTAAGAGGCTTGATCATCGTCGATTTCTCGGGCAACGGAATCAACATCCAGGCGCCGGACGTGACCATCGCGGGAAATTACATCGGCACCGACGGCGGAGCCGACGTCGACATGAGCAACAACGGTTGGGGGATCGATATCACCTGCGCAGCGGTCAGCCCCGTGCGGGCCGTCATCGGGGGCAGCTCGTATGGAGACCGCAACGTGATTTCCGGCAACCGGATGGGGGGAATCCAGATCAGTGCCGGCGGATGCGGCAGTTTCGAGAGCCGGGCTTCCATCCAGGGAAACTATATCGGCACCGATGCCGCGGGGACGGCGGCCTTGGGGAATGGCGGACCGGGGATATCGATTGTCCGCGCCTCGCAGAATACGATCGGCGGGCTTGCGGTTCCGGAGGGCAACCTGATCTCGGCCAACGACGGCAACGGTGTCGAGATTCTGGGATCACTGTCGCAGAAGAACACTATCCAGGCCAATACCGTCGGCACAAACGCCGCCGGGGATGCGGCGCTGGGCAATAAGGTGAACGGAATCTACAGCGAAGGCGATCTTACGCTCATCGGAGGGGAGACGGCGGGAGCGAGCAACCTCATCTCCGGAAACACGGTCCATGGAATCTCCATCGACCGCGGGCCGGCCCTGATCGAAGGTAATCGGATCGGGCTTAACCGGGCCGGAACCACCGCGCTCGGGAACACCATCGGCGTGCAGGTGCGTTCCTGCGAAGGGACGATCCAGATCGGGGGCGAAACACCCGGAGCCCGGAACGTCATCTCGGGCAACCAGGCGGAAGGGATCCTGGTCGAAGACACCGGATGCAGCAGCGGGCAGGTTAACATCTGGGGGAATTTCATCGGCACCGACCCGACCGCAACCGCGGCCGTCGGCAACATGGACGGCATCCACGTCATGGCTCCGAACGTTGTGATCGGCGGTGAGAGCGGCCAGTACCGCAACAAGATATCCGGAAATCACAACAACGGCATCGTCATCGAGCGCGATCATACCCAGGTGATTGGAAATTTCATCGGCACCGATGTGAACGGAATCGCCGCATTGGGAAACGAATACAACGGCGTCGTTATCCGGGGGGACGCGAACAATAATACGGTGAAATTCAACACCGTCGCCTTCAACGGCGGTTTTGGAGTCTGGGTGATGGGCAGCGCCAATGGGAATCTCGTCAGCCAGAATAAAATCCACGCTAACGGAGTCCTGGGAATTGCGATCGACGAACCGAATGTCATCCCGAATGACCCTCTGGACGCGGATACCGGAGCCAACAACCGGCAGAATTATCCCGTCTTGACCTCGGCTGTCATCTCGGGGAGCGACATTGTCATCATGGGTTCTCTCGATAGCGCAGCCAACACGGCTTATCCGATCGAACTGTACGCGAGCGACGCGTGCGATCCTTCCGGTTACGGGGAAGGGCAGCGCTACCTGATAACCACCAGTGCAACCACAGACGCGAACGGGTCGGCCGAGTTCCATGCAGGTTATCCTTCCAGTTCCCTGAACACCTCGATGTTCATCACGGCCACGGCCACCGACCCGGACGGAAACACGTCGGGATTCTCCCAATGCATTCCGGTAACGGAGGCGGGTGCCCCCAACGCCACCCTCGAACCCGCCGGGATGCAATTTAAACCGGAGGTGAATCCCGCCGAATTCTTCTGGGGCGGTTGTGATCCGGGACAGGTGGATATCAAGCTGGAGATCATCGACCCGCCGCAGAAGATAGGCTATGTCTTGTTCTTCTTCCGGCTGGCGGACAAGAAATCCTCCGATACGACCAAGTGGAACGAAGGCTGGGTGATGTTCAACGCAGCCGAGAAGAATAAATTCTTCTATTCCCTGGCCGCGGCCAAAATACCGGAGTACGACCGCTTCGCCGAGGCCTGGCTGCAGTATCAATTCGTCGCCTATAACGCGTCGAAGGAAGAAGTCGGCCGCAGCGGTGTGTATGCGGACGTCACCCTGCGGAAATGCGGCGGACCGGGAATCGCGGTCACATCGACGCCCGCCGGGACCGCTCATTGACACGGGCGGATTGCCCGGCGCGCCGAAGACGGCGCGCCGCGGGATATGCAAATCCGTTTCATCCGAATTCGAAATAACCTTCTGCGCAAAGGAGAAGTTGCCATGAGATCCCTTCCCAAGCGAATGTTGTATCCGTTCCTGACGGTCGTGATTTTCGAGATGCTTTCCGCCTGCGGCGGCGGGGGCGGAGGCGGCGGGGGCGGATCGACCCTGACGGTCAACGCCACCGACAATGCCTACGACGGAACATGCAACGCCGCGCACTGCAGCCTGCGCGAGGCGATCATCATCGCCAATTCCATGGGGGGATCCGCCATCATCCAATTCAACATCGGCGGCGGGGGTCTGCAGGTGATCCACCTCGATAATAACCTTCCGGCGGTCATGGCGCCGATGATCATCAACGGCACTTCCCAGCCGGGGTATACCAACGCCCCGCTGATCGTTTTGGACGGCAGCGACGCCGGCGAGGAGTACACGGACGGCCTCCTGCTGGTGGGCGGCGGGACGACGGTGCAGGGGCTGGTGATCCAGAACTTCACCGGCCGTGGGATCCATATCGATGATCCGGGCGGGAACCTCATCTTCGGCTGTTACATCGGCACCGATGCCACCGGCGCGACGGCCCAGCCCAACGGCTACGGCGGGATCTGGATCCAGGGCGGTGATGCGAACCATATCGGCGGGACGGCGCCCACGGAACGGAACGTCATTTCGGGGAACGCCGGAGACGGGATCAAAATCGATTCGGCCGAAAACACGGTGATCAACAATTACATCGGGACGAACGCCGCCGGAACGGCTGCGCTCGGAAACACCGGCAACGGCGTGACCATCGCCAACCAGGACAACACGATCGGCGGGCCGATCAACTCGGACGGCAACGTGATCTCCGGCAACCTCGGCGATGGTGTGTTCGTCGACTCGCAGCAAAACGCCATCCGGGGGAACCGGATCGGCGTCGACGCCGCCGGGACCGCGGCGGTCGGCAATCAGGGCAACGGCGTCGTCATCAACTCCAGCGTCGTCAATCTGGGCGGGATCAGCGCCGGCCAGGGCAACATCATTTCCGGGAACGGAGGCGACGGCGTGCAAATCCACGCCGGCGGGGTGTTGGTCCAAGGGAACTATATCGGCACCGACATCGATGGTTCCGCCGGGCTGGGCAACGGGGGCAGCGGCGTGGTGGCCTTCGGAATGGGGAGCATTCAAATCGGCGGATCCGAGCCCCTCGCCCGCAATGTCATCTCCGCCAACCAGATCGTCGGCATCAAGCTGGAAGCGTTCTCGAACGGCGTCACGATTTTCGGAAACTACATTGGCACCAACGCTGCGGGGACGGCGGCGCTCGGGAACATCAAGGCCGGGATCGCCGCGGACGGAACCGGACACCAGATCGGCGCCTCCTTCGAAGGCGGGCGCAATCTGATCTCGGGGAACGGGGGTCCGGGGATTGCGGTGATCAGCACCGCGACGGATATCAAGATCCAAAATAATTACATCGGGACCAACGCGGCCGGGACGGCCGCATTGGGGAACCGCAACGGGATCGAGGCGCCGATGGCGCCGGCCGGCACCGGCGTGCTGATCGGCGGCGATCCGTTTGGCGAGGGAAACGTGATCTCGGGCAACGAGGAAATCGGCGTGCTGCTCGTGAGCGGGGTGACAGTCCAGGGGAACAAGATCGGCACCGATCCGGCGGGCACCGGCGCGCTCGGCAACGGCACCGACGGGATTAAGATCAAGGGATCCAACAACGTCATCGGCGGGACCGGCTTTTACAATACCATCGCCTTCAACGGCGGCCACGGCGTGGCGGTTATCTCCGATTTCGGAGACGCCGTGCAGAATTCGATCCTGACAAATTCGATTCACGACAATGGCGGACTCGGGATCGCGCTCGACGAGGACGCGGTGATCCCCAACGACAACCAGGACCCGGATTCCGGCGATAACAACCGCCAGAATTACCCGGTTCTCACCTCCGCCGTAGCGGATTCGATCGCGATGGAATCCGTCATCAGCGGGACTCTCAACAGCACTCCGGGGACCGTGTTCACGATCGAGATCTACACCAACGCCGCGTGCGATCCTTCCGGGAACGGAGAGGGCCACCGGTTGATCCGGTCCATGACCGTCACCACCAACGTCAGCGGCCAGGCGCTGATCAACGCGGTTTTCCCGGCCACCTATATCGATCCGGCCAACATCGTCACCGCCACGGCGACCGATTCTTCCGGCAACACGTCGGGCTTCTCCAAGTGTATTCAGGTCGTGGATGCGGGCGCGGCAACGGCCACCCCTGCCGCGATGACGTTCAAGCCGTACGTCAATCCGAACGCGATTTTCTACGGGGCGCGCTGCACACCGGATACGGTCCAGATCTCGGTCGAGATCGGCAATCCGCCGGAAGAGATCAGCTACGTTCTGCTCTTTGTCCGCCTGATGGATCCGAAAACCGGCGCAAAGACCGCCTGGAGCGAAGGGTTGAACATGAAAGGCTCGGGGAAGAACATTTACTACTACGACCTCTCGGCCTACGATGTGCCGGAGTACAACACTTTCGAGGAGGCCGTTCTGCAATACCAGTTTGTGGTCTACAACAAAGCCCAGGAAAAGATGGGATACAGCGAGGTCTTCGGCGATATTGCCTTCTCGCGGTGCAGCCCAAACAAGCCGTCCGGAGCCAATTGAGAGAAGCCCCCGGGCGCGAAAGTCCGTCCCTTTAAATTTTTCTAAAAGTTGGGAGGCGTCGTCCGAAAGGATGACGCCTCCCTTTTTCCAATATGTAGGAAGCTGCCGCCGGAGGAACCCTTTCCATGTTCCATCCCCTTCATTTATTGCAGGCCGATCCATAGGCTGGTATCATGGATAAGCACTTCCCTTCCGGAGGCGCACGGCGTCCATTTCCCCTCGCATCCTTCCAGGGCGCCGGTTGCAGTCCGGATATCCTGCAAACGCAGAGTGACCAGTATGGCACGGCGGCTGACCATCGGATTGCTGATCGAAGTCGAGGGGACTGTCGATATTGAGGGCTATAAATCCGTCCTGCGCTCGGGCATCGCCGACTGCCTGCGGGAAGAAGATTGCCATCTGATCTGCTTTGCAGGCGGAGCGCTGCAAAGGTCCCCTTACGCCCTCGAAGAAAAAAAGCGGAATTTGGTTTATCAAATGGCACAGCCGGGTGATCTGGATGGCTTGATCGTCATCCCGACCATCGGTATGTCGGTCGTTCCCCTCGTCTTCCGGGAGTTCCTCCGCCGGTATGAACCTCTTCCGATCGTCGCCGCCGGATCGGTGTATGCGGAATACCCCTCGGTCTGCGTGGATAACCGGTCTGGAATGGAGGCGCTATGCCGGCACCTGTTCGAATTCCACGGTTTTAAAAATCCAATCTTCATCGCCGGACCGCGGGAAAATCCGGAGGCGAAGACCCGGTTGGAGGTCTACCGCGAGATGCTCGCGCGGCACGGCCTGCCGGACGATCCGCGACGGATACGCGAGGGCGCCTTTACGGTCGAGACGGGCCGCAAAATAGCCCAGGAGATTCGGTCGCAGCCGGATCTCTCCTGCGACGCGATTGTTTGCGCAAACGACCACATGGCCTTGGGGGCGATTCTGGAACTCACCCGGCAGGGTGTCGACATTCCGGACGAGGTTGCCTTTACCGGATTTGATGACGACGCGAAAGCGCTCGCGGCGCTTCCGCCGCTGACCACCGTCCGCCAGCCGATTTATGAAATTGGACGGGAAGCGGCGCGGATGGTCCTGCAATGGATCCAATCCGGGGAAAAACCGAAAAACGTGCAATTGCCTACGCGGTTGGTGACCCGGCAATCCTGCGGATGCGAAGAGTACGTCTACGGCGATATTCAACTGCTTGCGCCGGTTCTGGGCCGGGGAGAACCGGCGCAGAAGACGGAGCGAACGCAGCCGTCCGCCGCCAAGGAACAGGCCGCCCTCTACCTCTCGCAGTGGCTGGAAAAGCCGCCGAAGGAAACACGGGAATGGCTGGATGCGCTGAACGCGATGGCGCAGGAGAGCGATCCGCAACACTTCCTCCGATCCCTGAAGAAATTCCTGCGGGAGTTGAACCCGGTTCCCCGGCTTACCGGTCGGTGGCAGGAGATCCTTTCACTGATAAAAATCTTCCTGCTTCCGCCTGAAAGCGCAAGCGCGCCGACGGTCGAGGTCGCACTGGAGAAGGCGCGGGTTGTCGCGTTGGAATACGAGCGAAACCGCGCATCCCTGCGAAAACTGGAATCCGATCTGCAGCTTGAGGGATTGAACCGGATCGGGCGGCTGTTCTACGAGCAATTCGAATTGAAAGGGATTGCGAAGGTGATCAAAGACGAATTACCGGCGCTGGGAGTTTCCTCCTTCCTGGCCGCGCTTTACGAAATGCAGGAAGAAGGGATCGAGGGGGATCTCAGCTTCCAAATCCTTCCGAAGCACAGCCGGACCTTCTGCCTGTATGATTCCTCGCCGGCCGCGCGCTTCCGAATGAATCGGAAAATCCCCACGTTATCGGCCGTCGCGGCGTATCTCTCGCTTTCCCCGCGGGCCAAACAGGCGGTGCTGGAGCCGCTCTTCTACAAGGACCGCAACCTGGGTTTCATGCTGATCGAACTCGGACCGCGCGAGGGATTCTTCTATGAGACGTTGCGCAGCCAGATGAGCGGCGCACTTTTCGAGGCGGTCCTGTTCCGCGAGCTGCAGGAAAAGAACCGCCTGCTGACCGGGATGGCCGACCGCGACAGCCTGACCGGCCTGTATAACCATCTGGCCGTCCACAAACGCCTGCAGGAGACCCTCGAAGCGGCGAGGCGGAATATTTTCCCGATCACATTCCTGATGATAGACATCGACGACTTCAAGATGGTCAATAACACCTTCGGTCATGCGGCCGGCGACGAGGTCTTGCGCGCCGTCAGCGCGCGGTTGCGGGATGAACTTGAGCTGGAGGAGGAACCGTCCGCCGGACGAAAAACCGCCCGGATCGTCCGGCCATATGATGTCGCCGGGCGCTACGGGGGGGATGAGTTCTGCATCATTCTCCCCTATTGCGGAAAAGACGACGGGCAAAAAGTCGCGGAGAGGATCTTTCAGCGCATCACGTTTGAATCGCATGACTGCTTGCACGGCGGGAAAATTTCGCTCTCCATGGGGGTCGCGACGCTCGAACGGGGCGTCTCCTGCAACCGCGCACAGGCGCTGATGCAGCTCGCCGATTTCGCGCTCTACCGTGCCAAACAACAGGGCAAGGCGCGGATCGAGATTTTCGCCTTCCCTCATTCCATCCTCGATGAAGTCTGAGTTGCCCCGGCGGGGTTTGCTCGAGAGTTATTCGTATTTTGGGATTATTAAAACAGGCTGTCATGTTGATCGCCCCCGACCCCCGAGGGCGGGCTTAGCACCTTTGTGCTACGAATTACCAAGTCTACTTGTATTCGATTTATATGGATTAAGCAGGGGTTCCATTTCGCACATACACCCTCGGCATGCGCGCGCTGATGCCGGTGATCACTTCATAATTGATCGTCCCCCAGCGCTCGGCCACTTCCTCGACCCGAATCTCGTCCCCGTCTTGCGTTCCGATCAGGACCACTTCGGTTCCCAGAGAGGCGTCTTCCGGAAGTTTTACCATGCACTGATCCATGCACACGCGGCCAATCACCGGCGTGCGCCGTCCGTGCAGCAAAACGATGTTCGGGCGGTTGCGGCGCCAGCCGTCGGCATATCCCACCGGGATAACGCCCACGGTTTCCTCCGCCGTCGTGTGATATTCCATCCCGTAACTCACCCCCCACCCTGGAGGAAGGACTTTACAGGAAACCAGGCGCGCCTTCCAGGAAAGGGCGGGCCGGAAAGAGGGCGGCAGAAGCACGTCCGGAGAGGGATGCACGCCGTAGATCGCCACCCCGGTGCGGACGATGTTGAAACGGGCCTGCGGGAAGGCCAGCGTCGCGGCGGAATTGGCGGCGTGGATCCAGGCCGGACGGATCCCGCTTTCCTGCAATGCCTGCAAGGTTGAAGTAAATTTCGCCAATTGCTCAATGGTCGGTGCGGGATTCTTCTCGTCGGCGCAAGCCAGGTGGGTGAACACCCCTTCCAGGTGGACCGAAGGCATGGCGGTGATGTCGCGCGCCAGCGCGAGGGTTTGTTCTCCCGGCAGTGTGCCCAGCCGACCCATCCCGGAATCCACTTTCAGATGCACATTCACCGAACGGCCGAGGGCGGAGGCGCGCTTCGAATATAGTTCCGCCGACTCCCGGCCATATACGGTCAATGAAAGACCGGCGGCGATGGCTTCGTCGGCTTCCTGGGCCGTGACCATACCTAAAACCAGGATCGGTACCATGATCCCGGCTTCGCGCAGGACGATCGCTTCCTCCGCGCAGGAAACGGCCAGCCAGGAGGCTCCGGCAGCCAGCGCCGCGCGCGAGACTTCGACCGCGCCATGCCCGTACCCGTTGGCCTTGACCACCGCCATGACCGGCACCCCGGAAATCGTGCGCAGGGCTTTGATGTTGTCCGCGACCGCGGACAGGTCAATTTCAATCCAGGTGAAGATGGGTGACTTAAGCAAAAGGAGACTCCGGACGGCTGCTGCGCGGACCGGTTTGATTTGTTGGCCGTCGGGCTCTTTTATAAACGAATTTATTTCGATTTGCAACGCGCTTTTTTTGACCTTGGGCTTCTGAGTTTTTCGCAGGCCGGTGAGGGGGTAATTTGGCTTTTTCTTGCAGTTCAGGCACGAATAATGCAACAGGAACTGGCAACAGAATAGGACCGTCTGGGTGATAATTGAGACGGATACCGGCACGACACCCGGAGCCGCCTGCCCGCGATCCGCAGCCGCACCCAAAAAGAAAGCCCGTTATATAATAAAGCGGTGCGTCCTGGGGCGGTGGCGGAACTTGGCAGACGCAGGGGACTTAAAATCCCCCGGGGCAACCCCCCTTGTGGGTTCAATTCCCACCCGCCCCACAAGGTAAGGAGCAGCCTTCCCGGAGGGTTCCTGTTTCCGCATGGGCCGGACGGTCTCTGGATAACAAGGAGAGATGCTATGAAAAAGACAATCCGCAACCGTATTGTGGGGTCGTGCGCTATGGCGTGTCTGCTTGTCGCCTGCGCCCTGCCGATGACGTCGTCCACCCCGACCCAGTTCGTGTTTCCCACGCCCAACCTGACGATGACGGCGCTTTTCCAGATTCCTCCGACACAGACGAGCGCCCCGCAGGCGACGGCGACCCAGGGTGTCCCGACTTCCAGCACTCCTTCGGCGACCCTCTCGCCGACGGCTCCGAACTGCACCAACCTGGCGCAGTTCGTCAGCGAGACATATCCGGATCTGACCTATGTCGCTCCAGGAACCGCCTTTACGAAAACCTGGACTCTGAAAAATGTGGGCACCTGCACCTGGGGAGCCGGATATGCGCTCGTCTTCGACAGCGGCGACCAGATGGGCGGCCCCGCTTCGGTGCCGATGACGGCCAGCGTTCCGCCGAATGCGGTCTATAACTTCACCGTCAACCTCACGGCGCCCGCCACCCTCGGCCAGTACCAGGGCTTCTGGAAGATCCAGACCCCGCAGGGTGTCCGGTTCGGGATCGATGCCGCAGGGAAGGCCTTCTGGGTGAAGATCACCACGGCTGTGCTCGCGCCCGCCTGCACTGCGCAGAACAAGCGGCCGGAGTCATACGGAGGAGTTATCGAGGCGTATCGCACCGATACCCCGCCGACAATCGACGGAATCCTGACCGACTGGGATAATCCGCTGATCAATGACGTCCCCTACACCGTTTTCGGCCACACCGACAACGACGCCCGGTTCACCCTGAAGTGGGATCAAAACAACCTCTACCTCGCCGTGAAGGTGGCGGATGACAACCTCTTCAATTCGGTGACGGATTCGAACGCATCGCAGATGTACAAGGGCGACGGCGTGGAGATCCTTCTGGACAGAAACCTCAAGGGCGATTACTGCGATACCTCGATGGATGAAGACGACTATCAACTCGGGATTTCCCCGGGCTCTCTGCCGACCCCGGGCGGGTTTGGACCGTTCGCATACCTGTGGTATCCAACCGCCATCAAGGGAATAAAGATCGCCACCATCGTGTCGGCCCTGACCGTCGGGCCCGATCCGATCGGATACATCATCGAAGCGGCGATCCCCTGGGGCGCCTTCGGCGGATACGCACCGGACGGGAGCGAATACTACGGGTTCGCCTTCTCGGTGTCCGATGACGACCATTCCGCAGCGCAACAGGACGGGATGATCTCAACCGATCCCAAGCGGACGATCTTCTCCAACCCGATGCTTTGGGGCACGCTGCAGATCGAAATCCAGACCGGTCCATAGAGAAATCGACCTAACGGTAGAAGAGGCGGACTCTGTTCCGCCTCTTTTTTTATTTACACATATAATTGGGCCAGCCGGATCAGCCTCAATACGGGGCGGTTCGGAAAAGCTGGGGAGGTTCCATGAATCTCAACAAAATGCTCCGCTTCGGAACGATGGGCATCCTCGCGGTTTTCCTCGGAGCGTGCAGCCTGCTGCCGTCCACTCCGACGCAATTCCAATTCCCGACTCCCAATTGGACCATGTCGAAACTTTTTGAGGTTCCGACCGCGAAACCCAGAGGGCAGATTCCGACGGGGAGCCGGACGATGGAGGAAGGAACAGTGTCGCCGCAGTTCACTGCGACGATTTCCCCGACTGCCCCCAATTGCACCAACCGGGCGCAATTCGTCGGAAGTTCGATCCCGGACCTGACGAAGGTGGCTCCCGGTACGGCGTTTATGCAGACCTGGACCTTGAAGAACATCGGCACCTGCTTATGGGGAAAGGGATACGCCCTGGTTTTCGACCACGGTGATCAAATGGACGGCCCGGATGCGATTCCCTTGACCGCCAGCGTCCCGCCCAACGCCATTTATGTCTTCGCGGTTAATCTCGTCGCCCCTGCGGTCGAGGGGGAATACCAGGGCTTCTGGAAGCTGCAAACGCCGCAGGCTGTGCGGTTTGGAATCGAACCGGACGGAAGTACGGCCTTCTGGGTGAAAATTCGCGTGGCGAGTTCCTCTCCCTGCGACGGTCAGGATCAGCGGCCGGAGCAAAACGGGGCGCCCGTTCAAGCGGTCTTCGCTGTTTACCCGCCGGTGCTCGACGGCAAACTCGAGGATTGGGAAGATCCCCTACCGTTTTCCATAATGGCCGTCGTGGCCGGTGAGTCGGAGAACGGGGCGAGGTTCGGTCTGCGCTGGGATGATACGAACTTGTATATCGCCGTGAAGATTATGGATGACGAAGTCGTGCAGGAGACCAGCGGCGGCGCCAACCTATACAAGGGCGACAGCCTGGAGATTCTGCTGGACGCGAATCTGGGGGGCGATTTTTGCGATATCGGGATGAGCGCCGATGATTTTCAATTGGGAATATCCCCGGGCTACCTGCAGGATCCCAGTCTCCAGGCTCCCTCGGCGTACTTGTGGTATCCGACCGGGAGGAAGGGCAGCCAGGATATTAAGATCTCCACTCGACTCACTCCCTCCTCGGACGCGAAAGGATGGATCCTCGAGGCGCGGATACCGTGGCTCTTGTTCGGCGTTTCACCGGCGGGAGGCGAATCCTACGGGTTCGCCGTCTCCGTGACCGATAACGATCACCCCGGAACCACTCAGATGGACGGGATGATTTCGTCCTCGCCGCGGCGGGTCACTCCGTCGAATCCCACGCTGTGGGGGACTCTGCGGATCATCGGCAAGACCGGAACGTAAGCCTGTCTGCGAATAAAAAAGGCGGACCAACCGTCCGCCTTTTTTATTCGGAAATGCAATCAGGGGCGTTCCGTGTCGCTAGAAAAGTACCGATGCCAACTCGTCGCGGTATTGCCTCGTAAGCGGATCGTCCTCTCCGAGAATATCCAGCGCGGCGAGGAAAACCTTGCGCGCGTCGTCGTTTCGGTAGTGCTTATCCCGGCGTAAAAGTTCCAATAGGCCGTCGAGCGCAGCGGGATAATTTCCCCGAGCCAGAAGCCGGGCGGCCTGCAGGTAGCCGGCCTCCGTTGCGTCCGCAGGCGGATCGGCGCTTGAATCCATCTCCGCCAGCAGGGCCGCCAGCGGCCGCAGCCTCTCCGCCGCGGACGACTCATTCCCCGACGGAAACCGGTCGAGCCGGTCGAGGGCGGAAGAGCCTTTTCCTTGGCGAAGCAATGCTTTCACCAGGCAGAGTGCGGCGGCGCTGTTCCCCCCTTCCAGTTCCAGCGCGCGCAGGGCGGCTTGTTCGGCGTCGCCCCATCGCCGGGCGGTGAGCAAGCCCTTGGCTTCGGCGAGGGCTTGGTCAGCCGGTCCGGGCGCGAGATCGCGCAGGAATTTGCGTACTTCGCTTTCCGGCTGGGCGCCGATCAACGTAGAGACGATCTTCCCCTCGCGGAAGGTTTTCAGCATCGGAATGCTTTGCACGCCGAACCGGGCTGAAAGCCCGGGGTTGTCGTCGATGTTGACCTTTGCCAGGCGGAAGGTGCCTGCCGCTTCCGCCGCCAGCCTTTCCAGCATTGGGCCGAGCATGCGGCAGGGGGCGCACCAGGGAGCCCAAAAATCAACGACCACGGGAGTGGTCATCGAATACCGCAGGACCTCCTGATCGAAATCGATCTCCGCGACTTCCCGAATATCCGCGTTCATGCTTCCACCTCAGTGGGAATCCGGATCCCTCCGGGCGGAGGTCATCCGGAATCCTCGTCGGCTGCGCGCACCGGCTGGTCCACGCGCAGCAGTTCGCCATGCACGTTTACGATCGCGCGAAATCCCATCATCCCCATCCACATCCGCGTGCTTTCCGGAAGCCCGTGACGGAAGATTTCCTCGACGTACGCTTCCGGATGGGCCAGGCTGTTCTGCAAAACCGCCCGGGAGAAGATGTCCTCCTGCCCCGTCATCCGCGCCGCCTGCTCGGCCAGTTCCTGTTCGTGGCCGCGGATTTGTTCCCATAACCAGCGCAGGATGGATTCATCCAATTCCCGCGCGCGGATGTGACGAAGGAATCCCGCGTCGTCGAGGATGTAAAACGGCTCTTGGCCCACATGCGCGGCGCTAAGCGGTTTTTCATCCTCGGAAAATACCAGCCCCAGAAAAAGCGGTTCCTTTGTCATCATTTGTTTCAGAATATCACAACTCCGGTTAACGAATCATCAGAGTAAGCCCCGCCCGGTTAATTCGCTTTCCAAGAGCCCCGCGGAGACGAAACGAATGGCGTCCCATCCCAGCCGCCGGGCCACGGCGATGTTGGCATCCGAATCGTCGATGAACAGAAGGTCTTCCTTCCTCTGCCCGGTCCGATCCAGAAAGTGCTGGAAAATCCGCGGATCCGGTTTCGTCATCCCGACTTCCCCCGAAAGGAGAATATCCGAAAAAACATCAAGGTAGGAATGCTTTCGCCGCAGGATTTTAAATTTTTCGACCGACCAGTTGCTCAACCCGTATAAGGAATACCCGCCGCGGTGGAGCCGGAGCAAAATCTCCGCCGTGCCGGGGATCGGGCTGCCCATGGTTTCCTCCCAGCGGGCGTCAAACGCCCGGATGAGATCTGCATAGCGGGGAAATTTGGCGCTCCACTCGGCCACCCCTTCGGTAAAAGGCCGCCCGTGGTCCATCCCCGCATCCCAGTTCCAGAAATCGATCTCGACCAAAAACCGCTCCATGCCTTCCGGGTCGCCATCGAAGAAATGGCGGAAGAGGTAGCGCGGATTCCAATCGAAGAGGACTCCTCCGAAGTCGAAAACCGGAATGCAGGTTGCTTTTCTTGGCAGGCTCTTGGAGAGTCTCGCGTTTTCTATCATAGGGCTGGAATTGTATCATCGGTTTTCACAGAAAAATCAATGGCCGGGGAAACCGTAATAGGGATTCGGATTATCTACTGAAACAGCAATTTAAAAGGATAGAAGGAATTATCCGTGTAATCCGGGTAAATTCGATGTCATCCGTGGTCTATTCCAGATTGCGGAATAAAAAATATTTCTCTTCGGGAACCGGATCACCAATGGATATTGACAAGCGTCCCCACCGAGGAGAAATAAAACATCCATTCGGCGTCGGGCGTGTACATATTAACGCATCCATGGCTCATCGGGGTTCCGAAATTGTGATGCCAGTAGGTGCCGTGGATGCTGTACCCCTGGTAAAAATACATCACATAGGGGACGTTGGGCAGATAGTACCCGGGACCGGCCATAGTATCGTAGCGCAATTTCACGTAAATGCGGAATCGGCCGAGCACGGTCGGGTGGGCGGCGGTTCCGGTGGAGACGATGAACGTCCGGACCGGGGTGCTGCCTTCATAGGCGGTCACCGATTGCGAGGAGATGTCGATGTCGATCCAGCGTTCGCCGCCCGCGCCCGGGATGATGTACGCGTCCGGGATCGGGGTTTCCGTGGGGGGCAGGGTGTTGGTCGCCGTGTAGGTCGGCGTCGGGGTGAAGGTGGGCGTAAAGGTCGGCGTGAACGATGGGGTGATGGAGGGCGTGAAGGATGGAGTGAAACTCGGCGGGATCACGCTTTGCTCGCGGACCACGCGCGCCACCACCGGCACCTCCTGGGCGTAGGTTACCACTCCGGCAAACGCGGTCACGGAAAGCGCCAGCAGGCAGGAAATCGAGATCAGCACCGCTGTCCACCGGAAACCTCTTCCGCTGAAAAATCCTTTTTGGCCGTTTTTCGATGGGGCGGGTTTGGTCGCCGCGGCTTTGTTCTTTTTCTCGGGATTGTGATCGGGTGGAGAGGATTTTCCGCTCGGGGCGGTTTCGGAGGAGGCAAGCGGCGCCGATGCGGAATTCCCCTGGGCAAGAATTTCTTCCGGTGAAGGCAGAGAGAATGGGTTGGCGGCGGTCGGAGCGTCGATGGGCTTGGTCCCAAGCTCTGCCAGAGCCTGGCGCGCGCTTTCGCTTTCCGGATGGATTTTTAAAAGGTGATTGAGGTAACGGGCCCGGTTTTGCGGCGGAGCGATTGCCGCCAGAAGCAGCCAGGCTTCCTCCGCCAAGGGATCCATCCGCACGGCACGCAATGCGTGCTCGGCGGCTTCGGCGAGATTGCCCTTCGTCAGGGCATCCATCCCGCGGCCGAGGGCTTGCGTGAAAGCGGATCGGGTGGGGGCGGGGAAGGTCATGGCGCGGTCACCCCGGTTGCATCCGGCGATTCATTACGCGTGAAGCAGAGGATGCCGTCGGTAATGCCCTGGGCGGCCAGGTCGGCGTGCCGGGTCAGGAAATTCCGGTCCAGGTAGAGAAATCCCATCTCGATGATGGCCGCCGGCGTATCGGAATTCACTTCGCTGAAGCTGTGATACCCGGTCATATCCCAGGTGATGCTGCCCGGATGGTTTTTCAAAGCGGTGCGTGCGGCGTATCGGTTTATCAGGCAGGCGGCGAGAGTCTGCGAAGCCTCCGCCGAGGTCTTGGCCTGGGAGGCGGCCACCTTGAACCCGGTGGCATTGTCGTCGATGAACTGGCAGGAATCGGTATGCAGGGACACCAGCGCCATGGCTTTGTATCCCTCGAGACGCGGATCGTATTCCTCGAGCAGATCCACCACATACCCCTGCCGTTCCAAAAGACTCTTCACCCGCACGGCGACATCCTCGTTAACGGATAATTCAGTCAGGCCGTCGTCACAGGCGGCGCCCACGTCGTTCCCCGAATGGCCGGCGATGATCCCGATCGGAAGTTTGAAGGGCGAGATCGGCCCCAGCCCGCCCGGGGTGGGATTGATTACGCCGGCGAAGGATGCCCGGATTGCATCCGGCGAGAGGGCTGAAGGGGCGAAGGTGATGAATGCCGTAGCCAGCGCCGCGCCCAGGCCGATCGTCCAGAGATAGAATCGGGTTCGGCTGCGGCGCGGAGCCGCCGCCGGACGTGTGGGTTTCATGACATTATGTTAACCGAATTCGGGCCGTTGACAAGA
>CAZFPL010000013.1:0-72037 GCA_964521085.1 uncultured Anaerolineales bacterium | reverse complement strand
AGAACTTGGGGGTTTCGCTCCGTGATACCGCGCGGCTTGCCGCGCGGTGGTTCATTTTTCCCGCCAACCCGATCGGATTCAACCATTGTGGGCAATGTTTCCTTCTGTCGAAAAGCGTCTATCCACCCCTTTTTCCCGCTCATCGTTTATAATTCCTTCACCCCAACCCCCACCCCTAAAAACAATCCGAGTAGCGAACGCCGCTGCTCCGGATTCCATTTCCGGAGGAAATAGAATGCCGAAAAGCACGATTGTCGTATTGGAAGGAGATCAGACGGGGCAAGAACTGCTGGAAGAAAGCCTGCGTGTGCTCGATCCAAAAGAGACCGGGGTAGAAACGGATTTTCAGCGTTTTGATCTTTCGCTGGAAAACCGCCGCCGTTCAAACAACGCAGTCGTCTTCGAAGCGGCAGCCGCAATTCAAGAGACCGGGTTGGGGTTGAAGGCCGCCTCGATCACCCCGGAAGAGAAGGACGATGTCGGATCGCCGAACGCCATTTTGCGTGAAGCCATCGATGCCAAGGTGATCCTGCGCACCGGTCGGCGGATCCCCGGCGTGCGCCCAATGGCCGGCGTATATGCGCCGATCGCTGTGGTGCGCATGGCGGTGGAGGATGCCTATGGGGGGCGCGTGAGTGGCGCGAATCCGCTGGCGAGGAAGAGGTCGCCTATCGAACGCAAAAGCTTTCGCGCAAGACCTGCCGGGCGGTGGCCGAGTTTTCTTTCCAATATGCGAACCGGACCGGTAGCAAGGTGTTCGGCGGCCCCAAGTACACCGTTTCCCCGGTATACGAAGGGCTGTTCAAGGAAGAGTTGGATTCCGCCCATGAGCGTCATCCACAAGTGCGCTATGAACCGCACCTGATCGACGCTACGTTGGCGCTGCTGCTCACCTCCGCCGGAGACGGCATGGTGATCCCTACACTCAACCGCGACGGTGACCTTCTCTCCGACCTGGTGTTGCAGATGTTCGGTAGCATCGCCGTTTCGGAATCGCTTGTACTCGGATTCGACCAGAGTACGACGGAAGTGAAAGCGGTCATAGCGGAAGCCCCGCACGGCACCGCGCCGATGCTGTCTGGGAAAAATGTCGCCAACCCGATGGCGATGATCCTGGCCGGGGCGGCGCTATTGGGCTATTTCCGCCTCCCGGATGCCGAGCGTGCGTCCCGCGCAATCTACGAATCGGTCTTTGAGGCTGTGTACGACGGCATGCGCACCGCCGATCTGGGCGGAGACGCCACCACAAGCGCATTCACCGATGAAGTGATCCGCCGCGTACGCATCAAACGTGAAGTGTGGAGCGCCCTTGGTTGATGGTATACAACAATGACCCTTCATAAAAACGGACCGCCGTCGGCGGTCCGCTCGCAATTTCGCAGCGGGGTATTCGATTGCCGTAGAATATCCGAAAGCATTTGGGACATTTAATGGACCGTTCCTTTTCTTCTGAAGATTGCCAAATCGGAGATCGCTGAAAAAGGCCGTCATGCTGAGCGCCGCGAAGCATCATTGCCCACTTTTTTTTGGACCCTTCGCTGCACTCCAGGGTGGCTTTTTCAGCGATCTCTACCTTTTCGAAAACGGGGGACAGGGAGACAGTTGCCGGGGTGGTTGACCACGCAATTGGGGAAAGATGCACGGGGGATGAAAAAAAATCGCATTCAATCGGCGGGAAAAGAAAAACCCTATTGGATAGTAGAGATGGAAAAATATCCATCCATCAACTGGAAAACCCGAAAACCGGCGAACTCACATTTTCTGCTCTCGGAGCGAGGAATTTCCTTTCGGGATTTCAGAAAAAGGCATGCCGGCTCTCGCCGCTAATTAGGGCGGCGATTTCCCGTATCGACCTCAGGACTTCGTCCGAGACGGGCGCATCGAAATCCAGATGCTTCGGTTGGATTCCCAATATCGAAACCCGACAACCTATCTCGGAAGACAGGTAAGCACTGAATCCACTCATGGGAAAGGTATGCGTACTGCCGGAAAAACCGCCGGCCATGCCCGGATCGATCCAGCGGATAGTACCGGGTGCTTCGCCCATATCCGCCGCGTCGATGAAAATCACCCAATCCGGTCTAAACCGGCGCAGCGGTCCCGCCGATGCTTCCGGCAGCGATCCGGCTTCGAAGAGGAAGAGTGTGCCTTCCGGCGCAGCACGATCTTGGGGAGGGGAGATCGCGCCGCTTTGCAGGATTCGCACAGCCAGCACGCCCGCCGCATCGTCGCCGCGAAGTTCCTGACCGATGCCTACCACTGCCGGCCTGCGGCTATTCTTTAGCGTTTGCGATAGAAGTTCCTTCCAGGATTTCATAGCGGCAATCATCGAAGCGGTGATCCTGTTGGAGGATCGGAGGGTCAGCGCAAGCCGGCCCCAAGCGGAGATTCCCGCAACTGCGAATTTCGGATCTTCACCGGAAGAAGGGAGTCGATACCGATCGATGATTTTATGCCTTGCTCAACCCCGGCCCCATCTACCGCCAGATCCATCGCAGAAACTATCCCAATAATCTTATCCCCTCGCCATGAAAAAAGACAGCCTAGGTGATTAGCCCTTTCAGGAAAATGGCGATGAGAATTTGTCCTATGGCCAGCGGCACGAGATAGCGCCAGGAAAAGCTGATGACTTGATCGATTCGTATGCGGGAGAATACTGCCCGGACGATGGAAAGCAGTATCACAATGAGCAGGGTTTTCAAGACAAATAACACCAATCCTTCGAGGAGACTGCCGGGGAAACCGCCCAGAAATACTGTCGCAATCAGGCCGCTGCCCACGACCATTTCAATGTCGATGGCGAGTCGAAAGAAAGCCAGTTTTTTGCCGGAATACTCCGTAAACGTGCCGCCGACGAGTTCGGTTTCCGCGTGCGGGATGTCGAACGGCACTCTCTCCAATTTCGCCTGCAGGGCGATCAACGCCACAACAAAACCGATGATGTTCGGCAGGAGTAGAACGGGTTGAGATTGATAAAACCGAGCAATCTCCTCCAGCCTCCAGGAATTTGCCAAAATCGCCGGGCTTAAAACCGCCAGCAGGAGGGGCACCTCGTATCCGAAGAGCATTGTGATCACCCGGGTGCCTCCGACCACGGAAAACGAGCTGGAGGAATACCATCCGGCGAGGAAAAAAATTAGCGTTGGTATCGTTAAAAGAAAGACCACCACGATGAGATCCCCGGGAAAGGAATGGGAGGATAACGCATCCGTCTCATAATGTCCAAACGGAAGGAACATCGCGGCCGAACAGATCACGGCCAAGATGACAATCGGCAAGGCGGTAAACATCACCGCATCGGCCTGTCTCGGCACGATGTCCTCCTTCGACATGAGTTTTAGAAAATCCGCCAACGGCTGAAGGATCCCTTGGCTTCCCGTATACAGCGGTCCAATTCGGTTCTGGAGCCGCGCGTACACCTTTCGATCCACCCATTCACAGAATGTGGAATAGCAAAAAAGAAAAAGTAGGCCGGGATAGACCAAGATATAAAAAACCGTTGTAAAAAAATCCATGTAGACTCCTCTTGAATTGTCATTCCTTGGTTATCGCCCGCGGCTTCCCCCGGCGAGCATAGTCTTTTTCCTATCTATACGCACCCGGGCCGAACCACCCTCTGCGACATCCGATTGGCGATGCGCGGGTTAAGAAAGCTCCTGGATTTAACCTGACGACCCCGCCAGTCCTTTAATGCGGAATCCAGGGAAAAGGCGTGGTGGAGGCCGGAACCCATTCCCGGAATATCTTAACTCCTGGTAATGAGCGCCATCACGGAAAGAAAAATCATCATCAGATAAGCAATCCCAAGCCATGCCAGGGGTCCGGTCGGAATGGTGGCAACGACCAGAACGGCCACATGCATCATGGTAAAGAAAAGCGCGATATAGAAAAACAGCCGGAAGCTGATTTTAACAGGTGGAACCGGCATTTCCTCGCCGCAGGAATACGTATCCAATTTTCCGCCGAGCGAGTTGGCCTTCGGCGCCATCCGGCCGCCAAGCCAATAGAGAATACAATAGAATCCGAGAAAGATGAGGAAAACCACCGGCAGGGAAAGGAGAATATCTGGGAAGCGCATCATTTAGCCCTTTAAATTGGATAGGTGTTTTACATCCAAGCTTTTCGTATGGCGGTACATGTTTATGATCATGGCCATTGCCGTCGCCAGCACGCTCACTTCCACGACGATAAAGGAGATGGCCAGACTCTGACTTGTCAAGATATTATTCTTTTCAAATCCCGTCGCGATCAATGCCAGCAGAATCCCTTTGGAAAGCAGCTCGATGCCAATCAGCAGCTTGATCAGGTTTTTCATTGCCAAAAGGCAAAATAAACCGACCAGGAACAGCAATCCGACAAAAAACATATTCAGGATCCAGAAATCACTCATCTCCGCTCCTTTTTCGAAACAGCGCAAGCACGCAAAAAACGCCGGCCAGGATTATGGCAATCTGCGCGACCAGATCGAAGGTCCGGCCTCCCCAGAAGATCTGGCCGAACGTCCCCGTTTCCGCGGGCCCGGCAAGGGAAGTAAGCTCGACCAGGTACTGACTCATAACCAGGAGATCGATCAAGACAAATCCTATGAGGACCAGCGGGAACAGGAGGCGCATCCGCTTGTTGGTTTTGGTCTCCTCTTCCTTTATTGTCAGGCTGATGGTGGAAATAAAGAGAACGGTGATCAAACCGGCGACGACGGAGATTTCAAAAACACCCGCATAGGTCGCCCCCATTTCGAAAAAGATCATCGCCAAGAAAATGCTCGCGCCCGCAAGCGAAATCGCCGCTTTCAGCAGGTCTGAAAAAAAGACCGCGAGGATGGAACAACCAACTAATCCAAGGAGAAGGAAGGTATGCATTTAGAACCCCAGGAGGCCAATGGCTTGGGAAATTCCGGCTGTCAAGGCGTCCGAAGCCGGTTTAATCCATCCGAGGATGACCAGTGGAAAGAGCAGTCCGATCAGGACGCATATCGTTCCGAGCAGCAGAACGGCAAACGACATCCAGAACGGGGCTTCCCGTACATGGTTCCAGGTCTCATTCAATTTTCCGAAGAAGGCGCGGCGTTGGAAGATCAAGTAGTACCATAGCGTAAGAATGCCGGCAAGAATTGCGATGAAGGCCAAGGCGTAAAACTTCGCCTGGACCAGCGCTAAAAGGATGATCAGCTTGCTCCAGAAACCGTTTAACGGTGGAACCCCCGCAATCGCCAGTGAACCGATGACGCTTGTGCCGGCTGTGATGGGCATCTTCTGAGCCAAGCCGCCCATTTTATCAAGTTCTCTTGTTCCGGTGGATCGTTCCAGCGCTCCGGAATTCAGGAACAACAGACCTTTGGCAATGGCGTGGTTGAAAATATGGAACATGGCGCCCATGATCCCAAGCGGAGTTCCCACGCCGAGCCCCAGGATAATGTAGCCGATCTGACTGATCGAGGAGTACGCAAGCATTCGCTTAATGTCATTCTGTCCCAAAGCCTGTATGGCTCCGACCAATATGGAGGCGATGCCCAGCAGCATCAGTACTTGACCCATTCCGGGATGGATCCCGAAGACCGTGAAACACACACGGGTCAATGCATATATGCCGGAGACTTTGATCAGCACGCCCGAAAGCATTGCGGAGATCGGGGCCGGGGCGGAAGAGTGGGCATCCGGCAGCCAGGCGTGAAAAGGCACGATAGCCGCTTTTAACCCGAAACCCATGATGAACAATGCCATGCAGAAGCCGACGATCGCCGGATTGTTCAAGGCGGAGAATGCCTCGGCGATATTGGCCAATTGCAGACTGCCAGTCAGGCCGAACACGATCGCGATACCCAGGAGAAGGAAAGCCGTCGCCACCGATGAAAGCAGCAGATACTTGAGCGACGCCTCCAGTTCATCCCGCTCCAATCCGAAGGCGATCAACCCGTAGGAGGAAACGGCCGCCACCTCCAGGAAAAGATACATGGTGAACAAGTCGTTGGAAAGCACAAGCCCGTTCATACCGGCGATCATAACGAGCAGCAAGGCGTAGAAGCTCGCCTTGGCTTCATAGTGTTCCATGTAATTAATCGAGTACAGCGCAACGCTCAAGCCGATCAGGGAGATGGTGAGCAGCATCAGCACGCTAAATCCATCCAGCGCCAATGTAATGTTCAGCGGTTCGCCCAACCAGGAGGCTTTCCAAATATCCGCTCCGTTTTGCAGCGTTTGCCTGCCGGCGAAGACGGAATAGAGAAGGAGGAATAGGAGGGCTGCATTGGTCAATACATCCGGCAAAAAACGCTTCGAGAGTCTGCCGATCAACGGCATGATGCTGGCCAATATCAGGGGTACCGCGATAAAAGGAATGCTCATGAGATCTCCCGGGATTAAAATGCGCGCAAGAGCACGAGAATGAGCGCCAATCCTGCCAGGCACCAGGCAAGATAGTTCGAATAATACCCGTTGTGCAGGGAGCGGAAGAATCGGACAAACGCGCGTCCAACCGCGACGAGGATCTTTTCAAAGAAGGCATCGATCGGCCGGTCGACGACGACGAAAACGAACCTCGAAATGCTTCCAAGGATCTTAATTCCCTGCTCATACAGATCCAACCGGCGGGCTTCGCTCCATTGATAAAGGGTTTTTAGGACCGGCAGACGGTGAATGATTTCCGAGGCGAGATACGCCCGCTTTTCCGCCCGAAACCAGCCGAAAGCATGAATCCCGAAGCCGATCGCGAGCATACCGATGGATAGAAGCGCAACGGGATTGAACAAGTCCAGCGCATGGCTGGTCAGATCCAGATGTTCTCCGGCGGGGATATGACCTTGCAGGACGGGTTGGATGAAGGCATTCAGGGGCAGCGCATTGGCGATGCCGAACAGGATGCAGAAAGAAGCCAGCGCAAGGATCGGGATCAGAATCGGTCCTTCGCTTTCTTTGACGGGCGGCACCTCCTTGCTCCGCGGACCGAGGAAAATCGCGTGACCCGCTTTTAAGAAGGAAGCAAACGTAAAGATGGCTCCCATCCATGCCGCGATGGCGAAGATCACATACCCGGTTTCCAGGGATCCGTGAAAGACCATCTCTTTGGACACAAACCCATTCAGCGGCCATACGCCGGAAATGGCCAGCGCGCAGATTGCAAATCCGAAGGCTGTAACGGGCATTTCTTTTGCAAGCCCGCCGAGTTTTTTCAATTCGGTCGTTCCGGTACGATGCTCGATGGAGCCCGCACTGAGGAACAATCCGCTCTTATAGATCGCGTGGTTCAGCATGTGGAAGATGCCGCCCGCAATGCCGATCAGCGTGCCCGTTCCTATGCCGAGGATCATGTAGCCGACCTGGCTGATGGCGTGAAACGAAAGCAGTTTCTTGAAGTCCTTCTGGATCAACGCCATCAGGACCGCCAAGACGATGGTCGCCGCGCCGAGGGTCATCAGGATGATGGAAAGTGCGCTGTTGGCCTTCAGGGCGAAGAACTCCAGGCAGATCCGGGCCAGCAGGTAGATTCCAAGCAGTTTTTCCAGCGAGGCGGGAAGGAAAGCCATCACGCTGACCGGGGCGTCCACGGCGGCATCCGGGATCCAGGTATGGAACGGCATGGCGCCGGCTTTTCCCGCGGCGCCGACCACCATCAGAAGGAAACTGGCTGCAGCCAATCCATCCGGGGCGATGGTGATGCCCGACATCTTCGGCGTCCCATTGATTTTCCAGAGGAGCGAAATCCCCAACACAAGGCAGAAGTCGCAAAATGCGGAAATCAAAAAAGCCTTTGCCGCCGTACGGGGCGCGTTGCTCGAACCAAGGGAGATGAGGCCGTACAACGTCAGCAGCAATCCTTCCCAGAAGAATAAAAAGACGAGGAAATTATCGGCCAGGACGGAACCGCCGGCCACCGCGAGCGTGAACAGGAAGTAACCGTAATATTCGCGCAGGCGCGGATGGGATCGAACTTTAACCAGCGAGTAGAACGAAATGAGAAAACCAAAGATGGCAATCCACAGCAGAATGAAGGAGCCGAAGGGGTAGGCCCGAAGGTCGAAAGTGATCACCCCTGCCACCCATGGCAGGCTGAGGAAAATTTCCCCGGAGGAGAACAGAAGCCAAGCCCAATACAGGAGCACCGACGTTCCCAGAAACGTGATCCACCCCGCGATCCCTTTCCAGCGGGAGGGGATGAGCAGGACGATCACGCCCAGGATGGCCGGCAAAAGGATCGGGAGGAGCAAGGCTTCGGATGTCATGGCAACCGTCCCAGAATCTGAAGGGTGGCAGTATGTACGATTTCCATCGGGTACCTGATGAAGATCCCAGCCAACACGGAGAGCACGGCAAGCCCGACCACGACAAAGAGCATGGAAGGAGTGGCTTCGCGGACCGCCAGTTTCGTCTCTCCCAGGAACAAGGCGCTAAACAACCGTAAAAGATAAAACACCGTCAGGACGGCGATAAAGAGAGCAGCGGCCGCCAATCCCACCTGGCCGGCTTCCACCGTCCCCTGGATGACCATGAATTTGGAGAAAAAGCCCCCCAGCGGCGGAATGCCCATGACGGAAAATGCGCAGATGAGGAATACCACCGCCGTGATCGGCATGGTTTTGATCAAGCCTCCCAGTTCCCGGATGTCGCGCCGGTGGGTGGTGTGTTCCACAATCCCGGCACATAGGAACAATCCGGCTTTCCCCAGACCATGCATCAGGATGAACAACAGGGCGCCTGCGATGCTGACGCTGTTGGAAATGCTCAAGCCCAGGAAGATATATCCGATCTGGCTGACCGTGGAATACGCCAGGATCCGCTTCATATCGTTTTCCACCGTCGCCGCACAGGCGGCGATCAGGCTGGACGCCACCACCAGGATGGATATCGCGGTCATCCATTCGGGCGGGATCGTGAAGGTGAAGCAGAAAAGCCGCGCGTAGGCATACACGCCGATTTTGACCAGCACGGCGGCGTGAAGCAAGGAAGTAACAGGGGAGGGTGCGACGCCGGCATCCGGAAGCCAGGTGTGCAACGGAACGGTCGCCGATTTGGCGAAAATACCGATCAGAATAAACAATACAATCTCGCCGGGGATCTGCCATCCCCGCATTGCGGTCAGGTCGAAGGTATGAGTCTGGTTATACACCAGCAGAAAACCGAAGAGCATGACGATGGCGGATCCAAAAGTAAATAGGAATGCCTTGTCGGCCTTCAGCACATGATCCTTGTGCCGGTAAAAGCCGATCAATCGCCAGGAACAAATAGCTGTGATTTCCCAGAAGACATACAGGATAATCAGGTTCGCCGAGTAAACCAACCCCATCATGGCGCCGATGAAAAGGAGGAACATCAGGTAATATTCGCTTTGGTTTTTTTCGTGGCCGATGTATCCGACGGAATAGATGAGAATGAGGGCGCCGATGGACGAGGAGACGATGGACATGAATACCGAGAGGGCATCCACGGTGATGATGAAATCTACGCCGAGTATGAGGTTCCAATAGACCGTCCTTGTCCCGCCGTTTACCGCAAAGGGGATTAATAACAGCGGGAAAACGGCGGTCGCCAGCCCGATCAGAACGGACCAGATCGTTCTCAACCGGGAGGAAAGGAGGCCTGCGAACGGAATCGTGAACGCTCCAAGGATCGGCACAAAAATTGAGAGCAGGGTGATCGTTTCGATGGTCATGGGCAGGTTTGGGCTATCCTAAATCTGGGATGAATGGGACGAGCGGCCCCCAAAAATTTTCGGCCGGTGTCCCAAGGTTATTTTAAACATCGAGAGGGCCTTCCATTTCCGATGTGAGGCGAGTTTGATGAGGAAGAATCCGGGATCCACCCCGAAGGATTGAATCGACGCGCTCCCCTCTCTTTTAAGATCCGAATCGCGGGACGGCATTGTACCTCCCCGGTGGGAAGATGGCAAATCATTTTTAGCAAAACTGCATGTTCCACGAGATGGATTTGGAAACAATTTTTCATGGCTGCTGGTGGTGAACAGAACACAATCCATTCTATTGCGCGGGAGTCTTGGGAGTGCGCAACAAAATTATCTTCCATAGGGACGGCGCGGATCTTCCTTGTCGGTCAAGGGATGTTTCCGGAATTCCCGTCCGATTCCGTGGGAAGCCTGCTTACGTTTCCGGTGTTGGGACCTTCGCTTCGGTTTTCTTCAGGAATTGATCCAAGTCCTCTTGCCGACCATACAAGACGGTAAACGGTTCGCGTTTGAGAGCGGCCCGTTCCCATTGTTGGTTCGACATTTCCAGGCAATTAAACCGGCAATTCACCACGCATTGCGCGCAATAGGTGCACCGGTCGATATGGAATCGCATGATGAAACGTTTATTGGGTTTGTCCACGGCGATGATTTCGATCGCGTTGGCGGGACAGTCCTTCATGCAGAGGGTGCATCCGGTGCATGTTTCGGGGTTGTAACGAATCATTCCGCGCAAACGATCCGGAACCGGTCGTCGGGTATACGGGTATTTCGCGGTCGCCGTTTTGCGAAATACCGAACGCAGGACTTCACCCAGCATGGAGCCGATTTTCATGCCATCACTCTCCAATTACTATCATGACCGTCTTGCGACGATATCCCGATAGACGCGGTCGATGCTTTCTATCCACGGAGCGGAGGGAGCATCCTTCAGCGCAGCCGTTGGATGGATTCGGGGTTGCCGGCTTGCCCGGTGCGGCGGAGGATGACCGAGCGATCATTGCAGGAAAAGCATGGATCGATCCCTGCCAGAATCATGGGGATATCCGCCACCCGGTGGCCGACCGCACCGACGAGAACCGAAGTGAAATTGCAAAGGCTCGGCGTACGCACTTTCACCCGGAAGGGATTTTCCCCGCCGGCGCTCTTGATGAAATAGAACAATTCGCCGCGCGGCGCTTCCACCCGGCTGACCACCTCGCCTTCCCGGACCCGGCGCGGCATGCGCACCGAGAGCTCGCCCGGAGGGAGGTGTTCGACCAGCGCGCGGATGACACGCAGGGATTCGAATAGTTCCTGGATCCGCACCACGAACCGGGCCTGCAGGTCGCCCGCGGATCCGAGGACGATCGTAACGGCGAACTGGTCGTATAAAAGGTAGGGTGCATCCACCCGCACATCCCGTTGGACATCGGAAGCGCGCGCCGTCGGTCCGACCGCCCCCAGGCTTTCCGCTTGCGCGGTGGTCATCGGCGCCACGCCCTTGGTCCGTTGCACGAAGGTTTCCTCGGTGGTCGCCACTTGGAGATAGTATTGCAGCCGCTCGTACAAGAAGTCGATGCTCCGCAGGATGGAATCCGACAGCGCCGGAGTCAGATCGTATTTCACGCCGCCGAGAACGTTCATGGAATAATTCACCCGGTTTCCGCTGATGGATTCGAGGAGATCCATCACTATCTCCCGGTCCCGCCAGGAATACATGAAGAGGGTGTCGAACCCCGCTTCGTGGGCCGCCACACCCGCCCAAAGCATATGGCTGTGGAGTCTCTCCAATTCGAGAAAAATTTGACGGATCGCCAGCGCACGGGGAGGTGCCTGAACTCCCGCCAGCTTCTCCACGCCCAGGGCGTACGCGGTGGAGTGGGCATTGGAGCAGATTCCGCAAACACGCTCGAGGAGATAGAGGGCTTGCGCCCAATTCCGGTTTTCCGCCCCTTTTTCCAATCCGCGGTGAACATATCCGAATCGGGCGCTGGCGGATGTCACCATTTCGCTGTCGACCGTGAATTCAAAGTGCGCCGGCTCCTTCAGCGCCGGATGCTGCGGCCCGATGGGGATAACGAATTTTTCTTTGGTATCGTTGGTCATGGCAGGCATCCTTCCTATCCTTCCGGCGCCGGAGGGGGAGCGGGTACGAGGAAATCCTTGCGCAACGGGTACGTTCCGTCCGGCCAGTCGTCGGGCAGGAACAGGCGTAGTGAATTGGGAGTGCCTTCGCAAACAACCCCGAACATTTCCATCAGTTCACGTTCGAACAGAGTGGCCGAGGGGATCAAACCGCACACGCTGGGGACACGGGGCGATTCGCGCGGAAGCGGAACCCGCAAGGTGAGTACCGCCGCCTGATTGCAGAAAAAGTAAAGCACTTCCAGGCGTCCGGCTTCCGGCCCATGGTCCAGACCGCTGATGGCGGAGAGGTAACCCCAGTGGGCGGTCGTCAACAGAGCGATGCATTCCAGAAGTTTCCCGGGTTCCACGCTCACGTCGATGCGGTCCGGTTCGAGCGTGGGTTGCGCGGAGGCGCGCTCCCCGATCAGATTTACAGCCTGTGCAAGCAGGGCTTCCGAATTCGTCACTTCTTCACCTCCGGCTTCTTCTCCTTCAAGCTCTCTAAGAGCTTTACGATCCCGTCGATAATCGCCTCCGGGCGGGGAGGGCATCCGGGGATGAAGGCATTCACCGGGATGACCTTGTCTATTCCACCCATCACGTTATAGCATCCCTGAAACACCCCGCCCGAAGTCGCGCAGGATCCGACCGCAACGACAAATTTCGGTTCGGGCATCTGCTCATACACACGGCGCAGCCGGTCGCGTGCCTGTAGGGAAACCGGACCGGTGCAGATGAGTACGTCCGCATGGCGCGGGCTGCCCTGCAGTTTGATCCCGAAGCGTTCTACATCGAAGCGGGGGGTCAGGGTGGCCAGGATTTCGATGTCGCAGCCGTTGCAGGAGCCGCTGTTAAAGTGAATCGCCCATGGGGAGTGAATCCGGGACCATGTATTTACCGAATTTAGCATCCGGGTCCAAGGTCCGGGGAGCCCGGTCGGGATATCGCTCATAATCACCTCTCGATTAAAGGAACAGAAGATCCAGCGGACTTCGGCTTCCCTTCCCCCTCGCAAACCGGAACCGCCAGAAGCATGGCTATCTCCTTATCGTACAATTTTACTCCAAAATGTATGACTTTTCCCATTTTAGTCTTTTTTACGATCATCCGTATATTCGACATTTTTTCCATTATTTCTGCAGGCGGATGGATAGACTGCAGAGGAGGCTGTCCCAATTGGCTTCCCGTCCAAAGTTAAACCGGCCCGATCCAGGCTTACGTACGCCAAGTAAGGCCATTCTGGATGGCGACACACCTCGAACCAATATTGGGAAGGGTTCGAAAAGGGGCGGGGGCGGCGAAATTATAAAACAATCTTCCCGTGCTGGGAAGTGTGCAAAATGGAAAACGGCAATTCCAGTATAATTTGCTCCGCTACTGCCCGGAAAGGAGGCTTTATATGCACGCTGCGCATGGAAGCCGGACCACTCGGGGATGCATTCGAAAACCGCCGTCTGCGGAACATGCGGACGAGGCATTCCATTTATTCAATATCCGCAAGGGAAAAAGCTTCCGGGCGAATCCTCCCGCTCCATGTCTTCCCGTTTCCTGATCCCCGGCAACCTCCATCGGAACAGGCGAACTTGATGAGTACTTCACCCCTCACGATAGGCATGCTTCCCGGGTGGCCGGTTTATGGAAGCATTTTCCTGGACCGGTTTCTCCAATATGTCATCGGCGGAGTGCGCGCCGCCGCACTCGACCACGGCTGCAACCTGATTGTCGCCTGCGGAGTGAGCCGCACACCGGGAATGCGATCACTGCATACGGCGTGGCCGGTCCTGTCTCCGGATTGTGATTACGTTCCGCTCGGCCACTGGAATACGAGCGGGCTGATCGTGGCCGCCCCGCTGCGATCGGAAGAACGCAGCCAATATCTCCGCAAAGTGACCGATGAATCCTTCCCCGTTGTGTTCATCGGGTCCGGCGAAGGCACTCCTTCGATCGTGATGGATAACGAAGACGGCATTCATCAGGCTGTGGAGCATCTGATCCGGCACGGACACCGTCGGATTGCCTTCATCGCCGGTGATCCTCTGGACCACGGCGACAGCACCCTCCGGTTGCAGGCGTATCGCAATGCGATCGAGCAGTTCGAGGCCGTGTCCGATCCGCGATTGGTCGCGTACGGGTATCACTACCGGGAGGGGGGCCGCAAAGCCATGGAGCAAATTCTCACAACCGGAATCGCGTTCACCGCGGTAGTGGCCTCCAACGACGTGTCGGCGTTCGGAGCGATGGAGATGCTTCGAAGCGCGGGCCGGCGGATCCCCATGGATGTGGCGGTGATCGGCTTTGACGATCAACCCACCGCGGCCGGTCAGGTTCCCCCGTTGACCTCGGTCCATTATCCGCTCTTCGATGCGGGGGTTAAGGCCGTGGAGACTCTGCTGGATCTGATCGCACACCCCGGTCCGGCGGAGGCCAAAGAAATCCACATCCCGGCCTGGCTCGCGATTCGGGAATCGTGCGGTTGTTCGCCATCGTACCAAGTGGATCGGCAGGAGATCCGCGCGCGCCAGACTCCGACCGCTGCCGATATCGATCTGATCATAAAGGCCATTCAGGATACGCTTCAGCCCAGTCTCGGCGGGGGCGTGCAAAAAGACCTGGCCGGATGCTCCCGGGATTTGGTCTCCTCCTACCTCCGCAGCATCGAAATCCGGGAACCGAAAGAGTTTTTCCAGGTGTTGGAAGAGATCCTGACGATGGCCGATCCCTCCGAGGATCACAGCGATATCTGGCAGTCGGTTATTTCCATCCTTCGGCTGAGAACGGCGGCGATGATTTCCGCCGAGCAATCTGCGTATGCAGAGAACCTGCTGCATCAGGCCCGGTTGACGATCACGGATCACGCCGAACGGCTTTGTCTGCGAAAGCGGCTTTCGGCCAGCGAGATCAACCATCAAATCGGCTGGATGACCACCCGGATGTTTTCCGCGGGAACGGAAAAAGAGATATTGCGGATCTTCGTCGAGCATCTCGCGGAAATCGGAGTCCGGTTTGCGCAAGTCGCGTTGTTCGAACCCCGGCAGAACAATCCTCTGGGCGGCATAACCTTCTACTGCAACCTTTGGCAATCGGCCGATCATCCGGAGATCGATGACCTGCGCGAATTGTGCATCGACAGCATGGCTTTTCCCACACCGGATATCCTGCCCGCGGAATCGCCGTACGCCCTTGCTCTCCTGCCGATCGTTTTTCAGGACGAACCCATGGGGTTCGCGATTTTCGACGCCGGAACCCTGGAACCGCTGGCCACGATCATCCGGCAGCTGGCGGCCGCCTTGAAAACCCAGGAGTTGCATAATCAAGCCGAAGAACTCTCGCTGATGGATCCCTCGACCGGAGTTCAGAACCGGCGCTTCTTCGATCTGTTCCTCCAGCGCGAGATGGAACGCTGCCGGAGGTATCAGCGCGGATTGACTCTCATGATGATCAACTTGGACGGTTGGATGAAATTCATCGCCGACCATGGCGCCATCAAGAGCCGGGAGGCCCTGCGTACGCTTGCACAGCGCATTACGGTTTGCGTGCGGCGCGGGTCGGACGTGGTGTGCCGGTATGCCGGTGAAACCTTCGCCATCCTTTTACCGGAAACCAGCCGCGAGGGGGCGCAGGCCGTCGCGGAATCGATCCGCAGGAATATCGAGGAGCAGGCGGAATTCACCGGGCTGTTCGACATTTCCATCGGGATTGCCATTGCCGAGACGGAAAGCCAGTCCGAGGATCCCGACAGCCTGGTGGCGGCTGCCGACCGGGCTCTTTACCAAGCAAAATCCGCGGGCAGGAATCGAACGGAAGTCGTGAAACTCGCGGCTCCGCCCGCTTCCAAATCCGCGCCACCCGCCACAGGAAAAGAATGAGGCCGACCTTCCTTCCGGAAAGGAACTAGCATGCCCTCGATTGAGAGTTTTACTGATCGCGTTGTGCAGAATGTGGAACAGGTGATTGTAGGAAAACGGGAGAGCATTAAATTTCTCATGGTGGCGCTGCTTTGCGAAGGCCACGTGCTGATCGAGGACGTACCCGGAGTGGGAAAGACCATGCTTGCCCGGTCGATTGCCATCAGCCTGGGCGGGCAATTCCGCAGATTGCAATGCACACCGGACCTGCTGCCGAACGATGTGACCGGAGTATCCGTTTACAACCAGAAAAACTCCCAATTCGAATTCCGACCCGGCCCGGTATTTGTCAACATCCTGTTGGCGGATGAGATCAACCGCGCCACCCCGCGGACCCAATCCTCACTCCTGGAGGCGATGCAGGAGCAGCAGGTGACGGTGGACGGAGTGACTCATCCGCTGCCCCGTCCCTTCCTGGTGCTGGCGACGCAGAATCCCATCGAATATGAAGGAACCTTTCCGCTTCCCGAAGCCCAACTCGATCGGTTTCTGATCCGGGTCACCATGGGCTATCCTTCCCCGACGGATGAAAAGACGCTGCTGGTAAATCTTCGCCGCGAGCATCCGATCCAGCATTTGGGGCAGGTGGCTGAGTGCGCGGAACTTCTGGATCTGCAAAAACAGGTGTGGGAAATCCACATCGACGATACGCTTCAGGATTACATCGTGCGCCTGATCGGCCGCACGCGCGTGCATCCGGATCTGGCTTTGGGAGCCAGTCCGCGCGCGAGCCTCTCGCTGTATAAGACCGCGCAAGCGCTGGCCGGGGTCCGGGGCCGCGACCACGTGCTGCCGGATGATATTAAATCCATGGCCCCGATTGTCCTCTCCCACCGCTTGGTCCTGCGGCCCGAGGCGGAACTCCGTGGAAGAACCACCCGCGCGGTGTTGGAAGAATTGCTGGGGGAGACTCCTTTGGACCTCGGGACCGTTTCCTGAGTGACGGCGGGTCCGCCTTTCCGGTGATGGATGCCCGGGCAAGAGGGCAAAGTTCCTTTTTCCCGGCAGTCCGCCACGCTGGAGTAGGCCGGGGGTTTCTATAAGAATCTGTTCCGAAAAAAACCGTCCCCAAGGTTTGTGTCCATCAGCCCGATCCACCCGCGTTCCATTTCGTGCGATTATGATCGGATTCGAGGAATTTACCAAAGAATTTGCTGCCAAGAATTAGTGCATAGGCCATAAACGTGCTTGCCTCCCGGGAGGAAGCCCTCCGTGTTCGGACAGTTATTCATCTTTCTCATTTTTCTTCTTTTTCTGGCGGTTGCCCTGCAGGACACGTCGATCGTCACCATTATCTACTTTCTTCTCGGCGCATTTCTTATCGGGCGGTGGTGGCGGGATCGGGCGCTCTCCTCGCTTGAATTCCACCGCCAGCTTCCTTCCCGGGCGCTGCTCGGCGAGAATATCAGCGTCCGCCTGGAAGTGGTCAATCGCGGCTGGCTGCCCGTCCCCTGGGTGAGAATCCATGAAAGTCTGCCGGTGGAATTGGCGATCCCCAATTTTTTCCGCCGCGCCGTCGCCCTTCCTCCGAAAGGGAAAATAGCCGTCGAATACCTCCTGCGCGGGAACAAGCGCGGCTATTATCGAATCGGACCTGTCTACCTGCAATCCGGCGACCTTTTGGGTCTTGAGGATTCCCGCGAACGGCAGGGGGCGCCCGATCATCTGACGGTTTATCCGAGGATAGTCCCCATTCAAAAGTGCCCCATCCCTTCTTTCTCTCCCATCGGTGTGCTGCGTTTCCACCAACCGCTTTTTGAGGATCCCAGCCGGGTGGTGGGAAAGCGGGATTATCAGGCGGGGGATTCCCTTCGCCGGATCGATTGGAAAGCATCGGCCGTTTTGGGGAGGTTGCAGGTCCGGCAATTTGAACCGGCGATTTCCCTGGAAGTGTCGATTTTCCTGAATTTATGTGGGAAAGATTTCGAGCAGCGCAGCCGCCTTGATGCGGCCGAATTGGCCATCGTCACGGCGGCTTCGCTTGCCTATTACGTGGCCGGGAAGCGGCAGCCGGTCGGCCTGGAGACCAACGGCCAGGATCCACTCGAACCAGAAAGCCGGATCCATTCGCTTCCGGTGCGCAAGGGTAATGCTCACATGATGTTGTTGATGGAAAAACTGGCCCGCGTGCAGCTCACCGATGGGGAATCCTTCACCAATCTGCTCCGCGAACGCGGTTCGACGCTCTCCTGGGGAACGACATTGCTGGTGATCACCGGAACGCCGGATGCACTTCTGTTCGATGAACTGTTGCGCGCCCGGCGGCGGGGTTTGCGGAGCATTGTCTTCCTGACGGCGCCGGTGTTGCGCTATGAGGCGTTTGAAAGCCGCGCCCGCGGTTTGGGAATTCCCCTCTATGAAATCCGATCCGAACTCGATCTCGAACGAGCCATGATTTGAGTGCGGGGTCCTTCATGAACGAACGCAGATTTACCGCCTTCTCCTTCGGCAACTCCCTCCTGGCGAGCGTCATGGTGGTGTGCTTCGTGACGACTGTCAGCCGCGCGATCGGCGTGTTCGAGAGATCCTGGTTAACCGACCTGTTCTCGATTCAACGCGAGCTGGCGATCGGAGCCTTTTTCGTCGCTCTCGAAGTGCAGTGGACCCGGCGTTTGCTTGAGCAGCATCCGCCGTTAAGCGGAGCGTGGTGGAAATTCATCGTTTCGGAATGGGGATTCTGGCTGATTGGATTGCTGGCCGTGATGTGGATCACACACGGCCCCGCCCTTACGCTGCGCGATGTTCCGAAACTCGCGGAATTGACAACCCAGGTTTTGATGCTGCCGGAATTCCTGCAGGGTTTGCTGCTGCTGTTTGCAGTCTGGGGTATCAGCCGGTTTCTGACAATCGACCTGATGGCGCTGGAGAATATCCCGTCGGCTGCGACGAGAGAGGCCATGCGGGGACTGGTGGAGGAACATAACACGGCCCGCAACCGTCTGTGGCAGGATGTCCTGGTCCTGGGCGGAGGGATCGTCTTTTTATCGGTGTTCAGCATCCCCCTTGCGCGATACATCCTTGGACAAACGATTGCCTTCGGATCGCTGGGGGTGGAAACGCTCCTGTTCTTCCTCTGCGGCTTGGGATTGTTCGTGATCGGCCGACTGATGATCCTGCGGGCCGAATGGGTGACGGAGCGCACCGGGATCGATCCGAATGTTACCAGGAATTGGATCGGGTACGGATTGCTCTTCGTCCTGCTGCTTCTGATCCTGGCGGTCGTGCTGCCGACGGAATATTCCTTTCAATTGCTCGCCAGCCTGAACCTGGCGATCTTGGGGATCACCACCCTCGTGTCCATCCTTTGGATGGTCATCATCTATCCAATTATTTGGCTGCTGTCGCTGGTTATGCCGGCGATGGGAAATGTGTCGAGTGAAATGGAAGAGCAGCCACCCGAAGGCGGACTGTCCCAGCGACTCCCCTCCCTGCCGCAAGGAGTAACCTGGGAGGTGGTCGTCCGGGAAATTCTCTTTTGGGGAATCGCGATAATGATCCTGATCTATATTATCCGGCAGCTCTTCCCGCTGCGATTCTTCGCCATCCGGCGCCTGCGGCGCTGGTCCTGGTTTCGTCGGCTGCTGGACCTTCTGCACAGGCTGCGCAAGGGCTGGACTCTCTGGAAAAGGAATCTCGCCCAAAGCGTCCGTGAATCCTGGCAGGCTCTGCGGGAAGATCTGGCCGGGCGCGCCGGTTGGGAAAGGGCCGGATTCATCAACCTTCGCGGGCTGGATCCGCGCCAATCGATTCGTTTCTATTTCTTTGCTCTTCTTCGGCGGGGAGCGGAGCGTGGAGTTATCCGCCGCCCCGCGCAAACACCCCGCGAGTATTCCGCTGTTCTTTCCGAGGAAGAATCCCTGATTTCGGATGAACTGCAGGAGATGACCCTGGCTTTTGAAGAAGCCCGCTACACAAAACATGCCGTCAGCCCGGAAAAAGCCAGGCGTGTGCGTCAGGTTTGGGATACAATTCGCGCATATTTGCGTTCCTCGAAACAACCGGGTGGAACCGGCGGAAAGCGATAGGAATGGCGGCGGAACAGCGCTATACCATCGGTGTCCTGGTCGGGTTTCAGGTATACGAGGGATCGCTTGCGAATCCCTTCGTGTCCCCGATGGTGCGCGGCATCCAGACGGCCGCCCGCGATCAGGGTATCAACCTCCTGGTCGGATGCGGAATCAGCCGGGGGCTCACCGATCAGCGGCTGTATTTCCCCGCCTGGCCGGAGCGCTTTCAAACATCGGATTTTGTCCCCGTCGGCCCGTGGAATACAAACGGTCTTCTGATCCTCAATCCCCTCCGTTTCCAGGAACAACTCCGCTATATCCAGGAATTGAAAGAAAAGGAGTTTCCCGTGCTGTTTGTCGGAACGGGGGCGGGGACTCCCATGATCATGGTGGACAACGAGGGCGGCATCCACCAGGTGATGGAGCATCTGGTGGAGCACGGGCACCGCAGCGTGGCACTTATCGCCGGCGATGAAACCGACCCCGGGGATTCCCAGATCCGTCTGAAAGCCTATCATCAGGCGGTCCAGGAACTGGGCCTCTCGGATGATCCGCGTCTGGTGGAATTCGGACAGCATTGGGTGGACGGCGGGTATCACGCGATGAAGCGGCTGCTGCAATCCGGTGTGAAGTTCAGCGCGGTCGTTTGCAGCAACGACGAATCGGCCATGGGCGTTATCCGCGCCATCCGCGAAGCCGGATTGCGCATCCCGTGGGATGTGGCGGTCACGGGGTTCGACGACCACCTCACGGCCCTGGCCCAGGTCCCCCCGCTGACAAGCGTGCATTATCCGCTGTTCGAGACGGGGTATCGCGCCGTGCTGCTCGTCCGCAAACAAATCGAACACGGCGTGAAATCGATTCCGGAACTTACCCGGGTGTCCACCTGGCTGGTCCCCCGGCAATCCTGCGGATGCCTCCCCGAAGTGGTCAACGCAGCCGTCATCCACCGCGGGGCATCTTTTGAGTCGGATCGGCTGGACCCCCAGCAGTTCAAGGAAGATCTTTCCCAAGCGATGATGGAATCCCTGCTGGCGGAAACCACCCCATCCAATATCCGCGATTCGCGCCCGCTGTGCGACCGGTTGGTGGAATCCTTCCTCCTCAGCCTGCAGGACGGCGACTTATCGCATTTCCAAATCGCGCTGATCGAGGTGCTGCAGCGGATCGAGACATTGGACGACGATGCCCATGCCTGGCAGGCCGCCGTCTCGGTGCTCCGTCTGGGCGCCCATACCATCCTCTCGGACGAATGCGGCACCCGCCGCGAGGAGCATGCCGAGGATCTCCTGCACCAGGCGCGGACGCTGATCAGCGAAAGCGCACGGCGGCGCTACACGCGGATGCAGCTTCAGCAAACCTACTTCGAAGAAGCGATGGGACGACTGACGGCCAAGCTGCTCTCCTCACTTGAGGAGGATCAGATCTATTCGGTCCTTCAGGAGCAGCTTCCGCAAGTGGGGATCCGTTCGGGGTACGTCGCCTTTTTCGAACCGCAGGGGGATGATCCGTTTCAGCAAAGCCGGTTGCGGGTCTACCCGAGTGATTCCCCTCCATTGCGGTTTGCCACCCGCCAGTTCCCCCCTCCCGGTTTGTATCCGGGGGAGGCACCTTTCAGCCTGGCCATCCTTCCGTTGTTCTTTCAGGAAGAAAGAATGGGGTATGTGGCGTTCGACGGGGAAAATTTGGATCCGCTCGCAACGGTCGTCCGACAGCTGGCTTCGGTGGTGAAGAGCGCGGAGCTGCACAGTAAAGTTCTGGAGCTCACCCTTACGGACGAATTGACCGGAGTGCACAATCGGCGCTATTTCGAAATCCTGCTGCAGAAGGAAGTGGAGCGCAGCCAGCGCTACGACCGGCCTCTGGCGATCATCATGATCGATATCGACTATTTTAAAAAATATAATGATACATTCGGACACCCTGCGGGAGACGAAGCCTTGCGGCGTGTGGCGGAAGGAATTCTGGAAAATGCGCGGCGGGGCCTGGACGTGGTGACCCGCTACGGCGGGGAGGAGTTCGCCGTCATTCTTCCCGAAACGGACGTGGATGGGGCGAACGTTGTCGCCGAAGCCGTCCGGAATTATATCGCCGCGGATAATCGATTTCTCCGCAAACTGACCGTCAGTCTTGGCGTCGCCGCTTTGCGGGGAGACCAAGTGCGCTCGACCATGCTGATCGACCAGGCGGATCGCGCGCTGTATCAGGCCAAGAGCCGGGGCCGAAACCGCACCGTCATCTTCGAGGATTGGATGATGGAACCTGCGCATGCCAAGGGTGAAGGGGAATAAGCCGGACTCCCGACGGTTCTTCAACCCCCCGGTCGTTTTCACTCCCTCCCGATAAATCCGAACACCCCTGTTGATGAATCCCTTGCGGGCCGGCTTGTTGCCGGCCGGCAAATCCGCCGGCGAGGGGCGATCCATATCGCATACCGGATGCCTCCTCGGTCGAATAATCCGATCCGGGGCGACGAAGGCTGCATGGAAGATTTTTAAGGGACCCCCGCCGGATCCGGCCTGTCCATCGGGAATGATATACAATACGGCCATGGTTCAGCGTCCTCGGATTTGAAGAACCGGAGGATCGGGATGATCGCGCAGGAACCCAAGCGCTACACGATCGGCGTTTTGCTCGATAGTCATCTGTATTCCGGGATGTACCCGAGCATGTTTGCGACTCCCATCATCCGTGGAATCCAGGCGGCGGCCCGCAACCAAGGGATAAACCTCTTGGTCGCCTGCGGCATGCAGCATGGAACCGGTCCAAACCGTTTCCGGCCCGCCTGGCCGGAATCCGAAGAGGGGGTCGATTTCTTACCGGTCGGTCCATGGAACACCGACGGGCTCCTGATCTTCTCGCCCCTCCGCACCGAAAGCCGGATTCAATATGTCAACCAGCTGATCAAAAAGGAATTCCCGATTTTATTCATCGGAAGCGGAACCGGAGTGCCGATGATTACGGTCGATAACGAGGGGGGAATCCGGCAAGTCATGGAACACCTGGTCGGGCACGGCCACCGGAATATCGCCTTCCTTGCGGGGGATGCGGAAGATCCTGGAGACAGCGCCGCCCGGATCCATGCCTATCAACAGGGAGTGCGGGAATTCGGGCTGAATGATGACCCGCGGCTGATGGAATACGGGCAGCATTGGGATGAAGCGGCAATCCAAGCGGTCCGAAGGATTCTCCAATCGGGGGTGAAATTCACCGCCATCATTTGCAGCAACGATCAATCCGCCCTGGGAGCCGTGCGTGCGTTGGACGAGGCCGGATTGCGGATTCCGTGGGACGTGGCGGTTACCGGTTTCGACGACCAAGCTGAAGCACTGACCTTGATCCCTCCCCTGACCAGCGTCCATTTTCCCCTGTTCGAAACGGGGTATCGCGCATTCCTCCTGATGCGAAAGCGCATCGAAGAGGGACCAAAGGCTCTCCCGGATGTAGTCCGGGTGTACACCCGGCTGGTGACCAGGCAATCCTGCGGATGCCTGCCGCAGGTCAGCAATCCCGCGATGGCAGTCTACGAAGCGACAATGATGGCGGACCGCCAAGACCCCAAACGGTATCGGGAAGACCTGGCCCAAGCCATGGTCGAATCGCTGATGTCGCATAACGCCCCCGAGAACGTTTTAGAGACGCGGTTGCTTTGCGACCGGTTGATCGGGGCGTTCCTCCAAAGCCTGCATGACGAGGATCTTTCCCATTTTCAGGTCGCCCTGATCGAAATTCTGCAGCGGATTGAAATATTGGAAGAGGACGCGCACGCCTGGCAGTCGGCCGTCTCCGTGCTGCGGCTCTGCACGCGGGCGCCTTTAGCGGGTGAAATCAGTCCGCAGAACATTCACCTGGCGGAGGATCTTCTGCATCAGGCGCGGACACTGCTCAGCGACAGTGCCCGCCGGCGTTTTACACGGCTGCAATTGCAGCAGACGTATCACGATGAAGCCTTGGGACGATTGACCGCGCAATTACTTTCCTCACTGGATGAGCAGCAGATATACACGACGCTTGCGGACAACCTTCCGCAAGTGGGGATTCGAAGCTGCGATGTGTTTTTCTTTGAGCCACGGGAGGATGATCCGTTTGGTGGATCCATCCTCTCCCCGCGGGGCAAGGATTTCCCGGGTTTGCGGTTCGAAAGCCGGTCCTTTCCGCCGCCTGAGATTTACCCGTATCAGGAACCGTTCAATCTGGCGCTTCTGCCCTTGTTCTTTCAACAGGAAAGCCTCGGCTATGTGGCGTTCGACGGCAAGAACCTGGAACCGTTGGGGATGATCGTCATTCAGCTGGCCACGGCGATCCGAAGCGCGCAGCTGCACACGAAAGTGCTTGGACTTTCACTGACCGATAGCTTGACCGAAGTCTACAACCGGCGGTTTTTTGAAATCCTGATCGAGAAGGAAACAGACCGGAGCCGCCGGTATTCCCGCGATCTCACGGTGATCATCGCCGACATCGATTGGTTCAAGAAATACAATGATACGTTCGGCCACTTGGCCGGCGACGAAGCCCTTCGTGAAATCGCCCGCTGCATCCGCGACGGCGCACGCCGCGGGCTGGATGTTGTCACCCGGTATGGAGGGGAGGAGTTCGCCGTCATCCTTCCGGAAACGGATGGCGAAGGAGCGTGGGTTGTCGCGGAAAAGATCCGGCAATCCATCGGACAGAGCAGCCGTTTTCTCCGCCGGCTGACCATCAGTCTGGGGATTGCGTCCATGCATGGAAATCGAGTGGATGCGAAAACCCTCATTGATCAGGCGGATCGGGCGCTGTATCAGGCGAAGAGTCAGGGACGGGATCGATCCGTGCGGTTTGAGAATTGGATGGAGGAATACGCCCACCCCATCGAATCCGGAGATTGAATATTCACCCCGATCCCGATAGCGGGAAATCCCTTTTCCGTCCGGATATATAAAAAAACCGCCGCTTTGGTCAACGGCGGTTTTTTTTTTTTTTCAAGCTGCGTGAATCTGGGTCAAGCGTTCTCGAGGTAGCGTTCGATCTCCCAATCCGTGACGTGGATCCGGTAATCGTCCCATTCGGCGGTCTTGGCCCGCGCGAAGGCTTCGTACAGGTCGTTGCCCAAGGCGGCTTTTAAAATATCGTCCTTCGACAACGCGTCCAGGGCTTCCGCCAGCGATCCGGGCAGAATGGGGATTCCCCGCGCGGCGACCTCTTCCGGAGTCAGGTGGTAAACGTCCACGTTGTTGACGTGCGCCGGCGGGCGCATCTTCTTCTCCACCCCGTCCATTCCCGCCGCCAGCATGGCCGTGAATGCCAGGTATGGATTGCAGGAAGGATCCGGGTAGCGCAGTTCGATGCGCGTGGCTTTATCGTTCCCCGGCGTGTAGCGGGGGATGCGGATGAGGGCCGACCGGTTGACCTGCGCCCAGCAGACGAACACCGGCGCTTCGTACCCGGGAACGATCCGCTTGTAGGAGTTGACGCCGGGGGCGACGATCGCGCACAGCGCGCGCGCATGGGCGATCAATCCGGCTATGAAGGAGTAAGCCATCGGGCTGAGGTGGAACTCGTCCTTCGGATCGAAGAAGAGGTTGTCTCCGCTTTTATCGAAGATGCTCATGTGGGTGTGCATCCCCGAGCCGTTGATCCCGAACACGGGTTTGGGCATGAAGGTCGCGGTGAGGTCGTGGATGTTGGCGATCGCCTTGGCGGTGTATTTGAAAGTCACCGCGTTGTCGGCGGTGAGCAGCGCCTCGGCGTATTTGAAATCGATCTCGTGCTGGCCGAGCGCCACCTCGTGATGTCCCATCTCCACTTCCAATCCCATCGATTGCAGGGCCATCATGATCTGGCTGCGCACCCGCTGGGCTTCGTCGCGGGCGGAGAAATCGAAGTAGGAGCCGCTGTCGTGCGGGACGGGATGAATCGTGGCGCCGTCACGGCGCAGGAGAAAGAACTCCAGCTCCGGACCCGTGTTGAAAAGCCATCCCTTGTCTGTAATCTTGGTGAGGGCTCGCTTCAGGGCTCCGCGCGGATCGCCCGCGAAGGGGGTTCCATCGGAAGAGTAGATGTCGCACAGGATCCGCGCGCGCTTGCGTTCGGCTTCGCTCCAGGGAAGCACCTGATAGGTGTCCGGATCGAGCCGCAACATCATGTCGGATTCCTGGATTCGCGCGAAGCCTTCGACCGAGGAGCCGTCGAACCATACGCCGTGGGTGATGGCGTCGGTCACCCGCTCTGCGGGTATGTCGGTGCTTTTCACCGTCCCGGTCACATCGGTGAACTGCAGGCATATGAATTTCACATGATCGTCTTGGATTCTCTTTAGAAGGTCTTGGCTCATAAGCGTCTCCGATCCGTTTTCCCCGGGGCGATTCATTCCGCCGGGATCGTGGTGGTATGCGTGCGATTATCACCGCGAGGGAAAGGGGTGTCAACCCCGATTCCGGGGAACATTCCACTTTCGGAATATCATCTATTTGGGGGATGCCATCCTCTTCTCCCGCGGGAACGCAGACTCATTCCAGAATGAACAGCTCCGGATGGATCCGGGAAGCCATCGCCTCCAGGCCGTCAATCAATCTCGGCCCCGGCCGGAGCACAAGGTTGCTGTCAACGGCGTATACCGCTCCGTTCTTGACGGCGGTGAGGTTACCCCATCCCGGCCGATTCGCGACGGATTCCGGCGTCACCCCGAAGGCCGTATCCCCCAGCAAAATGATATCCGGGTCCTGGAGGAAGATTTCCTCGGCGGAAATCTGCGCCCAGGCGGAAGATAGGGACGCGCCGAGGTTCCGCCCGCCGGCCAATCCGATCAGCATGTCAATGAATGTTCCCGGTCCGGCGGTGTAGGGTTGTGACGGATCGGTGCCGTCGAGTTCGAAGTAGACAAGGGGGGTGTTGGACTCTGCGGTAACCTTTTCCGAAACCGCCTGAAAACGCGTTTGCAGCGACGCGATTAGCTCCTCAGCGTCGGATCCGTGCCCCGTGAGCGTGGCGATCGAGCGGATATTGGCATACAGTCCCTCCGGAAGCGAGGTCGGATTGGCCACATAAAAGACGGTAAATCCGAGCGTCCGCAGCGTCTGGACCTGCTCGGCCGAGATGATCTCCGCCGCAAGCACCAGGTCCGGTTCAAGCGCTTTAATCGATTCCGTATCCAGGGTCCCGTATCCGGCGGAAATCGTTGCCAGCGATTTTACCTCCCCCGGATAATCGGAGAATTGATCGCAGCCGACCAGAAGGTCGCCTGCACCAATGGCATACAGGATCTCCGTATTGGACGGGCCAAGCGCGACGATGCGGGCGGCAGGACCGGCCAGGGAGACTTCGGTGCCCAATCCGTCGGTCAACCGGATGATGGAACCAGTGGCGATCGCAGTCGCCGGGGCGCATCCGGTCAGCAGCGCCGCGAGGACCGTCAGCAAGAGAATCGAGCGGGTGAGAATTTTCATGATCTCTCCATAGGCGTTGAAATAATCAAGACGGCTGATGAAAAACGAAACCCCTGTCGAGGTTGACAGGGGTGCGGCCGCCGTTTAGGGGAATCCCTTAAGCATGTCCGCACCTCCTTCCAGCGAGGCTGGTGTGAACGCAGTGCGGCGGGCGACCTGGCTTACCGCATCGGGTGCGGTTACAGTTGCGTGACAGCTCCGGACTTTCACCGGCTTCGCCTTTAAGCCCTCCCATCCGGGGGAGCAGGCACCGGCACTGCAGATATGGATTTTCATCTGATTATAATCAAGGAGGATGAAAGGTCAAGTGCACATGAAACAGCTGACCATTTTGGGCGGCGGATTAGCCGGCAGCGAGGCAGCCTGGCAGGCAGCCGAACGCGGCATCGAGGTTCGGCTGGTGGAAATGCGCCCGCATAGGATGACCGGCGCGCACCGCGGCGGGGATCTGGCCGAGCTGGTGTGCTCGAACTCGCTTGGGTCGGTTCTTCCGGACCGGGCCGGCGGCGTTTTGAAACGCGAGTTGGAGAGGATGGATTCACTGCTGATGGCATGCGCCCATGAAAGCAGCGTCCCGGCCGGCGCGGCGCTGGCGGTGGATCGGGAAAAATTCGCGCGATCCGTGTCCGAAAAAATCATCGCCCATCATCGGATCGAAGTGGTCCGGGAGGAGGCGGTGGATATTCCGGAGGAGCCCGCGATCGTAGCCACCGGCCCGTTGACTTCCCCGGCGCTTTCCGGCTCCTTGCGCCGGCTGACCGGGATGGACCATCTTTATTTTTACGACGCGATCGCCCCGATCATCGCCGCGGATTCCATCGACCGCACGATTGCATTCTCCGATGCGCGCAACAACCTCTCCGCGGATTATTTGAACTGCCCGCTGAACGAAGTGGAATACCGGCGTCTGGTGGAGGAGCTGTCACGCGCGGAACGGATTCCCCTGCGGGAATTCGAGGAGGACGTGCGCGGCGGGGTGCGCGCGGGGGCGGCGCGCTTCTTCGAAGGGTGCGTGCCCGTCGAGGTGCTCGCGGAGCGCGGGCCGGATACCCTCGCCTATGGAACGATGCGTCCGGTGGGCCTCGCCGATCCGCGTTCCGGGTCGAAACCCTACGCCGTGGTGCAGTTGCGCCAGGAAAATACCGAGCAGAGTCTGTATAATCTGGTGGGTTTCCAGACGAATTTAAGGGAAGCGGAACAGGAGCGGGTATTCCGGCTGATCCCGGGATTGGAACGCGCGGAGTTCATGCGCTTTGGGCAAATGCACCGCAACACCTTTCTCAACGCGCCCCGGCTGCTCCTGCCGACGCTGCAATTCCGGAGCCGGCCGGATCTTTTTTTCGCCGGTCAGTTGACCGGGGTGGAAGGGTATGCCGGGAATATCGCGACCGGACTGCTGGCCGGATGGAACGCCGTGCGCTTTCTGCAGGGGAAGGATCCGCTGCTTCCTCCGGAAGGCACGATGATCGGGGGGCTGTGTCATTACATCGCCGCTGCGGAGGAGGCTCACTTTCAGCCGATGAAAGCCAATCTGGGGCTGCTGCCCCCGCCGGTCGGGAAGAAGCGGCTGAGCAAATGGGAACGCAGCCGCCTGCTGACCGAACGCGCCCGGGAGGTTTTCGATGAGTGGTGGCAGGAGGTATCCAATCAATGAGAAAGAACCATTACATGTTCCTGATCGTATCCATTGGAATGGGATTGGTATTGTCGATGAGTGGCTGCGACGGGTTGGAATCGCGGACATTCTCCGGACCAAAGGCCTTCTCCCTGGCGCAAGAATTTCTGGAGTTCGGGCCGCGCGTTTCCGGGACGGACGCCAACCGTCAGGCCGGGGATTGGATCGCGCAAGAATTGGAAAAGGAAGGGTGGAAGGCGGTTCCCGACGAGGGCGTTTATATGGATACACCGGTGCGCAACATCGCCGGCGAGAAAGGGAACGGCCCGATCATCATCCTGGGCGCGCATTATGATTCGCGCCGCTGCGCCGACCAGCCGCAGGGCGGGTGCGCCGAACCGGTGCTGGGCGCGGATGACGGCGGGTCCGGTGTGGTCGTGTTGCTGGAGCTTGCCCGAACCCTCGAAATGGATTGGAAGAATCAACAGATTTGGCTGGTCTTTTTCGATGCGGAAGACAACGGCCACCTCGACGGCTGGGATTGGATCGCCGGTTCGCGCCAGTTCGCCCTGCACGTGAAGGATGCGATGGCGGCGGGATCGGAATTCCAGGCAATGATTCTCTTGGATATGGTCGCGGATGCCGACCAGCAATTCTACTTTGAGGGAAATTCCGATCCGGTGCTGCGGGAAAAAATCTGGTCGACGGCAAGGGGACTGGGATTCGAGAAGTTCTTCATCCCCTCGCTAAAATACACGATGCTCGACGATCACATTCCCTTCCGCGATCTTGGCGTCCCGTCGATCGACATCATCGATTTTGATTACCCCTACTGGCACACGACAGAGGATACGCTGGATAAAATTTCCGCCGAGAGTCTGGGGCGGGTCGGCCGGACTGTCGAGGTCTGGGTGGAAGGCGGTGGGCAGGATGGACAATAGCAGTTCCAGATCCGTCTTATCCCGTTTCGAAACCGGAGATGGGAAATAATGAAGCCGGACCGATCCCTCGTCATTTCCCTGCTTATCGCCGGTATGGCGGTGTTGGCGGTTTTCATCCTCACCGTATGGTTTTTTATGCGCATCCCGACGACGGGCACCACGCTCGCGCTTGATTGGATCAGCATCCGGGCGGGACTTGAGCATTGGGATCTTGCGTATTCCCCGGACAACGGATTGCGAATCCCGCCGTGGAGCGCGCTGCTTCTCCTCCCGCTCGGGCATATTCCGATGGAGGCCGGATGGGGGGTTGTGGCGTTTCTTACTTTGATGGTGCTTCCGCTTTGCCTGTCACGGAAGCGGGATTCCGGCAGGGAATGGATCCTCGGCATCCTGGTGTTGACTCTTTCCTATCCGGCCGTCCGGACGATCGTCGACGGGAACATCGAGTTTCTCATCCTCGCCGGATTGGTTTTATTGGAATATGGCCTGTTGCAGAAGAATCCAATCCTGTTTGGATTGGGGATCTTGCTCGCGGCGACGAAGGTTCAAGAAACGTGGATCCTGCTGGTCTTTTTGCCGATCCTGGCCGGAAAAACATGGAATGCCCGGACGGGACCGGCGGTGCTTGGAGTGCTTGCGTCGGTCGGTATTCCCACGATGCTCTGGAGGGGGCGGGAGTGGCTCACGTCCGTGATCACCTCGCCATATCGAGGAAGCATTATGGACAGCTCTCTCCTCGCGACCGTCCAGCGTTTGGGCGGATCGCTTGGGTTGGCGATCCTGCTTTGGGCGGTTGTTTTTGGTTTGACGGTTCTTTTCAGCCTGCGGTACATTCGCGGTCACTCGCGGGAAGTGTTTGGATTCTTGATCGCAGGCTCTCTGCTGCTGGCTCCTTATGCGGCGGGGAACAACCTCCTCATCGTTTATGCGATCGGCGTCGTGCCGCTTCTCCTCTCCCGCCGTTGGGAGGGAGTTTTACTGGCGGTACTGATCAACCTGGCGTACTTGCTGCTTCCGTTCCGGGAATTGCAGTATTGGTACAGCGCATCCTACTGGACTCTGGTATTGGTCTTGGCCTGGATCCTCTTCGCCCTCCGGGTAAGGGAATTAAAACAAAATCCCGGTCCGGAATCGGGCGCGGATGCTCTGGCAGGTGCCCGGGGCGGCAGCCGGTTTGCAAGCGGATAAGGGAAAGCATCGGCGGAGGACATACTCTGCTTTGCTTGACCATGCAAAAAGCCCGGGGTAGAATACCTGCCTTGCGGATGGGCCTGTAGCGCAGTTGGGAGCGCGCTTCAATCGCACTGAAGAGGCCGAGGGTTCGAATCCCTCCAGGTCCACAGACGTGTAGCCGCGATCGGCGATCGCGGCTACATTTTTTTTACCGCCGATCGCGGTGGCTTAATTGCCTGCCGATTGTATTAGCCACCGATAATTTCCCCGTTATTGACGCCGGGCTTCCTCCCGGTTAGAATTGCGTTTTGCCGGGCCCATAGCGCAGTTGGGAGCGCGTCTCAATGGCATTGAGAAGGCCGAGGGTTCGAATCCCTCTGGGTCCACCTTTTATGAAAAATCCGCGATCGGCGATCGCGGATTTTTTCTTTTATGGCCGATCACGGTCTTGTGCCCTGCGGTCCGATCGCCGTGACATCACGATTTCGGGGTCTTTGAATCCGGAGAAGGCCTGAGTCAGGGTTTCACATGCTTCCTGATTGCCGACTGGTTGCGTCCCGCCGCCTTGGCCTGATACAGCGCTTCGTCGGCGCTGGCGATCAAGTCTGCTCCGGTGGTCCCGTGTCTGGGAAAGGCGGCGACCCCGCAGGAGATGGTGGCTTTGACGCCGCCGTAGCCGAGAAGCAGAGTGGATTCCAGGAAGTTTTTCCGCCACTTCTCGGCGATCTGAAGGGCCAAGTCGGCTTTCACTTTGGGCAGCACGGCCAGGAATTCCTCTCCGCCGATGCGGAAAATGATGTCGCTGGCGCGGCTGTTTTCCAGAAGCAGGGAGGCGAGACTCTGCAATACGGCATCTCCGGCTTTGTGGCCGAACGTGTCGTTCACCCGCTTGAACCGGTCGATATCGATCATGATGAAACTCACCGGATATTTTTCACGCGCCGCCCGCGCAAGCTCGCGTTTCAGGGTCACGTCCAGATAGTGGCGGTTATACAACCCGGTGAGGGAATCGTGCACCGCCATCTGCTCCAATTGCGCCTGCAGTTGGTGTATTTCCTCCTCCGTCCGTTTGTGGTCGACGATCACCCAAACGATATCGGCGATAGAGGATAAGAGGTCGGCATCCTGTTCGTTGTAGGGGGAGGGTTTGTTTCCGATTCCGAGGACGGAAACCATCCGCCCGCCGTGGAACGTGGGAACGACCAGCTCGCGAACAACCTTGGCATGCCCTTCCGGCATGCCTTTCCGGTTGGGCAGGGACTCATAGTCGTTGTGAATGATCGGCTTCCGCTCGCGGATGCAGTCTGCCCAAACGCCCGCCTGGTCCAGGTTGTAATGCATCCCCCGGCCTTCCGCCTGGCAAAACTCGCGCTGGGTCCGGGTGGACCAGGCTTGGAGGGAGAGGCTTGCCTCATCCTCCATGACAAAATGGTAGAAACTGATTGGACTGCCGGTGATCCCTTCAATTTCGTCGAGCGCCTTCTGCATCAATTCATCCACCGTATGTTGGGCCGCGTATTCCCACAGGGTCAAGCGCAGGCGGAGAGTTTCTTCCGCCCATTTCCGTTCGGTGATGTCGAGCGTGCTGCCGATAATTCGGTAGATGCGGCCGGATTCATCGCGGACCGGCGCCAGCGTGGTGTGGATGAATTTTCGACCTGCGGGCAAGCCAAACCCCTGCTCCAGGGAAATCACCGTTCCCGTCTCCAGGCAACGAATGCAGATTGCGTGCATCGCCTGCGCCTCCTCCGCGGGAAATGCTTCCTCCAGCAATTTTCCCTCCACGGATTTACCGGGGGCGCCGGAGGTTTTTTGCAGCGCCTGGTTGCTTTCCCGGATCCGGAATTTACCATCCTCCAGGACATCCAGCAGGAAAATGCCCTGGGCTGAGTTTTCGAATACTTCCCGGAAATTCGCTTCGCTGCGCCGCAGAATTTTCTCCGCTTCTTTCCGCTCGGTGATGTCGCTCACGACGGAAAGAATATAAGCCTCTCCGGCAAGGTGAATGATCTCTCCCGAATACAGGCAATGCAATATTCCGCCGGACTTCGTCCGGAAGTCGTATTCGAGATTGCGCACGCGATGGTCCTTTTGCAATAAGGCAAAGCATTCTTCTTCATCCTGCGGATTGGCCCATAGGGCTTGAGGGATCGAGGAATTGGCCAGAGCCTCCTCGCGGGAATATCCCGAGAGCCGGCAGAAGCTGTCGTTGGCCTCCAGCAGATGGCCGTCGCGGGTGTGGGAAATGAGGATGGCATCCGGACTGGAATGGAACGCCTTGGAGAATTTCTCCTCGCTTTCCCGAAGCGCCTCCTCCACTTCCCGGCGGATGACAATGTCGCGCTCGAGATCCCTGAACAGGCGGAGGTTGACCATCAAAGACAGGGTGAAAGTCAGGGCGATAAACAGCATCTGGTAGGTTATCAGCACCAGCGTGTCGAAATTGGTGGAATGGAAGAAGTCGTTCCCGGACGGCACGGCGATATCCGCCGCGATCCGAATAAGACCGACCAGACAGTATCCTGTGAAGATGAATCCGGGTCCCTGGGTAATGGGGCGCATCTCCGGATCGACCCGCCGAAACAGAAGCCATGCGGATTGTCCGTAGATGGCAATCAGAGCCAGGGAGAGGTTGATATTACGCGCGGCCAAACTGGGGGTTACAAATAAAAAGTAAGCGTGGACAGCGAGGAACGCCGCCAATAAAAAGGCGTTCTGTAATTGGGGGCCGGGTTTTCCGACGAATCTTTCCAAACCTATGTACAGGAGGATGGCGCTTGTTATCAGCAGCCCATTCCCCAGGATTACAGCGATCGACTCCGGCAGGATAGTGCGCAGGAGTATCAGCGAAACACCCGCAAATTGCGCAAGGTAGCCTGCCAGCCACAAGCCGCTTCCGGAGAACCGCTTGTGAATCCGCCGCCACAATAAATAGCTGACGATCGCGCAGATGGCGTTGATAACGATGCAACTGAGGATCACGGTTATCACGTAAATCGGGTCCATACGCCACCTCGCGTGTTCGGGGAAGCCTTGATCTACGGCAAGTGTACGCTATTTCCAGCTGCGACTCAATAAAAAAACCTCCCCCGAATTCGATTGGTTCAGAGGAGCGGCGGCGGGAGGCGGGCGGGGAATTGGCAACACGGGTGTGATTGGATATCGCGGCTGCTGTGGTTGAATACCCATCCGGCCGCTATCGCTTTTTAGATTCCTTCCACATAACCGATTGATTGCGTCCCGCCTCTTTCGCCTGGTACAGCGCATGATCGGCGTTGACGATCAGGTCTGTTTCTGTGCTTCCGTGCTTCGGAAAAGCAGCGATGCCGCAGGAGATCGTGGATTTGACGCCGCCGTACCCGAGAAGCATGGTGGAATCCAGGAAGTTCTTCCGCCACTTCTCGGCGATCTGAAGCGCATGTTCGGCCTTCACTTTGGGCAACACGGCCAGAAATTCTTCGCCGCCGAACCGAAAAATGATATCACCGGCGCGGCTGGTGGTTAAAAGGAGCGAAGCCAGGTTCTGCAGGACGGCATCCCCGGCTTTGTGGCCGAACGCATCGTTGACCTGTTTGAAGTGGTCGATGTCGATCATGATGAAACTGACCGGGTGTTTTTCGCGCGCCGCGCGCGCCAACTCGCGTTTCAGGGTGGCCTCCAGGTAGTGGCGGTTGTACAACCCGGTGAGGGAATCGTGAATGGCCATCTCTTCCAATTTTTTCTGCAGTTGGTGGATTTCCTCTTCCGATCGTTTATGCTCGATGATCACCCAGATGATATCGGCGATGGAGGCGAGGAGACCGGCATCCTGCTCGTCGTACGGGGAGGGTTTATTCCCGATTCCGAGGACGGAGACGATCCGACCGCCATGAAGGGTGGGGACGACCAACTCGCGGAAAACCTTGGCATGGCCTTCCGGCATCCCCTTGCGGCCGGGCAGGGACGCATAGTCGTTGTGAATGACCGGTTTTCGCTTGCGGATGCAGTCTGCCCACACGCCTGCCTGGTCAAGATCGTAATGAATCCCCCGGCCTTCCGCGCGGCAAAACTCGCGCAGGGTCCGGGTGGACCAGGCTTGAAGGGAAAGGGTCCTCTCATCCTTCAGTACGAAATGGTAGAAACTGATGGGACTGCCGGTGATCCGTTCGATTTCGTCGAGCGATTTTTGCATCAGTTCGTCGACGGTGTGGTCCGCCGAATATTCCCACAAGGTCAACCGCAAGCGGAGGGTCTCTTCCGCTTTTTTCCATTCGCTGATATCCCGCACGATGGATATAATGTGCGTCTCACCGGCCAAGTCGATGAGCTCGCCCGAATACAGGCAGTGCAGGATTTCCCCGGATTTCGTCCGGAAGTCAAATTCCAGGTTGTAAACGCGGCGTTCCGTGCGCAGCGCTGCGATAAAATGATCCCGATCCCGAATATCCACCCAGAGCGATAACTGGATGGAAGAACTGGCCAGTGCCTCCTCGCGCGTGTATTCCGTCAATCGGCAGAATCCGTCGTTGACCTCCAGAAGCTGACCGTCGCGCAGACGGGATATTAGGATGGCGTCCGGGCTGGAATGGAACGCCTTGGAAAACTTTTCCTGGCTGATGCGCAAAGCCTCTTCCATCTCCTGGCGGACGACAATATCTCGTTCGAGATCCAAAAACAATCGGCGGTTGACCATCAGGAACAGGCTGAAGGTTAACGCGATGAAAAGCATCTGGTAGGTCATCAACACCAGTGTGTCGTAGATATTGGATTGGAAAAAGTCGTTCCCGGATGGCACGATCCAATCAACCGTAATACGAAAGAGGCTGGCCAGACAGTATCCGATGAAGATCAGGCCTACGGCCGCGGTGAAAGAGCGCAATTCTCGAGGCGTCCGGCGCAGTAAGAGCCATGCGCATTGGGCACAAATGGCGAGCAAAGCCAGGGAGAGGTTGATATTGCGGGCGGTCAGGCTCGGATGGATGATCAGAAAGTAGGCATGGACGGGGAGAAAAACCGCCAGCAGAACGGCGTTTTGGAGTTGCGGCCCGCGTTGATCGACAAAGCGCTCTACTCCCGCGTACAGGAGGATCGTGCCTGCGATGACCAGGCCGTTTCCGAGGATGACGGGGATGATCTCCGGCATGACGCTGCGCAGGGCGATCAGCAGCACGGCGGCGAATTGCATGACGTAATCCGCCAGCCAAAGGCCGGTTCCGGAAAACCGGCCGCGATTCCGGCGCCATAACAGATATATGACGCCGGCGCATATGGCGTTGCTGAGAATGTAGCTGATCATCACGGTCCGGATATCAAGGACGTTCATGCTGCACCTCGTGTTCGGCGGACCAGGGTTCCGGGATTAGTGTACGTCGTTTTGGCGGACTGCTCAACTCGCAGGCAGCGGTTGCAATCCGCAATCACGGCGGAAGGAATCCTCGCCGTTTTCGCCTGCGTTCATCAAGGGATTACGGGGATTTGGGAATTTCAACGGATGAGTCGGCAGGGGCTGCCAGCGATGCCAGGCTTATGAGGAATCCGATAAAGAGGATCGCCGCACCCGAGAGGTATGGATAATCAAAATTGAAATCGAACGCGATCCCCGCCCAGATCGGGCCGACGATGCGGCCCAGGCTCATCGAAGAGTTGCTCAATCCCATCGTGATTCCTTGCCCGAGGGTCGTGCGCCGGGAGGTGAGGGAAAGGACCGACGGCCGCAGGAAGGTTTTCGAAAGGATGAAGAAACCGGTTGCCAGCAGGATGGTCGGGTAGGAGTTGGCCGCGAGGAGCACAAGAAATCCGATCGATCCGGCCAGCAGGGAGGTTTTAATCACTGCGGAGTCGCCCCAGCGGATGGTGAGCGCGCCGGTGAAGATTTTTCCCAGCGTCGAAACCAGCCCGACAACGGTAAGGATCGTTCCCACTTCCGCCGGACCGAATTGGAATTTATTCAATCCGTATAAACCGAAGACCGCCTCGAAGTTCGCCAGGCCGAAGCTTGCCAGGAATGCCAGGAACAGCAGGATGCCGATCGGACCGAGAAGTGGAGGAACGAGGTTTTGCTTTGCGCGGGGATGGGGTTGCCCGTCTTCCTTTCGGCGGGCGCCGGCGGGCAGCGATTCGGGCAAGAGGAACAGCACCAGCGGGACCGTTGCGAACGCGATCGCCGCGCCGACAAAGAACGGAGTGGCAAGCGAATCGGCCCCCAGCCAACCGCCGAACCCCGGACCGAGGATCAAACCCAATCCGCCCGCCGCGCCGAGGATCCCCATCCCGCCGCCGCGTTCCTTCTGCGGGATGCTGTCGCCGATGTAGGCCATCGCGCTGGAGGCGGCTGCCGCAGTCAGCACGCCGGAAAGTGCGCGGAAAAGGAACAACATCCACATCTCGGATGCAATCCCGAAGAGGATCAGCGAAACCGCATACCCGAACATCCCCAGCGCAAGCACCGGCTTGCGTCCGATCCGGTCGGAAACGCCGCCCCAAAAAGGTCCGAAGATGAGTTCGGTCATTGCGGCGACCGCCACGAGCAGGCCGAGCTCGGTTCCGCCGCCTCCCAGGTCCGTGATCAGGAAAGGGAAGACCGGGATGACCATCCCGAATCCGAGCGAGACGACGACCAGGGTCAAGGAAAGGATGGCAACGTTTTTATTCAAACCCGTGAGCATCGTTCGACTCCCTTGTGGGAGAAGCGGAGAGTGTTTTTCTCACGCGACCGGTGATCGCTGTCCCACTTCCCCAAGCCGAACGGTCCCCGCACCACCGTCGACGGTGACGGTCTGCCCGCTGCGAATCCGCCGGGTCGCCACGCCGGTCCCCAGCACGGCGGGGATCCCGTACTCGCGCGCCACGATCGAACTGTGGCTGAGCGGCCCGCCGATATCCGTCACCACGGCGGATGCGATGCTGAAAAGCGGCGTCCAGGCGGGAGTGGTGATCGCGGCCACCAGCACATCGCCGGATTTCATCTGATCGAAATCCTCTGGCCCGTGCAACACACGCGCAGGCGCGGTGACCACCCCGGCGCTGGTGCCGATGCCCTTGAGTGTGTTCGTTCCCTGTTCGCCCTCGGTCGCAGTCAACCAGCCTTCGGTGCTGATCCCCATGAATTTGCTGGAAGGAGGAAGCATCGGCGGCGGGACGATTGCCTTGCGGACCTTCCACTGGGCAATCCGCCGGCGGACCGATTCCCTGTGATCCGGCAGCGCTTCGCCGCGGTCCAGGGCGGCCGCCGCGGATTCCAACTCAGATTCCTCCAGCCAGAAGATTTTGTCTGATCCGGAGATCATCCCGGCTTGCGCCAGCCGTCCGCCCAGTTCGAACAGCAGCCGGCGCAGGAGAGGATAGCCCAGTCCGATCTCGGCAATTCCATCCTCCCGCAACGGAGCCTGTGATTGCGCCCACTTAAGGGATTTTTCGAACGCCCAGCGTTTCAACCCCTTCAGGTGGGCGCGGGCATCCGCCACCGCTTTCTCGCGCGCATCTTTTAATTCCCGCTCCCGTTCGTAAGGGCTTCGGATTTCTCCCGCGATGTACCGGCGGAGGATTTCCACGATCGGCGCAGGGTCATCGGCCGGCAGAGGGCATGCAAAATCCATATCGTAAATGGCATACCCGAACCGTTTGAGGTGATCGGCCAAGATGCGCCTCCATTCCCCCCAATCGGGCGCGGGGACCTCCGACGGGCAAATTCCATTGGAAAACTCGGCGGCGATTTCCTCGGCGGTACCGGCGGCAAGATGAGCGGTCAGCATCCCCCGATCCTTAGACCATACCGCCAGATCGTAGAGGTTCTTTTCCGCACGAAGCGGCGCGTTTTCGAAGCCCATCAGGAATACGGGCGCTTCCGGATCGCCCTCGCGCTTTGCGATTTTGTTGTAGACCTGCGTGAACAAGCCCTCGCTGCCTGCGGAAGGACCCATCGTGCTGGCCATCAGCGCGCCGAGATGCACGGCATATCCGTTTAACACGTCGCGCGCGCCGGCCAAAAGCTCTCCCGCGGTGAGTCCGGGAAGCGATTTACCTTCCCAGCGCGCGATGGCTTCCTGATATCTCGGCAGACCCACGTTGCGCCAGTAGGGAACGCCCTCGCGCATCATGCGCGGCATGCTGGGTACCATGTACCGCAGCATCGCCCACCACTCGGCCGGCGTGTAACTGACCTTCATATAGGCGAATCCGCCGATTCCCAGAAGGTAATTCTCCGGAATGACCGACTCGGAACCGAAGAGATCCTTGGCCATCGTGCGGTTGCCTTCGATGAAGAACCGGATCCCCATTGTGGTAAACAACGGGCTGAGCGGGTTGGGCAGCAACTCTACGATGCTTCCACGCATGTATTGCCCCTTGGGATCGGGCAGCTCCCACGCCTGTGACGGCCCTTCCTGGTGCGGGAGGGCGGTGACCGGCCTGGCTTGCAGCAGGTGGATTTTCCCTCCCCGGATCGCCCATTCGATATCCATCGGCGAGCCGTACATGCGCTCCACTTTCGATCCGAGCTTTACCAGTTCCGCCGCTTGACGGTCGGTCAGCGTCGGCTTCCGTCGAATCTTCTCAGGCACCGGCCGCTCTTCGGTACCGTTTTCCAGGAGCACCGTCATGGTCTGTTTATCGGCGACCTGCCGTGAAAGCACCTTGCTGCGGGTTTTATCCATGGTGATCGTATCCGGAGATACCAAACCGCCTACGACGGACTCCCCCAAACCCCAGGCGGCGTTGATCATCGCCTGATCCCGTCGTCCGCTGAGAGGGTTGGCGGTGAAGAGCACACCCGAAACCTCGGCGGGTATCAGTAGCTGCACCACGGCCGCCAGGCTGACGTCTGCATGATCAATGCGGTGGCGGATCCGGTAGCTGATCGCGCGTGCCGTCCATAGGGAAGCCCAGCAACGCCGGACGGCGTCCAGCACGGCGGCCGTTCCGCGTACATTAAGGAAGGTTTCCTGCTGACCGGCGAACGAGAGGTTGGGCAGATCCTCCGCCGTGGCCGAAGACCGCACGGCGACGGCGGTATCCTGACCGCCCAACTTTCCATACGCGAGCGCCACTGATTCGGCGATGGCGCTTGGTATCGGGGCGGCGAGAAATGCGTTTTGAACCGTCCGCAAGCATTCCTCGAGAGTCGCGGGGTTATCCGCGTCCGCCGACTGCAATGCGGTGAGGATGGCTTTCGAGAGGTCGTTGTCGGCGACGAACCGCTGGTATGCGTCGGTGGTGACGCAAAAACCGTCCGGCACAGGCAGGCCGGCCGCAACCATCCGGGATAGCGAATAGCCTTTCCCGCCGACGGACTCCAGCGTCAAATGGCCTGCGGAGAGCGGAGTGATATATCCCATGGCGCCTGACGGCTTGGTGGTCTTCGGTTCGGTCATGAGGATTTTCTCCTCTCGTCTTCACCTGCTGGACGTTGTTCCACGCGAAGGATGGTCAATCCCAAATCCCATAATTTGCACAGAATGCCGCGCAATGCGGATTGATCCGGCACGAAGCCGCGCAGGATTGTCTCGGTGGCATCGGGCGTTGCCTCTTCGGATACGATTCTCATCCCTGGAAACCATTCCGACCAGCCGGGGTCCAGCTTTCCCTCGGTTTGGATCTCATATTCCGCCGGATGTCCAGTCTTCCTTGGCTGGCGGATGGATACCTCAGGTGCTTGCTTTCTTCCCATGCGGGCGTCTCCAGTCTGTTGCATATCCAGTGTAAGGGAATAGGAGGGATCTGCTATCTGCCAAAAGTGGTAGATGCGGTGGTATTTTCCGGGGATATTCCGTCAGGAGAGCAGCCCGGCGGCTTTGGCTTTCGCCAGCGCCTGGGTCCGGCTCTTCACGCCGAGTTTGTCGTAGATGTTCCGGGTGTGGACTTTAACCGTCCCGGGGGAAAGAGTCAGCCGCTTTGCGATCTCCAAATTTGAAAGCCCGTCGGCGATAAGCCGCAGGACCTCCATCTCCCGTCTGCTCAGCATTTCCATCGATCCAGGCTTCGGTCTGCCCGCCTTAACGGTTTCCACAGGAGCGCAAGCCGCCAACACCCTCTCCGTGTATTCGGACGAGAGGCCGCGCGCGGCCATTTCGCGCAACAGGCGTACCATGGGGATTCCTTCGTCCGCAAACAACCGTATGTAGCTTTCCGATTCGCTTATTTTTAAGGACTGCTGCAATTGGGAACACGCCTTAGAGAGGTCGCCTGCGGCCTGCCAGGCGAGTGCTTTGAGGACAAGAATCTGAAGGACCAGATCCATGCGCTGCTGCCGTTCCAGTTCCGGAAGCCAGGCGTCCAGCAGACTCAGCGCCTTCGAGATCTGATTGCGGGAGATATAGAAACGCGCCAGCACCAAATGCTCGTACTTGCGCATGTGCAAATCGTCGGGGTTTCCCCGTTTCTGCACGTCCGCCGGTCCGTGGTCCTTCTCCACATTGCGCTCCCGGATCCAACGCTGGACTTTGTCCCGATCGCCTTGAGCAAGATCCATTTGCGCCTGCTGCATGTCCACGGCAAAATCGTCGACTTCCGTTATGCGGGTGTGGCTCGCCGCCTGTCGGGCTTCCTTCAACGTCTCTCGCACGCCGTTCCAGTCGCCCCGGCTGAAGCGGATGCGCGCCTGGATGAGGCTGGCATCCACGAGGCGGGCTTCCGACCAATGGCGGACGAGGGAGATTCCCTGGAGGATTTCCTTCTCGGCGGCGGCGAGGTCGTTCCATTCGCGATGCAGTTCGCCGAGAACGATAAACGCAAGCCCGGCGGCGGGAGTTTGTTTGCCTTGCGTGTCGGTTCCGAGTTCCAACGCTTTTCGGGCAAGCGAGTATCCCTGATGCAGCTTGCCCCGCCGGATCCACAGCTTGGCCGATCCCACGAGCGCCATTGCGGCGAGGACCGCATTGCCGGCTTTTTCGGCTCGGCGGGCGATCTCCGCATAAACCCTCAACCCCTCTTCCGTATCGCCTTCCGCAAGGCGCGATGAACCGAGGCTTAAGGCGGCAATGCTCCATAGGAGTATGCTGTCTTCGCGGATGCCTTCCAACGCCTGCTCGGCCAGACGGATGGAGAGCGGAAAGTCGCCGCGGATGTATTGCACCAGCGCCCGCACGGCCGTCGCTTTGGCGGCCGTGATCCCCCCGGGATCGTTGTGCTCGGCCGCCTGTAACCGGGCTTCCGCATCCGCGGCCGCCCGCCCGCTTTGAATAAACGCCCAGGCCTGGTAGATACAAAGCAGCGGATGGCGGTTGAGTGTTTCGATCGGGATCTGGTCCAGGCGGTGCAGGAAAGTGATGACCGTGCCCCGGGCAAGGTTTTCCTCGGCGGAATCCTGGATGAGCTGTACGGCTTTTTCGTATTCGCCGACAGAAAGGCAGTGCTCAATCGCCTCTTCGATCAATCCTTTTCCTTCGAACCAGGCGGCGGCGGCGCGATGCAACCCGGGGATGTCGGACGGGCGCTCCTGCCGGAGGCGGTGGCGCAGCAGATCGGCGAACAATCGGTGATAGCGATACCATGTACGCTCGGCATCCAACGGGGTGATGAACAGATTGGAGTTTTCCAGTCGTTCCAGCATCGATCGCCCGTTGTCGCCGCCGGTCAGCGTGTTGCATAAATCCACGGAAAAACGGTCCACCAGCGACGTCCGTAAAAGGAAGGTGCGGACATCGTCGGGTTGCCGACGCCAAACCTCATCCATAAGATAATCCAGAATGTAGCGGTTTCCGCTTCCGATAGTATGAATCCATCGGGCCGGATCTTCGTCACGCTGCATGGAGACCGCCGCCAGCTGCATTCCGGCGATCCAGCCTTCGGTGCAATCCGCCAGGGTTTGGATATCCTCCGGGGCAAGGTTGATCCGCATCGTTTGTGATAAAAAAGCGGCTGTTTCTTCGGCCGTCAAGCGCAGGTCATCCTGTCGCAGTTCGATGACTTCGGCACGGCCGCGCATCCGCGCCAGAGGAAACGGGGGATCCGCCCTCGAGGAGATCACCAAGTGCATGGTGGGCGGCAGATGTTCCAAAAAGTAGAGGAGCGCCTTGTGCACTCCTTCCTCCTGGATGAGATGGTAATCGTCGAGGATCAGGATGGAATGGGTGGTCTGGCCGGCCAGGCGATTAAGCAGACCGGTGAGCACCCTCTGTGCGCGTTCGCGCGTCGATTGCAGGAACGGCGGGATCGGCTCGCCGGCGCCGGCGTCGACCCCCCGAACCGCAGCGGTCAGATATTCGAGGAAACGCGAGAGATCGTTGTCGCCTTCATCGAGCGAGATCCAGGCGGCGGGTATTTCCAACCGCGACGCCCAGGAACTCAACAGGGTGGTCTTCCCGAATCCGGGCGGAGTGGAAACAAGCGTCAACCGTCGGGAAAGACCATCGTCCAAATGGAGGAACAGCCGCTCGCGCGGTATCCATCCGGCCGGGACGGGAGGGCGTATCAGCTTGGTCACCAGCAGATCATCGGCCATGACGGTTTATGGGAGTGTGGAAAAATCGGATTGATTATACATCCCCCGCCTATCGCGATTCTCATTCCGCGGAATTCGCAAAGCAAAGATTCTCTGGAGGTTTTTTATAGGTTTTCACGGTTGGATTTTGGCGAGAATTCCGTATACTGGAGTAGTCCAAAGTATCAAAAGGAGGATTAACATGGCAAGTGACAAAGCAAATCGAGCGTGTCTTCTCGTGGTGCCGGTACTCTTCCTGCTCGGCTGCAGCCTGTCCGGGCTTATTTCACCGGCTGGAGATGCGCAGGAAACCCCGACCGGCTCGGCTTTGGGCGCCGGCGGGGATTCCGACAACAGCGGCGCAGGAGGCGGTGGGTCGGGAAATACCTCGTCAGTGCTGGAATCCGTCCCCTATGGAATCTATGTCGGCGGGGTTTTTACCGGAGCCCAATGTGGTCCGTATACCAACTCCGGGGGACTCATAAACCTGGATTTTGATTCGGAGTTCCATAAGATCGTTTTCGCGCGACCCACCAAAGACAGCCTTCCGGGACCGTACGGTGGTTTGCTGAAGGAAGGCGCCGAGTTCAAGGCTCCCATGGCGGATCTCCAGGTTTCCGGCACCGGCAAAATATTTGGTTACAACATTTGCCCGATGTTCGAGACCGAGACGGATTCCTACCCGAGCAAGGTGACGGAGGGGCCGAATCCCTTCCCAGTGCACATTTCCATCGTATCGCCGCAAGGCATGGAAGGATTTGAAATTACCCCGATTGCAAGCACGCCGACCGTGACGGGAGGCGGCAAGGCGGTGATTAAATTCCAGATCGGCACACCCGAAGGGATGCGCGCGATCCTGCGATGGGATGGAAAGATCGGAACGGGTGAGTTTGGAGGGATCGGGGGTGCGGTGGTCGCTTATTTTACAACGACATGGGATCAATTGATGCAGGGCGAGGAATTCGCCTTCGAATATATTGTCGTCGGAGAGGATGGAGAGAGCTGGCATTGGTCGATCCGGTTCCTTCCGGAGCCGGCATAGCGGGGTAATTCGAGCAGCTTTCTTCGGTTCAGAAACTCGGCTTGCCTATCGATGCGAGTCCGCCCATGAGAAGCCGGGGCTGGCCTCGCATCGATGGTTTCTAAAACCGGTCAGGAGTAGAAAAACAAAGGGATACATACCCTTGCCAAAGATGCCGAAGCAAATTATATTAGAGGCGCTTGGCAGGCGCGCCCGGAGGAATCCGGCGCACAACTTAATAATCAGCGTCAAACCGGAGCAGTAGGCCATCCGCCAGAGAACGGGGTGCTGTGGTGCAAGCCCCGCCCGCGCCCGCGGAGCGCATCAGGCCGAACTCGCCGGCTCGTCCCGAGGCGTTCTTCCGAGGGGCCTCGCTCCGCAGGTGAACCATCAGTAACCCGCGGCGGGCAAGCCCGTTACAGCCGATGAGTGACCCCGCGCGCTGTGCGGGGTAATCAGGGTGGTACCGCGAATCCCCTTCGCCCCTGGCGAAGGGGATTTTTTGTTAGCCTGTCCTAACCCCCCATCCCCGCCCCTCAGTTCCTTCGGGGCGCCCCTTCCCCCCTTCCCGTGTCACGGGAAGGGGGGAAGGGGTGGCGAAGCCGGGGATGGGAGGTTAGGACAGCAATCGAGGAGGAGCCGATGCCAACATCCAAGAAGAACGCCAAACCCGGAAAGAAAAACGCCGCACGGAAACCGACCCCCGCGCCTGTAAAAAGAAAGGCCGCAGTCAAGTCCGTTCGGCGCACGCGCCTTTCTCCGCCCAAAACCCTTTTGGCCAAAGCAAAACGAGGGCCGCAAAGCAAGGCTGTAAAGACTGCCCCGCGGGAAGCAGGAGGACTGGTGGTCGGTAAAAAAGATCAGGCGCTGCAGATCGTGGAATCCAGGGTGAAACCGGCGTCTGTTCCACCGAAGGCGCAAAAAGCCGAACCCGCTGCGAAGGCGGAATTCGAATCCTACCAGCCCGGAATCATCGAGCCCAAATGGCAGAGGGCTTGGGATCAGGCCGGATTGTATCGCGCGGTCATCGACCGGACGCGGAAGAAAAACTATGTCCTCACCATGCTGGCTTATTCCAGCGGTGATCTGCATATCGGTCACTGGTATGCGATGACGCCCTCCGACGCGCGGGCGCGCTTCATGCGCATGCGCGGCTGGAACGTGATGTTCCCGGTCGGATTCGATTCGTTCGGCCTGCCGGCCGAGAACGCCGCAATCAAGCGCGGCATCCACCCGAAGATCTGGACTTATTCCAACATCGACAAGATGCGCGGGCAGCTGCGCGCGATGGGCGCGATGTGGGATTGGGACCGCGAGGCGGTCACCTCCGATCCGGAGTATTACCGCTGGACGCAATGGTTCTTCGTCCGGCTGTTCAAGCACGGGCTGGCGTACAAGAAAATGTCGCCGGTGGATTGGTGCCCGAACTGCAATACGACCCTGGCGCGCGAGCAGGTATGGGGCGACGACCGGCACTGCGAGCGCTGTGAAACCCCGGTTATTAAAAAGAATCTCGAGCAGTGGTTTTTCCGGTTGACCAAATACGCCGAAGAGCTCCTGGATTTTTCCGGGATCGACTGGCCCGAGCGGGTGCGAACGCTGCAAACCAACTGGATCGGCCGCAGCGAGGGCGCGCGGGTGATCTTCCGCACCGAGGCGGGTGATCCGCTCGAGGTGTTCACCACCCGGCCGGATACGCTGTGGGGCGCCACTTTCATGGTCCTGGCGCCGGAGCACCCGCTGGTGGCAACGCTCACCGTGCCCGAGCGAAAAGCGGAGGTCGAGGCGTATGTAAAACAAGCGCTGCGGCAATCCGACATCCAGCGCGAATCGGCCGACAAGGAAAAAACCGGTGTCTTCACCGGCGGATTCGCCGTCAATCCTGTCAACGGCGTGCGCATCCCGATCTGGATCGCCGACTATGTGGTGATCACGTACGGCACCGGTGCGATCATGGCCGTCCCGGCGCACGACCAGCGCGATTTCGATTTCGCCCTGAAGTACGGTCTGCCGATCCTGCCGGTGATCGACCGCACCGACGGGCTGACCAAATCCTTCGCGCTCGGCGCAACGATGAAACCCGGCCTGGCGGACGCGTTGCGGGCGGAAGGGATCCCCTTGGAAGAGCGGGAGGGTTCGCTGTACATCACTCTGCCTCCGGAAAAGATCGACCGCTACATCGAGATTGCGCGCGCGCACCTGCAGCCGGGCTGCTGGAACGAAATCGTCGGCACGAATTGGCAGTTCATCTTTGAGGACGGGGTCCGCGAGTGGGACAGCATCGACTCGGAGCAGGAGATCCTGGCGCGCTGTCAGGAACTGGAACCGAACGTTCGCAGCAAGCGGACCCTGATGGAAATGGTCTGGGCGGTGGAGTTCTACCGCGACGCGCTGTTCCACGACCAGAACGGGGTGATGATCCACTCCGGGGAGTTCAGCGGCACACCCGGCGCCGTGACCGTAAAAAAGGTCGCCGAGTGGCTCGCTGCGAAGAATGCCGGCGGGCCGACGGTCTCCTACCGTCTGCGTGATTGGTTGATCTCCCGCCAGCGTTTCTGGGGTGCGCCGATCCCGATGATTCTCTGTCCCGTGCATGGGCAAGTGCCCGTGCCGGAGGACCAGCTTCCGGTGCTTCTGCCGGACGACGTGGCTTGGAAGCCGACCGGGGAGAGCCCGCTCAAACTGCATCCCACTTGGGCCCGCACGACCTGCCCGGTGTGCGGCGGGCCTGCCCGGCGCGAAACCGATACGATGGACACCTTCATGTGCTCGTCGTGGTACCACCTGCGGTACCTGAGCCCGAAGGCCGACAGCGCCGCGTTCGACCCGGACCAGTACGATTACTGGATGCCGGTGGATACCTACACCGGCGGGATCGAACATGCCACAATGCATCTGATCTATACGCGCTTCTTCCATAAAGCCTGCCGCGACATGGGCATCACCCGCGGGCCCGAACCGATGCTGCAATTGCGCAACCAGGGGATCATCCTCGGCGAGGATTCGGAAAAGATGTCGAAGAGCCGCGGCAACGTGATCGCGCCGGACGTGCTGGTGAAAAAGTACGGCGCCGATACCGTGCGCGCCTACCTGATGTTCTTCGCGCGCTGGGATCAGGGCGCCCCGTGGAGCTCCACCGGGATCGAAGGGACGCACCGCTGGTTGAACCGGGTGTGGGAGCTGGTTGCGCATCCGCCCAGGATCCGCTCCGCTCCCGCGGAGGAGAACGCGGGCCGGGCTCTCGCGCGATCCACACACCAGACCATCCGGCGGGTGACCCGCGATTTCGAGCAATTCGAATTCAATACCATCATCTCCGCGTTGATGGAGTTCACCAACACACTCTATAAAAATCGTGAGACCGCTCTCTACGCCACCCCGGTCTGGGAGCAGGCGATCGACAACCTGCTGCTCCTGATGGCGCCGGTGGCGACGCATCTCACGGAAGAACTCTGGCACTTCCGCAAGGGGCAGGGGGCGAAATCGATCCACCTGCAGACCTGGCCGGATTTCGATCCCGCGCTTGCCGCCGAAGATGAGGTAACCATTGTGGTACAGGTCAACGGAAAGCTGCGCGAGCGGATGCAGCTTCCGGCGGGGACCGGAAAGGAAGAGGCCTGCGCACTGGCCCTGGCAAGCGAAGGAGTGCGGAAATGGCTGGAGGGCAAAACGCCGCGCCAGGTGATCTTTGTCCCGGATAAACTGATCAATTTGGTCGTGTGAAAAAGACAGAGGCGGTTTTTAAAAACCGCCTCTGTCTTTAAGCCGGCCCCGGTCTTTGTTTTCCTTTATAATCCTTTGGTATATGGACTCGCATCCTTCCCTGGGACGTATGGCGGATCTCGAAGGGCTGCACCGGATCAATCTGGAGCTCGTGCGGGAAATGTCGGTGGATGCCGTTCTCGACCGGACGGCCAGCTTCGCGCGCCGCTTGTCCAATGCCCGGCATGCCGTCACCGCACTGTTGGACGATAAGGGGGATTTGGACAGGTTCGTCTACTCATTCTCCGATCCGATGGATAAGGAAATATTCTCCGTCCCAGCCTTGTGGTGGAAACTCATCGCGGCGCTGTGCCGGGAGGGCGTCCCGTTGAATTCCGCGGATGTGCAGCAGGACGTACGCGTCTTGGGTAAATTGGGCGGATTATTGCAGATCCATTCCGTCCTGGGGGTTCCCTTGATTTTGGAAGGGAAGGTGGCGGGGGAAATCCTCCTGGCGGATAAAGTAGGAGCGGAAGGATTCAGCGCGGAAGATCAGAGGGGAATGGAAATCCTTGCTTCCTTCGCCTCCGTGGCGATCGAAAATGCCAGCTCCCGGGTGCGTTTGCAGGAAGACGAGCGCGAACTGACCGAACGCAACCGGGAACTGTCGATTTTCAACGACGTCTCCGTCGCCGCAAGCACCACCCTGGAACTCGAGGGGATCCTGGCCACCACGCTCGACCGGATGATGCTGCACTTCCGGGCGCTCAGCGGACAGATTTTTCTGCGGGAGGAGGACGCCGGCGACGTGCGGATGGCGATGCAGCGCGGCGACCTCCGGGCGTATTACTGGGAGAAGGATGCTTTTTCTCTCGGCGAGGGATTGGTAGGCCGGGCCTCGTCGTCGAGGGAACTCACCGTGGTGGTGGATCCTCCGGCGGAGCCGGGATTTGACGATGACGCTTTCCGCGCAAACGGGCTGCGGATGGTGATCGGGATTCCGTTAAATTCCAAAGGCCGCGTGTTGGGTGTGATGATGCTCTCCTCCACGGAGCTCATGGAGTTCACCGATCGGCACAAAGCGCTGCTGGCGGCGGTCGGATTAAGCGTCGGCACGGCTGTGGAAAACGGCTTGCTGCACCGCAAAGCCCAACGCTTGGCCGTCATGGAGGAGCGCGAGCGGATCGGGATGGACTTGCACGACGGGATCATTCAGTCCATCTACGCCGTCGGATTGAGTTTGGAAGAGGGCCTTCTGGAGATGGGGAAGACTTCGCCGGAGGCGCGCTCGAAGCTGGAGCGTGCGATCTCGGGGCTGAACGCCGTGATCCGTGACATCCGCGAATACATCACCGATCTGCGTCCCAAGCGCTTCATCTTCGATAACCTCGCGGTCGGTTTGGATATGCTCATCCGCGAATTCTGCGTCAACACGCCGATCTCCGCCGAGGCCGAGCTTTCCGAGGAAGCCGGCCGCTGGCTGGCGCCGGCCGCGGCCGACGCATTGTTCCACATCGCCCAGGAGGCGCTGGCCAACGTCGCCCGGCATGCGCGGGCCACCCGGCTGAAGGTTTCCCTGGCTCAGGTCGGGGACCGCGTGATGTTGGAAGTGGCCGATAACGGCGGCGGATTCGAACCGGCCCGGCAGGTATCGGTGGAGCCTCACGGCCTGGCGAATATGGAGGAACGGGCGCGCGCCGTGAACGGCGAATTGAACATCGCGTCTGTTTTGGGAAAGGGGACTTCCGTGCGGGTATCGATTCCGCGCATCCGCCCGCAAACCGGCAACCTTGCCGGCCGCGCGCCGCGCGGGATGGGACAGGGCAAACGGACGCAGTAATCATCGGGAGAATAATCCCGTCGATAGTCCGTCTGCTCAATCGAAAATAAAAACCGATCACAACACATGATCGGTTTTTTCTTTTGTGGTTCCGTATCCCTTATTTAGGGGAGCGTGATGGCGGGCACATCTGCTTTTTCCACGGTCAGTACGATCGACACCGTTCCACTAGCTCCGCTTCCGTCCGCGGAGATTAGACTCTCCGAAATCGAAAGATCCGCTCCGATCAGGGCACCTGTCTGCTTGTCCACCCAGATCTCCCCTTGGACGGTCCCTTCCTCAATGGATCCATCCACGGAATAGCGCTGCGTTTCGAAACCGCCCTTGTTTTCCGTTCCGGTGGATTGCAGAGCGTCCCGGGGCAGCAGCATCAGCCACATGCCCGGTCCGGTCGGACCGTAAAGAATTCCGTGCAGCGCGTTATCCTGCGACGGATCGGCTTCTGCGGAACCTTCCTTTCCCATCCGGGAGTAGGCAGTCCCGCCGATCACGAAGATCTCGAGAACGTTCGCACCCGATGGATCGACGCTTCCATCCGCTCGTGGAACGGTTAACTCTATTTTTTGGTTGCCTTCCGCGTCGATGGAAATAACGGTTCGATTTGGTGTTTTTCCTGAGAAAGCCGTTTCGAGCAGCATTTGAACAGATCGCAGCGCATATACTTCCTCAACCCGGGGATCCTCTAAGGTTTGCACCGCTTCGAGTTTTCCCGGTATTGAGGTATCCGATCCCTGGAAGGCGGAACTTTCCAGGATGCTGCAGGAAAGGAGAAGCCCGGTTGCGGCGATACCCATTGCGATTTTTGAAAGCGTTGGATGCCTCATTGGAATTTCTCCTGGTGGATGAACAGGTTTTCTGAGGAAATTATTTGGCCGGCTGGTTCGAAACCCGAAACACGCGCCAGGAGCACTCGAGGCGCTGGCCTTTTGATTTTCCCCATATAAAATTTTCGCATCGGCCGGACATGCCGGTATATCCAGCTTTTGACGCAGTGAACGACCAACCGCCATCGCCAAAAATATTGATAAAATCAGCGCTAAGGCCTTCCCGGGAGGATGCCTTCCAATCCCACGAAGGGCATTTTCCGTTCGGGGAATACTGGCCGGATAAACTACCCAGGCTGAATGTTATTACCGACAAGGTATAGCTTCCCAGAGGGAGCAACGGTGCATTGATGGCGGTACCCGCGGCTTTTCCGTGCGCCGAGCCGGTGATGGTCCATCCCCGGCATTCCGCTTTTTCATCCCCCGAGTCCACACTGGTTCGGAAATCAATCGGAACGGGTAGCTCGACGTGGATATAGTTGGAGTTGTCGGATAGCAATTGGATCTCAAGGCTTCCCGTCGAATTAATCATATCGATATTAAAGCTGGTCGAAGATGGCCCCGCGCTCGCTGAAAATTGATGCATGATGGTCATATTGATCCAACCGATGTAGACGCCGGGTATCCGTTCCGCAGATGGAGTCGGTGCAGCGGCCAGGGTGGTAATCGGGTTGAGGAGAAATATCGCCGGCAGGATCAGCAGGAAAAAGGACCGCGCTCGGATCGTCATCGAAATCCTCCTTTGGAGGGCCGGTCGGAATCGGGAACCGGAGCGCCATCTTCCGGCCCGTCGGCGGAACTAAAACCGCTATTCATCGGGGATGTCCGCCATCCATGCAACGAAGAACCAGGAGATCTCCCCTGTGTTTAAAGTATATATCAAATGGAAGCGCAATTGAGGAATGAGATACTGTCTCTTAAAACGGAAACAGGCCTTTTATATCAAACCAATCATGCACATCCGGCAGCAGACCGGAAACCTCGCCGGATCCGCGCCGCGCGGGATGCCGGGATGGGGCGTTATTCCGTATTCACGGTGCCCCGTGGAGATAGCCTTGCTTTTTTTGCGCAATTGCATCTTTTACATCAGCGAAGACTCCGAGCTGCTGCCACATCCATAACCGGTCGTAAAGGTCCCAGACCTCGGCGATCTTACCGTCCGCGATCCGGAAAATATTGATCCCGCAATAGGCCGCCGCTTTTCCGGTCGGCGGCAGGCTGAAAAACTCCCCCACCTAAACGCCGGAGAACGTCCAGCGCACCATCACCCGGTCGCCTTCGGCGATCATCTCGTCGATCGTCATCTCCCACTCGGGCGACCAGACGGTTTTCAGCCATTCGTAGGCTTCCATCTCGGCCTGCGGAGTGGATTCCGAAACTTGCGGCGTCAGCGAGGCGTGTTGGATCGTGTGAAAACGAATCGCAGGCGTAAAAATCTCGCGGCACACTTCCGGATTGCGCGGAGCATCTTCGAAATAGCGGCGAACTATGGATTTGTTCTCTTCGATGGACATGGGATGGGGATCCTGATGGGTATGCCGGGAGTGCCGGGGAAGCAGGGCATGGGCGAAAAAGCGGACGCGGAAAAAATCTGGCGGAGAGGGTGGGATTCGAACCCACGATGGCCAAAAAGGCCATAACGGTTTTCGAGACCGTCCCGTTCAACCACTCTGGCACCTCTCCGGGGCTAAAAATTATAACATGCGTCTGTGTGAAGTTGGTCGAGTAGACCGCGTTGTTTGCGGGTGCATCGAGACCGTTCCATTGTCTTCCGGTCTCGATACGGGCTTCGCTCTCCCTCACTTTGCTCGGGACAGGTGCTCAGCCCTACTCGACCGACTTTTTTTTATCCGTCCCCATCCTCTCCTTTTCCGATATCTTCCAAATGCATCCAATGCAGAAACCGGTGCGCGATCGGAGCCAACAGGATCCCCGCGATCCCGAGGAATACCATCCCGGCAAAGAGAGCATAAAACGACGCGAACAGCTTACCCGCATCCGTATGGAGCGTGTCCACCGGTCCCATTCCGCCTAGAATCATCGACGCATTGAGCAATGCATCGAGCAGGGACATCCCTTCCGTTAAGTGATACCCGAGGATGCCGATTCCGAGGGCGGCCAGCGTGACCGCCAGCGCGAGCAATGCATGCAGGAAAAGCCGCCGTAGGAAATGACGGGTCGGCAGGAGCGGTTGGGTGTGGCGTTCGTACATTTAATTGAACTCCGCTTGATCCCCCAATTCCGGATAATAAATCGGTGTGGATAGGTTGTCGCCTTTGAGCTTTTCCTGAAAGGGAAGGGCGGATTTTGGCTCGCCGTGGATCAGGAAAAGCGCTTCCGAGTTGCTGATGGAGGCTTTGGCGTATTCGTAAAGAAAATTCTGCCCGGCATGTGCCGAGAAGCCGCCGATGGTGACCACTTCCGCCTGGCGCGCATAGGACTCGCCGAAGATTTTCACTTCCTTGGATTGTTCCGCCAGCAGCCGGCCGAGGGTATCCGGCGCCTGCCATGAGACGATCAATATCGTGTTTTTAGGATCGCCGATATTGTTCGCCAGATGATGCAGGATCCGGCCGCTTTCCGCCATCCCCGAGGCGGAGATGATTACCATTGGGCCGGGTTTGTCGTTAAGCGCTTTCGACTCGTCCACGGAGCGGGTGAAGCTCACATATTCATATCCCAGCGCCCGTTTCTCCCCTTCTTTTTTCAAGAGCGAAGTGGCCTCTTCGTCGAAATAATCCGGATACTTCGCGTATAAATCCGAAATTCCCACCGCCAGCGGGCTGTCGACGACGATCGGAATTTGCGGGATTTCACCCTGCTCGATCATGCGCCCCATGCAATAGACCAACTCCTGCGTCCGTCCGATCGCGAAGGAGGGGACGATGACCTTCCCGCCGCGCCGGATCGTATGCTGAAGGGAGTTGCGCAGTTCGATCTCCGCTTCGTGCAGATCGCGGTGCAGTTTGTTGCCGTATGTGCATTCCATGATCAGGATGTCCGCGTGCGGGGGAAGAGTCGGATCCCGCAAAATGGGCAGGCCGCGCCGTCCGATATCACCGGAGAATACCAGTTGCCGGCGTTTCCCGTGTTCCGAGATGTCCAGGAAGATCCCCGCCGCGCCTAGGATGTGTCCGGCTTCGAAGAAGGTCGCCTGCACGCCCGGGACGAGCTCGAAGGGTTCATCGTAGGCATGTCCTGCCAAAAGCGGCATCACCGCTTCGGCATCGGGTGTCGTGTAGAGCGGCTCCACCGGAGGTTTCCCGCGCCGGGCGTTGCGCTTGCTGACATAGGCGGCATCGGATTCCTGGATATGTGCCGAGTCGAGAAGCACGAGTTGCAGCAGGCCGGCCGTCGCCTCGGTGACGTGGATCGGTCCGGGGTAGCCGTTCTTCACCAGATTGGGAAGATTTCCGCTGTGGTCGATATGCGCGTGCGAAAGGATCATCGCGTCGACCTTTCGTGGATTATAGGGAAGTGTGCGATTGCGTTCGAAACTCTCGGCGCGCCGGCCTTGGTAGAGTCCGCATTCGAGCAGGATCCGTTTGCCGTTGATCTCGAGGATATACTGCGATCCGGTGACGGTCCGCGCAGCCCCATGAAAGAAGATTCGCATGCAACACTCCTTAAGTGGACTTGTTCAACGCGGCGAGTATCTCCTCGCCATACGCCGAAAGCCGGTACGGTCCCACACCGGGAATCTCCGCCAGGGCGGCAAGAGTTCCCGGCGCCTGCCGGGCAATCCGGAACATCGCATCCCGGCAGAGAATGACGTCCGATTCGACTCCCCTCGCCTCGGCCTTTCGCTTGCGCCATTTGCGCACCGCCTCCAGCCGCATTTGCGCCCGATCATCCATTCCGTTATGGCGCTCCGGGGTGGGGGGCCTGCGTCGTTTGCCGCGTTCGATCATTTTCAGAATCGCCCTTCCCCAGCGATCGACGGTCCGGTCGGTGAGTCCGGCTTGGGCGAGGCCTTCCTCTGAATTCGGCGCGGTTTGCGCCAAACGGATCATCGCCTCGCCGGTCAGCACATGAAACGTCGGACGGTCGATCCGCTCGGCTTCCTGTTCCCGCCATTCGAACAACGCGAGCAGGATAGCCCGCTCCGGCGGGGGCAACTCATAAACCCCCCGCACCCTCCAAAAAGGATTGCCTTCCGGCCCGGTCGATTCCAGATCCGGTATTTTCTCCAAACGGGAGAATTCGTCGCGCAGTTCCTCCCCATACCCTGCGGATTCGATTTGGAGGGCAAGACGGTCGCGCAACGCGGGCAGGTAGTGCGTATCCAGCCGCGCATACTCGAGCTGGCGTTCGGTGAGCGGCCGCCGTCCCCAGTTGGCGCGCTGCATCGGTTTGTCGAGTGTGATCCCGAATTCGCGTTCCAGCAGCGCATTTAATCCGCATTCCTTGCTGCCCAAAGAGCGCGAGGCGGCGTGGGTGTCGAACAGGCCCCGTACCCGGAAGCCGAAATCCCGCCGCAGGCAGAGGAGATCGTATTCCGCAGCGTGAAAGATTTTTTCCGACCGGGGATCCTCGAGGAATTCTTTTAAGGGGGAGAGGTTCGCCAGCGCCAGGGGATCAATGAGGTAATCTTTATCGGCGGTGGAGATCTGCAGCAGGCACACCCGCTCGCGGTAAGCATGCAGGCTGTTGGATTCGGTGTCCACGCCCGCGCGCGGAATCCCGCTCAAACTCGCCGCGAGGGATTGCAGGCTTGCGGTGTCTCGGATTACTACGGGCAGGGCGAGATCGGGCATGGCGGCTATTATACGCCGTGTCGACAAGGGGATTTTCGATAGAAGATCGCCGGGACGAAGTTCCATCACTCGCGGTCTTTCCGGATTGCCCGACCGGCGGCGCGGCATCCGGGCCGGCAAGGCCGGGGAGTCCTCCGGCCGAGAATAGACCGTCCCGGGCCGTTAAGAAAGAATCCCTTCCAGGGTATCGGGTATTCCACAGATGGCGCGTTAAGTCAGCGCATCGGATCAGGCCGAGGGTTTTCCCATCCGGGCGCGTTCCTGCGCGACGATCTCCGGCAGGAGTTTGCGGTAAAGCGGTTTCGGTTCGGCAAGCGGCCGCCCGGGTTCCAGACGGCTTGGTTCCCACTTCCCGACCGCGCCGGTCGGATCGTAGGTCAGGACGGGGCGTGATCCGAGGGAATCCGAGCGGTCTTCGATCTTCTGCGGACCGAAAAGGCGTCCGGAATAGCCAAAACCGGCCTGAAGTTCTTCCGAAGAAAATGGGATCACCGGCGCGAGGAGGGTCTTCAGCGAATCAATGACGCGCAGGGCGGTGAAAATGGTTTTCGCTGCCGCCGCAGGATCCGTTTTAATCTGGAACCAGGGCGCCTGCTGGTCAAGGTAGCGGTTGGCCTCCCCTGCCAGCCCCATCGCATCGCCGAGGGCCGCGCGCAATTGCACCGCTTCGAATAAGGAGCCTACGGTTGTGAAGGCCTGATCGGCTTTGGCCAGTAGCTCGTTATCCTCCGCGCGTAGTTCGCCCGGATCCGGCACGCGCCCGTCCCAATTGCGGTACGCGAAGGTGAGTACGCGGTTGGCCAGGTTGCCCCAAGTGGCCACCAGTTCGTCATTGTTGCGGCGTAGAAAATCCGCCCAATCCCAATCGGTATCGCGCGATTCGGGCATATTGACGGTCAGATAGTAGCGGATGGGATCCGGGCCGTAGCGCTCGACCGCATCCAACCCCCAGACCGCCCAGTTGCGCGAGCCGCTGATCTTTTTCCCTTCCAGGTTCATGAACTCGTTGGCGGGCACGTCCGTGGGCAGATTGATCGTGCCGTCCTTTTCCCCGGCGTACAGGCGCGACGCGCCAAGCAACTGCGCCGGCCAGATCACGGCGTGGAAGGGAATGTTGTCCTTCCCGATGAAATAATAGGTCAGCGCTTCCGGGTCGTACCACCAATCCTTCCACGATTCGGGTTCGCCGCGGCTCTTGGCCCATTCGATCGAGGCGGAGAAATAACCGATGACCGCCTCGAACCAAACATAGAGGCGCTTCTCCTCCCATCCGGATTCGGGCAACGGAATCCCCCAATCCAGGTCGCGGGTGATCGGCCGTCCATGCACTCCTTCCCCGATCATGTTGCGTGCGAAACGCAATACGTTCGGGCGCCAATGTTCCTTCCCGGAGGAGAGGAATTTCTCGATCGCCGGGGAAAGTTTTGCCAGATCCAGGAAGAAATGCTCGGTTTCGCGGATGACCGGGGTGGAACCGTCGGTGCGGCTGCGCGGATTTATAAGCTGCGCGGCGTCAAGCAGGTTGCCGCACTGGTCGCACTGGTCGCCGCGGGCGTTCGGGTAATGGCAGATGTAGCATTCGCCCTCCACGTATCGGTCCGGGAGGAAGCGCTTCTCCTTTTCGGAATACATCACCGATTGTTTTTCGCGGTAGAGGTACCCGTTGGTTTGCAATGTCCGGAAAAAATCCTGCGCCGCGCGGAAATGATTCTCGGTGTGCGTGCTGGTGTAGAGGTCGTAGGTTAGGCCTGTTTTCTGGAAGAGATCTATGAACCGGTTATGATAGCGCTGGTAGATTTTTTCCGGGGTCGTATGTTCCGCGTCGGCGCGGACTGTGATCGGCGTCCCGTGCGAGTCGGTTCCGGAAACCATCAGCACCCGGTTGCCCTTCAGGCGGTGATAGCGCGCGAAAATATCCGCCGGCAGATACGAGCCGGTGAGGTTGCCCACATGGATATCGGCGTTGGCGTAAGGCCATGCGACGGCGACGAGCACGTTTTTCATCGAAGTTTCTCCGCAGGGTAAAACCCGCCTGGAATTTGCGGAGTATATCATCCGCAGGGAAAAAACAAAAATTGCAGACTCTCATCCGGACCTTCAAGCGCAAATTGCTCGCGGGCGGCCCGCCCCGGCTGGGTCAGGCCGGGGGTTTCGGCTATTTAAAAGTGAGCCAAGGCGAAAAAACCCTCTCCCAGCATTTGCTGGGAGAGGGTCAGGGGTGAGGGATGGTTTACTGCGCGTATTCCTGTCGTTGCCGGGCGCGATGGGGACCGTCCTCGGAGAAACAACGGTGCCGAACGGTATGGATCAACGGCAGCGGCGGGCCCGGAGAGACCCCCTACCGATCAGCGCATCTCACGATACATTGCATTGCGATTTCGATCGGTGCAGCCGTGATCCGCTGGAGCCGACGTTGGACTGGCGGAGCAATATATCGAGGTTATGATGCGTGTGTCTTCATGAATTCCAGTGTCTGCTTGATAATCCCGATCGCCTTGTTTGTGTAATCTTCTGACATGGCGATGCTCAAATCGAATCCGTGGCCGCCCTCATCGAAATTGATCAGAGTTAATGGAACTCCCGCCTCCGTGGCAAGCTGAGTAAAATGGTCTATAACTTCTCTATTATCGTAAGCATCCTTTCCACATCTCACCACAAGCACCGGAAGGTCGGTTCGGAGCTGCTTGACGTCCGGCAATTCGTCGCCAAGACAACCATATGAAGCACAGCCCCTGTTAAACGCATCGCGATAAAAATTATCCGGTGTCAATATATACGCGTAGTAAAACACGGCGAATTTCAGATATTCTCTGTCCTCCTGGAATGCGAACGAGCTCGCCAACCCGCCATGGGAAGACGTTGAAAAGAAGCCCAATCTGCTTCCGTCTATACCCAGGTCGGCACCCTCCTGCTGCATGTATCCGATGACGGCTTCCAAATCACCCGCATTTTGGGTGTCATAGGCCACTGCGATCAGTCCCGAGGACGCGATCAAGCGTCCCCAAGACGGATACCACTTGAAAGTTCTCCTGCCAATTTCCGGACTGTATGGAAAACCATTCGCCAGAATAACAGCGGGGAGAAGCTCGTCGGGCCGTCGATCCGGCGGATAGAAGATATCCATGGGAAGTGTTTCGGTTTTTCCATTTATGGTTGGATAATGGACTGTTTCGACAATGACCTTATACATCCCGGGGGTGTCGTATATGAGTTTGTTAGTAAAAGCTGGCTCCGTCGGTGGCTGAGCGGCGGTCGGGGATGGCTGTATGGCCGTTGGGGTTGGGATGATTTGTGTTGGTGTTGCACACCCGGTCATTATTATGATTAGCAGCACAGTGAGTGTGAAACGAGGCAGTCCATGCATGGTCATTCTCCTTTTAAAATAAAGACGGATTTGGCCAGTGCGCTTTGTGTTGTTCCGCCAAAAGGGTGATTCCACTAACGACTGTACCTGAAAATCATTGTCCAGCGAATGAACGACCGCGCGGCAAGCCGCGCGGTATCACAGAGCGCAACCCCCAAGAACTGCGCAGCAAGCTGCGGGGTATTCTAATCCCGCGAAGGCGGGATAAATAAGAATACAATCGGTCAGCCGACCATTCCACCGAACAATGGATTCTACTGCGCGTATTCCTGCAGTTGCCGGGCCCGGCGGGGATGGCGCAGGCGCCGCAGCGCGCGGCCTTCGATCTGGCGGATTCGCTCGCGCGTCAGCCCGAACTTCTGCCCCACTTCCTCAAGCGTATACGGCCGTTCGCCGCACAAGCCAAACCGCATCCGCAAGACCCGGGCTTCGCGCGGGCTGAGCGTCCCGAGCACTTCTTCCACTTTCTCGCGCAGGAGTTGTTCGCTTGCGCTTTCGGTGGGCGAGGGGGTGAGGGTGTCCTCCACGAAGGTGATCATCTCCTCATCCTCGTCGCCGACCGGATTCTCGAGCGAGACGGGGCGCCAGGATACCTGCAGCATCCAATCCACCTTTCGTTCATCCAGGCCCATGATCTGGCCGATTTCCTCCGAGGTGGCTTTGCGTCCGGTGCGCTGCTCGATATCGTGCGCCGTGCGGTACAACCGCTGGATGCGGTCGGTCATGTGCACGGGAACCCGGATCGTCCGGCTTTGGTCGGCGATCGCACGCGAGATGGTTTGCCGGATCCACCACGTGGCGTAGGTGGAAAACCGGAAGCCGCGGTGATAATCGAATTTTTCCACGGCCTTCATCAGCCCAAGGTTGCCTTCCTGGATCAGGTCCAGGAAATGAACACCGCGCCCCATGTAGCGCTTGGCGACGCTCACCACCAGGCGGGTATTGGCTTTGATTAAATGCTCCCGCGCGGCCAGGCCGTCGAGGATGAGTGCTTCCAATTGGGTGCGTTTTTGTGCCGTCGGAGGAGAGGCTTCGTGGTTCTTGCGCATCGCGTGCAGGCGCAGGGTGGCTTCCCGGCCCTGCTCGATCCGGCGCGCCAGCGCGACCTCCTCCTGGGTGGATAACAGGGGGACCCGCGACATTTCTTTGAGATACAACCCCACCGTGTCTTCGATGGAAATCCGCGCCAGGTCGCTTTCTTTGCTGGCGCCGGCGCGCCGCGGAGTGGGATGGATTTCTTTTGGCAGGTCGCTTTCACATACCTCAACGCCGGCGCTGTGGAGAAAGGCCAGCACGCGGTGATATTCTCCCGCCCGTTTGGCGGCGTTTGGAAACGCCTCTAGGATGTCGTCGGTGGTGATGTACCCCTGGAACTCCGCTTGTTCCAGTAGATCTGTAACTTGTTCTCGGTTTCGCCAATCACGCTCCATGCGGTTCTCTCCATGAAAGGAAGGTCGTGCATGGGGGCAGGACGGCTTTCGTTTCTCCGGTAGGCTGGAATGATGGGAACGATGCCTTCACGCCCGAGTACGAGTTCAGTCTCAAGGGCTTCGCCGGGAGAGGAAGATCCTTCCCGGGGAAGATGCCCGGGTGCCAAAACCCACGCCGGGGTTTTGGTACGGTCTGCGTTTCTGCCTATTTCTTTGTGGATGATTTTTTCTTTCCACCGGAGGCGGTTTTCTTTCCGGCGGAGGCCTTTTTCCCTCCCGGCGCTTTTTTCCGCGGCGCCTTGAGCGCGGTTTTTTTCTCCGGCGGCTTCTTTTTCGCGGAGGTTGCTTTTCGGATTTGGACAGGCGCCGTTTGGGCTGCCTGTTTTTGGGGTCCTTTTTCGGCAGGGATTTTTTCCTTCTTGCTCTCGGTGCGCACAACCAACCCCTCCGGCAGCAATCCCGGCGGTTCTTCGGCCGGATGGTGGCACTCGCTGTCGTTGAGGTCGTTGCCGCAGACCGCGCACAATCCTTTGCAATCCGCCCGGCACAGCGGACGGGTGGGCTGGTTGATCAGGACATATTCACGCAGAAGGGGTTCAAGGTTCAAATGCGCGTCTTCCCCCACTGCCAGAAGCGGATCGGTTGCGTTTTGCGGGGGATAGACGAATAAATCTTCCAGATGAATGGAGACGGGGGCGGCGAACGGTTTCAGACAGCGGGCGCATTCGGCGGGGAGTTGGGCCGAGAAATCGCCTTTCGCCACAATTCCTTGCGGCGTCCGGTTAAGCAGAATGCGGCCGGAGAATTCTTCGACCTGGAAATCTCCCCCCAAATTCAGCTTTGTTTCCCGGAAGTCAAATTGTCGGCCGTATCCTGCCGACTGGCTGAGGAGGAAACCAACGTTCAGTCGAAGCGGGCGATAATGAGTATGCACTTGGGAAAAACCGCATCAAACCAAGGCTTTTTTCATTCTAGCATATAAGGATATGCGAAGTCAAATTTGAAGGTGTTATTCGGACCCTTTGTGTCATAATCATCTCTTGAGTACAATACAAGTGCGCTGGAGGAGGTATCGGCATGGAAGAATCCCATTCGCCGTTCTATTCCGGGGAGGAACCGCGTAAGGTAACTGTGCCGATTCGGCTTCGTTTGCAACGCGTGGTGAGTCTGCTCGCCCCGGAACAGCGCTTGATGCTGTCGATCTTTTTGTTCATGGATGTCTGCGTTATTTGTTTTGCTTGTCTGTTCCTGTTTCAAAAAATCGCGCTTCCTTTCTAAATCGCAGGCATCTCCCCGGATAAGATTCTCGAGGATTTCCCCGTGGATATCAGACCCTCTCCCATTGCAGGAACTTGGTACTCCGGAAATCGAGACGCGCTGACCAAACAATTGGATGGATTCTTAAAACCCCCGCCGGTGGAGAAGCCCCGCGGCGAGCTTGTCGGGGTGATCGTTCCGCATGCCGGCCACCGCTATTCCGGTTCGGTCGCCGGAAGCGCGTTCAGCCTGATGCGTGGATTGAATCCGGAGATCGTCGCCGTCGTTTCGCCGATGCACAGTATGGCTCCGGCGCCGGTGGTGACCTGCGGCCATGAGGCCTATCAGACGCCCCTTGGAATAATCCCGGTGGATCAGGCGGCCGTGCGCTCCCTGAACGTCGCCATGGAAAAACGGTCCGGCCTGCTGCTGTACCCGCTCCGCAATGACCGTGAACATTCGCTCGAGATCGAACTGCCGTTTCTCCAATGCGTGCTGGGTGATTTTCAACTGCTTCCAGTGATGATCCTCGACCAGCGTGAATCGACAGCCGAAGCCCTCGGATATGCATTGGCGGAAGCGCTCGCAGGCAGGAAAGCGCTGCTGGTCGGGAGCAGCGACCTTTCTCATTTTTATTCGGATTCGGTCGCCCGGGGATTGGATTCGGAGATGATGCGGCGCGTGGAATCGTTCGATCCGTCGGCTGTGATCCGCGCCGAGGAAGAAGAGGCCGCATTCGCCTGTGGGCGGGCCGCAATTGCGGCCGTTTTATGGGCCGCCAAGACAATGGGCGCCAACCGCGTTACCTCGGTCGCCTACGCCAACTCCGGCGACGTCACCGGGGATAAATCCTCCGTCGTCGGCTACGGCGCGGCGGCCATCTGGCGGGTCGCCCCCGAATGACGCTCTACTGCGAAATCGCCGTCCTTGCCCCCTCTGCAAAATCGGTCTTCCATTACCACCTGCCGGAAGGCTGGGAGGGTCTGGCCCCGGGTACCCTCGTCGTTGTTCCCTTTGGCTCCCAAAAGGTGCAGGGCGTCGTCCTTGGGCCCGTCACCCGGCCGGAAGTTCCGGAGACCCGCGCGGTGGAATCGGTTCTCGATCCGCTGCCGGTTCTCACGCCGTTCCAATTGTTCCTGGCGAAATGGATGGCCGGGTATTATCGGGCGACTTTGGATGCCTGCCTTTCCGCGATGCTTCCGCCGGGTTTGGCCCGGCATGCGGAATCCTTGTATGAATTGACAAGTATTCCATTCCGCCCGGAAAAGCTGGTGCAGCAGCGGCTTTTAAAACTCCTGGGCGAGCGCGGCCCGCTCCGCACCGGGCAGATTCGATCGGCACTCGGACCGCTGGCATGGGAACGCGAAGCGGAGCGGCTTGTCCGCGCCGGCGTTTTCCGTCGCCGAAGCATTCTTCCCCCGCCGTCGGTCCGGCCGAAGAAGATCCGGCTTGTCCAACTCGCCGTATCCCCCGCGGACGCGGAAACCAGAATTGCCGTGCTCCGCATGGATTCCATTTCCGCTCCGCGCAAAGCCGCGGCCGAACGGCGCGCGCGCGTTCTGGAATCCCTGCTGGGGGAAGGGAAACCGCTTTCCGTGGATTGGGTATACGCCTCCTCCGGCGCAAAACTCGACGATTTGAAATGGATGGCGGAAGAGGGCTGGGTGGATCTGGCGTACGAGGAGGCATTACGCGATCCGCTTTCGGGGAAAAGCTTCCCTCCCGCCATGCCGCTGATCCTAACCGGCGAGCAGGAAGAGGCCCTGCGGCGGATCCTCGATGCGGTGCAGAATAAACGGGCCGAACGATTTTTACTGTATGGCATCACCGGCTCGGGGAAAACCGAAGTGTACCTGCGGGCGGCTGAGGCAGTCGTGAAGCGCAGGTGTCAAGCGATCGTCCTGGTTCCCGAAATCGCGCTTACCCCGCAGATGGTCCAACGGTTTGGATCGCGCTTTCCGGGAAGACTTGGCTTGGTGCACAGCATGCTTTCCCCGGGTGAGCGATACGACGTTTGGCGCCGGGCCCGGGCCGGGAATGTGGATGTGATCCTTGGTCCGCGCAGCGCGCTTTTCTCGCCGCTGCCGAATATCGGCCTGATCGTGCTCGACGAGGAGCACGACTCATCCTACAAATCCGGCTTCACTCCGAATTACCACGCGCGCGAAACGGCTTGGGAATATGCGCGCGCGCTGCAGACGGCCTGCGTCCTCGGATCGGCCACGCCGGATCTGGTGACCTATCATCATGCGGAAAACGGCAAACTCGGCCTGCTGCGGTTGACCCGGAGGGTGGCGGCGGAGATGCCCGCCGGGACGTCGCCCGAACTGCCGCCGGTGGAGATTGTCGATATGCGTCAGGAGTTGCGCGCGGGAAACCGTTCGATGTTCAGCCGCGCGCTTTTCTCCGCGCTTGAGGAGTGCCTGCGCCGGAAGGAACAGGCCATCCTGTTCCTCAACCGCCGCGGGATGGCATCCGCCGTCGTGTGCCGGTCCTGCGGCAAGGCGGTGGTCTGCCCGCGCTGCGCGATCCCGCTCACCAGCCACGGTGAGGAATTGCTCTGCCATCACTGCAACTACCGCCGCTCCGTTCCCGCCAAGTGCCCATCCTGCGCCAGTCCGTCGATCCGTTCGCTGGGAGTCGGCACCCGCCAGGTCGAGGCGGAGGTCCGGCGTATTTTTCCGGATGCGCGCACCCTGCGCTGGGATCGGGATGCGGTGGAGGAAGCGGGCGAGCACGATATCCTCCTGGAGCATTTCGCCTCGCACCGCGCGGATGTGCTGATCGGAACACAGATGGTCGCCAAGGGATTGGATCTTCCCCAAGTCACGCTGGTGGGCATCGTGCTGGCCGAACTCGGGCTCCTGCTCCCGGACTACCGATCGCCCGAGCGCGTGTTTCAGGTGTTGATGCAGGTGGCAGGGCGCGCCGGACGGGCCGCCCAGCCCGGAAAGGTTGTCCTGCAATCGTATATGCCCGACCACTATGCCCTGCAATGCGCGGCGGCGCACGATTATCCCGCGTTCGTTCGAATCGAGTTGGAACACCGTCGCGCGCTTGGGTACCCGCCGTTCCAAAACCTTGTTCGTTTGGTGTTCGCAAATTCAAATGAACCTGCGGCCCGGAAGGCCGCGGAAGCGCTGGCGGAAACCCTTCGGGCGCGGATCGTGGAACAGGAGCGTGTGGGGACCTCGCTGAACGGGCCGGTGCCGTGCTTCTTCGAAAAAATCGCCGGGCGGTACCGCTGGCAGATCGTCCTGCGCGGTCCGGCGCCGGCCGCACTGATCGAGTTGCCTGTGCCGGAAGGCTGGCAGGTGGATGTCGATCCGGTGACGATGTTGTAAAATATATTCGCCGCTCCGGAATCTCCGCCGGGGCAGGAGCCAAAAAATGACCCAGCCAAAACGAGCCGCGCCGTTCTTTCTCCTTGCGATCTTTTTTTGCATCCTTTGGATTGTCTGTTCGGTATCGGGCGATCTCACCGGCAATTGGTCCGGAAGCGGAAGCGGCAGCGGCAACTCCTGGTGGAGCGACAGCGGCTCCAGCTCAAGTGGAGACGGTTCGTGGTGGAGTTCAGATAACTCCGACAGCGGCAGCTGGGGAGACAGCGGCTCCGACAGCGGGAGCTGGGGCGGCGGCAGCGGCGGCTCCGACAGCGGCAGTTGGGGCGGCGACAGCGGCGGCTCCGACAGCGGATCCTGGTGAGGAGGCGGAATGTCGATTTGTTTCTTTTTCTTATCCGTCATCTTTTTTGCCATCGGCCTGGTGATCCTCTTCACTCCGGGTCAAGGGCCGCAAAATATTCCCGGCCGGGCCTACACGCCGGTTCCCCCATTAAATCCCAAGTGGACCTCATCCGTCCGGCCGGTTGCGGCGTCCGCAACGCCGTACAGCGGTACAGGAGGAACTCGCATGGAACCTGAACTGAAAAAACTCACCGGGATCAACGTCGGCCAGCGCATTAAAGTACCGCATCCGGTCAAGGGAGAACTGACCGTCCACGTGCTTGGGAGGATCCTCTACAACGAACTATGGCAGCAAAGCCGTTCGGCGCAAAGCCCCTGGGTGACGACCGGAAATCGGTTCGCCGGTTTTTGGCTGGACGGCGAAATGCTGCTTCTGAACTGGCTGAACCGCTTTTACCTGCTGGATACGAACGATCCGCTTTCGGATACGGATATCGCGCGCGACTTTGCCCCCCACGCAAAAAAATTCGCGCAAAGCGATCAAACAGCCAACGTGTTTTTTGCCTATCCGCCCGCCTCCTGGAAGATCGACGACATCGGAAAATTCCAGATCGAGTCGGTCGAAGGCGCCACGCTGCATGCCCGGGCCGGTGCGACCGGCCGCTTCATCCATGCCAGCGGCGACGGCGGCCGCGCGCTTGTGGTGGAGGATTACGAAGGCGGCAGCGGCGAGGATTGCGCCTGGATCGGGTATCTATTAAAAGAAGAGGATATCAAACCGGCTTGATTGCGGATGGGCCGGCGGTCGAAAACCCTTTTATCTGGAGGACATATGAAGCAATGGCTTTCGAAAGGATATTGGTCCGTTCTCGCGCTACTCCTGGCGGCGATTGTCGTGGGACAGGTTGTATCGTACCTGGCGGCGCGCGCCAGTTGGGAAGCCTTCGTCGCCCTGCTGCCGAAATATCTCAGCATGGTCGCATTCTGGGGACCGATCGTGGCGCTGGTCGCAGGCATCCTCGTCTGGACAATGCTTAAGTTGCTCGGATTTGCTTCGCTGGCGGAGATCCGGAGGGAATCGGTCGAAGAGAACAATCCATCCCCCGCGATCATCTTCACCGGGACCATGATCACCGTCATTCTCTTCATCATGTTGATCCTCCGGCCTTAACCGGTTCGTTCTTCCGGCTGTTGTAATCCGACGGAGGCAGGCGATGGCCAATGGATCCGCGGCCGCCGCAGCGGCGGCGCAGCGCCGTATGCTGAAAGAGGAGGAAGAAATGACCAATTACTCCGCCCAGGACCTGGCCGGCGAATGGGAATTTAAAATCGTGCGCGCGAACACCGGCGTATTCCGGAATCCGGCCGAGCTCGAAAAGTTGGTGAAGGAAGAAGCGTTGGCGGGCTGGATTCTGCTTGAAAAATTCGACAATAGCCGGATCCGCTTCAAACGTCCCGTCAGCGCCCGCCGGGACGATTACCGGCTGCCGCAGGGGGTGGATCCATACCGGACACAGTATGGGATGAATCCATTGACATTTGCTTTACTCTTGACGCTGGTTATCGTAGGCCTCAGCTTTGGTTTTATGATCCTGCTTTTTCTTTTAATCGGTGGGATCATTGCTTTGGCTGGCGGGGCAATGTAGCGAAATTACTGACGAATTCGAGCATATAACAGCGGAATAATGTGTGGAGCGCCTGTCATGTAGACGCTCTTATTTTGAATAAGATCCTTCGGATTGACGCTTTCCAACGCCAGGTGGTATACTTTTCGCACTCCCGCAGATCTGTCGGCGGGAGAATTTCTGCCCCGGAATAGGGGCAACCCCCCGGATGGGGGGATACCTCACGCGGCGGACCCCTCCGCGCGTGCCGGACCTGAAAAGTCCGGTCACGGAGGGGGATGAAACCGCGGTGGATTAACGCAAAGGAGCGTTATGGCTGCCAATATCTCCCTCAAGGCCCTCCTCGAGGCCGGGGTGCACTTTGGGCATCGAACCCACAAGTGGCACCCGAAAATGAAACCGTACATCTTCACCGAACGCAACGGAGTCCACATCATCGACCTGCAGCAGACGGTCTCGTCGCTGGGCGGCGTCTGCAGCCTGATCCGCGATACCGTCGCCGCGGGCGGGACGGTCCTTTTTGTAGGGACCAAGCGCCAGGCGCAGGATACGATCGAGACCGAGGCTGTGCGCTGCGGGATGCCCTACGTCACCGACCGCTGGCTGGGCGGAACGTTGACCAACTGGCGCACGATGAAGGAACGCATCGACGAGCTGACCAAACTGGAAAAGATGGAAGCCACCGGTGAGCTCGCGCGGCTGACCAAAAAGGAAGGCCTTATCCTCCAGCGGCGGATGGCGCGCCTGCGGCTTCGCTTGGGCGGCATCCGCATGATGACCGGCCTGCCCAACCTGGTCTTCACCATCGACGTCCACCGCGAGTCCACGGCCGTGCACGAATCCAACATCCTGAAAATCCCGGTCGTGGCCCTGGTGGATACCAACTGCGATCCGACGGGCGTGGATTACGTCATCCCCTCCAACGACGACGCCATTCGTGCCATTAAACTGCTTACCGCGAAGATCGCCGACGCGGTTCTCGAAGGCCGCGCGCTGCGGAAGGATGAAGAAACCGAGGAAGCCAAAGAAACAAAGGAAACCGAGGAATCCAAGGAAGTTCCTGAGGAAGATCTCCTGGGCGAAGCCACGCTGGCCAAGGTCAAGGCTTCGGCTGATAAAGAAGCCGGCGAAGCGACGGCAAAGGAGAAATAATCCATGGAGATCTCGGCTGCTCTCATCAAACAGCTTCGCGAAACGACCGGCGCTGGAATTCTCGACTGCCAGAAAACGCTGGTCGATACCGGGGGTAATTTGGAAAAAGCCGTCGCCATCCTTCGCGAAAAAGGCCTGGCGGCCGCGGCCAAGCGGGCCGACCGCGTAACCAAAGACGGCGTGATTGAACTCTACAGCCACGGCAACGGCCGGGTGGGCGTGATGGTCGAAATCAATTGTGAGACCGACTTTGTCGCCCGGACCGAGGAATTCCGCCATTTCGCGCACGAGCTTGCCCTGCAGATTGCGGCGAACTCGCCGAAGTACTTGGATATTCCCAACATCCCCGAAAAAGTCCTGGAAGAAGAAAAAACGGTTGCCGCAGGGAAGGCGAAAGCGGAAGGCAAACCCGACACCGTGATCGAAAAAATCATCGAGGGGCGGCTGGCCAAGTTCTACCAGGATGTCTGCCTTCTGCAACAACCCTACATCCGGGATGAGAACATGACGGTCGGTGACCTTTTCAAACAGATTATTTCTTCCACGCGTGAGAATGTCGTCATTCGGCGATTCGCGCGCTGGGAATTGGGTGCGGATGCGGAGTGAATCCAGACGGGCCAGCCTTACCGGTTGGCCCGTTTTTTATGCCGTGAAGAATCCACGGCACTCCGGATGGGCTATAATCTGTAAATGCAGAGGCGCATAATCGGAATCCTTCAAAGCCGGCCGGAGTGCTGAATGATCCGGGAAGGAGCGCGGTGAATGACCAAATTGACGTGCGATAAGTGCGGGGGGCGGATGCGAATCTCGTCGGAGGAACCATCCGCTTCCTTGATCTCCGCCGATCAGGTGAAATTGGTTTGCGACCGATGTAAAAACACCCGCCTGGAAGACCGCTCCGCGATCGAGTTGGAATTGCTGCACCTGCCGGGGGAAATTTCCGGAGTTCATACTACCGGCAGAACCGCCCCGTTGCCCGTTCCCGCGAAGAATATTAAATACAAACGAATTCTCTTGAAGCTGGGCGGAGAATCCCTGGCCGGACCGGATGGAAATGGGATCGACCCTGCGGCGGGAGAAACCCTGGCGCAGCGGATTCAGGCGGTGCGCGAGCTGGGCATCCAGGTGGCGGTGGTGATCGGCGCCGGCAACCTCTGGCGCGGGCGGGAAGGATTGGAGCACGGGATGGAACGCGCCACGGCGGATTACATGGGCATGATCGCCACCGTGATCAACTCGCTTGCGCTGATGGATGCCCTGGAGCGCACCCATGTAGTCGTGCGGGTGCAGTCGGCGATCGAAATGCGCGCCGTGGCCGAACCGTATATCCGGCGCCGGGCCATCCGGCACCTGGAGAAGGGGCGGGTGGTGATCTTCGGCGGCGGGACGGGAAATCCGTACTTTTCCACCGACACGGCGGCCGCGTTGCGGGCGATGGAGATCGATGCCGACGTGCTGATCAAGGCCACCAAGGTGAACGGGGTGTACGACTCCGATCCACAGAAGAATCCCTCCGCCAAGAAATTCGACTCCCTGACCTACATCGATACCCTTAACCGCCGGCTGGGCGTGATGGACAGCACTGCGATTTCCTTGTGCATGGACAACAACCTCCCGATCCTGATTCTCAACCTGTGGCAGGAGGATATGCTGGAGCGGGCGATGCGCGGGGAAACCGTGGGGACGATTATTCGATCCGGCAGCGAAGACTGACCGGGATTCCGGATCGGGATTCTGCCCGTCGATGGATTGGCCGCCGCGGAAGGGTTGCGGTATGCTTGACAAGAAGGATCCACGGAACGAGACATCCCTGGCAGGAGGAGGATACACGATGGTGAAAGAAGCGTTACTCGAAGCCGAGAACAAGATGAAGAGCGCCGATAAAACCCTCGAGGATTCGCTGGCCACCCTGCGGACGGGCCGCGCCAGCCCGATGCTGGTGGAGAAACTGCTGGTCGATTACTACGACGTTCCCACGCCGTTGATGCAATTGGCCACCATCTCCTCGCCCGAACCGCGGCTGTTGGCGATCAAACCGTTCGATCCCACATCGATCAAAACCATCGAAAAGGGCATTCTGGCTTCCGACCTGGGGCTGACCCCCACCAACGACGGCAAGATCATCCGCCTTTCGATTCCCCCCCTGACGGAAGACCGCCGCAAGGAACTGGTCAAAATCGTACACCACCGCGCCGAAGAAGCCCGAATCGCGATCCGCAACGTCCGCCGGGATGCGCACAACGATCTGCGCGAATTCGAAAAAGAGAAGATCATCTCGGAGGATGATCGCGAACGCGGGGAAGAGGATTTGCAGAAACTCACCGACAAGCACATTGAGAAGGTGGAAGAGGCCATCCGGCATAAGGAAAAGGAAATCATGGAAGTCTGATCCGGCGAAGGGATCCTCTGCATTCCCCGGTCGCCGTGGAGGAAGACTCAGGATGGGTGGTTCGAAGGCATCGTCACCGGATCGGCTCCCGGAAGGTCTGCCGAAAAAAATTCCCCGGCATGTCGCCGTCATCATGGACGGCAATGGACGCTGGGCAAAAGCCCGCGGTCTGCCGCGCATGGCCGGCCACCGCGCCGGAGTCGAAAACCTGCGGCGGGTGATCGAAGGCTGCGTCGAAGACGGGGTGCAGATCCTCACCATTTACGCTTTCTCCACGGAGAATTGGGTGCGCCCGCAGGAGGAAGTCAAAGGGTTGATGTCGATCCTGGAGGATGTCATCGACCGGGAGCTTGGAGAGCTGCACAAGAATGGCGTGCAGCTGCGGCACATCGGCAGGCTGGAGGGATTAAGCCCGCTTCTGCAAAGGAAGGTTACGCAGGCGATGGAATTGACCCGTGAGAACCGGAAGCTGATCTTGAATATCGCCTTTAATTACGGCGGCCGCGACGAACTGGTCCGCGCCGTGCAGAATATGATCCGCGACGGCGTGCCGGCGAAGGACGTCGACGAAGCGCTTATCGGAAAATATCTTTATACGGCGGGTGTACCCGATCCGGACATGATCGTCCGGACTTCGGGCGAACAACGGGGAAGCAACTTCCTGATCTGGCAATCAGCCTACTCCGAATGGTATTTCCCGGCGGTGTATTGGCCGGATTTCGATAAAGAGGAATTGCGGAAGGCGCTTTGGGATTACAGCTCCCGGGACCGCCGGTTCGGCGGAATCCATCCATCCGATGCAAAAACGTAAAAATGCTCCGTGACCGATTGGTAGTCATCCTCATCCTGATCCCCACGGGGATGGGCATTCTCCTGGCGGGCGGTGCCGTTTTCACCGGTTTGGTCATCCTGGTGATTGGCATGGCATCCTGGGAGTATGCGCGTTTATTCTCCACACCTGAAAAACCCATCCCGCCCGGGATTATCGCCGCCGGATGCGCGATACTCGTGGCCCTGCGCGGTTTTTGCGGGTTCGATCATGTGGGCATTGCTCTTACCGGAATCATCTTCCTCTCCTTGATCTGGTTTCTCTTCCGGTTCGAACGGCGCGGGGAAAAGCAGGCCGCCACTGCGATGGGCCTCACCCTCGGCGGGACGCTGTATCTGGGCTGGTTGGGATCCTATTTTGTCTCCCTGCGCCAGATGCCCTATGGATACTGGTGGCTTCTGATCTGTCTGGCCGCGGTCGGGGCGGCGGACTCTTGCGCGTACCTGGTCGGCCGGAAGTGGGGCAAGCATCCGCTGACCACATACATCAGTCCGAAAAAGACCTGGGAGGGCTATTTCGGAGGGGCGGCGGGATCGGCTCTCGCGGGTCTCGCGATTGGATGGCTCTTTCGCTGGCCGGCCGTGGCCATCAGCGGGATTACCCCTGCGAACGGATTGCTTGTGGGAGCGTTAATCGGCATCCTTTCCCCGCTGGGTGATCTCGGCATCAGCATGATTAAACGCGAAGTGGCACAAAAGGACTCGGGGGATTTCTTCCCCGGGCATGGCGGAATGCTGGACCGAATCGACTCCTGGCTGGTGATGGCGGTCGTCGGGTACTACACGGTTGTCGGATTGATTCCCGCGTTGAGGTTTTAATATCTACCTGAATAAAAAGCCGGCGCGGTATTGAAGACCGCGCCGGCTTTTATTTGGCCGGGCTTACAATCCGGAAAAATCATCCTTCGGGTGTCGGAGTGATTCC
>CAZFPL010000012.1:57416-74749 GCA_964521085.1 uncultured Anaerolineales bacterium | reverse complement strand
CTGGCGTTCAGCCTGGCCGTCACGCTGATTTTTGTGATCGCCGCCCCGTTTCTGCGCGCGCGTTTTCAACGCTGGTTCGATTCCATTGCCTACGGCGCCAAGCACGATCCGCAGGAGATCGTCCGCGATTTCGCGTTGCAGCTTCCCGCCGCGTTCGAACCCGCGCTGTTGATCCGCCTGCTGAGCCGCGATGTCACTCCCACCCTGTTGATCCGTGAATCGGCGCTGTATCAAAAGAAGGACTCGGAATATTTCCTGTTTTATGCGGATGGTCTCACCCTGTCGAATGAGCCGCTGGAGTCCACCGAAATCGAAGAGCTGATCAAGGAAACCGGGCAGTACCGTCCCCCGGATGCGACCGCCGCCGACCGCTTCTCATGGGTCCGGCTGGCCGTTACGCTTCAAACAGGCGGGAAAGCCAGTGGAGTGTGGCTGTTTGGGCGGCGCGATCCGGACGATTTCTATCCCCATGCCGACGTCCTTCTCTTGCGCACGCTGGGCAGCCAGGTCGCGCCGATGCTCGAAAACCTCCGTCTGTATGATGAAACCCATCGCCGCCTGGAACGCCTGCAAACCCTGCGGGATATCGACATCACCATCAGCTCCAGCCTGGACCTGAACTTCACTCTGGAAATCCTGCTCGACCAGGTTTCGCGCCGCTCAAACGTGGACGCGGTGGATGTGCTTCTCCTGAACCCGAAAACGACACTGCTGGAATTCGTCGCCGGGAAGGGCTTCCACTCCGACGCCCTGCATCACACGCACTTGCGGCTGGGCGAAGGCTATGCCGGGCAGGCAGCCCATGAACGCCGGTTGGTCTTCATTCAAAACTTGGAAACGGAAGTGGGAAGCCTCGCGCGTTCGCCGAAATTCCCGAGCGAGCGGTTCAAGTCGTATTGCGCCGCACCGCTGATCGTCAAAGGCCAGGTGAAGGGCGTGCTGGAGGTCTTCTTCCGCACCTCGCTTGTTCCGGATGCGGATTGGTTCGACTTCCTGGAATCCCTGACCGTGCAGGCCGCCATTGCGATCGACAACGCATCCCTCTTCGACGAACTGCAGCATTCCAACGCCGAGTTGAACCTCGCCTACGACACGACCATCGAAGGCTGGTCGCGCGCGCTCGACCTGCGCGACGAGGGCACCGAAGGCCACACCGAACGCGTCACTGAGATGACCGAACGCCTGGCGCGCGCCATGGGCATGGAGGAATCCCAAATGGTGCACGTGCGCCGCGGCGCATTGCTTCACGACATGGGAAAAATGGGGATTCCCGACAGCATCCTGCTCAAGCGCGATGCGCTCACGCGCGAGGAATGGGATGTGATGCGCCGCCATCCCCTTTATGCGTATGAAATGCTGTCCCCGATCATCTACCTGCGCCACTCCCTGGATATCCCCTACTGCCATCACGAGAAATGGGACGGCACCGGCTATCCGCGCGGTTTGAAGGCCGAACAAATCCCCCTGGCGGCACGGGTCTTCGCCATCGTGGACGTGTGGGATGCCACAACCTCCGACCGCCCGTATCGCCAGGCGTGGACCAAGGAACAGGCCCGCGATTACGTGTTGACGCAATCCGGGAAGCATTTCGACCCGCAGATTGTTCCGGTTTTTCTATCGATTATGGATTAAGTTTGGCGGCGCGCGGGAAAATCCATCCCCCTCCCCCCGGAAGCCCTTCCCCCCATTTCCTTTGGAAATGGGGGGATTATTTTAAGCACACGGGATTAATTAGAACTCAGGGGGGAAAGAATTTCGATTGGCGTGAAAGAAAAATTCACCTTCCGCCTCTCCAAAGCTTGGCGGGAAATGCGGACCATCACGCGGACGCTTCCGGGAACGCCAGTACCCGCACTTTCCGCCATACCCGGTCGAACATCGCCCGCGTAAGCCGCCCCGTCTGCGTATTCTGCCGGCTTGGATGATACGATCCCACCAACCACAACGACAGAGCGCTTCCTCCCGGCCGCCGGATTTCCCATTCCACCCCGTGGGCAAACGGCGGGGGCTTTTCCAGGAAAATGGGGGCCGCGGACGCGCCCGATTCCATCCGCCCGCCGAGGTTGAACTCCGGGTCCGGGAGCATCCGGACCAACGCATCGTAGGCGATCTTCCCCAACGCCGCCAGCACGCGCAGCTCGGGCAATAGACGGATTTCCTCGGCCAAATACGGAAGGCAATTCGCGATCTCCTGCGCGGTCGGTTTGTTGTCCGGTGGAACGCAACGGCATACGGCCGTGATGAACAAGCCCCGCAGCGCAAGGCCGTCGCCGCGCGCTGCGGATTCCGGCCGATTGGCGAACCCGGTCCGATAGAGCGCGGGATAGAGAAAATCACCGGAGGCATCGCCGGTGAACATGCGCCCGGTCCGGTTCGAGCCGTGCGCCCCCGGCGCAAGCCCCACCGCCAGGATGCGCGCTTCTGCGTCCCCGAATCCGGGGACCGGCCTGGCCCAGTAGGTTTCGCCGCGGTAGGCGCGCCGTTTCTCCCGCCCCATACGTTCGCGCCATTCCACCAGCCGCGGGCAGCGGCGGCAGGCAACGATCCGATCCTCCAAATTGCCCAGCGTATCAGCCAAAATCCGCTTCCTGTAGGTTCTCAATAGGTTTTTTGGAAATTATTCCACCTTCGTAGAGGTACACTCGGAGTGGCGGGAATTATACTTTTCCCCGCATTCTTTACCCGCAAACTGGATGGCCGGTGGCGGGGCAGTAGTTTGCGCCGGACGGTTGTTCCAGGTACCATACTTCCATCCGCGGGGATCCGGTGCATCCGGACCCGGATGGAGAGGAATGCATTTCCTACGCAGACCACAGTGCCATTTGTGCCGCTGCCGGCACACAGGAGGAATCCCATGAGACCCGTACGCAACTCGATCGGCAAGTCCATTCCCTACATCGCCATTCTCCTATTCTGCTTCACCGTCAGCTGCGGCGGAACCCCGGTGCCGTGCGATGCGGTGGAAATTCTGGTGACCAAAACCGCCGACACCAACGACGGAGTCTGCTCCGGCGCGGATTGCTCCCTGCGCGAGGCAGTGATCCGGTCGAATGTTTGCGCGGGCACCCAGACCATCCGCGTCCCCGCAGGGACCTACACCCTCACGCGGGAGGGTTTCGAGGAGGACGCCGCTGCAACCGGCGACCTGGACATCACCGATAATGTGACGATTTGGGGCACAAGTCCGGCCGTCATCGACGGCAACCTGACGGACCGCATCTTCGACGTGCAACCCGGCGTCACCGCCAGCCTCTCCACGCTGGTCATCCAACACGGCCGTGCCTCCCAGGGCGGCGGGATCCGTAACCGCGGTACGCTAAATGTGAACGAGACCACCATCCAGAACAACCAGGCCTTGTTCGGAGAGGGCTTGCCTCCCGATGTCGATGGCGGGGGAATTTACAGCGAGGGAAACGGCTCGCTGGGCGTGTACCTTTCGGAAGTCCGCGGCAACTCCGCCGTCCGCGGAGGCGGGATCGCCGTCGCCCTGCCGGCCGGCGGCTCCCAGACCGTGATGATCTCCTATTCCGAGGTGTCCGAGAACAGCGCCGAGGACGACGGGGGTGGGGTCTGGCTGGATGACGGCGCGAGCGCGACGATCATCCGCTTCGGAGGGCAGGGGAATTCCGCCGGCGAAAACGGGGGCGGCATCTACAACGCCGGCGATCTCGAACTTACTTATGCCGAACTCGAAGAAAACACAGCGGATTTGTTCGGCGGCGGAATCTACAACGCCGCCACCGGCACGGCCATCTCGCGGATGGTTTCGCTTGTCGCCAACCAATCCTTCAGCAGTGGCGGCGGGATTTACAACCTGGGGATGGCCCACTTCTATCAAAGCTTGCTGGTCTACAACGAAGCAACCAACGCGCCAGGCGGCGGCGCCTACAACGGCTCCGGCGCCGGTCTGCTGGTCAATAACTCCACCATCAGCGCCAACATCGCCGTCTTCGGCGGCGGGGGCATCCGCAACGAGGACGGGAACTTGTCTCTTATGTTCGTAACGGTCTATTCAAATGAAAACGAGGGGATCAACAGCAGCGGCCCCGGCGAAACGTCCATGCGTAACACGATCCTGAGCAGCAACATGGACGGCAATTGCGCCGGAACGCCCGTGAATTCGATCGGCCACAATATCGATGATGGCGACAGTTGCGCAATGGTTGAGGGCAGCGATCTGCCGAACACCGATCCGATGTTGGAACCCCTGGCCGGGGGAACGTCCTTCTTATCCACCCACGCGCTTCAGCCCGGCAGCCCGGCGATCGATTCGGCCGACCCCGACCGCTGCTCGGGAACCGATCAGCGCGGTGTGATCCGGCCACAGGGGGTAAACTGCGACCGCGGCGCCCACGAGCAGGAGACGGGCGGCGGCGGCAGCGCCTTGATCAGCGGAAAAGTATGGCACGACCTGTGCGCGGTTCCGGAACATGGATACCCTCCCACGCCGCCTCCAGGGTGCGCCGATCCCGACAGCGACGGTCTTTTCATCGATGCCAACGGCATTCTGGAAGCCGGTGAACCCGGCATCCCGGGAGTGACCCTGCGGCTGAAGAGCGGACCGTGCGCCTCGGGCAGCGATTTGACGACGGCGACCACCGGATCGGAAGGAGAGTATTCCTTCCCCGGCCTGGCGGCCGGGACCTACTGCGTCTCCGTCAACGCCCTCGGGGACGGCAACGACCTGGTGCTCATCCCCGGCGGATGGACCTACCCGACCCGCGGTGATTCTCCCGTTCAGACCGAGATCGTGCTCGGAGATGGCGAAGTGCGGGCGGATATCAATTTCGGATGGGATTACCAATTCCTGCCGATGATGCCCGATTACGTACCCACTTCCACCCCGACCCCGACGCCCTCCCCCATATCGTTCACCAAACCTGTGATTTCCACCGATAAACTGTATTTCTACGGACCGAACTCCGCAGGAGATTGCGGCCCCAGGGAAGTGATGTTCACGATCGGCCTTTCCAGCACGGAAGGCGTGGCGAACGTAAACCTGTTCGTCCGGCTTAAGGACCAAGCCAGTGGGAAGCTCGGCGCCTGGAGCAGCGGCATCCCCATGACGCCCATCGGGAACAATCAATATCGTGTCACCCTGCTGGCCGAGGATATCCCCAATGTCAGGGACTTCGCCGAAGCATGGCTGCAGTACCAGTTTGTCGCCCTGGATAAGTCCGGGAAACCGGTCGTCTATTCCGAAGTGTTTTGGAACATAACGCTTTCGCGCTGCGAGTACAAACCCCGGCAGTAGTGGCAGAACCTGCAAGATCGAAAAAAATGGAGGGCGGAAATCCGCCCTCCATTTTTTTATTCCCGTAGCCGTGATTAGGGCGTCAGCCGATACGTAAAATATTCATTCTGGCAGGGAACCCCCCATGCGGCGTTCATCTGCTTCTCGGCCAGGTCGATGGTCAGCGAGCAGACGGTTTTCTGCTGATCGAGCGGATTCTCATCGATCACCTCGTGCGAACAGATCGAGTTCGGATGATTGACGTGGTCGCGGAGGATGTTTTGCAGGGATTCCAGGTTATGGCGGTGGGTGCGGCGCAGCAGGCGCAGGGTGCGGAAATAGCGCACGCGTGAGCCGATCAGGTGGTGGGCGTCATCTTCCAAGCGAGCCATGCGGCGGCTCAGGTAGTGGTTGGTATGGGCCAGGATTCCACTCTGGGCGTACATCATCGAAAAATATCGCGCGGACACTTCGATGTTGTACGCTTCCCCGCTTGCATGCACCAGGACGTGGTTGTACCCCGCCGCCCGATGCGGCGCCAGCGCCGCGGAGATCGCCTGCGAGATGGTGGTGGCCGCCAACACCGCGCGCGAGACAAAAATCCGCGGAACCCCGATGCGGACATCGCTGGGGTAGACCGAATCGCAGCACTGGCAGATGCCGGCGGAGTTGAATCCGATGTTCGGCAGCAATGCGCCGTAGGTCATCGCCAGGAACGCCGGTTCGCCGTCCGGCTCGGCGTGGATGAGGAAGACGTCCGACTCATCGGCCGGAAGCCAATCCTCATTGTGCCCGATCAGCACCCTCCCCTCGGCGGTGTGTTCCTCGGTCACTACGAAAGTTGTGCACCCGAGCAGGTGCAGCGCGTCGGTGGTGATCGCCTCCAGGCAATTGAGCACCATCAAGTCATCGAAAGCCACATCCGCGCCTTCCGCCATGGCGCGCAATTCATCCACGTAGCGCGGGGTGAGTTCCTGCGCGAACGGCAGATATTTATGCGCCTGCAGGATCGCCTCGGGCCACGTCAGCCGGATCTGGCCGTAGGTTTGTTCCAGGAAGGTTTTTACATTGGAGACCATGTGCAGGATGGACTCCCTCCGCGCCCGTCCGAACTCCAAGCCCATTTCGCGCGGAGTGCCCCCGATGTGGATTAAAGGCAAAGGTTGGCCGGTCATGGAAGGAAGTGTATTGTAAAAATCGGCTTGAGGCAACTGGGGGATTTAACCCCATTAAAATCCTGTGGATTTATTGAGGTTGTCATCCCCGCGTGATCGAAGCGGGGATCCAGGACATGCGCCCCAGGAAACACCTAGGCTGTTCCTGGATGCCTGCTACGACCACGCAGGCATGACGAACATATCCTTCCTGGATGCCTGCCACGAACACGCAGGCATGGCGGGGACCTGGCTGACCTGCATATGACAATCGTATAGACTTCCGTCATCCCCGCGTTTTTCCACAAGTATTTCCTTTGAATTCGCTGAGAATGACCCCCCGTTGTTTGACAGCCCCTATCTCCTAAAATATGATGAAGATTATGCCGAGTCCGTTGATCGCGACCAAACTGCACATCCCCCCGGCGCCCTCCAATCTGGTCCCGCGGCAACATTTGATTCAAGTGCTCGATTCCGCCCTGGAACGGCCGCAGCGGCTGATCTTGGTTTCCGCACCGGCGGGCTTCGGGAAAACCACGCTGGTCGCGGAGTGGCTTCGCCATACCAAGATGCCCGCGGCTTGGCTTTCGCTGGATCGGGACGATAACGACCCGGCTCGATTCTGGCGCTACTTCGTCGCGGCGCTGCAGACGGTGGACGCGGATCTCGGGCGCAGCGTCCAGGGAATTTTCGATGTGCAGCCGCTCCCGCCGCTCAAGTCACTTGCGGCATCGCTGGTCAACGACCTGGACGGAGCCGCCAAGCCGCTGATCCTCGTCCTGGATGATTACCACCTCATTGAAACCGAGGCAATCCACTCCAGTTTGAATATGCTTCTCGAACACCATCCGCTCCCATTTCGGATCGTCATTACCACCCGGGCGGATCCGCCGCTGGCGCTTGCCCGTCTGCGCAGCCGCGACCAGGTTACGGAAACGCGGACCGCGGACCTGCGGTTCACCCGCGAGGAAGCTGCCGCATTCCTCAACCGCATCCATCAATTGGATTTGCCGGAGGAAGACATCGCCTTCCTCGAGGAACGCACCGAAGGCTGGATTGTCGGCTTGCAGCTGGCCGCGCTGTCACTCCACCGCCAATCCGACCGGCATGCCTTTGTGTCCGCCTTCGCCGGCGACGACCGTTACATCGTGGATTACCTGCTCCAGGAAGTACTCCAGCAACAGCCGCCGGCGGTGCACTCCTTCCTGCTCCAGACGTCCATTCTGGACCGCTTATGCGGTCCGCTTTGTGAAGCCGTGACCGGGAAATCCGGCGCCGAGGAAATGCTCCGCCAATTGGAGGAGTCCAACCTGTTTATTATTCCCCTGGACAACCGGCGCTACTGGTACCGCTATCACTTGCTGTTCGCCGATTTGCTCCGCCGCCGGCTGGGCCAGGAAATCGCTCCGGCGGATCGGCTTGGATTATTCCGCCGCGCCGCAGAATGGCTCGAGCGGGAGGATAATATTTTCGAAGCCGTCTCGCAGGCGCTGGCCGCACCCGATTACGCCTTGGCCGCCGATCTGCTCGAGCGGCACGCCCTGACCTTTTTCTTTCGAAGCGAGTCGGGCCTTCTCGGGAGCTGGCTGAAAAGCCTTCCGGAGGATCTTCTCCGCAGCCGGGCGCTGCTGTGCGCCGTATACGGAAACCTCCTCGGGCATACCAGCTTCCACCAGCCCGCGGTCCTGCGCGCGACCGAATATTGGTTGAATCAGGCGGACCAAGCCCTTCCGGATTTCACCGCCGGTTCCAATTCCCTTCCGCCGAAACCGGAATATTGCAGATTGACCCGTACCTTCATCGCCCTCTCGCGCGCGTATCTGGCGCTTTGGCGGCACGAAGAACTGCAGACGGTGATCGGCCTGGCGCAGCAGGCGCTCGCCGGTCTGCCGCCGGCGGACGAAGTGCCGGCCGATCCGAATTATCTTCGGTTCCGCAGCGGCCTGAATTACAACCTGGCGATGAATTACATCGCCGTCGGGGATTATGCCGCCGCGGACCGGTCGTTCGTCGAAGCCCGGAAGATCGCGGAAGCCAGCGGGGATCTGTTGAACGCTTTTGCTTCCGCAAGCGGGCGGTGCTTCATCCTCCGCAGACAGGGCCGGCTGAAAGAAGCCGCCGCCCTGTGCCGTGAGGCGATGAAAACGATCGGACCGGCCTGCGGCGTATCCTCCTCGTCCCGCATCCCCTACTCCGGCATTACGCATATCGATCTGGGCTTGATCCTCATGGAATGGAACGAGTTGCTTCCGGCGGAGGAATCTCTCCACAAGGGGCTGGACCTCCTGAAAATGGCGTACGACGCCGATAAGCAGGCCGAAGGGAGCGTCGCGCTGGCCGATATCCGGCTGGCCCGGGGGGAGACCAACTCCACTTCGCTCCTCGTACAGGCCGAAAAATCCCTGCCGGAAATAAGATATTATGCCCACCTTCACCACGTCCGGTCCTGGCTACGGCAGGGGGCTCTTGATTCTGCCGTGCGGTGGGCAAAGGAAAAAAAGCTTGAGGAGGGGTCGGAGTCGGAATCCCTCGCACTGGCACGCGTAATCCTCGCCTGTCATCCGCCGGACCGGTTGCGCACACAGCCAGCCGATCTGCCCGACCTGGCATCCCTCCGGAAACACTTGGAACGCGCCTTCCCATCCGTTGAATCGACCCGCTGGAGAGACCGGATGATCGAACTGCGGATCTTACAAGCACTAGCCTGGCAGTCGGACCGCGATACGGAGAGAGCCGTTTCGCACCTGCAGCAAGCCCTTTCGCTGGCGCAGGATGGCGGATATATCCGCCGTTTTATCAACGAAGGCCAACCCATGCTTAAGCTGCTAAAAACGATGGCGGGGAAAAGCGGGGAGTTAAATCCTTACATCGACAGGCTGCTGGCCGCGGGAATCCAGGGAGAAGCCCGCGCCGCCGCCCCCGTCATCCAACCGCTCATCGAACCGCTTTCAACGCGCGAATTGGAAGTGTTACGATCGATGGCGCTGGGCGATTCCAACGCGGAGATTGCAAAGAAGCTGGTGATTACATTAAACACCACGAAAAAACATGTCACGCACATCTTCGAAAAAATGGAGGTGGCCAACCGCTCCAGGGCCGTCATTCGCGCGCGGGAAATGGGATTGGTGGCATAGGTGCCCGGCCGGGATATCTTTCCCGGATGCCGCACACACTCCCGGCAGCCGAATGCGGACGCAGGTGTTCTCGCCCGATCAGTGGATAGTAAATATTCTTCCCGGAATGATGATGCCTAACGAAAAGGTTTTTCATTGAAGAATAGTTGCTCCAATTCCGTTTTACTTTTCCTGGCCGCGGCCGCGCTGACCGGCTGCTCACCTTCCACGGAGAAGAACGCCACCGTTGCCCCGACCGCCGCAGCGATGATTCCTCCCGGCGACTCCGAACATATCCTGCCCGCCAACAGCATTCAACGAACGTACCTGCTGCACGTTCCCCCGGGATTCTCCGCCGCGGAACCCACCGCGTTGGTTTTCATGTTCCACGGCCTTTCGGAAGACGGGTTGTATATGAGTGTGGTAAGCGGAATGAGCGGCATCGCCGACGCCAACGGATTCCTCGTCGTCTATCCCGATGGAACGGCTCCCCCCGGACCGCTATCCTGGAATGCGGGAGGCTGCTGCGGGTACGCCCTCCTCAATCAGGTCGACGAGCCGGCCTTCATCCGGGAAATCCTCTCCGATTTGGGACAAACGTTCACGATCGACCCCAAGCGCATTTACGCGGCGGGATTCTCCAACGGCGCGCTGCTATCGTACCGCCTGGGGTGCGAAATGTCGGATATATTCGCCGCCATTGCGCCGGTTGCCGGAATCCTCTCGTTCAGTCCGTGCGAGCCGCAGGAGCCGGTTTCGGTCATCCACATTCATGGTTCCAATGATGTGTCGGTCCCGATCGGCGGCGGAGGAACAAATCCCTCCACCGGATTGGCGTTTCCTTCGGTCGACCGGGGCATCACAACCTGGGTGCAGCTGGATGGCTGTGAGGATTCTGCCCAACGGACGCAGGAAGGGATGGTAGCGCATACCTATTATCGGTCGTGCCGGAATGGAACCTCGGTGGAGTTGTATATCATTCAGGGCATGGGGCACGTCTGGCCCCCCTCCTCCATATTGCCGGCCTCCCAGATCATCTGGGGCTTTTTCGCCGCGCATCCGAAACAGTGATATGCAACCGTGGCGCAACCCGGAAAAATCCGCCGGTACGTTGCAATAAAAATAATCCCAAAAATACCATCCTGCGTTGAAGACAATACCACCCGCCCCGGTGACAATGGGATGACGGCAGAACTGCCTACCCACATTGACACTGTCAAAGTGTCAGCTGATTTTTAAGATTGGATGGCCCAAAGATGAATGCCCGATTTATTCTCCTCCCCATTCTGTTCAGCATGACCGGATGCCAGTTGATCCATACGGCGGAATCGGGGTCACACCTGGCCACGCTGCCCGAGGGATGCATCTCCCCCGGCACCGTTGAATACCCAACTCTGGAAACCACTGACCGGGGATATTCATACGGTTATGGGATCTACCTCCCGCCGTGCTTCGATTCCCAGGCGGGCGGGCTCTATCCGATCGTGTACCTCGTCCCCGGACGGACAAGCGGACCCGGCACCTGGTTCGCCGCCGGCGCCGCCGCCATCGCGGACGAATTAATCTTCAGCCGCGAGGTGCCTCCCTTCCTCATCGTCACCACCCAGAATATCGACAGCGAAGCCGAGATGTACGCCAAAACGATCCTCGAAGATTTAATGCCGTACATTGAAAGCCACTACCCCATCAGCCCGGAACGCCGTCACCGGTCGGTGGGCGGCGGATCGCTCGGCAGTGTCGCCGCCTATCGGATCGTCTTTCGCTTCCCGGATCGTTTCGCCGCGGTCGGATTGTTCGGCGGAGGAGCCATCGCGGGCGAGGAAGACAAAATCCGGGGCTGGTTGGCGGCGATGAAACCGGAAAATACCCCGCGCGTTTTCCTCAACAGCGGTTTCGACGATCCGTTTATGCAGGATGCGGCGCGGGTTATGATGTCGCTTCTGGATGAGGCGGGCATTCGCCACGTCCATATCTTCACCGACGGCGGCCACAATTATGCCTATTGGGCGATGTATCTGCCGGCGTACTTCCACTGGATCGCGCTGGATTGGTAAGCGACGCTTCGTAGGGGGATTTTTTCCCAGCCGATATTTGAGCGTACAATATCAGGAATGCCGATATCCACGGGCGACCAGACCGCCTGCGGAATGGGAAGGTCCGCATCAGGTTCTTCGCGCAGTCGGTTTCCTCGCCGAGGACCGATCGTTACCGCTTGCGCAGCGCACGCCATCCCGGGAGGGTCCCGATGAAACGGATTCGCAAGCAAATTTTCGGACTGATCCTGGTGTCGCTTGGTTTGTGCGGCTGCGCTCCCGCCGCCACGCAAATCGCCGGGCCCACGCTTCCCAATCCCGCCACCTTCACGTTTCCCGCCATCCCCACGAAGCCGACCGGCGATTCCGAGCGCACGTTGATCGTAGAAGGGTTTGAACGGACCTATCTGCTGCATGTTCCGCCCGGGGTCGGCGTCCATTCGCCCGCTCCTTTGGTGCTGGTCTTCCACGGCCACAGGATGAATGCGGAATACCTGCTCGCCATGTCCAGGTTCAACGAGATCGCCGATGTCGAACAGTTCCTTGTCGTATATCCGAACGGGACGGGGCTGACCGAAGCCTTGTCGTTTAATGCGGGCTTGTGCTGCGGCTCGGCGGAAAAGAACAACGTCAACGAAGCGGAATTCGTACGCCGGATCCTCTCCGACCTGGAAGAGACCTTCACGATCGATCCGACGCGCGTTTACGCTTCGGGGTTTTCCAACGGGGCGTTGCTTGTGTACCGCCTGGCGTGCGAGATGTCGGAGACGTTCGCGGCGATTGCTCCGGTGGCCGGGAACCTCGTTTTTGGTCCGTGCCGGCCGCGGGAGAAAGTCTCCGTGATCCACTTTCAAGGATTGAGCGACACATCGGCCCCTTACAGTGATGATGATCTGGAGCCCGATTCGCGCCCGGAGATATTGTCCGTGGAGGGGAGCATTGCATTGTGGGCATCCATTGACGGCTGCTCGGATTTCCCGGCGACGGATCAGGAGGGGATTGTCACCCACACCGTATATTCCTCGTGCGCCGACGGGACATCGGTTGAACTGTTCTCTATCAAGGGAATCGGCCACACGTGGCCTCCGGATTCCATCCTCCCGGCATCGCAGACGATCTGGGATTTCTTCGCCGCGCATCCAAAAGCGTAAAACGCTCTTTTGGAATTTGTTAATCGAAGGAGTACACAATAATTCTCAGGATTGTCATCGGGGAGGCTTAAATGTTTCTTCCACGGAATTATCCGATCAATTTTTAATCACCTTTTTCAAGGATCTCAATTTTGCCGTATGGCATCATGGAACAATGATTTGAATCCCTCGGACACCTTCGTTCTCCGGCGCAACGGATAGACGGGGCGGCCATGACCCTTCCAGAAGTCAACGCCGCGCCTCGGAAAGACCCCCCTTCCCGGCGCCTGGCCCAATGGAAACATGCCGTGTCCAAAGAGCGCTGGTCGTATGCCTTTATCGCTCCTTTCTTCCTTCTCTATTCTATCTTCGGTTTCTTCCCACAGGCCTTTCCGTTATCCTGAGCTTTTCGAAATGGAATGGAATGGGCCCGGTGGAGTATGTCGGTTTGGCCAACTTCCAGTTGGTATTCAGGGATAAAGTCTTCTGGCAGGCCATGGCCAACAGCGTGATCATTTTCTTCATGCATGTTCCGCCGACAATATTCTTGGCTCTTGTGCTGGCCGTCTTGCTGAACTCGAAAAAAGTATTCGGAGCCCGTCTGTATCGGTTGGCGGTGTTCATGCCCTACATCATGAATAAGATCGCGGCGGGAATGACCTTTCGGCTGCTGTTCGACAGCACGGATGCGGGATTGATGAATAGTTTCTTAAACGCCCTCGGGGTGGGTTCGGTTGCATGGCTCGATAACGGGTGGACGGCGCGGATCGTTCTTAGCATTATGGTTATCTGGGGATGGGTCGGGTGGGCCATGATTCTTCTGCAGGCGGGTCTTTCGAACATCGACCCTGAAGTCACCGAGGCGGCGCTGATCGACGGAGCCACTCCCGTTCAAGCCTTTTTCCGCATCACCATACCGCTCTTGCGCCCGATGATCCTGTTTTGCGTCGTGATGTTGGGCCTGGGGTCGTTCGGCCTCTTTCCGGAAGTCTATTCTCTGACGGGCAGCGGGCCGATCAACGCGACTCTCACACCGTTCCTCGTCATATTTCGCGTCGCGTTCAAGGATTTCCGCTTGGGCTATGCCTCGGCATTGGCATACGTTTATTTCCTGTCCATTTTCATCGTTACCCTTGTTCAATTCCGCCGGTATGGCCGTGTGGATTAATAGACGGGAGCTCTCATGATCACTAAAAAACGCGTGCAAAAGATTTTCCAATATTTCCTGATCCACTTCTTTCTGATCGGCATCGCGGCGTTTGCGGTGCTTCCCTTCCTATGGATGGTATATACTTCGATTACACCGCTCGAGATGTATGTCCGCACGCCGGGCTTCACCTGGCCGCAGGCGATTCTGGGTTTTTATTCTTGGACATTCGAATACTACGATGTGGTGAGAGTTATATCGAACAGTATCATCATTGCCGCCACATTCTCGCTTGGTTCGGCGCTCTTATGCACAATGGGCGGTTTTGGATTTGCCAGGGCCAAGTTCCCCGGCCGGAATTTACTCTTCCCCTTTCTGCTGGCCACGATGATGATTCCCGCCGCTGTGACCATGATGCTGGAGTATTTCGTCATAGTGAATTTGCGCTGGATCGATACCTTCCTTTCATTAATCATTCCCGGATTGGCCGATGCGTTCGGAATCATCTATATGCGCCAATATATTTCCGCCATCTCCACGGAGATTCTGGACGCGGCGCGCATCGACGGCGCCAGCGAGGGTAGGATCTTCACCGCGATCATCCTTCCCCTTTCCGCCCCGGCCATCGCCAACATCGGCCTGATCTCCTTTATGCTGCAATGGAACGATCCCGTGAAACCGTTGATATACCTTTTTTTCCCGGAAAAATTCACCCTTGCCATGTTGCTCGCGTCTTTTGTCCAACCGAATGGACAACCCCAAGGGGGAGTTTATATGGCCATTGCCGTCTTGAGCGTAGCGCCGTTGCTGATCATCTACCTCCTTTTCCAACGGCGTTTCATAGAAGGCATCATGTCCGGCGCCGTGAAAGGGTGATCACGGCCGCGCTTTCCGAAGCCTTTCTCCCCCATTAGCTTTCGCGTTCTCTGGGCTCCCCCGGCCCGCCGGGGACGGGCTTTGTGATTTATATCAGGGGATTTTACTGTACGGTCACAGCGGTAATTTAATCCTTCGGTTCGTAAAAAAAATACCACCCGGAATACCCCCTATCGGGTGACGCCAATACCACCGGTTGTCTGGGACACTGAGAATGTCTCCGGCAACCGTTTTTCGTGTCCCAGACGGCAAGCGCTCTCGTTTTCCGCAAGGGATAGACACAGACGGAAAAAATTGCGGGGTAGGCAGATGTCCAACCATCATCCACCATTGCGCCTCGACCAACCGGCAACCTACAAAATCATCCTTCAGGGACGGCTGGACGACAGTTGGACGGAATCGTTCGCCGGCATGACCATTCAAGTGAAGAAGGAGGAGGGAAACCAAGTGTGCACAACCCTGACCGGCCAGGTGCGGGATCAGGCGGAATTGCACGGTCTGCTGGCCCACACCCGCGATTTATGCCTTCCGCTGCTTGAAGTTCAGTTTCTGCATCCCGGTCCATCCCGGCCCGGTGTACCCTGATGGATTTCCGGACCGGAAATCATTTTCCGAGAGGAACCCTCATGTCCAAACACATCTTCACACTCACCGGGCATCTTGCATGGATCACGCTTTTCGCCACCGGCTTTCAACCGGTCTCCGCCGATCCGTCAACCGGGATTACCAAAAGTACGCCTGCCGCACCCGACTCTCCGACGGCGGGGTGGTCTCTTCGCCGGTCGTGTCCGGCGTCGCGGCGTACTTCGGCGCGCTGGACGGGAAACTGTATGCGGTGAGTACGAAGGCGTAGATCGAATTCCTTTCCTCCTCATGCGATACCGATCCCCCGCCTCGCAATGCGAGGCTCGGGATGACATACTCCGTAGGTCATCCCGAGGGGCAGAAATGCCCCGAGGGATCGGCGGTGCATGAGAGAGAATTCACATCCGCACGCGAACCGGTCCACCCTGTTATACTTCCATCCATGACTGACTCCACGCCTTTTCAAAACCTGGCAAAACGCCTGGACGACCTCCCGAATGGCTTCCCGCCGGCCCAGGACGGCTCACACCTGCGCCTGCTCAAGTACCTGTTTTCCCCCGAGGAAGCGGCGCTGGCAGCCGACCTCTCCACAGAACCGGAAACACCGAGGGCGATCGCCTCCCGTATAGACCGTAACGCCGCCGCCGTCCGTTCACAGTTGAAGGAAATGGCCCGCAAAGGATTGATCACCGCCGGGCGGTCCGAGAGCGGCCTGGGATACTGCCTGATGCCCTTCGTGGTGGGCATCTACGAGATGCAAGCCGGGCGGATGAACGCGGAACTGGCCAAACGATTCGAAGATTATTTTCACGCCGCGTTTCAGCAGGCGCTTGCCATCCAACCGCAGTTCCACAGGGTCGTCCCGGTCCAGGAAAGCGTGAAGACGGATATTTCGATTGCGCCGTTCGAAAGCGCGGCGGGGATCGTCGAGCGCGCGTCCGCCTGGTCCGTCACCGATTGCATCTGCCGGAAACAAACCGCCCTTATCGGCCGTCCCTGCCCGCATCCGGTGGAAGCCTGCATGGTCATGTCCTCCACGCCGGGCGCTTTCCATGGCCGCAACGGAATGCGCGAACTGACCAAACAGGAGGCGCTTGACCTGCTGCGCAGCGTGGCGGAAGCCGGGCTGGTTCACTCGGTATCCAACACCCGCGAGGGCAACTGGTACATCTGCAACTGCTGCACCTGCTCGTGCGGCATTCTGCGCGGGATGGCCGAGGGCGGGATGGCCTCGGTGATCGCCCGATCGGGATTCGTCTGCCAGGTGGATGAAACCGCCTGCAGCGGATGCGGCTTATGCAAGGAGCGCTGCCCCTTTGATGCGATCTCGCTCGATGGAGTCGCCCGCGTGGAGCAGATCCGCTGCGCGGGATGCGGGGTGTGTACCGTGGAGTGTCCGAGCACGGCGCTGACGCTGGTCCGCCGGCCCGAAGGGGAAACCGCGCTTCCGCCGGAAGATGAAGAGGAGTGGGGGAAGGAACGCACAGCTTGGCGGGCACAGCACACGCCCCCTCCCCCCTAAAACCACTACCCCCCATTCCCAAAGGGAATGGGGGGATAGATCAGTATCTATTACGAAAGGGGACTTAGGGGGGAGAAAACGCCCGAGGGGGATTTCTATGCCGCAAGATGAAGAATCGAAAACATTTCTTCGCGCACGCATTTTACGAAGGAACCTGACCGTTGCCGAGAAAATATTGTGGCGCCGCTTGCGAGCACATCGGCTGGCAGGTGCCGGTTTTCGGCGTCAACATCCTATCGGACCATACATCGTTGATTTCTGCGCTCCTAGAAAGAAAGTCATTATCGAACTGGATGGGGAATCGCATTCGTCGCAAAAGGAATATGATACCGCGCGGTCTGATGTTCTCAGGAGGCAGGGATATCGGGTATTGCGTTTTTGGAACAGCGAGGTGACGACGGATATTGAATGCGTGTTACAAAAGATAATGGACACCATCGAGTCATTGGACCTTCCATTGAAGGAATAGGCTCAAATTCCATCCCCTCCCCGAAGTTCACTTCCCCCATTTCCCTCCCCCCAAGTTCACTTCCCCCCATT
>CAZFPL010000012.1:51157-57316 GCA_964521085.1 uncultured Anaerolineales bacterium | reverse complement strand
CCCCCATTTCCCTCCCCCCAAGTTCACTTCCCCCCATTCCCTTCGGGAATGGGGGGATTATGACGGTCAAGTAGAACAAAGGATCCCCGGGGGGAGGGAACGTAGGAATGACGGCAGTCCTTAAGTGCGTCATCCCTTTGGATTCTTCACCCTCACCCGCACTGCCCATGAGTCACGCAGGGCATATTTCCCTTCCAGGTAAAGTACATTCTCCGAAAGCGATGACAGCATGATCTCCCCGGTCTGCGTGTTCCATTGCACGCGGAAGTCATTCCGGCCGTCGCTGTCGTAATCGATTGCCTCGTCGATCACCGCCGGTGCATTCTCCCGCGGAGTCCAATCCACCTGCACGAATCCATCGCGCGTTTCCCACAGCAGACCCATGAAGACCGGCTTATGAACCAGGGTTTGGTACCCGTCATGTGAAATCGTGATCGTCACCGTGTCACCGGAAATCCACGGGGAAATCCGCACTCCGGTATCCGCGAACCTCTGCATCCATCCCTCCATCCCGATGAATGTGACCAGCACCAGGGGCACGCCCAATCCGGCGCCAATGTAACCCAGTATCGATTTGACGGTAGACATTCTTCACTCCCAATTTGCAGGAATTTCCTATGTGATGCTTCCGGTGACGACAAGCCGGAGCAGATGCCAGATCGTAAAAGCGATCATCCCGCCGCCCATCGCCGTAAAGACCAGGAAAGCCGGATAGAGAAAAAGCATCCGCGCCAGGTTGGGGCGCACGCCCGCGCCCGTGCCGCGGATATGGAAAGCAATCGCTTTCTTCGGGCAGGCGTCAACACACTGCCCGCATTTGGTACACGTGATCCGCGTCCGCCCCTGCTTCAGGCTGTCCTCGTCGATCGAAAAGGTGGGGCACTGCCGGATGCACAAGCCGCAGGATGCGCACTTTTCCGTATCGATGCGGACGTCGAACACGTTGACCTTGTTGGTCAGCGATTGCATCGCGCCGAACGGGCAGAACAGGCCGCATTGGGTCCGGCGCTTGGTGAGGACCGGCAGAAGAATGACCAACCCCAGAAAGATCGATACGAAGATGACCGTTTGGACAGCCGCCACGATCGAGTTAACCGCCCCGAATTCCGTCACCGCTTTGAACGGGCAGAACCAATCGCAGTAGACGGGCGAAAGCGCCAAGGCGGAGGCGAGCACGATGAAAAGCAGAAACGCCCATGGGAAGAGCGTCCACCGGGCGGAAATATTCTTGATCACCGGTTTTTTCAGAATCTTCGAGAAACCCTCGTCCCATCCGCCGTAGAAACACACCCAGCTGCACCAGCCGCGGCCGATCGCCAGCGTTGTTCCCAGCCACAAAACGAGCATGCTGGCGATGCTGGCAAAACCGGTCAGCAGGGATCCCGGGAAAATGACGGTTCCGGTCAACAGCGCAGGCAGAATAACCATCGGGATCACCAAATGGCAGAACGGCACTTCTCCCTGGATGGCGTTCACTTCCGTGACGATATTGCTCCCGCGAGCGGTGAAAACTTCGTACATAAACCAATACACCATCGCCAGCGCCATCAGGATAAACAGGATAGAGCGGACCTTGTGGGTTTTTCCGGTGGAAAGCATCAGGAAAAACGCCGCGTTCAGCCCGAGCCATGTGATCCCGATCGCCGCCAGCAGGAGGGGATCGTTTTCCGACCCGCTCCCCATAAGCAGAATCGCAGTCAGCAAAGCCATCGGAAACGTCAACGCAAGGCTCTTCGCGATGCCCATCCCGGCGGTTGCACCTTTCAACGGAACAGCAGCGGTAATTGTCATATTGCGATCCCTCCCAGCAGGGTCAGAATTCCGGAATAAAGATAATAGACGGCCATGAGCACGGCGGCCATTTTCCCGATAAGCGCAACGGCGGCGTGCCGGTGAAAAGCGCCCAGAAAGGGAAGCGGAAGCATATAGATCGATGTTCCAATGAAGAAAGCCGCAAAGAGAAGCAGGCTGGCCGCCAGGCTGCCCGAATATGCCGCGCCCGCGAACGCGAGCAGAAACGGCGGGCAGAGGTTCAATCCGGTGATAAAACCCATCCCCAGCGGCAGGAGCGCCAGCCGGCGCGCAAGCCATCTGCGCGGGGCGACGACCCCCAGGGCGCACGGCGCAGGCGCCCCGGCCAATCCGAAATACAGGAGCAGCGCGGCCAGGATCACATACGCCGATCCGAACATCACGCTGCGGAGGACCGGATCGTCCAAAATCTGCTGCCCCGTCCACCACGCCAGAAGGCCGAAGAGCAGATATCCCCCCAAGCGGCCGAAAAGAAATTCCGCCAGCAGCAATCCGTTCCCGCGCGCGGACCGGCCGGCGCCGAGCATCAGCGGCACCAGCACCGGCGCGCAATACGCCAGGCAGGTGCCGCCACTGGTCAATCCAAGGAGGAAACCTTCCATCGCATCACTCGTACCGGAACCGCAGCACGCCAACGGTGAAGAACAAGCCCGCAAATCCAAGCAGCACCGCCGCTTCCGGCAGAATTCCCGCGAGCCCCTGCCCGCGCAGGACGATGTCGTTCATTCCGGCCATCGCCCAGGTCGTCGGCAGGATCTGAACGATTTTCTGGACCGCCGACGGAAACAACTCAAGCGGATACCAACAACCGCCCAGGAGGGCCATCGCCATGCCCAGGGCGAGACTGAGGCCTGAAGCCTGCCCCTGGGTTTTCACGAACGTGCCCAGCATCGTTCCGAAGGCTACGGAGGCCAATCCGAACGCCAGGAAAATCACCAGGGTCGCCAGGGGATCATGCCACCAGGATACTCCGAGCAGAAGGGTGCCGAACGCGGCCAAGATAAGCATCTGCAGAAGTGCCGTGCCGAGTTGGCCGGTGATCGTTCCGAGAAGGAAGACCGCCTTCGAGACCGGCGCGCTGAGCATCCGGCGCAGGGTCCCCAACTGCCGTTCGAGCGCGAAGAATTCGGATATCGCCAGAAGGGGAATGAAAACCCAGGTAACGACCGTGCCGGCCGACGCCTGCGTGGACGGGCTCCAGAAATCCTGCTCCTTCGCAACCGGCGCAGGACCGGTGACGAGAATTCTTTCCGGCTGGTCGGCAAACAACGTCTGCGCTTTATCCTTGGCCGCCTGGTAATACGCATCCCGCGCCGACTGATCCGCAAAGGGCTGGATTTCCTCCGCCGCCGCGACGCTGATCCCGGCCACCTGCAGGGTTCTTCCAAGGGAACCCAGCGCCGCCTGGACCGCCTGCCGGGCCGCGACCGCATCCACGTTCCCGGCCGCTTCCGTAAACTGCAGCTCCACGGCCTTTCCGCTGGCTTTCGCTTCTTCCAATCCATCCGGGATCACGAGCATGGCGGGAGCCTGCCGGTCGCGGAATTTCGATTCGGCTTCCGAGAAGGAATATTCTTTCACGGCCACCGTCTTCGATTCCTTCAACACATCCACCAGATCCCGCGCCAGTTCGCCGCCGTCCTGATCCACCACCAGCAGCGCGATGCGGGAATCCGACTGGGAGGTGGTGGCGAAGTTGATGACGACCGAGAAAACGACCGGCAGGACCAGGAAGAACAGCCACTCGCTTTTTGAAGAGAAGCGGACAAGATTGTCTTTGAAGGCGATTGCAAATATTTTTTTCATGGATGAATTCCTTTCGACTGACCTAACCTCCTCTCCTCTTTCCCCTCTCCCCCTTCCCGTGACACGGGAAGGGGGAGAGCATGTCCTCGAGCGAAGCGAGAGGAGGGTTGGGGCGAGGGGATTAGGACAGGGTTATCCTTGCAGCAAATTCCTTCGCCGGAGCAATCCGACGGAGAGGATGAAGAGAACAGCGGCCATTCCGAAGAGGCCGGCGAGCGTGCCCGCCAGCTGCGGAAGCGCATCGCCGTATCCAAGCGCGACAAAGCCCTGGATACCCCAGGCGTTGGGCGTGATCTTCGAAATCAGGCTGAACCAATCCGGCATGTTCGAGATCGGTATGAAACTCCCGCCGAGTACGCCGAAGGTAAGCATCATCGCCATCCCGATGGTGGAGACCTGACCCGGAGTGCGCGCGATGGATGCCAGAAGGATGCCATAGCCGGAAGCCGCCGCCGCGAGTCCGAGGATCAGCGCGGCAACCCCAAGCGGATCGCCGAACTTCACGCCGAACAGGAGTGAATTGGCCAGGATCAGGATGGACATTTGCGCCACCGCCACCAGGAAGATGCCGAGCAGCTTGCCGCCGAGAATCGTCGCTTCCGAGATGGGCGCGCTGACCAACCGGCTCAGCGTGCCGGTTTCCTTTTCCGCCAGCAGGTTCCTCCCGCCAAGGGCGACGGTGTACATCAGGAACAGGATCGCCATGGAAGGGGCGAAATAGGCCATCATATCGAAATTCTTTTCAGGATCCGCACTCTTTTCAGAGGAAACCAATCCAATGGTCGCGCCGGAATCCCGTTCCGAGACGGCGCGCTCCGCCACCTGAATCCCAACCTCGGCCGCTTTCTGCGGATTGATCAGGCCCGCGGCGAGCATCTGCTCGACGGCCACCTGCCCGCTCACGCGGGCCAGCTCGACCTGCTGGACGAAGCTTTCCACAACCGCGGTGACGATTTGCGAGGAGATCTCCCGGTCGGGGTTGGCGTAAATTTCGATCCGGTCGGCATCCCCGGCTTCTTTGGCTCCGGTCACCGCATCGCTGAACTCCGCCGGGATGATCACCGCTGCCACCACCTTGCCATCGTCCACCAGGGCGCGGGCCGCGGCCAGAGTGTCGGCTGTTTGCGGATCGAGCAAATCGTCCAGTTCATCCGAAGAGAAAGCCTCGGCGAGCTGTTTGCCGACCTCACCCTTATCCAGGTTAACAACGACCAGCGGGAGGTTTTGAAAGGTGGGCCCTGAAGACCCACTCATTCGGCCGCTGATCATCGCCAGACCGACAGTGAGGATAAGCGGCGCGCCCAGCATCAGCAGCAGCGCCGTCCGGTCGCGGAAAAGGACGCTGATATCTTTGAAGGCTATCTGCAGCGCTTTCATCCCATTCCTCCTAATCCCGCAGCGCGCGGCCGGTGAGGTGCAGGAACACCGCCTCGAGGTTCGGCTCGCGGACGTCGATCCCGATCACTTTGACGCCGCGCGCGTTCGCCACCGAGATCACCTCGGGCAGCGAAGCATTGGCGTCGTCGGCCATCAGGCGGACGGTGTGATCTTCGGAGCGGGCGTCGTGCACGCCTTTCACTTTTCCGAGGGCGTCGGCCAGTTCCGGTCCGGCATGCTCGGAAGCGATCTTCAGTTCGATCTCGTCCTGGCGGCCCACCAGGCGGGTGAGTTCGTCGAGGGTTCCCAGCGCGATCAGTTTTCCGTGATCGATGATCCCGATGCGCTGGCTGAGTTCCTGCGCCTCTTCCATATAATGCGTGGTGTAGAGCACGGTCATCCCTTGTGCGTTAAGCGCCTTGACCATGTCCAGGATGTTGCGCCGGCTTTGCGGATCGATCCCGACGGTCGGCTCATCCAGGAACACGAGTTTGGGTTCGTGCAGGAGGCCCGCCGCAATGTTGATCCGGCGCTTCATCCCGCCGGAGTAGGAATCGACACGGTCGTTTCCGCGGTCCGAAAGTCCCACGGTTTCCAGGATCGCCTCGATCCGCTTGGCCAGATCTTTTCCTCCCAGCCCGTACATCCATCCCCAGAAACGCAGGTTTTCGCGCGCCGAAAGACTCGGGTACAGCGCGATATCCTGCGGAACGATTCCGATGGCGCGTTTGACCGCGTCGGCCTGGGTGCGGATCGAATGGCCTTCGATCGTGGCGTCTCCGCCGGTGGGTTTGAGCAGGCAGGAAACCATTCCAATGACGGTGGTTTTTCCGGCGCCGTTGGGGCCCAGCAGGCTGAACACCTCGCCTCGCCGGATTCCGAAGGAAACCCCCTTTACGGCGGGTTCTGCCGCGCCGGGATACTGCTTTACCAGATCTTGGACTTCAAGAATGAGTGACATCGCGCCTCCCGAAAAAGTTCTTTTCCAAATATACGATTTGACGGCGGGAGGCGCATCGGTCGGGAGGGCTATTTACGGGTCATATTCAGGGTGGGACAGGGTCACACGAGGAGATAGGAAAGTCATACTATACTGTCTTTCTCTCTCCCCTTTCCCGTGTCGCCTCTGTCCTAACCCCCTCTCCCGGCCTTCGGCCACCCTCT
>CAZFPL010000012.1:0-51057 GCA_964521085.1 uncultured Anaerolineales bacterium | reverse complement strand
CCTTTCCCGTGTCGCCTCTGTCCTAACCCCCTCTCCCGGCCTTCGGCCACCCTCTCCTCCTTCCCGTTGCATCTGTCCTAACCCCCTCTCCCGGCCTTCGGCCACCCTCTCCTCCTTCCCGTTGCATCTGTCCTAACCCCCTCTCCCGGCCTTCGGCCACCCTCTCCTCCTTCCCCTTACGGGGAAGGAGGAGAGGGGATGGAAAATGATGAGGTTAGGACAAATTACGATAAAATTCCAAAATCTAAGGGGGATAACATGAAACGGCATATTCATTCTTTGCAGGGTATTTCAGATGGGAAGTTCCGCGAAGCCCGGCGATTACGCCGGGAAATGACCGATTCGGAACGAATGCTATGGATGCGTATAAAAAGAAATCAAATCAATGGTTTTCACTTCAGGCGCCAACATGTCCTTTTTGGATTTATCGTCGATTTCTATTGCATTAAGGTTAAATTGGCGATTGAAGTGGACGGAGGAATCCACTTCAATCAAAAGCAACAGGATTTCATACGCGACGGTATTCTAACTTCGAAAGGTATCCAGGTATTCCGAGTAACCAACGATCTAATCTTCTACTCGATTGATGATGTAATAAAAGAAATTTCAGAATTATGCTATCAACGGAATAATCTCACCGAAGTAGAAAAATGAACGTCAAGAAAACCTCCTCTCCCCCTTCCCCATATGGGGAAGGGGGAGAGGTTGTGTGAGGGGGTTAGGACAGTAACGCAGAGAAACAGTGATTTTGTGTTTTGGCCGATCTCAGAGTTTGAATCGGGAAGGGTGAGGTGGTTAGGTCAGATCAATCCTAATTCTCTCGCCTTCACCGCCGCTTCGGTGCGATCGTCGACCCCGAGTTTGGCAAGGATGCTGGTGAGATGGTTTTTCACCGTTCCCTCGGCGATAACCAGCTCGGCGGCGATTTCGCGGTTGCTTGCCCCGCGCGCCACCAGTCGGAGGACTTCGATTTCGCGTTCGGAGAGCGGTTCGGCCAGGATCTCAGCCGGGCGCGGGCTGAGGCGCGCGAATTCCGAGACCACCTTGGCCGCCACCGACGGCTCGAGGAAGGATTCCCCGCGCGCCGCCAAGCGGATCGCCTCGACCAATTTTGCCGAGGGCGTATCCTTCAGCAGATACCCCACCGCCCCGGCGCGCAAGCCTTCGAATACGTTCTCGTCATCGTCGAACGTGGTAAGCACGATCACCTTGGCGGATGGCTGCTGGACTTTCAGGCGGCGCGTGGCAGCTGCCCCGTCCATCACCGGCATTTGCAGGTCCATCAAAATCACATCCGGCCGGAGGGTAGCCGCCTGGCGCAGCGCTTCTTCGCCGTTGCCGGCTTCGCCGACAACTTCCACGCCCGTCTGCACCGAAAGCAGCGTGCGCAATCCTTCGCGGAACAAAGCCTGATCGTCGACGATAAGCAACCGAATGGATGTCATGGGGCTCCCTTGGGGCGACCGCCGCAGAAAAACGTGCACGAGATCATGATCGAGGGTTTATCATATCATTCAACCGGAAAGAAATCCCGCGGATCGGAATGGATCGTCATCCCCGCGCCTGCCCTCGCGGAACATCTCAGCTTCCATGTAATCTGGAAACTGAGATGTCGGTGAAGCGAGGGTGATCGTGGCGGGGATCCAGTGCATGCGCCGTAGAATCCCCTTCCCTGGTTTCCTGGATACCCGCTGCGAACACCCCCGCTTCGCGAGGGCAGGCGCAGGCATGATGAATTTTTTTTCGGCATCCATCCCTCCATGGTCCCCCACTTCTCACAACGCTTTCCGCGATTTTTCGGCAAGGAAAATGGAGGAGGGAAGTGCTGTCAGGGGATAGAAATCCGGTTTCATATATAATGGATTTTAAATAGGAGGACGCATGAAACGACTTTTGCTGTTTGCACTCATCCTCGCCGCCCTGATGCTCGCATGCAATATTCCGAGTCAAGAAACGCCGGCTCCCGCAACCAACGAGCCGCCGGCGGCTACGGAAACCCCCGAACTCCCGTCAACACCCACCGTCGCCGTAACCCCGACCATCCAGGCCAACGTTCAATGCAATGAATTGTCGTTCTTCCTGGATCCCGCCCTGGCATCCAGCTACAACTGTGAGACGGTTCCCGAGAACATCGAGAACGATCCCTTTCAAACCCCCCAATACACGAGCGTAACGCTGGAGGGGTATGTTCTACCCGGCGAATCGTACTTTAGACGCATCCATGTCTATCGTTTATCGGAGTGGTTGGCGCTGCATCCGGAGGCGTCCACCCGCGTGAACGCGCTGAAGGCGCTGATCGCGGGCGGCGCCCCCGGCGCTACCGCGCTTCCCGTGCTGGATCTTTTCAACGCCGCGCAGGAGTTCCATGCCCAGTACAAGGTGGTATCCTTTGCCAACGGAAGCGGGATCCGGTTCGTCTCCCAGTACGCACAATATTACGCTCCGATCAACAACCATGACATGTTCTTGATCTTCCAGGGCCTTACCAGCGATGAGCAATATTGGGTCTCCGCCGTCCTGCGGATTACGAATCCGATCCTGCCAGCGGACGCGAGCACAATTCCCGGGGGAATGACCGAGCAGGAATTCGCCGATCAGTTCGACGCATACATCGCCGATATAACCACTCAACTGAACGCACAGCCCGAAACCTCCTTCATGCCCAGCATCACACTGCTTGACGCGTTGATCCAGAGTATCTCCATCCAGCTTTAAAAAATTCCCTGCCATCGGCATGAAAACCACCCCGGCGATCGCCGGGGTGGTTTTTTCCATCGGATCTTCTTTGCCCACGATCGGCGGTCTACAAATCCTTCTCCAGCGGCAGTTCCACCATCATTCTTACCCCGCCGCCGGGATCCGCGCCGATTTCCATCCTTCCCTGCAAAAGCTCGACCCGTTCGCGGATTCCCCGCAGGCCGAATTTTTCCTCATCGTCCTCCGGCTTCGAAAAGCCGACCCCGTTATCGCGTACCTCCAACCGAACATACTTTTCCCGATATTCGAGGAGGACATCGGCGCGCGAGGCGCGGGCGTGTTTACGGACGTTGGTCAATGCCTCCTGAAGAGTCCGGTATAGTGCCAGCTCAATCTGCGGGGAGACCGCTTGGACAGACCCCTCTTGGCGCAGGGAGACGAGCAATCCGGCTTCCTGATTATCGGCAATCAATGTCTTCATCGCGTCCAAGAATGGTTTTTCCCCCAACGGATCGGCGCGCAATGCCGCCACGGACCGGCGCACGTCAGCCAATCCGCTGCGGGTCAGGGTTTGGGCTTTTTCGAGCGCGGCATACAGGTCCGGCGCCGCTTCCTTCCAGCCTTTGCTCTCCACCAGCGCGCGGGCCGCCTCGAGCTGCACGTTCACCACCGTCAGGTAATGCCCGAGGCTGTCGTGAATTTCGCGCGCCAGGCGGTTGCGCTCGCGCGAACGGGTAAGTTCTTCGGCTTGCGCGGCGGATTCCCTCAGACGCGTATTCGCCTCCTCCAATTCGTGCGCCAACCGCTCCACCTCCCTGCGGATCTGCTGGTCACGCACCGAAACATCGGTGAAGATCCATACGAACACCAGCGCACATGCAAATATCAAAGCGTTTTGAATGGCACTTTCGGGCCTCCCCCAGCGCAATGGAGCAAGAAATGCAAGTAAAAGAATCGCATAGAAAACGGCGGTCGCCCGCCGGGAAAGAATCGCCGCCGCTGTGCTGGCCAGCGGCATCAGCATCAGCCAAAAGAATCCCTGTCCGATGTATTGGACAATCGCGCAGATTGCGGTTTGCAGGAGGAGGTAGAAGCCGACCTTAAAGGATGTGGCGGGATCGAAAAACAAACGGTCGGAGCGAGCTGCCAGCCACAGATGAATGACGCCGAGTGAAATCAGGATCGCCCATTTTTCCAAGCCGAGGGCCGGTCCGATGGCGATAAATCCGGCGACGTACGCCACAATCACGGTCAAGACGATCAGCGCGTTGCCGCGGGGGCCTGGATCAAAGCGGCGATCGGGATGAGTTAGCATTTTGGATACTCTCCTCGATCTCTTTCGATCAATTCTTTACCGGAACGATTCTAAAAGCGGGAATGGATCCTTGGATATCATATCATCCTTCCCCCACCGGGAAATCCTCCTGCCATGCGGCGCCGGAAGGGATTCGTTCGTGGACAAAAAAAAAGCCGCCCGGTCGTACCGGGCGGCGCATTGCCTTCGAAACGTCATTTTCGGTTAGGGCTCTTTTGGTTCCGCCGTCTGCTTGGGCGAACCCCCCAGCCGCGGATCGGGAGCGGGCAGAGATTCCAAATACTGGTCCAGGAACGAGCGCGCTTCCGGATGATCCACATGCAGTGCTTCGTCGTATTCGCCGGCGGGAGGAGGCGGCGCATAGCGGACGGGCCGGTTGATTCCAAGCAGCGCATAGAGCCTGGAGATCCCGGCCAGGATCCAATAGCGGTATTCCTGCATTTGCAGTGACTGCCACTCCACGATCGAGGCCATGGCGCCCTGGACGCGCGCCTTTTCGCGCACTATCCGGTGGATCTGACCCGGCGAGCGATGGCCGAGCGGCGAGAGCAACAGGAGATGGGCGGTCGTAAAGAGGGTGGCGAAGGTGATCAACCGGATCCAGCCGCCTTCCTCCCACTTGCCGACGATCTGACCGACAAAGACGCTCGCGGCAAGCATGGCGGCGAACGCGGCTCCGCGGGCGCCCCACGTCCGTACTCTGCCTGTGAAATGGGCGAGGATATGCTGCCGGATCGCCAGGCCCATGACCATGATCGGCATGAAAACCCCGACTCCATAGAACGGCGCGGCTACGGTCGTTTGCCCTCGGACCAGCAGCATGATGAACACCGCAACGCCGAAGGTAATGGTCACCGAGCGGGTGAAGGTGCCGCGCGGGTCGCGGTAGACGATGGCCTCGGGAATTTCCCCGATCGCCACATCGCGCCATTCGGTGGCCTGCGCATCCTGGAAGGCGGTCATCGATGCGGCCGCCAGCAACGCGACCGCCAGCAACTGGTACACCCAAAAGAGCAGCGTTCCGCCCGGGATTTGCCCGAAACCAATGAAAGCCAGGTTGCCGACCAGCGTGCGGCCAAGCGTGCCGTCAAAGACGTCAAACCGGATGGCAAAGAAAGTCAGGAAGAGCGTCGTCAACCCGCCGTAGAAGAGGAACGCCGTCTGCACAAAGCGTCCGATTCCCGATTTTCCACTGTAGAAATTCCACAGCGCTTTCAAACGCGGCAGCTGCCGCTTGCCCCACTTCACCAGGGAGACGTCTTCGTTAATGACGAATTGGATCCCGTTCGACATCGCCTCCAAACCGCTCAGCGCGACCATGCCTTTCATCGAGGCGGTCAGCAGATGAAGCAGCGCTTGGCCCACCGTTGCGGCCTTCGGCACCTCCGTGACGGGGACCGCAGGAACGCCCTGAAAATGGGCCGTGAACAAACCGACGGCCATGATCCCCGATAGCATGGCGAAGATCGCCAGACCGATGAAGACGATCTGGGAGGATTCGCCGCGGCCGCGGATGGTGAGGTACCAGGTAACGGCGGCCAATCCGGCACCGATCAGGAAATGCCAGACCCAACTGGAGTTATAGGCATTCAGGATGGAGAGCAACTGGTCTCCGCCCGAAAGCGCCGAGACCACGATGGTCAATACATAATCCTCGATGAGAGTCACGGCTACGATCAGGCTTAGCGTGGGTTTGAGGTAGCGCATCGAGGCAGTGTAGGATCCACCGCCTTCATTGAAGGGGCCAAGCGAGAACATGTACAGCGCGCCGAACACGATATTGGCCAGAGCGATCACCGCCACGGCGAGGTACCCGTACCCTTGCAGCCCGTAGGGGTGCAACGCGCTCATCAATTCCCCCGTGCCGTAAAAGAACGAGGTGAAATAATCCACGCCAAACAGCGCCACCGCCGCCAGCAAGCCGATCTGTCCGGCGCCGTGAATGGCGGCGTGCTCCTTCTTTTCGCGGGGAGAAAGCCGCCAAGCCAGGAACACGATTGCGAGCAAGAGAAAAACCGAGATCATCATGGATCAACCTTTAGCGAATGGGGATTATTGGGGCCGGGTGTCGAAAGCCTGTTCCAGGCTTTTCAATTCGGCGAGCAGATGCACACGGGTCGAAGGGCTGAGGGAATTCTCTTGTCCGATTTTTTCCTGTTCCCTTGCGGCGGCAATCACCACGAAAGCCGGCACGAACATCGTCCTTCCCGGCGGAATCACCTCGAACTCGTGCATTTTCAATTCCAGCGCGCGGTCATCAAAATACGGCACACTCAACCACAACCCGCGGTTGAGGTCGTTCGCGGCCGCGCGGCGCCGGATCGTGCGCACGATGTCCCGAACATGGCAATCCGCAACGGCATGCCCAAGCGGGAGAAGCCGGGCAAGGAGAATGTCGCGTTTCGTTTGGTATTCCTCATCGGCATACATATAGGGGGCGAGCGAGACCGCCTGGTGAAGCGTGTTCAATCCCAGACGAAGCCGGATGATGGATCCCTCGGCGTCCTTAATAAAATCGGCCAGTTTCGAATCTTCCATCATGCCGTCCGGCCGGAATGTTTCCCCCGCCTGCGGGGAAACGGGATCCGCAATCGCGGCCGGCAAACCGGCGGCGAGTTCTCCCGGGATGAGATCGTGGACGATATGCCGGACTACCGCGAAGCGCAACAAACCGGCGCATACCTGCACGCCGGAGTAACCGGAATTCTCCAGCTGGGAGAGCCGGTTCCGAAATGCGGACCGGACATCCTTTATGGGGATTCGGTTTAGGAATCCGGCAACTCGCTGGTCCCGGAACTCGGCCGGCACTTCGACTGCGTACTCCTCCCCATTCCGCGGCTCCGGCCATAGGATCCTCTCGGGAAGGCGGAAATGGATTTCCCCTTTCCCCTCCACTAGCGCCGCGGCAATCCGGGCTGCCTGTTGTTGCAGATGGAGCTGCGTTTCGCCGGATTGATTATGAAACAGCAAACCCTCCCGCACCCGGCTTTCACGCAACTGCCGGAGCGAAGGATCGACCGATGCATCCGCAGGAATGTCCATATCCTGCCATCGATACAGCCATTGAGAATCAACAATGGGATCCATAGAATATCCCTTAATCTTCCTTTCGAATGGAAATAATAGGACGCCGATGTAAGGAATAAATAAGGAAAGGAGGTTTCGGTATATGAAAAAGATAAATAGCGGCCATTTCGCCGGGGTGTTTTATCGCGAAAAGCGCAAAATTCACTAATTTCGAAGATTTTTACTTCGTGAAATCCGCGCGCAATTACCCGGTTATTGGGGGAGGCCTACGGAGGCAATCCGATGGAGATACGGTGCGCTATTCGTCAATAATGAATCGGTACCCGATGCCCGGCTCGGTAGTGATCAATTGAGGCTGAAGCGAATCCGGATCCAACTTTCGCCGAAGCTGACTGATGTACACCCTCAGGTTCTGGGTTTCGCTTTCAGAACCGGGACCCCAGACATGGTCGAGGATCTGCGTATGCGTCAGCACCCGGCCCGGATGGGTCGCCAGGTACGCCAGCAGGTTGTATTCGGTGGCAGTCAGGCGGATCTCTTCCTCGCCCCGCAGGACCGAGTGCCGGGCCAGGTCAATGGTGACATTCCCCGCACGGACGATCGGTTCGTCGGATTCACCCCGCTCCGCGGTATGACGCAGGGCGACCCGCAACCGGGCCAGCAGCTCATTCGTCCCGAACGGTTTGGTCAGGTAATCATCCGCCCCCAGGTCCAGGGCGGTGACCTTGTCGCGTTCCGAATCCCTTACCGAAAGCACAATAATCGGAGCCGACGACCATTCCCGCAATTCCCGGCATACCTCCAAACCGCTTTTCCGCGGAAGGTTCAAATCCAGGATGATGGCATCCGGCAACTCCGCCGAAGCCTTGTCGAGCGCTTCCTCCCCGTCGGCGGCGCTGACGACCTCGTATCCCTGGGCGATCAGCCCGGCGCGCAGGGCGCGAAGGATTTGGGGCTCGTCATCCACGATGAGAATCTTGGTTTTCTTCATCATCCTGTCCCTGGTTCTCTCCGGTCCTTTTCGGCATCGGGAGGGTGAATGTAAACCGCGTGCCGGAATCTCCCGCCACCGGACTCTCCACCATAATCCGACCGCCGTGCGCGTCGACGATGCCCTTGCAAATGGAGAGGCCAAGCCCCGTCCCCATATTCGGCGACCGATCTTCCGATATCCGGTAAAACTTGTCGAACAGGTGGGGATGCAGGCGCGCCGGGATGGCCGGTCCCTGATTGGTCACGGCCACCGTCAATTCTCCGTCTCGGGTGCGGGCCGCGATGTCGATGGCCGTTCCGGGAGGGGCAAACCGGATCGCATTGTCCAGAAGGTTGCTGATCACGCGGTCCACCTGGACGTAGTCGGCCAGGATCAGGGGAAGGTCGGCGGGCAGTTGCAGCCGCACCTGGAAAACCGCCAGGGGGGAACCAAGCCGCCGCACGACGGCGCGGATCAACTCGTCCATATCACACCAGTCGAGTTTCAAGCGGAGGGCGCCCGCCTCGATCCGCGATTGATCCAGCAGATCGCCCACCAGATGGTTAAGCCGGTCGGTCTCCTCGTTGATGGCCGACAGCAGATCGGAGCGGGTGGTCGCGTCGAGCGCGGCATCCTCCTGCAAAAGGACGGTGGCCGAAGCCTTGATCGCGGCCAGGGGTGTGCGCAAATCGTGCGAGACCGATGACAGCAGCGCCGACTTCAACCGGTCGCTTTCCTCGAGGAGTTGCGCGCGGCCGGCCTCGTTGGCCAGTTTGGATCGTTCGAGATACAAACCCGCCTGCGCCGCGAACGTCGTCAACAGGCGCATGGTGGTCGCATCCGGCGGAGCATCCCCTTCCCGAAGATGAAGGCGGAGTACACCTACGGCCGCCTGGCGGGCCGCCAATGAGATGTCCACCCGGCGAAGCAGATTCATCTGTTCTTCCCCACCGCGGATTTTCCTCTGCTTTCCGCCGGGTATGCGTTCATCCGCAGGCATAAAATCCGTCCGCATGTCGGAGGTAGAGTCGGCCATGAAGCTCGCCTTGGATTGAAGCGTGGCGTCCTCGGATCCCACAAGGATTTCGCACCCGGCGATGGAAAACGCCTCGGTGATCATCCGGGCAACCGATGACAAGGAATCCTCCAGGCCGGTCTGTTCCTCGAGGGCGCGGGACAGGGCGTACAGCGTTGTGGCTTCCCGCTCCCGGGCCTCCGCCTGGATCGCGTGCATGTTCGCCGAGGCAACCGCCTGGCTGATGATGACGGCGACGATCAGGAAAACCATCAGCGCCAGCAGTTCTTCCGGATTGCCCACCGCGAAAGTAAACGTCGGGAAGAGAAAGAAAAAATTAAACGCAAAGAACGATGTCAGAGAAGCAGTCAGTGCCGGGAGAAGCCCCCACCGAGTCGCGGAAAGCATCACTGGAAGCAGGTACAACAGGGCGATCACCTGATTGGAAAGATTCGAACGGAGCAAAAGGAGCACTGCGGTGGTCGCCGCCACGGCGAAAAGGGTCCACAGGAAATTGATCCAGCGGATCCGGTAATCGATGGGAAGATAACGCCGCAAATCCATAGTCGAAATTTTAATCCAAAGCCTGTTTGCTGCTGCGCGGCGCCCTGGCCAGTTCTGCTGCAACGGCATAATCCCGCCCACCCCACCCGCGCGCGTCGGCCTCCGCAAACAGTTCGCAGATCCGCTCGGCGGCCGGCAGCCGGAGGCCTTGCTCGGCCGCGTATTCCAGCCCGTAGCGGAGATCCTTGAGCATCCACCGCAGGGCAAAATTCGTGTCGGAGAAATCCCTTTTCAGGATGAATGGAAGCTTGGTCTTGACGATCGGGCTGGCCATTGCTCCGGATTGGATGGCTTCCGCCACGAGGGAAAGGTCGAGTCCGCACCGTTCGGCGAAGGCGATCCCTTCCCCGGTCACCAGGATCTGTCCGGCCAGCATCATATTATTAATCAGTTTGTACGCCGTGCCCATTCCGGGTGGGCCGAAGCGGAAGATGCGCGCGGAGAATGCCTCGAGGACCGGACGGATCCGCTCCAACGCCTCCTCCTTGGCCCCGGTCAGGAGGGTCAAAGTCCCTTTTTCGGCCCCCTCCCTGCCCCCGGTTACCGGGCAGTCGATGAAGGCGATATTCCGCCCGGCGGCCAAGGCGTGGAGTTCCCGAATCCACTTCACGGAAAGCGTGGCGCACTCGACCGCGGTGGAACCGGGTGCCATCGAAGCGAGCGCGCCAAGATCACCGGCCCAGACCTCCCGCGACGCAGCCACATCGGTCACCGCGTCGATCACCACATCCGCCCCGCGCGCGGCGCTGGCGGGGCTCTCCGCAATCTCCGCCCCCAGGGATCGGAAAGGTTCCGCCCGCGCCGGGGTGCGGTTCCACACCACGGTCGGGTATCCTTTGCGCAGCAAATTCCGGGTGATCCCCCCTCCTATAATCCCCATTCCCAGGACGGCGATTTTTTTCATATTCCTCCGGCTGAACCCCCATTGTACATCCGCAGCACAAAGGGATTGACAATCGCCGGGCGCAGGCATATGATCCTTATTGTTTGAATAGTTATTCATATATCAATCTTTCCATCCCCGCGGCAACCGAGAAAGGATGACATGGCGAAAAAAATCATTTCCCGCAAAACTGAAATCCTGGATGAACATATGGCCGCGCACGTCGCCGAGTTGTTTACCGCGTTCGGAGATACCAGCCGCGTGCGGATTCTCGCCTGCCTTTCCGCGGGAGAGCAGAATGTCGGAGCCTTGGCGCATTCGGTGGGGATTTCGGAATCCGCCGTCTCCCATCACATGCGCCAGCTGCGCCACCTGCGCCTGGTCTCCAGCCGCAAGGCGGGACGGGAAGTATTTTATCGCGTCGACGATCCGCATGTCCTGACTCTCTTCTGGCAGGGCGTGCACCACGTGCAGGAAGATGAATAGCGGCCTTTTGCCGTTCCGTTTTGTTCGGCAGATTCATCAGGAATTCCGCAAGCATCCACGCAACGAATTCCTGCGTATATGCCGGTAACGCGGGAATAAAAGACCAGGGAGTGGAAAAATTATGAATACAGGAACCACACCGACCGTGGACCGGCCCAATCTCGCTGCGGGGATCGCCATCCGTCTGGGAACGATCTTTTTCATGCTCGCCCTGCAAGGCGTTATCCTCTTCGGCGCCGCCGGACAGTTCGACTGGATCTGGGCTTGGCTCTTCCTTGGAATAAATTTAGCCGTCATTCTGATCAATGGAATTTTCATGCTGCGGTCCGGCCTCGAGACCATCGCGGAACGCGGCCGCCCCAAAGAATTCAAGACTTGGGACAAGGCCGTCGGCGGTTTGTGGGGCGTGATGCACTATCTCGTCCTTCCCCTGGTGGCCGGGTTGGATGCGCGCTTCGGCTGGACCCGCGGAATGGGACCGGCGGCAAACATCGCGGGAGCCGTTGTCTTCGTCGCCGGCTTGGCGCTGTTCAGCTGGGCGATGATCACAAACGCTTTTTTCTCCACCACCGCGCGGATTCAAACCGATCGGGGCCAGACGGTTTGCCGCACCGGGCCGTACCGCTCCGTCCGCCATCCGGGGTATATCGGCGCCATCCTGCAATCCCCGGGAACCTCGATCCTTCTGGGCTCCCTGTGGTCTTTAATCCCTGCCGCCGCGGCGGCGGTTTTCATGATTGTGCGGACGGCGCTGGAGGACCGAATGCTGCAAAACGGGTTGGTCGGATACAAGGAGTACATCAAAGCGGTAACGTACCGTCTCGTTCCCGGGATTTGGTAATTCCCTCCCCATGTCGGGAACGGGACGGCGGAGGGTCCATCGGCCATGAAATACCTTCGCGCAATCATCTTCGCCATTGCCACCGCACTCCTGTACCTTGGATTACCGCTGATCGGCTGGGGTCTGGATCATCTCGATCGATTCTTCTCGATTCCAGCGAGGACCGGCTACGCCCTGGCGGTGGGTTTGTTTGCCGCAGTCATCGGCATTCAGTCTCTCGGCGGCACAGAAGGGATCCGCGGGGGCAAGGGCGAGGAATCCAAGTTGAACCGGCGGGAAACCATTGTCCGGTTTGGGATGGTTTCCCTGCTCTATTTGGCCCTCCTGATGATCCCTTTTTCCGACCGGCGCGATATCGGGGTGATCGCCGAAGGGGCCGCTTTCCGCTGGCTGGGTGTTGCGCTGGCGGCAATCGGCTACGGATTTATATTCTGGTCGGGCCTGGCGCTCGGCAGACAATACTCCCCCGAAGTAACCATTCAAAAAGACCACCATCTTGTAACTTCGGGCCCCTTCCGTTGGATTCGCCACCCCCGGTATCTGGGGGTCATGCTTCTTGCGCTGGGCTTCTCCCTGGCGTTCCGATCCTGGATCGGCCTGGCCGCCGTGCCGTTCCTCATCGGGGTGTTGCTGTTGCGCATCCATGATGAGGAGGAATTGCTGAACCGGGAGTTCGGAGAGGAATGGAAGACCTACCGGAAGAATTCCTGGCGGTTGATTCCCAAAATTTTCTAGCCCGCATTCCGCAGGCTGGAAAGGTGGTTCCCCATGACCCATGCGGCCGAATCCGATTTTCTTTCCTCCTACCTGGATTTTCAGGCGCAGGTTGGTATCACAAAACATATCGGCGGAGTGGAAGCGACGACCACCCTGCTCGCCCGCTGCCACATCGAGGAAGCCCGGGAAGTGCTCTACGTGGGATCCGGCATCGGCGCCGGGCCGGCGCTGATCGCCAAACGCTACGGCAAGCGGGTGGTGGGTGTGGATATCTCACCGAAGATGATCGAGTGGTCGTGGCGGCGGGCCCGGGAGGAAGGGGTCGAATCCCGCGTGGATTTCAAAGTGGCCGACATTCTCGATCTACCCTTCGAGACCGGCCGGTTCGACGCGGTCGTGTGCGAATCGGTGGCCGCCTTCGTGGAGGACAAGCAGCGGGCCATCGGCGAGTGCGTCCGCGCGTGCAACCCGGGCGGCTATGTCGGATTGAACGAGACCGTCTGGCTCGACCGGGAGCCCCCCAAAGAACTTTCGGAGAAGGCGAACTCGCTCGGGACGAAGATCCTCACCGCCGGAGAATGGACGGGCCTATGGGATCAATCCGGATTGCAGGAACGATCCGTCGACGTGCGCCCGATCGACAGCCGGAAGGAAATCCAAGGCCGCCTGCAATGGGTCGGAGCGCGGTGGGCTTTGCGGGGTTTCGGGAGATTGTTCCTCCTCTATCTGACAAAACCGTCCATACGGAAATCGATCAAGGATTCTTTTGACGCTCCGCTGGAAGTCTTGAAGCTCATGGGATACGCACTTTTCGTCGGAAGGAAATGACCCTATTCCAATGGAAAATGAACGTCATCCCTGCAAGCACGTAGCAGGGATCCAGCACGAGCGATACAGTAAATACTTCTGCGATTCCTGGATTCCCGCCAAGATCACGCGGGAATGACGAGCAGATGTCATCCCTGCGTGCACGTAGCAGGAATCCAGTAAACATCTGCGATTGCTGCATTCCCGCCACGATCACCCCCGCTCCGCAAGCATCCCTGCTCATGGAAAAAGCACGAGCAGGGATGCTTCGCGGGGGCAGGCGCGGGCATAATCCATCGCCTACGGCTCGGAACAGGCTCATTCGCAATTCGAAAGGAGATTCCCATGAACTCCGAACCCCTCTTCCGCATTCTTTTCTGGATCCTCATCCTGGGCGTGCTGTTGATGCGCATCGTTTTCACGCTCAAGGTCCGACTGGCCGGGGAAAGGGTGCTCCCCGACCGCGCCGCCGTCAAACGCGAAGGGATTGCGGCGTTCCTCGTCCGGGTCATCGGAGGCTTTTTGGTCGTCGGGTTATTGGCCGCCTATGCGATCCAGCCGGCCTGGCTGGCCGTGCTTTCCATCCCGATCCCGGGCATCATCCGTTGGGCGGGATTCATCCTCGGACTGGTCGGTCTCGGCCTTTGGATTTGGGCTCAGATCGCCCTGGGGAAGGAATGGTCGCCCCAGCTCCAGTTGCGGGAGAAGCATCGGCTGATCACAACGGGACCATACGCCCGGATGCGCCATCCGCTCTATTCGGGGATGATCCTCTGGACGGGCGGCCTGGTGCTGCTCACCGCCAACTGGATCTTTGTCGTCCTCGCGGTGCTGGTGTGCTCCTTTTTCGTCGCGCGCGTGCCGCGCGAGGAGCAGATGATGATCGATGAGTTTGGAGATGAATACCGGGAGTATATGAAGAGGACCGGAAGGGTTTTTCCGAAAATCTAGACGCTTTCGTTACGCCGGCTTCAAATAGCTCTCCACCGCCCAGCCCTGACGGGTGGTGTCGAACACCCCCTGCAGCAGCCACCAGGTATATCCATCGGCCTGCCGCGGTCCTTCGATGACGGTAAACAACTCGTGCGCGCTGGCCTGGCTGAGAATCTTGCCGCTCAGCGACGGCGAATCGCGCAGCCGCAGGCCGTCCTCGGTTACTTCCACCATGCCGCCGATGCCGATCATCCCTGGAATAACCGTGGGAAGCGCCGGGGTGAGGGTATAGAACGGCGTCAGGGTGGCCAGGGGAGGAATCGGCGTGAAGGTCGGCGGAGGGTAAACCGTGAAATACGGCGGAACGGCATCCGCCGGAACGCTGGGGAGGGGAGCGACAAATAAAAGGATCCAAACCACGATGATGACGGCCAGGCCGAGCAGCGCCCCGAGCAGCCACACCCACCAGGTGAGGAATGCGCGCAAGCCGCGGGCCGGCGTGGTGGATGCGGGCGCGGATGGTTTCGGTTTCACCGGGCGGGTTGGGGCGTCATCACCCATGATAAATAAGAATTGCACAGCACCGGAGGCTGTGCTATCCTTCCCCCGGAGCGCCGTGATGATCGAATTGACCGGAAGTCTTCATATTCATACGGGATACTCCGACGGGGAATTGTATCACGCAGCCCTGACGGCCGCGGCCGCCCGGGCGGGATTGGATTTTCTCATCACCACCGATCACAATGTGTACGTCAACGGCGTGGACCGCTGGGTCGCGTTTCCCGGCGGCCGCCGGGTGCTGATGCTGGCCGGCGAGGAGATTCACCATCAGGACCGGATCCCCCAGAAGAATCATCTTCTCGCATTCGGAATTCACACTGACCTCAGCCGCCTTGCGCCCGATCCCCAGGCGCTGATCGATGCCGTCAATAAATCAGGCGGCGCGGCGTTCCTGGCCCATCCCTACGATCCCGAGGCACCCCTGGTCCGCGAGGAAGCATTGGGGTGGGTGGCGTGGGATGTGCAGGGATTCTCCGGATTGGAAATTTGGAATTACATGAGCGAGTTCAAATCGCTTTTCCGCAACCGGTTGGAGATGCTTTTCTATGCGCTTTTCCCTTCGACGGGAATCCTCGGACCGGACGTGGAAACCCTGAAGCTCTGGGACCGGCTTCTGGCGCTGGGCCGGCGGGTGGCGGCCATCGGCGGGCCCGACGCGCACGGCCACGCCTATTCGATGGGGCCGCTGCGCAAGGTCGTCTTTCCCTACGAATACCTTTTCCGCGCCGTGGTCATGCACGTACTGGTGGAAAGAATATCCGGGGATGCGGAAACGGACGGCCGGCTTATCGTGGAAGCCATGAAAAATGGACGCGGTTGGGTGGCGTATGACCTGCCGAAGCAGTCGAAAGGATTCCGATTTCAGGCGCAGGGAAAGGCGGGCAATGCCGGCCAAGGGGAAGAAATCCCCTTCTCGCCCGGCATTACCCTGAAGGCGGATTTGCCATATTCCGCCGAATGGCAAATCATCCGCGCCGGCGAGGGGAGCGCAAGCCGGGGATCGGGTTCCCAAGCAGTGTTCTCTCCATCCGGGCCGGGCGCGTACCGGTTGGAAGCCCGCCGCCTCTTCCGCGGGCGGATGCGCGGATGGATTTTTTCCAATCCAATTTACCTTCCATAACTCAGGCGCGGGAAGAGAACAAACCGATCCGCCCTGTCCGATCCGGCATGCGATTCCGCCGAATGCGCCTGATCCCTTGCAGGTTTTCCCCGGTCTCCGGATTTTCCGGGACAGGACCGGCGGCTTTTGCGGGTGCCGGGCCGGAGGATGATAAAATATGCGCCGATCAGCGCGGGCGTTCACCGGCAATCGTGTTGATTTTTCAAAATAAATCCGAAGGAGATCATCATGAGGTTTTTTTCCCTTCCTGTTCTTGTTTTCTTCGCTTTGGCGTTTTCATCCTGCGCACCGGAACAGACCCCCGTCCCCCCGACGACGGCGGAGATTCCCACCGATATACAGACCATGCCGACCTCCACCCCTGAGCTGGTTATTCCCTCCGACACTCCGTCCGGACCGCTCGGATCAATTTCGGGCAACATCCTCCCCGTGGCTCCCGATAGCGGGCCGACCGGCACCATGCGCGTCGGCGCACGCGAGATCAACACCGGGCAGGTAACGTGGATCGACATCCCTGATGGACAAACGACCTATACCATCCCCGGCCTGCCGGTCGGGAAATACATCGTCCTCGGCTGGGTGTATCCGGACGGCGTGACCGGGGCGTACACAACGACCGGCATCTCGACGGTAAAAACGTCCAGCGAGCAATTGACGTGCAATAACTCCGTCGAAGAGATCACCCTCGGACCCGGACAAATGGATTTTACCGGCGCGGATATCGGTTGCTGGGCGGGAGATTATTATTTCTTATTGACGCCGTTGCCGTAACCTGCCTTTCGCGGAGATTAAAAAACGCCCGGTCAATCGACCGGGCGTTTTTCTTCCGCGCATCCAACCGGGAGGAAGAGTCACTCTCCCATGACCTGGACGATCAACTCCCGATTCCGCGGACGAATGTCGAAATCCACATAAACGATCTGCTGCCATGTTCCGAGAGTCAACCGGCCGCCGGTAAACGGAACGGTCAGCGAAGGACCGAGGAGCGAGGCGCGCAGGTGGGAATGCCCGTTGCCGTCATCCCACGTGGCGTTGTGGGCGTACTCGCGCGAAGAAGGAAGGAGTTCCTCAAACATCCGCTTTAAATCGGCGACACAACCGGATTCGAATTCGATCGTCGTCAACCCGCTGGTCGAGGATGGGCAGAAGACCGTCGCCGTTCCCGCGGCAAGCCCGCTGCGGGTAACGACCTCCTGCACCGCACCGGAGATTTCGCGCACCTCCGTATTGCCGTTCGTGGACAACCGAATCGGATAGGTTTGCACGCTCATGGACAACCTCCCGCTAGGAGCGATGGAATTTCCCACTCCCATGAATTCCTCATTTTTACCATTATTTGGAGGAATCCCATCCCGGAGATTCTTGTGGATTCACGGCATCTGCCGCATAATCCAGGAACGATCCTTGATCGTGACAGAGGAAAAGTGAGGATGATCAGGCTGAAAGCAATATCGACGGCTTTTCTTTTTTTGGGGATCCTATCCACAGCCTGCGCTCCGGTCACCCCGCCGCCCTCCAGCCCGAGCGTCACACCCGCAACCCTTCCGAGCCGCACGCCCGAGCCGACCGAGACGCCGACCGCCGCAATCACCATTTCGCCTACTCCCTCCCCCACGGCTCCCTTGCCGGAATATCCGAATATCACCCTGCCCGGTATCGACCGGCTGCGAGAGATCTTTCGGACGGGGGAAACGGGAGGAATGCGCAGCGGAATTTTTTCCAAGGTGGGCGACAGCATAACCGCCAATGTTTTCTTCCTGGTTCCCTTCGGAACCGGAGACTACTCCCTCGGAGAATACGGCTATCTCCAGGAGGTAATCCTTTTCTTTTCGCGGGAAAATGCCCGGGAAGGCAATTCGTTCGTCAACGAATCGATGGCGGCCAGGACCAGCTGGCGCGCGGAGCATGTGCTGGATCCGGCGAAAGCCCGGTCTCCCTGTGCAGCCGGAGAATCCCCCCTGGCGTGCGAATACCGTATCGTCCGGCCGGCGATCGCCGTGATCATGCTGGGGACGAATGATGCCATGGCATCAACGGGGAACTTTCAAGAAACCATGCGCAAGATTGTATTTTTTTCATTGAACCGCGGCATCATCCCGATCCTCACCACCCTCCCCGCCATGCTCGGAAAGGATGTTGAACCATATAATGCAGTAATCCGCGATTTGGCATTCCGCTGGGAAATTCCCATGATCGATTTATCTACAGCGCTGTCGGCGCTTCCCAATCAGGGTCTTGGACCGGATGGAATTCATCTCTCCTGGGTTGAACCGGCGGTTTTCGAACCGCAGTATCTGAAACACGGGATGACGGTCAGGAACCTGCTCACCCTTCAGGCGTTGGATGCGGTGTGGAGATCCTTTCCGCCTGACGGGGAGCCGTAAAAGGATCTCCCCGCCGGCACCGGCACGACGATCCTGTCTTTGACCATCCCGAGAACGACCAAGCATGGAGGATGCAATGTCTGCAATGCGCGCTGTGTTTCGGGTGATCAACCGCTTCTTCATGGTTCCCGTATTCCGGCTGGGGCTGGGATCTCTTATTGTGAATCCGCTTTCCGGATACATCATGGTGCTTCGAACGATCGGGCATCGAACCGGAAAGGTCCGCTATGTGCCGGTCAACTACGCACTCGACGGCGGATGCGTCTACTGCCTGGCCGGTTTCGGAAAGTCCACACACTGGTATCGCAACCTGCAGGCGGATCCGCATGTGGAAGCGATCCTTCCCGGAGGGGCGATCTTCGGCAAGGCCGAGGCGGTGTCCGATGCGTCCGACTGTTTACGGTTGGGCCGTAAAATCATGCGGAATGCCGGGTTCGCAGGTTTTCTCGGAGGCGTCAATCCGCAAACCTGCTCCGACGAACAATTGGCGGGCGTCCTCAAAACGGAAATCCTTATGCGAATCCAGCCCGAGGGCATCGGCTCCGGACCGGCCGATCCGGGAGGATGGGGGTGGATACTGGCGTGGGCGGTCGGAGTCGTCTGCATTATTGCCGCGGCGATAGTGTTGGTATAAAATCCTGAAGCATTTTCCGCGTATCGATACGACGTTCCGATGTCCACAGCACTCTTATGCCGTGTTTCCCGCGGCAATCTCGCGAAAACTTGGAGGTTTCTCATGCACTGGCATCGATTGATCCCGATCTTCCTGATCCTGCTTCTGGCCTGCAATTTTGGAACGCCTTCCGGACCGGAGGACACTTCGGCCGTCACGCCCGAGGAAGGGGCAGCCGTCACTCCCGGGGAGGGAATACCCGCGGAGGATACTCCGCAACCGGAACAGGGCGAATCGCAGGAACCCGCAGAAGGATCGTCCGAGATTGATGTCTCCCCTCCCGATCAAACGGTGAAATTGATCTTCATCCACCACTCCAGCGGCGAGAACTGGCTGGCGGATTGGAGCGGCGGATTGGGGCAGGCGCTGATGGAGAATAATTATTTCGTCAGCGACACCAACTACGGCTGGGGGCCGGAGGATTCTTCGATCGGCGGCCCGATCGGGGACTACACCGACATCGGCCACTGGTGGAACTGGTTCCTCGGCCCCTCGAGCGACGAGATCCTGCAGGCCGTTTACGCCGAAAGCGAACAGCACGCCGACTACGCGCGCCTTGCCGATGATCCCGGCGGGAAGAACGAGATCGTGATGTTCAAATCCTGCTTCCCCAACTCCGCCCTGGAGGGCAATCCCGACGACCCGCCCGCCGCCGGCGAGAACCCCTTGCAGGGAATGGACAGCGGGTCCGAAAATCACACCGTCGGCAACGCCAAGCGGATCTACGCGGACCTCCTGGATTATTTCGCCGCGCATACGGATAAATTATTTATCGTCATCACGGCGCCCCCGCTCCTGGACACCTCACCCGAGCAGGCGGCCAATGCGCGGGCCTTCAACCGCTGGCTGGTGGAAGAGTGGCTGGCGTCATATCCCCATACCAACGTTGCCGTGTTCGATTTCTATAACGTGCTGACCTCCAACGGCGGCGATCCGAACATCCACGATCTGGATTCCGACGGCGGCAACCATCACCGAATTCGCGGCGGACAGGTGGAGTACACAGTCGATCAGGGCGGCAACACCTCCGCCTACGCCGAAAACGGCGACAGCCATCCCACGCCCGCCGGCAACCAGAAAGCCACCGGCGAATACGTGCCGCTGTTAAATTATTTCTACCACCGCTGGCGCGGCTGACACCGGCCGGCGGCCAACGGGAATGCCGGAGCGGCAATCCGGGGAATCCGTGGTCATCCCCCCTTCCCTGCTGGACATCTCCGGTAAATTGATGGAAAATAGCGCTGGATCCTGTTGCCAAAATGGGACCGTGGAGGGTTTATGCTGGAATTTATCGGCGCGTTGTTCAACTTCCTGATCCGGCTGGCGGCTGTCCTGCTTTGCATGGCTTTCCTGGTGACGATCGTCATCGTGCTGCTGCTGGTCAACGCCGATTCCATGCTGCTTTCCCCCGCGGTATATACCAATGCGCTGAAAAACGAACGCATCTACGAGCGGCTCCCCTCCCTGGCCGCCGAACAAATCTACGGCAGCATGCATCCCGCCGGAGAAGGAGTGACCTGGGAGGGCGGCGGAAACCCGCTCCAATATGCCGGCCCGGAGGCGCAGAGTTGTTCGATGGACGCACTCGGCGAGCAGGCTTTCCGGGATATTCTCGGCGGTCTGCGCACCCCCACCGCCCAGGAGATCGCCGCGATGGCGGAATGCGGCGTGGGCCCATCGGAGAGCGGCGCGGGGGGCGCACCGGAATTCTTCAAGGTGTTAACGATCGACCAGTGGGGATTCATCCTGCGGACGCTGCTTCCCGCCGATTGGTTGCAAGGCCAGGTGGAAAGCGTGCTGCACCAGGCGTTTAAAATCCTGGAAACGCCCGGCGCGCCGCTGAGCATCACCATTGATATGCGCGATTTCAAAAAACGCCTGACCGGCCCGGCCGGAACGGACGCCATGATGCAGATCGTCCAATCCCTGCCCGAATGCAAAGAAGGATACGTTCCGGATCCCACCAACCCCTCCAGCCTGCTGGAATGCCGGCCGCCCGAGGAGCTCATCGCGGCGCTCGAACCGGAGATCACGGCCGCCCTGACCGAAGCCGCGAAAGCGGTGCCCGACCAATTGGACATTCTCGAACCGCTGCGCAGTTCCGGCGCATTGAACCTGGATCAAATCGGGCTTCCCGTTGGGCCGCGGCAGATCCTGCAAATCGGCCGCTGGATCGTGCGCCTGAGCCCGATCCTGTGCATCGGAATTCTCATCCTGGTGACGCTGCTGGTGGTCCGCTCGTGGCGGGGTTTTCTGCGCTGGTGGGGAATTCCGATCCTGGCGGCCGGAGCCTGCGTGGTGCTGACCGCGATCGCGATCTGGATCGGGCTGGATGTGTTAATCTCGCTCGGGCGGGAGAATCTTCCGGCGGCCGTTTCACCCGGCGTTTTCGACACCGGCGCCGGTGTGCTTGTCTATATCGCGCATCGCTACGCATTGATCACGGGCGGCGAAGGAATCGTCCTGGGATTCCTCGGCCTGGCCCTGGTCGTCATTTCCTTCTTCGTCGGCCGCGGTAAGCGCCCCGCTCCGGCGGCGATGCCGCCCGCCGCTCCACCCGAACCGCCGTACACTCCGCCTGCGGACACCACGCCGCGCCAGAGCGGGATTTTCGGGTAGGCCTGTCACCGCTTTGAAATAATAATCTCGCCGTAAAGCCCGCCCCTGGTGAGCGGGCCGGGGGTCGTAAAAGACTCAAAGATTTATAAAATTTCTTGGCGGCCTCAGCGGCTTTGCGGTGAAAAAACTGTTTTCTCCAAAGTTGTTTTCCTAGGAGCTCTATTCCAGCACCGTTTCCCCCGCGCGCTGCATCAGCCACTCGTATCCATCCTCCAATCCGGGCTGCACGGAGACGACCTGCGGACAGGCATCCCCCTTTTCCCCACCAGGCGATACCGGATTCCTTTGGCCATGGGGATCATCGAAACCACCATCATTCCTTTTTAGAGTAGACCCGCGCCGGCTTGGCGGGGTCGTGGTTGGGTTAAAATCAACTTCTCGTGTTCCGATGGAACGTCGCAGCGAATTGCCCAAGGGAGTATTGCCGATGGATGTCACAATCCGCGAAGCACACCCGGCTGATGCACTTTCTGTTGTCCAACTTGTCCGCGAAATGGCGGAGGAGGAGAACGAGGAAACTCCGGTCACGGAAGCTTATGTCGCGCAATACCTCGCCTCCCCGGGAAGCGGAATTCTCATCGCGGAAACGGTAGGTCAGGCCGCCGGATTACTCAGTTACACCCTCCGGCCGAGCCTGTTTCACGCCGCCACGGCGTGCCTGATTGAGCTGCTCGCCGTCCGCAAGGATGCGCGCAGCCGGGGCGTCGGCGGCGCGCTTATCCAAGAGCTGCTTGCCCGAACCCGTGCGCTGGGATGCGCCGAAGTGTCCGTCTCGACAATGCCGGACAATGCCGGGGCGATCCGGTTCTATCGCGAGCACGGCCTGACGGAAGAAGCCTTATTCCTCGAAAAACATCTCACCCGTTAGCAGGCGGTCCATCCGCCGGATCATGCGGTTTATTTTGAGATCTTCGAGGGGTGGTTTTCTGGAACCTCAGGGGATTCGAGGCCACGGGCAGCTTCCTTTTTTTACATCCGCTTTAGGTATCCCAAAATTCCATTCCAATATACAATCCCTTTAAGCGGTCCTGCTCCGTATCCTGATCCGGGGCGGGAGTCATCTATTCGCCGGCTGCAGTTCCTACGGGCAGACCGGATTTGCGGCAGCCGACAACCGTACAAAGAGGTTCTGACGCATGAAAAAAGCGACGCTGGCTCAATTGACGGACCGACAGAATCAATTAATCCTCACGTACGCCCCGGCCGGGCTCGGCCATCTGAGGATTACCGACGCCCTCTACGACGGACTCCCGAAAACGGTCAGCCCGGTCGTGCTGGGCAGCCTCGACAAATCGATCCAAACCCTGCATCGGATTACCAGTATTCATCCGATCGGGAGAGCCATTTTCGAATGGCTGCAGTCCGGCCCCCTCGCCGGGCTGGCAAACGGCCTGTATCGGGCGTCCCTGCGCTGGGACACGGGCCAGGTCTACCAGGAGATGGCGCGCCTGATCGACGAGCGGCTCGACCCGCCCAAGAAAATCCTCGTGGTGTCCACCCATTTCGGGCTGGCGCACAAACTGGCGGCGATTAAAAAGAAATTGGAGAAGGAAAAACAAGTTCGGATCGTCCTCGTTGTGTTTGTATCCGATGACACGTTCCAGCATATTTGGTTCGTGGATGGGGCGGACCTTCTGGTCGTCGCCAGCGAGCATACGAAGCGAAAATATGCCGCCTACGGAAAACGGCTCGGCCGGCGCGTGAGGATAGAAGTATCGCCCTACCCGTTGAATCCCAAATGGGGTAAAAGGCTGGGGGCAACCGAGATGCGGAAGAAAGCCAACCAGCTGAATACCAAAAGCAAGGAAACGATCCACATGTCGATTCCCGTCTCCGGAGCGGCCGTCGGCACCGAATTTGCCTCCCAATTGATCGCCGCCTTGCGGGCAAAATCCAACCGGTTCCATTTTCACATCACTTCCAAAGACGCCCCGTTCACCCGGAGTTTCCTTTCCCAAATGGCGGATAAGCCCTGGATCGACCTGAATGTCGGGAAGAAGGACAGGGAAGTAGTGGATTTGTACGACGGTCTCCTGGACACCCAGGTCCTATCACTCGAAGTGACCAAACCAAGCGAGCAAGCGTTCAAGGCGATCCTGGGGACGCAATCGCGGGGGGGAGTGATCCTTCTGTTTTCGCAGCCGGTGGGCAGGCAGGAATTCGACAATTTGGATTTCCTCGGCCGCCATGCGCTGATCCCCTCCCGGGCGTCGAATGCGCAGCTTCAGGAAATGACGGGGGACGGCGTCAGCATGGATCCCGGCCTGCGGTCAAGGCTGATCGAAGTCGCCCGCACTTGGCGATCCATCCGGCTTCCCAAGGATCCGCAAAGGGCGGCGGACTTCATCTGGTGGATGCTGACCTCGGGGATTTTCTCGCGGATGCTGGAGGGCAACCAAATCCGCAAAGCACGCGATAAAAACATAGAATTGCAGGGGTCGAGCAGCGTCGACGCGTTCTGGGATTTGGCGACGTCGGTGTAGTTTTTTCCTTCCGGCGGAGATCCAAATCCTTTCCCCCTTAATAATCTTCTGTGCATTGAGAACAGGTTGCTCTTTCCGGTAAAGCCCAACCCTTGGTATCCACCCTGATTGGGGCGGGCCGAGGGTTGGGCGGCTTCCACTTAATCACGAGTCTCTATCGTAATACCATAGAGAATAATGGAAGGATCCAACAACAAATCCGCCACCTCGATGGATTGGAGAGTAGATAGTTGCAACGGCATTGGGATTTTTATTATTACCATGTCGATATATCCAAGAGCATTGCCGGTTCCTCTACTCTGTTGTTCTGAGAACACGTTCATCCATTCCTTGGTTTCGGCGAGCTCCGTTACAACCCCGGAGATTTCCATCGATGGAGTCGGCCCGGATACATAGGCCCAATTTTCGCGGAGGTTTATACCTGCAAGTAGAGATCGATAGATTTCTGAACCGTCCGCGAAGGTTAAGGTAATCGAACCCGCAATTTTTCCTTCCAAACTCTTATATACATATCCAACATTGATAAGGATATAGGCCCTTACAGGATGCCGGATGTCGACCTGTATTGAGGCATTCACGGGATATGCAGGGAGCAGGTGATGTTGGGTTTGGAAAACGGAAATGGAGCCGGATAAGATGGAAAATGGAATCCCATCAAAACTATGTTCACCAGAGATGGGATTTATAAGGTTGTCCATCGGATGATTGGCGACAGACTCAATCGAGATGTTCACGAATCTTGGCGAACCCGAAAAGGACTCGGCAAGGCTGCAACTCAACAACAGAAGTGCTGTCAGCGTGAAAATTAAAATCCTTCCGTTCCCTATTTTCGGCATGCAGGACGTCTCCTCTCTTCTTTCAACGACCAAGGACGGGGCGGGGTTTGTCAAATCGGATTAAAAACCGGATTGGACGTCAGATCCTCCCCGGCTTTCCTCCGCGCATTTTCCACCGGATGATAGATGGATTGTCCCAACCGCTACACGGGAGGCGCATTCACAATGTAAATCTGGTCGTCCGCCCCAAAACCGTCTTCGGTAAATGTGCAGGCCGTAAAAGCCAAACGCGAACCATCCCGCGACCAGACGGGTTCCCGATCGGCGAAACCCGCGTGCGAAGTCGCGTTGATCAATCCGCCGCCGTCGGATCGGATGATGTAGATATCCGGATCGCCATCCGCCTCAGAGTAGGAAAACGCGATCCGATTTCCGTCCGGCGACCAGACCGGCAATTCGGCGACACCCGGCAATAAGATCATTTTCCGTGAATCCCCGACGGCCATGATCCAAAACCTTTCCGTGCCTTCCTCCGTTTCGCGGGCGTTGAAGACGATGTACGTTCCATCCGGCGACATCGCCGCTTCAAACGCATCGAAGGGAAGTTCGGCCGCCCTCTTCGGTTCGGATCCGTCGACTGCGACTGCATACAATACTTGAGCACCGGCTTCCTCGACCAATATATAAATCCGTCCATCGGTCAGCCATCCGAGGAATTGCATGCGGGAAGAACCGCCGACGAGTTCCCGCGGTTCCCCTCCCTCGAAATCCGCGACCCATAGCCCATATTGTTCCCCGTCCGCACGCACATAGGCCAAGGACGCGCCGTCCGGCGACCATGCATACGAGGGATAATAGGGAGGATCCAACTGCGGGTCGACCAGACGCCCGCTCAGGCGCCTCACCTCCGATCCATCGGGGGTTGACACATATAATTCTCCGCCCTGCCTGCTGGTAAATATGATGTGCTTCCCGTCCGGGGACCAGACCGGCGCCCAGCCGGCCGTTTTGAACGTCACGGCGCGGGCATTTCCCCCGTCCGCATCCATCAGCATGATCCCATTCATCGCGCCGGAAAAGTAGGCTATCTCTTTCCCGTCCGGCGACCAGGCGGGAAAAAAGCATTGCGGTTGGCATTGCGTCAGTTGAACCACCGGACCGGAGCCGGTGTTCCCCTCGGTCGGGAAAGGCGTGCCGGTCGGGATGTCGGCCGTTTTCGAAAGAAAAGCAGCGTCCGTCGGCGCCGCCGCTTCGGGCAAAACCTTCCCTCCACAGCCCGCACCGAACAGCGCCAGACCGAAAACCGCCGGCCATAGGATGGAATGCGAAACGGGATTCCTCATCTTGAAGACCCTCCGTAAGGTCAACCGCATTAAATACCATACTCTCCAAGAAGGCATTCGGACGGAACGCACACGCTTCCCCTATGATTGGCAAACGGCATGGATTTTCACTAAAAAATGGGGGGCTGTTGATTGCGGTTATCGCCCTAGAAGGATTTTATCAATTGGATTCGGATTTCTACTAATTCCTTTTTCCCTTATTACCGATCCATCGCCGTCATAACAAATTATGGATGATCGGCGATGGTCAATGGTCTATGGTCGATCGTCGGTTTTCACATGCACCACATCCCCCGCCAAGACGGTCCGCATCGAACCATCGTCCAGACGCAAGCTGAGCGCGCCGCATTCTTCGATTGACTCCGCAACGCCGGTGAGTTCTTCCTCCGGGAGGATGACCCGCACCCGCCGGCCGAGGGTATCCAGGGCGCGCGCCCACTCTTCGCGCAATGACCCGCCGCGCAGGATCTCCCGGTAGCGGGGTTCGATCTCGGCCAGGATTGTTCGAAGCAGCGCGGCCCGCGGCTGCGGCTCCCCGCGCTGCAACTGGATGCTGGTCGCATCCGGCGGGATGCCTTCGACCTTGCGCGGGTCGAAATTCACGTTCAATCCGATCCCCACGATCACATATTTCACCGCCGGTCCGTCAAGCCTCCATTCGCACAGGATCCCGCCGACCTTTTTTCCGCCGATCAGAATGTCATTCGGCCACTTGAGCCGCGCGGGCAGATTGCACTCGCGGCGGATGCCTTCCATCACGCCGAGGGATGCGGCCATCACGGGAAGCAACGCGCGGGAAGGCTCGATCGGCGGCCGCAGAAGCAGCGAGAAGAGGAGGCTGCTTGCCCGCGGCGCCTGCCATGCGCGGCCCATCCGCCCGCGGCCTGCGCTCTGGTAATCCGCAACCACGAGCGCGCCCTCCTGCTCGCCGGCTTCGGCCAGCGCACGGGCTTCGTCGTTTGTCGATTTGCACTCGGGGAAGAAATGCACGGTGCGGCGGAGGAGGGTTCCGCCGAGGGAACCGGAGTCGAGGGGATCGTCGAACGGAAGGGGTCTCATGCTGTGCACGTCATCCCCGCAAGTTTGTAGTTTGCCTTCGTGGAGCATGCTGCTATCGGTTCTGCTTTTGATGGCGACATGAATGCAGAACGGGGGCGGGGATCCATTACATACTGTCCTGGATTAACATCGTGGATTCCTGGATGCCCGCTTAAAGCACGCGGGCATGACGATCACTTGTCATCCCCGCGTGGTTTTGGCGGGGACCGCCGGCTCGCTTTGGACCGCCTGGGCCAGCTCGTCGGTATGGTCGGCCAGGCTTCCCAGCACGCCGTTGATGAACCGCGGCGCGCTGTCGGAGCCAAAGAGCTTCGCCAGTTCGACCGCTTCGTTGATCGCCACCCGGACAGGCGTAAGCCCGCCGGTGGTGAATTCCCACAGCGCGATGCGCAGAATGTTGCGCTCGACGATTGCGATCTGCTCGACCGGCCATTCGGGGGCGAAGCGCGCGATCCAGCGGTCGAGCCGGGCGCGGTCCTTTAAAACGCCGAAGACCAGCGCCTGAGCGAACTCGTGCTGGCCTTCGGGGAGTTTGCTTTCCTCTTCACGCTGGGAAAGAACCGTTCCCGGCTCGTGGGAGGAGCAATCCAATTCGTAAAGTGCCTGCAGCGCGACTGTGCGCGCCTTTCGCCGTGCCTTCATGGAAACGAGCGTCCTCCGAAGAGGTTATTCGGGCGGAGGCGGGTCGATATCCTCGATGTGGACGATGATTTCCCCCGCGTTCAAGCCGATGATCTCGGTGATCGCCCGGCTCACCTCGAGCTGCACTTTGCGCGCCACCTCGCGCACGTCGGCGTCGGATTGCACGACGAGAAAGAGTTCGGTGGAAACCGTGTCATCCTTGGTTTCGAGCCGCACCCCGCGCGAAGCCCCCAGCCGGAAAAGCTGGTTCACTCCGCCCGGCACCGGGCTCATGCGCAGCACGCCCGGGACGCTGAGCGCGGCGAGTTTGGCCACGGTGATCAGCACACCGGGAGCGACGAAGATCTTGCCGGAGGCGGGCGGTGCTTCCATAATCACCTCACATCATCACCAGGCCGCCGTCGACGCTGAGCACATGGCCGGTGATATAGGCGGCCTCGTCGGCGGCGAGAAATTCGACCGCATAGGCGATCTCATCGGTCGTTCCCATGCGGCCGACCGGAATCATCTTGATCAGGGCATCTTTCATCTCGGCGGGCAGAACATCCGTCAGCGGGGTGGGGATGAACCCCGGCGCCACGGCGTTGACCGTGATCCCGCGCGAAGCCACCTCGCGCGCGAGGGCTTTGGTGAAACCGATCAATCCGGCCTTGGAAGCGGAGTAGTTGGTTTGCCCGGCCTGCCCGGCCAACCCGGAGACCGAGGCCATGTTGACGATCCGCCCGTAGCGGGCTTTCATCATCGACCGGATGACCGCCTTGGAGCAATTCCAGGCGCCCTTGAGGTTGATGTCGAGCACTTTATCCCAGTCGGATTCATCCATCCGCATGATGAGGTTGTCGCGGGTCGTGCCGGCGTTATTGACCAGGATGTCGATCCGGCCCATTTCGGCCAGCGCTTTCTCGATCATCTCGGCCGCGGCCTTCGTCGAGGAGACGTCGAGGGGCAGCGCGATCGCTTTCCTTCCGGTGGCGGCGGCAATTTCCTTGGCCGAAGCCTGCGCCTTCTCGAGCTGAATGTCGGCGATGACGATATCCACGCCGGCTTTCGCCAGCCGGTCGACGATCGCCCGTCCGATACTTTGGGCGCCGCCGGTTACCACGGCGACGCGGTTGGGTGCGAATGTCATCAGGCTCTCCTCCCAGGCGGAATAGGATAAAGCAAGCACATCGCAGGGGGGTTGAAAATCCTGCGGGAATTATACTCCCAACACGAAACGGATTTGCGAGGGCTCACCGGCTGCCAGCCCGCGGGCGCCCGGATCGATCCGTTTGAGCAATCCGGTAAGGGTGTCCTTGCTTCCCAACTCGACGAAGGTATCCACACCCATGGCTCGCATCGCGCGGACCGAATCTGTCCAGCGCACGGGCGAGATCAATTGCGTTTTAATATCCGCCCGGATCGCCTCCGCGGTCCGCAAGGGCTCGGCGTTGACGTTCCCGATCACCGGGACGCGCGGATCGGAAAGCTTGGTTGCGTCCACCGCGACCCCGAACTGGCGCGAGGCCTCGCTCATTAAGATGGAATGGGAACCGATGCTGACGTTGAGGCGGATGACCCGCCGGGCGCCGTTTTGGAGTGCCAGCGCCATCGCCCGTTCCAGTGCGGCCACCTCTCCGGAGATCACCGCCTGGCCGGGGCAATTGTCGTTGGCGACATGGACGATCCCGCCGGTTTCCTTCGCCGCCTGTCCGCACGCTTCTTCCAGCGCGGCGGCATCCAGGTTAAGTATCGCCGCCATGCCGCCGGGCCTTGTCTTTCCGGCGTCTCGCATCACCCGTCCGCGTTCGCGGGTCAGCCGGACGCCATCGGTGAATTCGAGCGCTCCCGCCGCCACCAGCGCGGAGAACTCCCCCATCGAATGGCCCGCCACGCACAGCGGTTGGAATTCCCCGAGGGCTTCGGTAAGGACCCTCCATGCGGCGATGGAATGCGCAAGCATCGCCGGCTGGGTGTTGTACGTTTCGCCCAGTTCGGATTCCGGCCCTTCCCAGCAGAGCTTGGAAAGCGGGACGCCGAGTATGGAATCCATTTCTTCGAAAAGACGGCGCGCCGAAGGGTGGGAATTGGCCAGCGCCTTTCCCATCCCGACGGCTTGGGATCCCTGTCCGGGAAAAACAAACGCGGTGTGCTTGGGGTCGAGAGTCATGGTTATTTCAAATAATGCCAGGCGAAAGGATTTTCCACGGATTGCACGGAGTAGTCCGGATTATACGGATAAACGCTGAAAAACGGGAATTTCCTCAATTTTCCGTGCAATCCGTGGCCCAAAGAAGGTAGTTGAAATATCAAACACTGAAATCCCGCCAAGGTTGCTGGAATAAAAAAGGCCGTAGCTTTACGGCCTTTCCCCATCGCGCGGGAGCTACTGCTGTTTCTTCTCCGCTTTTTTCTTCTTCGGCTCGAGCACTTTCCGCCCGTCGTAATAACCGCAGTGCGGGCAAACGGTGTAGGCGGGGATTTGCGCGCCGCAGTTGGCACACCCTACCAGATTGGGCGGCTGCATTGCGTCGTGTGCGCGGCGGCGATCCCGCCGGCCGGAGGAATGTTTTCGCTTTGGATGTGGCGGCATGTTCCGTACTCCTCAGTTTCGGCATAAAAACGGCCGGAAAATCCCGGCTTGTGGACGGATTATAACCCTAGCCCCGTAAATGGGTCAAGGAAGAGATTCACAGCCCAGCATATGGGAAACCTCAAGCCGATGGTCAAACCCGGGCCGTAATTGGAAGCGAGGCACCAAAAAGAAGTCCTCCCCGATTCTGAGGGGAGGACTTCTTAAAACCGGATTTATCACATCGACAGTTGTCTGGCGAATGGACGACCGCCTAGTTGGAAAACACTTGAAAACTTCCTTCAGCAGTCATGCTATTGGGGCTGGTAACAATAACTTTGTAGCCATAAGTACCACACGTGTGGAGGGATGGCATCAACTGGAAACTTTGCGATCCGGCCGCGGAAAAATTCATATCATTTTCAGAGGTTGATTGCTCCCCTCCATTGAAGTATTTTTTTAGAATGTAATGGACCATTGTCGGGCCATTTGTCGTAATGGTTACAGTGATAGTATTTGTAAAAGTGCAGCTTCCGTGAATAACTGATTTGGCTACCGTTATGGTGACAGCAGTAACTGTACCCCAGGCAAGTTTCGTTGGAGTGGGCGGCGGGGTGATCACCGGCAGCTTGCTCGCATCTCCGATGACCGTGGCGTACTTTCCCCACAGCCAGCAAGTCACTGCCGGATTATCCGGCTTCTTTATCACCCAATATTGGCCGTACTCCTCCCTCCCGATGACCTCGGCGGTCTGACCGACGTAGAGGATGAAAACCTTGTCGTAAATAGATCCGGGGCCTTTTGAACACCAGGTATTCACCGAGACGCTGACCGTCACAATCCCCTGCGCAGGAGTTCCCGTAGACGGGGCGGACGTGAGGTTTGCCGTGGCCAGGGGTGGAGTTTCCTGCGCGCCCGCCTTTCCCAACGCCGTCAGGGTGGCGTTCACGCCCTTTTCCAGGCCACTTTGCATCGTCTGAGTCTGGGCGATGCCTGCGGCGATGGTCTTTTCCAGCGCGGATTCGGATACACCCACTCCGCAGGCCTGCAAGCCGAGAACCGAGACGGCGGCGATCAGAGGGAATAATTTTTTCATGATCATGGCTTCACCCTTTTGATGGTAAAAAAACGCTTCTTTGCCCGGTCATCATGTGGATTGCTACATACCTTTTTACAAGCTTTTTCGAGCTTTGTCTACAAGGCGCGGGCTTATTTACCTCCAAATAGAGATTCTCTATAGGTTTTGGGGAAAGAACTTATCCTAGACCAGCCCGACGCGATAAGAAATACCTTCCAATGAACAATGAGGGAATCCCACTGCTCGGACTCCACGCCGCCATGGGCAATATAAAAACCGCATGTTTCAGCGGGCGGATATAGCGCATCCCCTTCCGGCAGCATCCGACACAACCAAGGACAACCTCCACAACCCAACCGGCAGGCGCCTGTCGGCAACCGCGGCCGCCCTTGACTCGTATATCCTATCATGGTATACCAGTATGTGTTATACCAACCGCGGAAGACGAAGATCGAACAGGCCGGCGGTCCATGCTCCTCCAAGGGGCGGCAGTGTCTTGGATCGGGGAGCGGCCGAAAAAGGAGATGGAACCATGGACGCATTGTCGAAAGAGGCTGGATACGCACTATGCGATGCCATCCGGGCGCAGAACCGGAAATGGCCGCTCAGCTTTTCGGCCCTCTGGTGTTGGGGCTGCATGACCTTCACCAACGGGGAGAAGGACAAACGCTGCGGGGCCACGTTCGAATGCCCGCAGGTGTTGAAACGCCAGGAGCGGGAGAATTCCGGCCGGGCGAAATGAGGTTAAAATCAGAGAAATATGCCTGCCGAATCCGCCCACAGAAAAGAAGCGGTTCACAGCATGCTCTCGGATTGGAAGCGGGGGATGCTTTCCTTCTGGGTTCTCGGCCTGCTGATCTCCCGTGCGCGGTACGGGCTGGAAATCCGAAAGGAAATCCAGGAATCAACCCAGGGCAGAATAACGCTGGGGGTAAGTACACTCTATCAGCTACTTCGTCGGCTCGAACGCCGGGGATTGGTGAAAAGCCGGTGGGAAGCCTCGCCGGCGGGACCGCCGCGCGCATACTACAAACTCACCTCCGCCGGACGCGACGTCGTCCGCCAATTCGCGTCCGAGATCCTCAGCCCCGGAAGCCCGATCAATGCGGGATTGGGCCGCCTGACCGTCGCGATTTTTCAGGAGTTGCAGCACACTCCCTCCAGGGAAGAGAAGAATTCCGGATAGCCGCTGCGATCGTGTTTATTCGTACCGCAGGACTTCCGCCACCTTCACCCGCGCAGCGTGGAAGGCCGGGATGAGGCATCCCAATCCTGCGACGGCCAATGCCCCCAGAGGCACCAATGCCACGGCGGCCCAATCCGTCGCCAGCGGAATCGTGCCCGGGTATCCGAATTGCTCGGCGATGGCATTAATCAGAATGGGAGTTCCTAATACGCCGAGGGGCAGGCATACGGCGGTCACCACCAGGACGAGTGCGGCGGTCCCCACAAAGACAGTCGCAACCACCTGCACCGGCGTCAGGCCCACCACCTTAAATACGCCGAAGTCCCGGGACCGTTCCCGGATGGTCATCCAGGCGGCATTGAACACGCCCAGGAGCGTGATCAGGCTTAATACGCCGGCCAAGGCGCCGACCACCACGCGCAGTTGTGCGATTTCGACCGGCGGTTCCAGGGTTGTCTGTACCTCGCCGAGTATCCGTCCCCCGCTTTCTGATTTGACGTTCTCGATCACCGCATCCGCATCCGCACCCGCAGAAAAGCGCACATAGTACTGCAGCGGCTCCACATCCAGTCCGGCTTTATTCAACGTCTCCATGGAGGTGATCAGCATCTTTCCGCTGTTTTCCATGGAGCTGTAACTCCCCACAATATGGAGCGTCAGGGGGATTTTCCTTTTCGTCATCTCGTCTCCGCGCATTTCGACCAGTTCCAGGATGACATCCAAATCATCCCCCACCGCCTTTCCGGTCATGGTCAATAAACCCTGACCGGCAATCGCCTCTCCCGGCGCCGAAAATGCCCTTCCTTCAACCATGTTCAAATGGAAAACCCCGATATCCCCCTCCAGGAACCGCGCGTGGAATTGCTCTTCCGTTTCAGGCAACGTCAACTGCATCATGAGAACCCCGGCCACTCCCTGGATGTCGTCCCGGGCGGAGAGAAACTCGAATGCCTGCCGGTAAGACATCTCCGAGGGATTGGCACTCCAAAAGGTCGCATCATATTTAATGCCCAGCATTAATTCCGGGTTGTCGACAAACAGAGAGATGGTCGCCCCCATTCCCACGCCAAACACCATACCCAGGACACCGATGGCGACGATTCCCGATAGTAATGCGGTCCGGAACGGTTTGGAGAAAACATCCTTAAGCCCCAGGGAAACCACCGGCGGCATTCCCATCCTTGCGGCAATCCGCGTTAACCGGGAACTCCCTGCGCGGGGGGCTTCACTACCCAGCCGGATGGCCTGGATCGTATCGATCCGGCTGCCCCTCCAGGCAGGCCATGCGGAAAACAACACGGCCAACAGGATAACCAGACCGATTACCAGGACCGCCGTCTGCAGGTTGACGGCCGGCGAGGGTGCGGTATTCAGGGTCCGGCTTGCCGACTCCATAAGCAATGGGGAGAGGATCGCGCCCAGGATCAATCCCGCAGCCGCCGCAAAGAATCCCAGAAATGCATTTTCCAACACGAACAACCCGACCACCTGCGATCCCGTATATCCGATCGCCTTCCACAAGCCGATCGAGCTGTATTGCGCCAGCACCGCCCCGCCGATCGTGGCGACGATGATGAATCCGGCCGAGAGCATCGCCACCGCGCTGAACGCCACGAGGAAGACCGATGTCGCCCGCAGGAGCATGTTATACACATACCGCACGTCCCGCCAATCTGAATACGTTCCGCCGAGGAGATCTCCCCACCTTTCCTTGGCGGAAACCCAAAGATTTTGCACGGCATCCGGATCTTCCAATCGCAGACCCACCTGATATCCGCGGTTCGGGCGGATTTCCTTTAAGGCCGGGAACAGGTTGTCCGGCACAAAGATATGCGCCGGCCTCCAATTGGGGTAAGGCCCGAAATACGGATTCAACACCAAGCCGATCACGGTCAGAAGGCGGTTCCCCTCCGAAGTTTGGTATTCCACCTTGTCACCAACCTGGATGCCCATGCCGTAGGCCAGATTGGAATCCAGCAGCACAACATCGCCGTCCCCCTCTTGAAAATACCGGCCGGCGACCAGCAGCGGCCGCGATACCTCCGGCAGCTTCAGCCCAAGCCCGAACACGACGACCCAATCGTGCTGCTCGTGGAAATACAGGTTGTTGTACAGCCCCTCGAGCAATCCCGTGGAAGCCGTCACACCGGGGATGGTGCCCAAATCGTCGGCGGCCTTCCGGGCAAGCGCCTCATCGGGGGTCTCCAGATAGATATTCAGGTGAGCACCGCGGGCCTGCTCGAATTCGCGGTCGAAAGCCCGGCCTACGCCTCCCGCGGTCAGGACTCCCACGGTGAGAAGCGTCGCAGCGGCGGCCAGGGTGATAAAAATCAGCCCCGCAGCGATTCGGCGGCTGAGGAGATTGGCTTTGACCTGCCTCGCGATCGCAATCATGGCTCCATCTCCAATGCCACAAAGCGGCTGAGCACCGCCTGCGCCTCGCCGCCTCCGGCCGGACGGGATTCATCCACGATCTGCCCGTCGCGCATGAAGAGGACGCGGTCGGCGGCGCTGGCCACGCGCGGGTCGTGAGTCACCATCAGCACCCCCTGCCCCTCGCGGTGCGATTCCTTGATCAGCCGCAGGACCTCCCTGGCGTTCTGCGTGTCGAGGTTGCCGGTGGGCTCGTCGGCCAAGAGAAGTGCGGGGCGGTTGACCAGAGCCCGCGCCAGCGCCGCCCGTTGCTGCTCGCCGCCCGAGAGCCTGGCCGGTACGACGTTTTCCTTGCCCGTCAGCCCGAGCGCCTGGAACAACTCCCCGCGCCGCCGCCGGGCCTCCCCCGGTTCGACTCCGGCCAGGAGCGCCGGAAGCTCCACGTTATCCGCCGCGGTCAGATTCCCGATCAGGTTGAAAAACTGAAACACGAACCCGATTTGCCGCCGGCGAAGGACCGCCAGCTGCGATTCACTCTGGGTGTCCAGCCTCCGCCCACCCAGGAAAACCTCCCCGCTCGTCGGCCTTTCCAGCCCGCCCAGCAGATGCAGCAGGGTCGATTTTCCGCAGCCGCTTGGACCCATCACGACCGTATATTCGCCCGGCGCAAGGTTCAGGTTCACCTCGCGGACCGCCCACAAGGCCGATCCGTCGGCCGGAAAGGATTTGGATAACGATCACAATCAATAAGGTTTCCATGCTTGCCTCCAAAATTTTTCACCGCCGGCGACAGGTGTCGCCCGGCCGCGTGCAAGCCGGCCAACACAGCCCGGCATCGCGGCTACTTCAATTTCTTTTCACACAAATCCAACCATTTCAGATTCGCCTGCAGATGCAATAAAGCGCCTTCCCCGAGAAGGGAGGAAAACGGAGCCTCATCGCTTTTCGGGACGGCGAGATATTCATCAAGGATGCGGATGGCCTGCAGGTAATACTGCCTCTGGCGGGCGATCAGCGGGCGGATGTTCCCGGCGCCGGACATCCGCGCAAAGGCAAGCTTGACAAAAAATTCGTTCTTGATCGGCTCGGTTTCTCCGGGCTGGGCCAGCCAATCCTGGAGCGCCTTGCGGCCCGCCGCGGTCAGTTCGTAGACCCGTTTATCGGTACGCTCGCCGGGCGAGCCGACCACCTTGCTTTGCACCAGCTCATCCCGTTCGAGCCGCGAGAGAGTGGTGTACACCTGGCCGATATTAAGGTCCGGCCACAATCCGCCCATGGCTTTTTCGAACTCCGTTTTAAGTTCGTAGCCGTGGCGGGGCTGCTTCGCCAACAGGGCCAACAGTGCATGTTTTAGCATTCTGATGAATACCCGTTATGCATACTTAGTATGCATTAGACTACGTTCTTTGTCAAGGGGCTCTTTTCCTTCCGGATTATGCCTTTTCAGAATCCTTGGTATCAGGGGAAGAATCCGGTTCCGGACCGGCCTTCGGGGGAGAAGCCGTTTCCGCGCCGCGGCTTTGCGCGGCCGGCGGCTTGGGGCTTTCGGGGGACTGGTTTGCGTACGGGGAACTGCCGTCCAAATTAATTTCTTTCTCCAGGTCCTTCAATTCGTCGAGCTGCGCCTCGCGCGCCAAACGATTGGGGAGGTTTTGCATTTCCTGCGACACCTGGCGCATCGATTTCCAGGTGTCCGACCGGTATAGCTGGTTGATCCAGCGTCCGATCATCTTTCCGCCTTTGGCAAGATCCTTGGGCGAGAAGATGATCAGTGCGATCAGGATGATAACCAGAAATTCCAAAGGACCGATTCCAAGTAGTTCCATAACGGATGCTCCACGTACTATTATAAAACCACAAGTGCCGTACATGGAATACACCGAAAAACCCGGAAGTCACCGAAAAACCTTTTGTTCTTCGGGTTTTATCGGCGCATTCCGTGTACGGCCTTCCTTCCATCCGAAGTGGAAAATTGTCCGATTTCCAAGTATCCTTAACCCATGCGAAAACACATCCTTCCGGCACTCACCCTTTTCCTCCTTGCCCCGGTCATCGGCGAACTGATATCCGGTTCGGCGCCGCCAGCCGAGTGGCTGGCTCCCACAACATGGTTGTTCCTCGTCCCCCTGTATGGAGCCGGCGCGGTGTTGGCGCGCGAACTGCTCATCCGCTGGCGGGCGGGCTGGGTGGGCATCCTCCTGCTCGGAGCCGCTTACGGCATCCTGGAAGAAGGAATCGACGTGATGAGTTTCTTCAACACCGCCTGGCCGGATTTGCAAAACGCCGCGATGTACGGCCGCTGGGCGGATGTCAGCTGGGTGTGGGCGGTCCACCTGACCTGTTATCACACCGCCTTCAGCATTGCGATTCCGATCCTGCTCGTTCATCTGATCTTCCCGAAATCGCGCGGCGCCGCCTGGCTTGGATGTTTCGGTTTCTTCCTGTCCGGCGGCATGCTCGCCGCCGCCGTCATTTTCGGAAATATCTTTTTCCGGATTTTTTTCAAATATTCCCCCCCGCCGCCGCCCTACTTGGGTTCGATCGCCGCGATCATCGCGCTGGTTTTCCTCGCGCGGAGGATGCGTCCGCCGGCTCCGGTCCCCGCCCTGGAAAACAAACCCCTGCCCCATCCCATCTTCTACGGGCTGGCGGGGTTTGGCTCGACCGTCGCCTTCTTCTACACCGGCTGGGGGCTTCCCGGAACCGCTTTTCCCCCCATCCTGACGATCCTGCTGGTCCTCGCGATCGCCACGGGGATCATCGCGCTGCTTGCCTTCTCGTACCGGCGCGGCCGGCAGTTCACCGACACCCGCAAACTGGCGTTGGCCTTCGGCGGATTGATGTTCTTCATTCTGTTTTCACCGTTCGTGGAAGCCGCTGCGGAAAGCGTCAAGGATGGGAACAGCGCCTCCGGAATGGTCTGCGTCGGGATGTTGACCTTCCTCTCGATGGTGCTCCTGTCGATTGTCGTTTGGCGGCGGGAAAGGCTCGTGGTGAAGCCGAGGTTATCGGACTCATTCAACCGGGAGTAATCCTTCCGGGATTTTTCCGGATGTGCCGGTACGGGAATTATAAAAATAAAAAGCAGCGGTGCATCCAACACCGCCGCGTTTTTTCGCGGGGTTACGGCTCAAGATACGGCTGGTCCAGATCTCCGTTATTGCTGTATCCGAATGCTTCCCAATATCCGCGGTATGTGGGGTCATTGGACAACTCTATCTCGGTGACCCACTTGACCCACTTGTATCCCCACTTGGCTTCGGCGACGACCTGGAAGGGAAACCCGCGTTCCGGGGGAAGGACCACGTCGTTCATCTTGTACGCCAGCAGGATCTTTTTATCACGCAGGAATTCAATCGGCAGGGAGGATGTGTATCCGTCGGCGGCATGGAAGATGGCGATCACTGCGCCGTCCTGGACACCCGCCTCCTGGAGCAAATCGTCGATCAGCACCCCCTCCCAGAGGATGGTTGCATCCCAGCCTTCCACACAATGCAGGGTCACCACCTTGCTGTAATTGTCGTGCGCGAGCACCTGTTCGTAGGTGAGTTTCAGCGGCGTATCGACCAGACCGGTGACTTTCAATGTATAGGTGTCCAGCGAGACCGTTTGCGGTCCCTTGATGGAGTTTTCCCGGAAGTCGTCGATGGAGGAAAGGTCCTGCCCTTCATACTTGCTGATCTCGGCGGGGGGCAGGCGCGAGGTCATCTTTTGCTCCCCGGCCGTGCCGCATCCGACGAGCATCCATCCTCCCAATAAAACCAAGGTGGACAAGCGAATGCCATTGCGCATGAGATTATCCTTTCTTTCGGCTATCGATCCGACGGTCCCAGATCGCAATCCCGATATGCACTAAAAGCAGCCCGATCATCGGCACCTCGGTATATGCGTGCAGGCGTTGGGCCACCGCTTTATTCAGCAGGTTGAAGGTCAACGGTGTGACGATGCGGAAATCGGCGATCCCATATCCCGTCAGAAGCGTGAAAAGCAACAGGCCCAAAGCCAGCCAGCCGCAGACGCGGCCTACATTGCGGACCATTGGATTCCTTCCTTTTTGTTTTTTCTTCGCAGTGGTTATATTACCATATTTTTGGTCTATTAAGTCTACATTAATAATTTGTGTGCAAAATCAGCGACAAATCCCATTGTTATTCGACAAGACGGTGGTAGTATCCACCGATATTGGAATCCGTCGCGGAAAGAATGACTGGATAGCGTTCGCATGAACCTTCCGATCCCATCGACCGTTTACACCGTCGGACACTCCACCCGCACGGCGGAAGAATTAATCCGCATCCTGCGGAAATACGGGATTGTCCGCCTGGTGGATGTGAGGACCGTTCCACGATCCAAGCGCAATCCGCAATTCAACCGCGAGTCCCTTCCGGAAACATTGGCGACCGGGGGAATCGGATACACCCACCTTCCCGAATTGGGCGGCTTCCGGCACACGCGCCCGGATTCTCCCAACACCGGCTGGCGCAATGAATCGTTTCGTGGTTTTGCAGACTACATGCTGACGGATGGTTTCCAGGGCGGCGTAAAAAAACTTGTTTCCATCGCAGAAGGCGGAACCACCGCGATCATGTGCGCCGAAGCCGTACCCTGGCGCTGCCACCGGTCATTGATCGCGGATGCCCTGCTGGTAAACGGCATCCCGGTCGAAGACATCCTCGACCTCGAGCACAGCCAGCCCCATCGAATGACCCCCTTTGCGCACTGGGACGGGGCGCGGTTGACCTACCCGGAACCCGGCGCCGTTGATCCTGCGGGCGGAACGGGGTTATAGTTGCCGTTGACCTTGGGTTGGCCACCGGTACGGCGGAGGAAAGCGATCCGGATGCCGCAAATTCGAAATAAGATTTTCCACCTCCCCGCGCTGGCGGCCGTTCTTGTCATATGCGCGGCTTGTTCCGCCGCGCCTTCGCCCGCGGCGACGGCGACGCCGGCGGCCGCCCCCACCGACACGAGAATTCCGACCAACCCGATCGTTCCAACAACAACCATCGCAGCCCTCCCCTCCGAGTGGCCGGACGCCTTCGCGATGAACCGCCGCATCGGGCGCGGCGTGAATTTCGGCAACGCACTGGAAGCTCCGGACGAGGGCGAGTGGGGAGTGGTGTTGCGGGAAGAATATTTCCAGCTGGTGAAAGACGCCGGATTCGACAGCATCCGCCTGCCCGTGCGCTGGAACACCCACGCGCTGGAAGAATCCCCTTACACGATCTATCCCTCCTTTTTCGACCGGATCGATTGGGCGGTGGAGAACGCGCTTTCCCGCGGGCTGATCGTCATTCTGGATTTTCATCACTTCACCGAGTACATGGACTGCGCCGCCTGCGAGCGCAGCCGCTTTCTCATGCTCTGGGAGCAGATCGCGGACCATTACCGCGACTTTCCGCCGGAGCTTCTCTTCGAACTGCTTAACGAGCCGACCAACGCCGTACCCGCAGCGGAGTGGAACGACGCCCTGGCATCCGCGCTTGGATTCGTCCGCGCGACCAACCCGCAGCGGATCGTGATCGTCGGTCCGGTCGGATGGAACGGATTGGGCGCGCTGAGCACGCTGGATCTGCCGGAGGATGACGACGGGCTGATCGTCACCTTCCATTATTACGACCCGTTCCGCTTCACCCACCAGGGAGCGGATTGGGCGGAGGGATCGGACGCCTGGCTTGGGACTCAATGGACCGGGAGCGCGGCGGAAAAGCAAGCCATTCGCGGGGATTTTGCCATGGCGGCCGAGTGGGGATCGGCGCACAACCGGCCCATTTACCTCGGCGAGTTCGGCGCTTACGAAGAGGCGGATATGGATTCGCGCGCGCGGTGGACCGCGTTCGTCGCCCGGGAAGCCGAGTCGCTCGCTTTCTCCTGGGCGTATTGGGAATTTTGTTCCGGCTTCGGAGTGTACGATCCGGCGGGAAACCGCTGGCGCACTCCGCTGCTGCGGGCCCTGCTTCCCGATTCGCCGCTTCTGGGCGGATAACCTCCATTGGAACGACTCTCCGGCGGGAGGAGCGTAACAAACCACTCCTGTAAGCCGTTTTCTTATCATCCGGCATGGAGACGAAGACACCGGATGATCCTCCGCCTGCCCGGATATAGTACCTTTGGTGGATTTGCATGAAACCGGGTCTCTCCCGCGATTAGAATATACATACACTGCATGTGAAATCCGCCGGTCCGAATCCCGATCGGCGTCGTTAAAAGGCAACCTGCTTCTGGAGGAGATCTATGACATCCGGCTCACCCTTCCTATCCGTCTTCGAACTGGGCCCGGAGGAAAGCGAGCATCCCGTTAAATTGTTTAACAAGCTGGGCGGCGGAATCCTGGGAGCGCTGTTTGTGGGAGGTGGAATTGCCGCGCTCATCGTTGGAGCGACGGGGGCAATCCAGGTATTCCCGCAGGGGTTGGGAGACGCGCTCGGCACCGCCTGCCTTCCGGGTTTGATCGCCCTGGCCTGCCTGGGAATCGGCGGATGGTGCTTGTACACCGCCTGGAACAATTGGGGGGCGGCGGTTGCGGTGTTCGACCGCGGTCTTGCCGTGGCCCGCTGGGATGACGTCCGTCAAATTGAGTGGGATGAGGTAACCGCCGTATGGCAGGCGATCACCAAGCATTACACCAGCGGCATCTACACCGGCACCACCCATAGATACACCGTTCAATTAATCGACGACACCAAGTACATATGGGATGATAAATACAAGGATATCGAAACGCTGGGCAAGGCGGTTCAATCCAAAGTCTCCAACGCGCTCTACCCGAAGTATGTGGCCGCGCTGAAAGCCGGAAGCCGGCTCGAGTTCGGGCCGCTGGCATTGGACTACAACAAACTGTATTCCGGAAAAAAGGAACTGAACTGGGATGATGTGAAGTCCGTAAAAATCCAAGGCGGATTCGTCTCGGTTAAAAAAGATAAAGGATGGTTCCGCTGGGCCGGCGCCAGCGTTCCGCAAATTCCAAACTTTTTCATCCTGTATGCGCTGCTGAAGGAATTCAGTCTGGTGGAATAATTTCGAAATCGTGATTTCCCCCTCACCCTCTTCTCCCCCCAGACCTGAACCGGGGGAAGGAAAACGTGCAGGTTTTAGATTATCCTTTTTATTAAATTCAATCCATGGTTTATCCGCGTAATCCACCCCTTATCCGTGAAATCCGTGGTTAAATATCACCCCTTGACTCTCCCCTTGCGGGAGGGTGTACAAACACACGCGAGGCCTCAAACCCCGCGTTCTCCATGTGAAAAAAGGCTGAACGCGGGGCAAGCTCAACCGTACGGAGACATCCATGATCAAAATCGGAGATTTTTCCAAACTCAGCCTGGTATCGGTGAAGACCCTGAGGTACTACGATGAGATGGGCTTGCTGCAGCCGATCGAGACGGACCGCTCCACCGGATACCGCTACTACTCGCTCGACCAGCTCCCCCGGCTGAACCGGATTCTGGCGCTCAAGGACCTGGGCTTCTCGCTCGAGCAGATCGCCCAAGCGCTGGAAAACGGGATCACGCTGGAGCAGCTGCGCGGGATGCTGCGGCTCAAGCAGGCCGAGCAGCAGCAGCGCGTGCAGGAGGAGCAGGAGCGGCTGGTGCGGGTGGAAGCGCGGCTGAGACAAATCGAAATGGAGGCGAGCGTGTCGAAATACGATGTGGTGATCAAGAAACTCGAGGCGCAGAAGGTTGCGTCCGTCCGGAGAATCCTGGATGATCCGCGCGGCGTGGGCAGGATGTTTGATGAGCTGTTCGGCTACCTCGGGAAGAAGGGGATCCGCCCGCTCGGGCCGCCCTACGGGATCTGGCACGATCATGAATACAAGGAGAAGGACCTCGACGCCGAGGTGGTGGTTCCGGTGGCGCAATCCTTCCCGGCCGGGGATGGCGTGCAGCCCAGCGAACTGCCGGCGGTTGCCTCCGCGGCCTGCACGATCCACCAGGGGCCATACGAGGATTTCTCGCAGGCTTACACCGCGATCGCGGAGTGGATCACCGCCAACGGCTTCCGCATGGTCGGGCCATACCGCGAACTGTACCTGCGCGGGCCCGGCCCCGGTCCGATGGACCCAAAATCCTACGTGACCGAGATCCAGATTCCGGTGGAGAAGGCGTAAGACGACCGCAGACGATGGACGATGGACCATGGAAAACCGACCATAGACCATCGACCATGGACGATTGCCGATAATCGTTCGCAAGGGTTCTGTTCTCCATGGTCTATGGTCCATGGTCCATCGTCTCGGATTTAATGGAAACAATCCGATAATCGGGGAGTGAAGATTCAAAAGGAGAAACATGAAAAAACTGGATCTGAAGAGGCAGCTTGCTGATTTGTACAAAGTATCTGCGAAGCAGGTTATAGACGTGGACGTCCCGGAATTTAACTTCCTGATGATCGACGGAAAGGGCGATCCGAACAAGGCGCCGGAATATGCGGAAGCCGTTACGGCGCTTTACCAGCTTGCGTACGCCATCAAATTCAAAATCAAGAAGGGCAAACAAGCCGTCGATTATGGGGTGATGCCGCTCGAGGGGTTATGGTGGGTCGACGACATGCGGCTGTTCAGCGCGGAGGATAAATCCGCATGGAAGTGGACGATGATGATCGTGCAGCCGGATTTCGTCACCGGCAAACTCGTCGAGGAAATGCGGGCCGAGGTGGCGGGGAAAAAGAATCCGCCGGCGCTGGGCAAGGTGCGTTTCGAGCCGTATCACGAGGGACCGTCCGCGCAGACCCTCTACATCGGTCCGTATGCGAACGAAGGGCCGACGATTGCGCGAATCCACGAATATATAAAAGATTCCGGACATAAATTGCGCGGTAAGCACCATGAGATCTATCTGAAGGACCCGCGCAAATCCGCGCCGGAAAAACTTCAGACGATCGTCCGCCAGCCGTATGGGAAGTAAGGTCGGATGGACGTCCACCCCAATAGAAAGGTGAACATGAAAAAAAAGATTATCGTCGCCTCTATCCTTTTCATCTGTCTCGTAGCTGCCGCAGTCGGCGGATACTTCCTCTATCAATCCTTCACCGGCCCGCTGTATCGGCCGGGGATGGTACGGGCAGAGAAGGACCTGCGCGCGCCGCTCGATCCGCCGCCGCAGCCCGCCGAACCCGGCGCGTGGCTGGTCGAGCCGGACATCCGGTTGCACTATTTCACTTCCGGTGAGGGAAAACCCGTCTTGATTATTCACGGCGGTCCGGGGAATCCGTCCGTTAATCCGTGGAGCGGGCTTGAGCCGCTGAAGAGCGATTATCGCTTCTATTATTATGATCAGCGCGGATGCGGCGAATCCACCCGTCCGTTCGACCGCTTCGCCTCGCAGAATTATTATGAGAACATGCAGACTCTGGACAAAGCTCTCGGCCTTGGCGCCCAGATTGCGGATATTGAACGCATCCGCCGGATTCTAGGCGTTGAAAAAATAACTCTCATCGGCCATTCCTTCGGCGGATTCATCGCCGCTCTCTACGCGACCGAATTTCCGGAACGGGTCGAGAAGCTTGTCTTGATCTCACCGGCCGATATGCTGGTCATGCCGCAGGAGAACGGCGGGCTGTTCCCGCTCGTCCGGGAACGGCTCCCCGAATCCCAGCGTGCGGAATTCGACGCGTTCCTCAAAGACTACCTGAACTTCCAGAATATGTTCTCGAAAAGCGAAGCCGATCTGATCGCGCTGAACAACCGGCTGGGCGAATACTACCTGCAAGCTTATCCGAGCGCCGTGCAAATCGGCGAGGGCCGGCCCGGCGGCTGGATGGTTTGGGGAATTTATCTCAGCCTTGGGCAGCGCCATGATTACCGGAAGGCGATGAAAAGCACCGCCTTCCCGGTGTTGATCCTACACGGCGCGGAGGACCTCCAAACCGAAGAGACAAGCCGGATTTACCTCGAGATCTACCCCAACGCAGGGTTTGAAGTCATACCCGGCGCTTCGCATTTTTCCTTCGAAGAAAATGCGGCGGAGTTCACGCGGTTGGTGAGCGAGTTTCTACACGCGCAATGAAAAAGACTTCTCCCCTTGCCCCTCAGGATAAGGGGGAGGGACAAGGGGAGAGGTTGGAGTCGATATGGCAAAACAAGCGGCCGGCAGAGATGGTCCGGCTCGATTAACCGATATGGCGGAGAATTTCCGCCGCTGGATCGAATCGCTTCTAAAGTGAGATTTTCGGCCGCGGGAGCGGGAGCCGCCCGAGCGCTCGCACACCTGATCTCCCGGCACGAGCACTATCTCCGGCAGAGCATGATGTCCGTGTCCGGAAAAACTTCAGACGATCATTCGCCAACCGTTCGGCAAATAATTTCAGTCTAGGCGACCCATCCCCGAACCGCTCCCTGAAATGGAAGCATCGCCAGTTCGCAGGTGTCGGGGCGGACGAGGATCGGGACCTGCACAAGCGTCATCGGGTCCGGATACGAGCTTACGATAACGACCAGCCAGACGCCGTCCGGGCTCCAGGCGCCGGCTTCCACGGTAAACCCGCCCCCCATCACAGCGATGGAACGCCGGTCCGACCCGTCGAGCGCGGCGACGGACACGCTGTAATTGGACTGGCCGAAGGCGAGCTCGCTGAACGCCAGCCGGTCTCCCGCCGGCGAGAGCACCGGGAACCCGCCCTTGGCATTCTGGATGGCGAAGCTCTTTTCCACCGCGCCGGTCACGGCATCCAGGATTTCCACCAGCGAGCCATCCTCCGAAAGCCTGGTGACGACCAACCGCCGGCCGTCCGGCATCCATCCCGCCGGATATATCCAGGCGTCGGTTCCGGGAACCTTGCGCGGCGCGGACCCGTCGAGCGGCAGGATGTATAAACCTGGATCGCCGGCTGTGTTCATATACGCCACGCTTGCGCCGTCCGGGGAAAGCAGCGGGTGATAGGCTTCCTTCCCGGCGGCGGTCAGCAGCGTGTCGGTGCCTGTCGCGATATCGAACAGATGCAACCCGTCCGCAGCGGAGAAAGCGATGCGTGTACCGTTGTGTCCAAGATTGGCCCATCCGCCCGCCGTCAACTCCCGGCGGCCGCTCCCATCGGGATGGATGATGAATAGACTCGGGAAATGAACACCTGCCGGAGCCGGCCCCTCGACCAGCAGAGTGCCCTGAAGGCCGGCGGGCAAAGCGGGAGGATTTGCCGACAGCGCGCTCCAACTTTCGGGGGTAAGGCAGGCGCCGGCCTGCGCCGGAGTGGCGGCCCCGGTTCCCTGCGGAGCGGGCAAATCGAAGGTGGTTTTCCAGGATCCGGAATGTCGGACGGAAAGCGAGTCGATCACAAAACGCTGGCGCCCCGCCTGCAGATCGTCGTACCCGATCGACAGCGTGAGCCGGCCGCCGAACCCGCCTCCGCCGCCGTGGTTGCTCGGATGGTCCGGCGTATTAAGGCCGACGGCGATCACCTCTTCCGGCAACTCCATATCCAGAACGTAAGCCCCTTCGCCCCCGAGGTCGCCGTCGAAGGTGAGGCTGTGCAGGATCAACCTATGCCCGTTCACATCCAGTTTCATTTCCAGGGGGAAGACGTCGCCCCGAACCGGACGGTCTCCGAGATCGACGATAAACTCCGTCTGAGACGACTCATCCAGGATGACGCTCGTCATTTCGAGCGTCAACGGATTGGCGTACGCTCCGGCCGGGATTTCCAAAGCCCACGCCTGGCGCCCGGTTTCGGATTCCGAGGGTGCATCCGGCTGCACCGAGCGGAACGGGACTTTCCGTCCCGCCGCATCGGTCAAAAGGAGGCCGGTATCGTTCGGCTGATAGGCGAACGTAAGTGGCGGATCGAACAAAACAGCGCCCTCCACACGATATCCCTCATTCAAGACGACGATGCGTTCAGCCTGCAAACGGATCCCGTCCATCGCGCCCTGTGTTGCGAGAACCGTTGGAGCAAGTGTCACGGTCGGAACTTCCAGCACGGGAACGACAAGGGTCGTAGCGGGAGCCGGCACCAGCAGGAGCGTCAGATTCCAGTCTTCGGGAGCGCCTCCCGGCCTTGTTCCCAACAGGCAGGGAACGCGCAGGGTAACCCGATCATCCGCGCTCGGGACAGCAGCAAACACCAACCGGGCACGATACCCGGAACCCCAGCCGCGCATTTCCAAGCCCGTCGGCTCCAACACGGTTCCATCCTCCGTCTGAAGGATGGGCTCATCGATGCAGTCGGAAGAACTCTCACCTTCCGGCCGCGCAGACCAGGGAATGCCTTCGACGGAATATACCAGAATGCTGCGCTCCGAATCAAAGACCGCCTGTTCCACCGTCAGGGTGATGCCCTCGCGAACAGCGGTCACCGGTGCGGCGATCGTGCGCAGGCTGCCTTCCGATTGAACGAATCCGATCCCGGGAATGTATCCGAGCAGATCGCGCATGGTGGCCAGAACCCGCTCCGGGCCGGCAATCAGCACAGCCGCGAGGAGCACCGCCGCAACGCCGAGTGCGAACGCGAGCCGCGGGGAGAAACCGCGGCGGACATCCCGGCGGGCGGGCTGCGCGGTCCGCACCTGCCGGCGCAGAGTGGCTAGGAATTCCTCCTCGGCCGGAGCGAAGAGCGCCGATCTTAATTCGGCGTCGATCGAATCCGGAATATCGATGCGGTCACTCATGGCCAACCTCCATCCGGTTTCTCAACCGGCCGATAAGGCGCTGGAAGGATTTCTTGACGGCTTCTTCGCTTCGGCCCGCCATCGCCGCAATCGCCGCAATCGGCATCCCGGCGGTATAGCGGAGGCGCAGCAACTCGCGGTCGGAATCCGGGAGCCGGCGGATCATCTCCTGCAGCCGCGACCGGCGTTCGGCCTCCTCGACCGTCGCGCTTCCGCCGGGCTCCGGGAAAAAAATTTCCTCCGGCCGCCGCTTCTCCCGGCGCAGGAAATCGACCAGTTTGCTCCTGGCGATCGACATCAGCCAGGCACCGGCGCGGCCGTCTTCCCGATAGCGCGGGAAATGCTCCCAGGCCGTCAGAACCGTCTGCGAGGTCAGATCCTGCGCTTCGGCCGGATCCCCCAACCGGGAGAGCAGATATCGATACACCGATTGCGCATGAGCGTCATAAATGGCGAGGAACCGGGATTGTTCCGCATCGCCGGCTTCCATCGAGTCGGGCTCCGTCGCCGAAGCGTGGTTTCCAAACGCCATCTCACCTCCGGAAAATTGAAGCAAACAACCTACATATTAAACGACAAACCGGATGCCGGGGGACAGGTAAAAGTTTTTCCATTTTCGCGGGAAAACCCTTCGATGAAATCCTCCTTTTCAACCGATGGAAGCCGGAATAAATTACTCGATGTAAACCTTCCGGGCCGGGATCGCCGGTTCCGGATGGCGTTCCCGGGAATATTTTTCTCTTTCCGCATATAATCCCAAGGAATTCGATACCCATGACTTCCCACTGGCAGCCTCGATGAATACCTCCTCCGCGGATGATCTCGGACGGCGGGCGGCAGCCCTCCTGGAAATGGATCAGGCCGTCGATGCCGGAGATCTGCTGGCTCCTTTCCTCTCGCGGCGAACTCCCTTCCATCTGCTGGACCGGATCGGCGCGCGGATCGGCGCCGGCCCGCTGGCGGAGACGAACGATTTTCTGGAACTGATCGCCCGGGAAAAACCCATGGGCGCCTGGCCATTGATCGGCTCGGCCCTGGCTGCCCAACTCGTGGGCGATTTCGAAGGCGCACTCGCGCGCTGCCGAAGCTACATCATCTTCGGCGGCGTCTGGTACGCCGCCGATACGCTTGCCGAACGCGTGCCGGGCGCGGCGTTGGTGATGGATTTCAACCGCGCGCTTTCCATCCTCGCGGATTGGCGTTCGGATCCCGACCGCTGGGTGCGGAAAAGCGCCGGCGTGGCGATCCATCTTTGGACAAAACGTTCGCGCGGGGAAGAAAGGCATCTTCCCAAAGTGCGGAGGCTGCTGGCGTTCCTGGCGCCGATGTTCGGCGAGCAGGATATCGATGCGGCAAAAGGAATCGGCTGGGCGCTGAAGACGCTCGGTCGGAATTATCCCTCCACGACCGAACCGTGGCTGGTGAAGCAAGTTAAGGGCGGGCACGGGTACCGCGCGCTGACTCTGCGAAAAGCCACGACCTACCTTTCGAAGGCGGCCCGCAACCGCGTTTACCTTGCGGCCAGTCGATGAACCTCGAATTCAAGGAATATCAGGCGAAGAAGATCGTCAACGTGCACAAGCACGTCGACGGCGGTTGGTTCTGGGACAAATACAGCGCCCACCCCTACATCGGCTGCCGCAGCGGATGCGAGTTCTGCTACTCGCGCGGAGGGTATTACCTGGGGAAGCGCGATCCGGACACATTCGACACGCTGATCCAGGTGAAAACCAACGCGCCCGATCTCCTGCGGAAGGAAATCGCCCGGCTTGCGCCGGACGTCATCTCCTGCGGGGATTGGCAGATCCCCGCCGAGGAGCGGTACGGCCTATCGCGGCGCATGCTCGAAGTCTTGCTCGAGTTCGGCTTTCCCGTCCTGGTCATCGAACGCTCCCCGCTTCTCACCCGCGATTTGGATTTGCTGACGGAAATCAACAGGCGATCCTGGGTTGGGGTGATCCTGAGTTTCAGCAACACCGATCCAGCCCTAAAAAACGCATTTGAACCGTGCAGCCCGGGTTTGGAACTCCGGCTGCAAGCGATGGAGAAAATTGCGCAGGCCGGGATTCTCACCGGGATGTCGCTGATGCCGATCCTTCCGTTTGTCGGGGATGACGACGATCATCTGGAAACGGCGGCCCGTGCCGCGAAGGATCACGGCGCGTCGTTCATCCTCGGCGCGGGGCTCTCCATGGCGGGCGCGCAAGCGGAGCGCACGCTGGCCGCCGCGAAGGTGTTGAACCCTTCCCTCGAAGCGCGTTGGCGCAAACTCTACCGATGGGCCGAGGGCGGCAAGCCGAACTACAGCCCGCCGGCCGATTACTCCGCGCGGCTCGGGCGGAAAGTCCGCCAGATCTGCATGCATTTCGACCTGAAAGACCGCATGCCGCGGTACACCGGCTCCGGCCCGCTTGCGATCAACAAACGAATCGCGGAGCGGCTGTTCCTGAAAACCTACGACCTTGAACTGGAACAGGCGGTGCAGGAGCGGATCTGGGCCTATCGCAAAGCAGCCCAGATTGTGGACGAATGGCCGGTGAGCGTCGCCGATATGCATGCGTCCAAAGGCTTTACCGGATTGATGGCGCTTCCCGGGGTCGGGAAAAGCATCGCCGCGGATATTGCCGGATGGCTGCGGGAACAGCCAACCATCGACCGCGGAGGATGACAAAGTGATCCTACCTCCCCTCACGGCACTCAGGGAGGGATTGGGATGTCAGGTTCATTACCTCCGATCATCCCGTCCTCGACGCTAATTCATACTAATAACCTCTAAAAAACCTCCAGCGAACACCTCCAGAAGCATTTTTGCGGTGGACTCTTCGTAGAAATTTATGAATAATAGAGATGGAGGAGAAAATGAAACCGGAAAAATCCCAATTCGCCCGCCTGCTTGTTCCCCTGGCAATCTTCTTTGTGGGAAGCGCCTGCATCCTCTCGACGCCTGCCGGGGCGGTTGCCACTTCGCGGATCATCCTCGTCACAGCGACCGTTGAAATCCAACCGCCGGAGGGGTCACTTCCCTCGGTGACCTCCGAACCGACGTTAACCCAGACGTTGACATTCACACTCAATCCCACCCTTACCGCGACGGCAACGACCGCGCCCGTCACGATGACCGCCAGCCAGGACCTGAGCTGCGTAACAGGCCCGCATTGGATCCTCTACGAGTGGGTGGCCGGGATCGCCGAGGGCGAAACCGTCACCCTGCTGGCAAAGGCTGCGCCCGAGTGGGAGGAATATTATTACGTCCGGAAATCCAATGGGACGGAATGCTGGGCGTTCGGCGGCAGTTCGACGATCAGCGGGAATGCCGCCGGCCTGCCGGTGCGGGAAGCGCCGCCCCTGCC
>CAZFPL010000011.1:54604-75860 GCA_964521085.1 uncultured Anaerolineales bacterium | reverse complement strand
GGGATAAATAAACTGGTGGAACACGAAATTCCGACGGTTTTTTCTTTTCCTTTTCTCCCCCATTCCAGCTGACTGTGAGACTTATGAATTTCTCCGGATTAATTTTACGGAACCGCAATCATCGCAACGTCCGCTTTCTCCACGGAAAATTCGATCGTTACCATCCCGCCCGTTCCGCTTTCTACCGAGCCCAGGATGGATTCAGCGAGTGAAAGGTTCGCCCCCACCAAAGCGCCCGTCTGCTCATCGACCCAGAATACGCCCGTGATCGTGTCCCCATCCAGCGAACCGTCCACGGTGTATTTCACCGCGTCAAATCCGCCTTTCGATTCCTTTCCCGCGGAGGTGAAGTTCTCTTCCGGCAGCAGGATCAGCCACATACCCGGACCCATCGGGTTGTATAGAATCTCGCTCAGCGCGTCGTTCTGCTCCGGATCGGGCTCCGCGCTTCCGGTCTTCCCCATCCGCGTGTACGCTTTCCCATCGACGACAAATATCTCGTTTACATTCCAATCCGGAGGCTCCGGCGTTAAGGCAAATCCTTCGGAAACGGGAGTGGTCATCTCGATACGCTGATTGCCGGCCGCATCGACAGATACAAGGATGCGATTCGGGATTTCTCCGGGAAACGCCGTTTGCAGTTCCATCTGCACCGACCGCAGGGCGAGGGTACCCTCCACCCGCGGATCGGTCAGCTCTTCCATGACATCCGAAGCGCCATTTCCGATAGAGGATGGAACCACCTCAGGAGAAGGTGACACAACACCGGGAAGCCCGCCGGATTGCGGAGTTGCCGTATCGAAAAAGCTGCACGCAAGCGCCATGGCGGCGACCGCCGTCAAAGCTCCGGCTCTGCGCAGGTTGGGCAATGCCATGGATGACACCTCCTCCGTATCTATCTAATTTCTGTCAACCGCTATTTCTTTTTTGTAACGGGAGTAACCTTCCACCTACAGACGAACGAGCGTTCATCATCGCCTTGCCATTCAATCAAAGCGCATATTCCATCCTTGCTTCCGTTCGCAGATGGATTCACATAAAAAACATAATTGAGCAGAAGCATTTTCTTAAGCCCGGCCTCCAAAGCTTTCCTCATGTCGCTCGCATTGGTTTTGTCGCATCTGGAGCCGATGTGCCATATGGTTCCTTGAAAAGAGTCCAAGCTGAATTTCTGAGCGGTCCACTCGAACGAGTCGCTAACCGGTGTCAGTGTCATCGCGGACTGGAGACTCAACGTTCCGCGTCCGGTGGCATCAGAGACCATCCCCCGGCAATTCCCCTGGCCATCGTCTTTCGCTTGATTCCATTCCGCATCCGTAAACCCGATGGAGATCTTAAACTGGAATTGAATGTTCCCTGCGCTACCGATGCGAATCTGAAACTTTCCCACGGTTTTCGGGATGTAGAAAGTACCTTGTTCGACCCCCCCCCTGTCTTTCACGTCTTGAGGTGTACTATGGTGGTCTTTGGCCATGATGGTGATCGTTCCGAGATAGATTCCCGGTTTCCAATTGGGCGTGGGAGCCTGCGGCGCGGCAAGGACGATCTGAGCGGTTTGGGTTAGGAAGATAAGTGGAATAAGAAAGAAAAGGGATCGAATTCGAGTCATGGGGAATTCCCTCCTTCGATTGCGACGGGGCTTCCGATGAACACAATCATATTACACACATTCTTCTACCGGCGCAAACACAGTGGACGGGGATTAGTGTCAATCATCACAAAGCAAGCAAGTCGGGCATGCCCGCGGATCAATCGTTCCGGTTTTCCGGAGTGTGGCCTTACTCCTTTTTTCCCGCCGCTCGAAGGCAAACCGCAAGCCCGCCGGATTTTTCGTTCCCGGTTCTCCCACCGGTCGTTCCGAAATTCCACCCCGACGCCGCCTGTTCCAGTGTTGGCACCGGTCTCGCATCGGGTAGATCGGTATGCGTCGGATCCTCCGTTCAGCCTATCCCCCCGATTCGCCATCTTGGCACTCTTCGTGCACTTTCCTCATCAGATGGCAATTCGTGCACATGGGTGGGCATTCCGCCGAGGGATGGTCACTCACCCGTCCCGGGCGCACGACCAAAGTCAAGGTGACAAATCCGCATCTTCCCATATAATAGAAGAGAAGGAGAATCCCTCATGAAGCGATTATTCAGCGTCTTCCCGATCATCCTGATCTCCCTCCTGCTTGCCTCCTGCTCAGGTAAAGCAACCCCTAAAACGGCCGCCTCCCCCGAGGCGGATGCAGGCCCGAAGGTGTCGTTTGCCTCTCCGGATCCTGGATCCACCGTCCCTCTCGGACCGGTCCAATTGATGATGCTTTCCGAGGACCTGCGCGGCACCGCCCAGGTTGAAGTGCTGGTCAACGGGGTATCCGTCGCAACAGTGCCAAGTCCGAATACCGCCAGCACCTCCGTGATCGTGGAATACCTCTGGCAGCCTTCCGCCATCGGCAAATATGTGCTGCAGGCGCATGGCCAGAACAACGCCGGCACCTGGGGGGATTTTGCCTCCCTGGAAGTGACGGTCAGTGAAGCCGCCGCGGCCGACACCCCTTCATCCGAGGAAGTTCCAACTGCGGAGGTCGTACCGACCGCTGAGGGAACCGACGTGATCGCAACGCCGGAAAAACCCTCCGAGACACCGATCGTACCTGAAGTTACCCCGTCGGCGACCCGGTCCGGCGTCAAACTCGAATTTACTTTCTCCACCCTGCGCATGTACAAGTACGGCTCCGCTTGCGAACCGCAGCAGAACAGTGTGGTCGTATCCGTCTCGGGGATCGATAAGAACGCGATCGGCGGGGTGATGATATTCTTCCGTCCGATGGAGAAATCCACCGGTGCTTTGTGGACCTGGCAGGTTATGGGGCTTGAGCTGTTCGAAAGCGGCAAGTACGGGCGCGGATTTTCCACCGCGAATATGGTCGCCAAGGGCAAGGCCTTCCCGTACATCCCGGCGATCGTCCTGTACCAGTTCGCCATCACCGATAAGAGCAATGAAGTTCTCTATCGCACCGATGTGTATGATAATCTGGAAGTCTCGGCCTGTTGATTTTTCCTTACCTGCATAAGAAAAAAGAACCTGGCTTTTTGCCAGGTTCTTTTAATTTATTCGTCCGGGCTTCGTGCTATCCGCTTTTTTCGTCGGCGGAATTTGTATTCGTGTCCGTTTCGATCTCCGCTTCTTTGAGATCCGCTTCCGAAATGCGCGCGATCGATGCCACGGTGTCCCCTTCCTTCAGATGGATCACGTGCGTACCCATGGTTGCACGCCCGGCGCGCCGGATCTCCTTCACCTCCGTGCGCAGCGCCACACCGCCCGAAGTGATCACGGTCAGGTCGTCGCCGTCGCGCACCACCCGCGCCGCGGCGATCGGCCCGGTGACGTCAATCGTTTTTTGCGCGATGGTCGCCATCCCGCCGGTTGCGCGCCCCTTGGGCGAATATTCCTTCAAGGCCGTGCGCTTGCCGAAGCCCTTGGTCGTGACCACCAGCAAATCGCCGTCCGGATCGACTACCTCGGCGCTGGTGACCGAGTCGCCCGGCTTGAGCCGGATCCCCGCCACCCCGGCCGCCGGCCGGCCCATCGGCCGCACCTGCTTTTCCGAGAAGCGCAGCGCCTGGCCGCGTTCCGTCACCAGGATGACTTCCTGCAATCCGGTCGTCGCCCGCACCCAATCCAGATTGTCCCCTTTTTCCAATGTGATAGCGACCAGCCCGGAAGGACGAACGTCCTCGAATTCCTGAAGTGAGACGCGCTTGATCTTCCCGCGCCGGGTGACCATCGTGCAGAACGCACCCACCGCGAACGACGGCACCGCCACCGCCGCGGTCACCGTCTCCCCGGGACTCACCGCCAGGACGTTCGCCACCGGGCTGCCGCGGTCGTTTCGGTCGGCTTGCGGGATGCGATGCGTCTTCTCACTGTAGACTTTCCCTCGGTCGGTAAAGAACAGGATCGTATCCAGGGTCCGGGCCGGGAAGAGGAACTCGACTTCGTCCTCCTCGCGCAGATCGTGCCCGGTTACGCCCTTGCCGCCCCGCGCCTGGGTCCGGTAAACGCGCGCCGCGACGCGCTTGATGTAGCCGCGCTGGGTGATGCTCACCAGCACCGCCTCGTCGCGCACCAGGTCTTCCTCGCGCAGTTCTTCGCTTTCCCCGCCCGCCACGACCGTCCGGCGGTCGTCGCCGAACTTCGCCGCCAGGTCGTCCAGGTCGCCCTGGATCAGGGTCAGGATCTTCTTCGGGTGCGCGAGCAAATCCTGCAGGAACGCGATCGTCTTGAGAACTTCCTTGTGCTCGTCGTCGATCTTCTGCCGCTCGAGTGCGGCAAGCCGCCGCAGCTGCATATCGAGGATCGCCTGAGCCTGGAGGTCGCTCAGCTTGAAGCGGCTCATCAGGCGTTCCTTGGCCTGATCGGCGTCCTTGGATTCGCGGATCGTCTTGATCACCGCATCCAGGTTGGCCAGCGCGATCAGCAGCCCCTCAAGGATGTGGGCCCGCGCCTTGGCGCGTTCCAGTTCGAATTTCGAGCGCCGGGTGATCACCACCTGGCGGTGTTCGATGTAAATCTGCAACGCGCGCTTGAGCGAAAGCAGGCGCGGCTCGCCTTCCACCAGCGCCAGCATCTGCACGCCGAAGGTGCTTTGCAGCGGCGTGTATTTGTACAGCTGGTTCAGCACCGGCTTGGGCGCCGCGCCGCGCTTCAGCTCGATGATAATGCGCATCCCGCGCCGGTCGCTTTCGTCGCGCAGGTCCGACACCGCGTCGATCCGGCCTTCGCGCACGAGTTCCGCGATGCGCTCGATCAGCGCGGTCTTATTGATCTGGTAGGGGATCTCTGTGATCTGGATCCGGTATCGTCCGCCGGACATTTCTTCGATGTGCGCCTTGCCGCGGACCACGATCCGCCCGCGGCCCGTCCCATAGGCCGAGAGGATTCCCTCCGTCCCGATGATGATCCCGCCGGTCGGGAAATCCGGCCCGTGGACGTGCTGCATCAGGTCTTCGACCGTCACCTCGTCCATCTCGTCGTATCGGTCGATCAGGTAGCGGATGGCGGTGGTAAGCTCACGCAGGTTGTGGGGCGGAATGTTGGTCGCCATCCCGACCGCGATGCCGGAGGATCCATTCAGCAGAAGATTGGGAACCCTGGACGGCAGGACCAGCGGTTCCTTGAGGGTGCCGTCAAAGTTATCGGTGAAATCGACGGTGTCCTTGTCGATATCCTGCAGCATTTCCTCGGCCAGCTTGTTCAGGCGGGCCTCGGTGTACCGCATCGCCGCCGGCGCATCGCCATCGATCGAGCCGAAGTTGCCCTGCCCGTCGACGAGCATGTAGCGCATCGAGAAATCCTGCGCCAGCCTGGCCATCGCATCATAGACCGACATATCGCCGTGCGGGTGATATTTCCCCAGCACCTCACCGACGATGCGCGCGCTTTTCTTGTACGAGCTGCCGGCGCGCACGCCGAGCTCGTGCATCCCGAACAGGATCCGCCGGTGGACGGGCTTGAGTCCGTCGCGGGCGTCAGGCAGCGCGCGGGCGACGATCACGCTCATCGCGTAATCGATGTAGGCGTGCCGCACCTGCTCGTCGATATCCACTCCGCGGACTTTTCCGGCGGAAATCAGGGGCTTTTCTTGTTCTTTCTTCTCGGGCATGGGATGAATTATACCAATCTGGAACCCCTTTTTAAGGATTCTCACCCGGTGCTTTACTTTGCCGAAGTTCCGAATTATACTTAGATTGTCTAACTATTTGCCTATCTAACTTTATGAAAGAGTCGGCCGAAGCCCTCGCCCGTGAAGTTGTAGACGTCGTCCCCTTCGCGATGCGCCTTATCCGAGAGGAGATGCGCCGCCATCGGGGGGCGGATCTCACCATCCCGCAGTTTCGAACCCTCATTTTTCTCCAACGCAGCCCCGGCGCGGCGCTCCACCAGGTGGCGGAACACCTCGGATTGACCCCGCCCACCGTCTCCAAGATGATCAATGGTCTGGTCAAGCGAAATTTAATGGAGCGGCCGGATTCCACAGCCGACCGGCGGCGGGTGGAACTGCGCCTCACCCCGCGTGGGATTGCGTTGATCGACCGGGTCCGCGGCGAAACGGTCGCCAAATTCGCCGAGCGGCTTGAAAACCTGTCCCAGGCGGAGCGGGAAAAGATGATCTCATCTCTCGAATCGCTTCGGATGGTGCTGCAATCGGGCGGTAAAAAGCCGGTCGAGTAAGTCGCCGATCTTAGCGACCGTATCGAGACCGCACTCTCACCAATAATCCCGTTGGTCTCGATCCGCCCCGCACGAAAAATCCGTGCGGGGCTACTCGACCAGCCTTTTCACGAGGACATATGACTCTCGCTCTCGAAACCTTCTCCTTGACCCGCCGCTTCGGCAAGCTAACCGCCGTGGATTCACTTTCGTTGTCGATCCAATCCGGCGAGACGTTCGGCCTGCTCGGGCCCAACGGAGCGGGAAAGACCACTACGATCAAGATGCTCGTCACCTTGCTCCCGCCCACATCGGGAACCGCCGCCGTCGCCGGGTTCGATTTGCGCCGCCGGCCCGGCGACGTGCGCCGGGTGATCGGGTACGTGCCCCAGTTGCTATCCGCCGACGGGACGCTGACCGGCCGCGAGAACCTCGAGATCATCGGCAAGCTGCACGATATCCCCCGCCGCGACCTGAACCGCCGGGTCGACGAGGCGCTGGAGTTCATGGGATTGCAGGATTCCGGGAATAAGCTGGTGCGGGATTATTCCGGCGGGATGATCCGGCGCCTGGAAGTGGCCCAATCGATGCTGCATCGGCCGCAGGTCCTCTTCCTCGACGAGCCGACCACCGGCCTGGATCCGGTCGCGCGCCGGATGGTTTGGGAACTCATCCGAAGGCTGCGTGAGAATTACGGAACGACCATCCTGCTCACCACCCATCTGATGGAGGAAGCCGACCGTCTCTGCGACCGGGTGGCGATCATGAACCGCGGCGTCGTCGCCGCCATCGGCGCGCCGGCCAAATTGAAAGCGGGGCTTGGAAAATCCAAAGCCACGCTCGACGACGTGTTCATCCATTTCACCGGCGGCCAACTCGATTCCGGAGGAACGTACCGTGAAACTTCAAGAGCCCGGCGCGTTACGCATCGTCTCGGCTGAACCCGCGCCCGCCGGGGGCGTGTTTCGATTCATCGAAAAAACCCTGGTCATGGCGGAGCTCGAAATCCGCAAGCTGAGTCACGACGCCACCGAACTGGTGACCCGCGCGATCCAGCCCGCGCTCTGGCTTCTGGTATTCGGCCAGGTCTTCACCAAAATCCGCGCCATCCCCACCGGCGAGTTCCGCTACATCGATTTCATGGCTCCCGGCATTCTCGCCCAAAGCGTGCTCTTTGTCTCCATCTTTTACGGCATCTCCATCATTTGGGAACGCGATCTGGGCATCGTCCATAAGTTCCTCGCCAGCCCCACCCCGCGCGCAGCCCTGGTGCTGGGAAAGGCGCTCTCGGCCGGGGTGCGCAGTTTCTCGCAGGCGATCGTGATTTACCTGCTGGCGCTCCTCCTGGGCGTCCGTATCAATTGGAATCCGCTCGCCCTGCTCGGCGTCCTGGCGGTGATCGTCCTCGGCGCATCGATTTTCTCCACTTTTTCCCTGATCATCGCCTGCCTGGTGAAAACCCGCGAGCGCTTCATGGGCATCGGGCAGGTGCTTACCATGCCGCTTTTTTTCGCGAGCAACGCCATTTATCCGATCTCGCTGATGCCGGGTTGGCTGCAGGTAATCTCTCGCGTCAACCCCCTCACCTATGAAGTGGACGCGCTGCGCGCGCTGATGCTGGCAGGCGGGACGAGTGCCTTCGGAATCGGGTGGGACTTGCTGATACTGCTGCTCGTGACGTGTGCGCTGGTTTGGATAGCCGCCGTCCTCTACCCGCGGGTCGCATACTGAGAGCGGCCGGGCGGGCCCTCGGGAAATCCGACGCGAAAACAAGGCCGGGGAAAGAGAGGGATGGTCTGTCCTCCTCGTCATCCACCTGCTTCGTCATTCTTTCGACGCGGGATGGATGCCTTCCACCGGCGTCGGCTTTCTTCAGGCGTCCTCCGGCCCGCCGTCGCCTGATGACCCTCCGTCCAGCCGGTCCGATAATCCCGTGCATTTCAGTAACGATTGAATTGCCGTACTATCGTCCTCATAAATGATGGGATTGTTCATTCCTTCACCGCAGATTCGGACATACCCAAAGTCCTGCTCATACTTTTCTCCTATACTTCGGCCGGTAACCGGTATGGTAGAGTAATATCGCAATCGTCCTTTTTTCCCGATTCACATTTATCTTCCTGTCATTATCCAAAATTTTTCTACGGCGGCCCTTTTTAAAAAGGGTGATCTGTCGGTTTTTCCATCCGTCGCATCGGGTATCACCCGGACCCGGCAGACCGGATTTCGCCGCAAGGAGAGGGAAACCATGTTTATTTTCGGACCCCCGAATATCGAACGACTGATGGCCGCGCGCAACGTCAGAGCCTTAACCAAAGCCCTGGGCTACCGGAAGGCCTGGTACATTCGTAAGGCCGCCGCCGAAGCACTCGGAAAAATCAAGGATATCCGCGCCATCGAACCGCTGACCATCGCCCTTAAAGATGAAGACAAGGATGTGCGTCAAGCGGCCGCCGACGCGCTGGATGCGCTTCACTGGCAGCCGCGCAAAGACGAAGCCAGCGCTTATTATTGGATTTCCAAAAAGAACATCGCCCCGTGCGCGGAGATCGGCGCGCCGGCCGTCTTCCCGCTGATCCGGGTCCTGGCGGAACGGGACTGGGCCGATTGCCAGGCCGCTTCCGTCGCGCTGGGCAGAATCGGCGATGCGCGCGCCATCCCGCAGCTGATCAACTCCCTGCGCGGGACCGGGTGGGGATTCATCGGCAACGAGGTGACCGAGGCGCTCGGCCGGATGGGCGAAGACGGCGTCGATCCGCTGCTGGGCTTCCTCCAGGATCCGGAATCCGATGTTCGTCTGGCCGCCGTCCGCGCCCTGGGGGCGATCGGCGACAAGCACGCCGTCAAGCCGCTGTTCGATTCCCTGAAGGATATGGACAAGGATGTGCGTCAGGCGGCCGCCGAGGCGCTGGGAAAACTGGGAAAGTCCGCTGTCGAGTCGTTGATCGCCGCGCTTCAGGATCGAACGGTCGCCGCGCATGCCGCGCAAGCACTCGGGATCATCGGCGACCCGCGCGCCATCCCGCCGCTGATCGAGGCGTTGCACGACGAGGATTGGTCCATCCGCACCGCCTCCGTCGAGGCGATCGGCCGCTTCAACGGGATGGCCGTCGACCCGCTCATCGCCGGCCTGCGCGATCCGGAAAAGAATGCCCGCCGGTCGGCCGCCGAGGCGCTCGAAAAACTAGGCTGGCAGCCGAAGAACGATTCGACCGGCACGTGCTATTGGATCGCAATTCAAAATTGGGACCGCTGCGTGGCGATCAAGACGGAGGCTGTCGATCCGCTCGTCTCGATGCTCCAGGATGCCGACAACGATATCCGCAAGGCATCCGTGGTTTCCTTGGGCAAGATCGGCGACGTCCGCGCCTTCGATGCGCTCGTCCGCGCGCTGATGGATGGACATCCTCCGGTGCGCGAGACGGCGGCGGAATCGCTGGGCAAGCTCGGCGACGCCCGTGCCGTCGATCCGCTGCTGGCCGCTCTCCACGATGCCGAATGGTCGGTGCGCGACGCGGCGGCCGAATCGCTCGGCCGATTGGGGGATGAACGCGTGGTGGACCCGCTGATCGAGGCGCTGGGCGACGATGCCGGCCACGTGCGCGAGGTGGCGGCGGAGGCGCTCGGCCGGATCGGCCACATCAAGGCGGTCGAGCCGCTGGTCAAGGCTCTCGCGGATGAACAGGAGGATTTGCGCAAGTTCGCAGCCGAGGCGCTCGGCCGGATCGGCGACCCGCGCGCGGTCGAGCCCCTCATCGCCGCGCTCGAATGGGATTATTACGAGCTCTTTGAAGCCGCCCTCGCCCGCCAGAAGCTGACCGACACCCGCTCCGAGAAGGAGATCATCGACGAACTGGTCGAGAAGTACGTTTTTATCCGCGAGGCGGCCGCCAAAGCCCTGGGGCGGATCGGGGATGCCCGCGCGGTGGACGCGCTCGTCGCCGCGCTGAAATACATCTCGCGCAACGTGCGCGAGGCCGCGGCCGAGGCGCTCGGCCGGATCGGCGACGCCCGCGCGGTCGACCCGTTGATTGATTCCCTCAAGGACCGCGAGGTGGACGTCCACGAGTCGGCCGCCGAGGCGCTGGTCAAACTCGGCGACTCCGCCGTCGCGCCGCTGATCGACCTGTTGAAGACGGAAAAAGGCCAGGTGCTCCTCTCCGCGGTCGAGGTCCTGGGCAAAATCGGCGACTCCCATGCGGTCGAACCGCTGATCGGTGCGCTGAAGAATGAATCCGAAGAAGTGCGCGAAGCCGCCACCCTCGCGTTGGTCCGGATCGGCCCGCCCTCATTGGATCCGCTGGTCAACGCGCTCAAGTTCGAAAACAAGGACGTGCGCCGGGCGGCGATCGGGATCCTGGTCAAGCTGGATTGGAAACCCGAGAAGGATGAAGCCGGCGCCTACTACTGGATCATCAAGCGGCAGTGGGACGAGTGCGTCGAGATCGGCGCGCCCGCGGTCGATCCTCTGATCATCTCCCTGAAGGACCAGGAAGTCATGCAAAGCGACGAATGGCAGGAGCGTCAGGCGGTGGTGCGGGCGCTGGGCCGGATCGGGAAACCGGCGGTCGAACCGCTGATCACCGCGCTGCGCTTCGAAAATGAAGAGGTGTGCAAGGCGGCGGTCGACGCGCTGGGGCAGATCGGCGAGCCGGCGGTCAAACCGCTCATCGCCGCGCTTTCGGATGAATATTACGGTGTGTGCATGGCCGCCGCCGAAGCGCTGGGAAAAATCGGCGACCGGCGCGCGGTCGATCCGCTGATCGCCGCGCTGAAGAACGGCGGCTGGTATATGATCCGCAAGGCGGCGGCCGAGGCGCTGGGCAGGATCGGCGACCCGCGCGCGGTCGATCCCCTGATCCCCGTGCTCAAGGATGAATACTTCAAGGTGCGCGAAGCCGCGGGCGAGGCGCTGATCAAGATCGGCGCGCCGGCGGTGGAACCACTCATATCCGCGCTGCAATACCGCGAGTGGCGGCTGCGCAAAGCCGCGACCGAGGTGCTGGGCAAGATCGGCGACGCGCGCGCGATCGAGCCGCTGATCGCGGCGCTCGAGGACGAAGACAAGGACGTGCGCAAGTCCGTCGCCTGGGGCCTGATTTCGCTTTCGCACAACGCCCCGCTGGACGACGAGGTAAAGCAGAGGATCCTGTCGGTGATTCCGATTGGAAAATAGACGTCCCCGCTGTTTCTGCGGTTCTAAATGCCGACGCGGTCTTAAAGACCGCGTCGGTCTTATACCGTTGACACCCGCCTTCAGGCTGGTATAATCCCTTCGCCTTGCCCCGGAGTGGGTTGCCGGGGCAAATGCGTGAATCCACTCCCCCGGCGCCCGGGCCCAGAAGGGCGTGGCCGCCGGTCCAAGAAGGAGCGTATCAATATGAAGTACGCCATCGTTCAAAGCGGCGGCAAGCAATACCGCGTCACGGAAGGCGCCATCCTCGACGTCGACCGCCTCGCCGCCGAACCCGAAAAAACCTACCAATTCGAGGAAGTGCTGATGATCGCCGACGACGGCAAAATCCACGTCGGCGCGCCGACCGTTTCCGGGGCGAAGGTGAAAGCCGTCGTCCTCGAACACGTCCGCGGTCCGAAGGTGCGCGTCTTCCACTACAAGAGCAAGATGCGCTACCGCAAGACTCAGGGACACCGTCAGGATTACACCCGGGTGCGCATCGAAAAGATCACCCCCGGCAAGAAGGGATCGGAGGAATAACCCATGGCTCACAAGAAAGGCGCCGGCTCCAGCCGGAACAACCGCGACAGCCAATCCCAACGCCTGGGCGTTAAGCGTTACGGCGGCCAGTTCATCCACGCCGGGACGATCATCATCCGCCAGCGCGGGACTCGCATCCACCCCGGGCAGAACGTCGCCAAGGGCAAGGATGACACGCTCTTCGCCACGATTGACGGGGTCGTTACATTCGAACCCGCCCGCGGCGGGCGGCGCAAGGTCAGCGTCCTGCCGCAGGAAGCCAAAGCCGCCTAGCGCGGCCATTCCCAATCCCCAGCGGCCCGGTTCCACTACGGGTTCTGGACGGAGAGAGGATATCCGATGAGACCGAAAATTCACCCCAAATATTTTCCGAACGCCACCGTGATCTGCGCCTGCGGCAACACCTGGCACACCGGATCCACGGTCGAGACGATGCACACCGACATCTGCTCCAAGTGCCACCCGCTCTTCACCGGTGAACAGCGCATCGTCGACACCGAAGGCCAGGTCGACCGCTTCTACAAGAAGCTGGAAGCACGGTCGCAATACGTGGCGGAGGCGAAGGCGCGCGAAACCGCCAAGACCTCGACCGACCAGCCGGTGACCATCCTCGAGCTGGGCGAGCGGGCCGAAGGCGCGCTCAAGAAGGCCGGCGTCGAGAAGATCAGCCAGGCGCTGGAAAAACTCGCCCTGGGTGATGACGCCCTGCTGGCGATCGAAGGCTTCGGCCGCAAAAGCCTGATCGACCTCAAGAAGCGCATGCGCTCCCGCGGGTTCGTCCTGCCGGGCGATACCGAAGCGCTGCCGGAAGCCGCGGAAGAATCCAAAGCCGCCAAAGCAGCCTGATCACGCAATGGAAACTCAAACCGGGCAGTCATCGACTGCCCGGTTTTTTATTTCCCCCTCCCAATCCCTCCCCAAATCCTCAATTAATTTATTTCAAAAAAATTTCTTATTCGAAGATTAGGGGAGGGATAGGGGTGGGAAGGGTGGCCGGGAGGGATGGGGGCGAAACCGAGTTAATTATTCTGCGGTACACTTGGGCCGTCTTCCGAAAGGGAATCGCATGCCGGATGTGGGTTCGCTCGAAGTGATCACCGGTCCGATGTTCAGCGGAAAGACCGACGAATTGATCCGCCGGCTGCGCCGCGCGCGTATCGCCCGCCAGAAGGTGCAGGTTTTCTTCCCGGCGATCAATTCACGCTACGCCGGATACGATTACGGGAAGCTCACCTCGCACGCGGGAACGGAATTCGACGCCGCACCGGTCCGCAGCGCGCAGGAAATCCTCCGCGCGGTGGACGAAGAGACCGGCGTGGTGGGGATCGACGAAGCCCAATTCTTCGACGACGACGTTCTCCCCGTCGTGGGGAAGCTGGTGGCGACGGGCGTGCGCGTAATCGTCACCGGATTGGATACCGATTTCCGCGGCGAGCCTTTCGGCCCGATCCCCTCGCTGATGGCCCAAGCCGAACGGCTCGATAAACTCCAGGCCATCTGCATGGTATGCGGTGAACCGGCCTCCCGCACCCAGCGGCTCACGAGCGGGAAACCAGCCGCCGCCCACGAACCGGTCGTCGTGGTCGGAGCCGGCGAGATGTACGAAGCGCGCTGCCGGGCGCACCACACGGTGCCGAAGGAATGATCACCGGACCGAAAATCCCCGCGCGGGAAACGGACGTGCTGATCTCCGCCGAACAGATCCAGGCGAAGGTGGAGGAATTGGCCGCGCAGATCAGCCGCGATTACGCCGGGACGGATTTGATGCTGCTCTGCATTCTGCGCGGCGGCGTGATCTTCCTGGCGGATCTGATGCGCGCCCTTACCGTGCCGCATACGGTTGATTTCATGGCCGTCTCCTCCTATGGAGTCGGCGCGCGCCAATCCTCCGGACAGGTGCGCATCACCTTCGACCTGAGATCATCGATCGCCGGCCGCGACGTACTGGTGGTGGAGGATATCATCGACAGCGGGCATACGCTCGCCTCCGTACTCGAACTGCTTCGCGCGCGGCATCCGCGCTCGCTGGAGGTCTGTGTCCTGCTGGATAAAACCGAACGGCGCGAGGTCGAGATACCGCTGCGCTATCGGGGTTTTTCGATCCCGGACCGCTATGTGTTCGGATACGGTCTGGATATCGACGAGTATCACCGGAACCTTCCCTATCTCGCCGCGGTGCGGAAAGGGACCGCCGGTCCGGCATGAACCCGGCGTTCGAGGTTCGAGCAAGATTCAGAAACGCGCCAGCACCGGCGCAGGTTTTTCCATGATGAACAAACGGGAGCTTTTCGTGACACGCAGGCCATTTCCTTTTCCGGATGTTTTTCCATGCCGCGAAAGCAGGGCAGTCGTCCGATGAGCAAAGAGAAGAATACCCACACCGCAGAATCCAATTCCGCGGTCACCTTCCCCCTGCCCCCGATCGTGGAGGAGGTCCGTGCGCAACTCTCGGGGACGGAAGCCTACCTGGTCGGCGGCGCAATCCGCGATTCGATCCTCGGCCGGCCGGTCCTGGATCTCGACTTCTCCCTGCGCGGATGCGGGGTGGATGCGGCAAGGACGGTGGCCAACTCCCTCGGCGCGGCCTTCTACCCGCTGGATACGGACCGCAGAATTGGCCGCGTGATCCTCGTCCGCGGGAAAGCCCGCTATACGCTTGATTTTGCCTCGCTGCGCGAATCCTCGATTGCGGAGGACCTGGCGCTGCGTGATTTCACGGTCAACGCCATCGCCATCCCCCTTCAAGATCCGGCGAAGCTGATCGATCCCCTGGGCGGCCAGCGCGACGCGCGGGAAGGAATCCTGCGCGCCTGCTCGCCGCATTCGATCGGGGATGATCCGGTGCGCGCCATCCGCGCCATCCGGCTTGCCACCCAGCTTGGATTCCGGATCGAGAAGGAGACCAAGGAGCAGGCGCGCGCGGGCGCGTCGACCCTCGGCAAGATCTCGGCCGAACGGATCCGCGACGAATTTTTCCGGATCCTGGCCGGGCGAAAAGTCGCCGCGGCGATCCACTCGCTTGCATCCCTCGGATTGCTGCGGGTGATCCTTCCGGAGACGGCCGGCCTGGACGGGATGGGACAGGACGAATCGCATCGCACCGACGTGTGGGAGCATACGTTGACGGTTCTGGAAAAACTCGAGGTGGTGTGCGACGTGCTGGCGCGCGAATCCGGCGCGGAGCGCGCGGGAGATTGGGCGATGGGGCTGGCCCGCGTGCGGCTCAACCGCTTTCAAGCCGCCCTCGTCGAACACCTGGCCCGTCCGGTGTGCGACGAACGGCCCCTGCGCGGGCTGCTCTTCCTGGCGGCCATCCTGCACGATGCCGCCAAACCGGAAACCCGCAGCGTTAATTCACTCGGGGAGGTGCACTTTCTCGGGCACGAACAGCTCGGCGCGGATTGGGCTTTGCACCGCTCCGCCGCGCTCCGATTTTCCAACGACGAGGCGGATTTCATCTCCAAGATCGTACGCAACCACATGCGCCCGCTCTTGCTGCAATCCAGCGGGCCGGTCACCCGGCGGGCGGTGTTCCGATTCTTCCGCGGAACCGGCCCCTGCGGAATCGCGGTCTGTTTGTTGTTCCTGGCCGATACACTCGCCACGCACCGGGCGGAGGATGCGCAGGAAAATTGGCAGGTTGCGGTGGAAACGGTGCATTCCCTCCTCGAGGGATATTTCGAACGCCCGGCGGAAATGGTCCGGCCCACGCCGCTCCTTACGGGCGACGACTTGATGCGCGATTTCAAACTCTCACCCGGGCCGCAAATCGGCGAACTGCTCGACGCGCTGCGCGAGGCGCAGGCGGCGGGCGAGGTGGGCAGCCGCGAGGAAGCGGTTGCGCTTGTTGAACGCGGATTGGGGCGCAAATAAAAGGAGTAAGATCGTCATGCCCGCGTGATCCCAGCGGGCATCCAGGAAAATGTTGAGTGTTTCCCGTTACGTATGTACTGGATTCCCGCCAAGGGCATGCGGGAATGACGATGCTCAAAGAGATCGCCATATTCATAATAATAGACGCAATATTCAAACGGATATGAAATTAAAAAAAATCCCCCGCCTTTTCAAGCGGGGGATTTGAAATAATAATCCGGATCGAGCAATTATTTTTTACGCCCGGATCCGCGGCCTGTTCGCTTTCTCGCTTGTGCAGGACGGGATTCCGGTTCTCTTTTTACAGGCGCGGCTGGAGAGTGGCGTTTGACCGACTCCGATCCGGACCGCTGGTCAACCGCCCACTTGGCAATCCCGACTCCGCCTGCCAAAAGGCCTCCCACCGCAGCCAAGGCGAAAATCTGGATCATCGAGAGAAGCCCGAAGAAGGCGGTGTTCACCTCCGGCAGGGTCCAACGCGCGACCGTCCCGTTCACGACAAAATGAGCCGCCACAAACAACGAAAGCAAACACATGAACACGCCCGCCAAGGCGAGGGTATTTTCGGCGGTCGCTTCCAGCCCATCCGAAAAGAAACGCTGCAGATAAGCGTTAACCAGCCAGGCTGCGAGGAAACCTGCCACAGTGGAAACGACGATCGCAAGGATCATCCCCGTTTCGGTCTGGACCCGGCTGAGGGAAAAGGTCTGGCGGAACAGGAGCATGTACACGGCAGTGAATACCGCCGCATAAAGCACAAACAGCAGGATCCGCTCCAGCAGCTTTCGGCCGCGGTATTTCCAAACGAAGAACACCGCCGCGGCTGCGGGCAGCAACATCAGGAAGACTCTGCCCATTATTTCTCCGCTTAACCGGTTATCCCGCGCGCGGTCGATGCCGGCCTCATATTTAATGACCGGATCCGTTTCTTCCGCATTTAGGGTGGCGCTGGTTCCGATCATCCGGGTGTAGTAATCATATAATTGTTTCTGCTGTTTTTCTGTGGTGGCCGTCAACGTCGAGTTAACTTCATATGCAAGGCGGAGCATCCACCAGAGTACACGGCCCTGGCTGGTGGCCGGAATGGACACTCCGAGAAGCGCCGCAGCGGTGGGAGCCACATCGACCATCTGCATGTTGCCGAAATATCCCGGCCATACCCCCGCTCCGACCAGGATGAACGGTTCCAACAGGTTGATCGCCTCCGGGCCGCCGTGACCGCCGGCGTCGATCTGACCATGGTCGCTGACGATCATCAGGGTATCTTTCGTAAAATCCAGTTGCGCACCGATCATCTGGATCAATGCGTCCACCCGGGTGGCTGAATCCGCCCAGGCCTGGCTTTTCGGACCGCCCAGATAATCGCCGGCGTCATCGACCTGGCACAGATGAATAAGCATCAGCGATTGACCGCCGGATTTCACCCACTGGAGAGCCTGGGTGAAAATCAGGTCGTCCCCCGCCTGGTTGCATTCCTCCGTGAAGAAGGAATCGTTCAAATCCGGACTGGGGATCAGTTTTTCAAAGGCGTTGTTCGCCGCAATGGATGTCCTGCCGCCCGCCCGATGGACCGCCGTGAAAAGATTATCCTGGGTCCAGACCGGGATTTTTTCATATTCCTGGTTGAGGGCCGGCCCGTCGTTGATATCCGGCCAGGCGCCGATCAGCAGGGTGGAATACCCCGGCTGGGAATACGACAGCGGCCGGCTGTGCATCGTAGCCCAGGCGCCCTCTTCACGCAGGGTCTCCAGGTACGGCATGAGTTCTGTGTCGTGCGACGTATCATCCCGTAGAGCGTCCACCAAGACGATGATCAGCCGCTGCGAGAGGGCGTGCCCGAGAGGTTCCTGCACAAGCGGCGGCGCAGAGTGCAGCGGTGAACGGTAGGAATTGATGGATTCCATCAACCTCACCGCCCACAATACGGACAGGGCGCCCGCCGCCAGAAAAAGACACCCTGCGATGAAAAAACGGGAACGTAGGAAACTGGGTATCGTCATGCCTTCTTCTCCCAAAGGATTGGATGTGACCTTTTTGGGATTACCTCCCGAGTCCTGATCGGGCGGGAATTCAATCCCATTTCCCGAAGAAATCCGGCCTTTAGGTTCACCGGACGGACTTCGGCGGGATTCTCGGCGTTTGTTCCAGGCTGTCTTCGCCAGAGGTTTATGATATCAGTTTTATCCGGCTCTGTGAATCGCCCGGGGGAAACCCCGCCGCCCTCGCTGACCGGTCAATCTCACCCGAAAAGGTCAGCTCGGAAAAACCAATGGGGCTTTGAGATCGGAAGGAACCATCTATCCCTCACCAATCTCATTTTTAAATGTCTGAGTAGGAAAAATCATGTCGTTCTGGGCTTTTAGGATCGACGTCCGCAACCGCGTATCCGGCGTTAATCATCACAGCGGGAACTTGTTAAAAAAAAGCGCCAGCCGAGGGGGGCGGCCGGCGCCTGGTCGTAGGGGAAACCCCCCGTACCAACTATAGTATACATCAAAACGGCAAAAGAATCGAGACCCCGCAAGACCCTCTTAAGTACTTGCTTTTCACACTAGTGCCCCCGACGAGGTTCGAACTCGTGTTTTGGCCTTGAGAGGGCCACGTCCTAGGCCGCTAGACAACGGGGGCTTAATTGCGTTGCATTTTAGCATCCTGCTCCGGGCTGGTCAAACTACTGATTTTTTTACGGGCTGGAATATCTCCCGGGAGTACTAAAAAACGGGCCGGCCATTAATTAAAATCTACTCCAGCGGTTAATCCATTCAGGAGACTTCCTATTTGTAAATCCTAAAACCGACCATTCCAAGGTTATTCCTCCACAACCCCGCATTTAGGCTAAGTTCCGGAGTGGATAACCGGAAAAGCGTGTTTTATGGGGCAGGACGCAATCATAAACCTCGGGAAGCCCTTGACCTTCTCCGACCTTGATTCGGATTCTGAAAGTCTTTCCCTCATTTTTACTGCAAAGTTCCAGAGTCCGGTATATCTACATAGAAGCATTCGATACCCTATAAGCGCTTCCGTTTGACCTTCCCCGAACCTTGCGGGTATAATCCGCAATCAAGTTTCCGGGAAAACCACGGACGCCTCACTTCTTTGCAGGATCGGAATACAGCATGGCCCTCCAGGGCAATCTGCGGGATTTCAGCGTCACCAAACTGCTGAACCTGATTCACATCGCCAAAAAAAGCGGCACCCTTACCATCCAGGGTCCGTCCGAATTGGCCAGTCTGGCGTTCCTGGACGGCAAGCTGATCTATGGTCAGCGCGGGGATGAAGGCGGGCGGCTCATCTCGATCCTTCGGTACAACCATCTGCTGACAGAAGAACAGGCTGCCACCCTGCAGAACCGTCCGGAATCGGCCAACGACAAAGAGCTGGGATTGCTTCTGATCCATGCCAATTATCTGACCCAGCAGGCGATTCTGCAGTCCCTTCACAAGTATCTCAACGACCTGGTCTTCCGACTCTTCACCTGGAACGAGGGCATCTTCCAGTTCTACCTGGGCATCCTTCCGCCCGACGACCGCATCACCGTCCGCATCGATCTGGAAAACCTGATCATGGAAGGCGCCCGCCGAATGCGGGAGTTCGAACAGCTGCAGGAAGAGATCCCCAATCTGGATTATGCACTCAAGTTCACCGACCGTCCCGATGCCCGGTTGCGCAACATCAACCTAAGCGTCGAAGAGTGGCGGGTGGTTTCCTACATCTCGCCCAAGAACACCATGCGTCAGATTGCGCGCGCCAACCGGTTGAGTGAAATCGAATTGCGCCGGATCGTTTACGGGCTGATGCAAGCCGGCGTGGTGGAGATCCTGCTGCCGGAGGGGATGCCGGCGCCGCCTTCGCTGGCGAAGATCCAGCCCATGCCCAAGACTCCCGAGCAGGCCGGGTTGATCAAACGTCTTGCCGATCGTATCCGCTCGTTATAAGGAGCGCTTTCCAACATGCAAACCGTTAAAATGGTGGTCACCGGACCGTTCAACTCAGGAAAAACCGCGTTCATCCGGTCGATCAGCGAGATCGAAGTGGTGTCGACGGAACGGAAAATCTCCTTGGAAGTGGAAAAGGTGAAGGAGACGACAACGGTGGCCATGGATTTCGGCCGGATCACGGTGGACGACGACCTGGTCCTCTATCTGTTCGGCACGCCGGGCCAAAAACGATTCGACTTCATGTGGGAAATCCTCTCCGAGGGCATGCTGGGGTTTGTCGTCATCGTCGACAGCTCCCGCCCGGAAACGTTCCGCGAAGCGCGGTTCATCCTCGACACCTTCCGGGCATACGCCCCCACTCCCTACGTGGTGGCCGCCAACAAACAGGACGTTCCCGAAGCCTGGCCAGTCGACGACCTGCGCATCGCGCTCAAGCTGGATCCGAGTGTCAAATGCATTCCTTGCGTTGCCAACGACAAGGAAAAAGTGAAAACCATCCTCCTGGAGCTCCTCAGCAGCATCCTTCAGGAAATCGAAACCGGCGACAAATCCTGATCCTTTGAAGAACCGACCTTCCTCCCGAATTGGAGCCCGTTCCACGCCTATGGACATTGCCGCATCGTGGCCTGTTCCCCCGCAAGCATTGCCCGATATCTACCCCGCGAAAATCGGGGATTTGATGATCGCCTCCTTCGAAGAAGTCCTCGGGAGGCAGAAACTCGCGCCTCTTTTAAAGGAGGCGGGGGTGGAGATTGCGGAGAATGCGGTGCCGGACCTGCCGTTCGGGACACCGGCGAAGTTGTATCAGGCACTCGAGGAGATCTACGGCGAACAAACAGCCCGTGGAATTTGCATGCGCACCGGGCGGGCGATGTTCCGGCGCGGGCTGCGGGCCTTCTCCGGGATTTTGGGTCTATCCCACCGCGGTTTCCGCCTTCTCCCACCCACTCAAAAAATCCTGCGCGGGATGGACTTGCTGGCTTGGCTGCTGAACCATTACAGCGATCAACGCGTACGGGTGGAAAAACGCCCGCATGATTGGTTACTCGTCAATGAGCGATGCCCGCACTGTTGGGGATTGACCAAATCCTCGCCCTGCTGCCAATTGCCGGTAGGCGCACTGCAGGAAGGGCTCGCCTGGGCCTGCAGTGGAAGGCATTACTCGGTCGAGGAAATCTCCTGCCGCGCAAAGGGCGACCCGAGTTGCACGTATCGCATCAAACGCAAATCCTCCGGTTGATACCCCGTCCCAAATCAATCTCAAGATGTTACCGGATCGTCATGCCGGCGCCTGCCCCTGCGGAGCGCGCAGGTTCGGGTTGATATTGGAACCTGCGCGTTGCGCAGCAGGGGTGCACGCAGCCGGCATCCATTGAGTCCCGTCGCAAGGATCGAGATTCTCTCGATCACCGCTTGGATCCCGGCCTACGCTCCGCATCCATCCCCACTCATAAGAAAAACCGAGTGGGGATGCTTCGCGAGGGCGGGCTGAGGTCACGCCGGGATGACGATCTACCTCAATTGCCGGGAT
>CAZFPL010000011.1:31178-54504 GCA_964521085.1 uncultured Anaerolineales bacterium | reverse complement strand
ACGATCTACCTCAATTGCCGGGATGACGATCATCCGACCGCGCGGGGAAGACGGCCGCCCAAGCATGCGGGGATGACATCGGCTTCGCAATGATCACGCAAGGATCATCGAAGGCCATACTATCGTCAGCGGCTCCATCCTCTCCCAGATGCAGTAAAATCTATACACCGGAAGATCCCGTCAAGGAGGCCCCATGGGAAAGAGCAGGATATTGGTCGTGGAGGACGATCCGGACATCGGTACCATGCTGCGGACATATTTCGAAACGCAGGGATTTGAAATTTCCGTAGCCTCCCGCGGACAAGAAGCCCTCTCCCTCACGCGGCATTCCCTTCCCCAGTTGATCGTCCTGGATATCATGCTGCCGGATATGGACGGATATGAAGTCTGCCGGCAGTTGCGTTCATCCTCCCGGACCGGGCACATCCCGATTCTGTTCCTCACCCAGCGCGATGAACGCCGTGATCGGATCGCCGGATTGGAACTCGGAGCCGACGATTACATCACAAAACCGTTCGATATCGAGGAACTCCGGCTGCGTGTTCAAAATGCCATCGCTCGCGCGGAACGCGAAAACCTCACCGACCCACGGACGGGATTGCCCACCAGCCGCCAGATCGAGGTCCGCCTGCAGGAGATCCTCTCCCGCAAGGGCTGGTCGATGCTGAACTGCCGCCTGATGGATTTCGACGCCTACCGGACTGCCTACGGCGATTCCTCCGGCGACGATTTCCTCCGCTTTGCGGCGGATCTGATCCTGCAGGTGGTTGACGAATTCGGGGCGCCGGATGACTTTATCGGATATGCCGGAGGCGACAGTTTCGTCGTTCTGACGGAAGAAGCCCGCGCGGGGGGACTCGAAGTGCAATTGAAGAACCGGTTTACCCGGACCGTTCCAAACAAGTACTCGTACCTGGATCAACAGAGAGGATACCTTGTGGTTCCCGACGCAGCCGGCGCGGAAAAGCGCGCGCCGCTCATCAGCCTTGCGGTGAGCGCCATCCACTCGTCGCACCATAACTTTACCGACGTCCGCCAGATTGCGGAGCTGGCTGCCCTCGCCGGCCGGACGGGTCCATAACCCATTCCAGATCATCCTCCCAATATGAATTTTTCCGGACAACTTCTCACCCTCGGCCTGCTGATTCTCCTCCTTGGAGGCGGGTTCTGGCTGGGTGCGATCCTCTTCAGCCGATGGATCTTCCCGCGGCGGCGGATTATCACACCGGCGCCCGCTCCTGCGGAGACGATCGAAGCAGAAGCCCGGATAGTTGTATCGTCGGGGGGGCAACTTATCCGCGCCGACGCATTGACCCAGCACTGGTTCTCACTCCCCGGGGTGGACCTTTCCTTACAAAGCCTGACCTCGGCGGCGTATCCTGCGGGGGACATCTGGAAACTCGCTTCCCGGGAAGGCCGGGCGGTTGTCCGCATCCGGAAGCAGCTGTACAACGTCTCTTCTCATCTCATCGGCACGGATGGAAGGACGGAAATGGAGATCCGGTTCCGCCCGCTGCCGAGTGCTGCACATCTTTTTCCACCGGCGGTTTCCGAGGCAGCTCCCGGCTTCATCCGCTCGGCGTTTTCCTCTCTGGACCTCCCGAAAGCCGCCCACAACCTGATCGTCAATCTGCTTCCACTTTCCGGTGCGGATTGGGGGATGATCACGATTTGGGACCCGATCCGGCAGATGCTGATTCCCAAATGCTCACAGGCCAGTGCTTCCCTGGATCCTGCCGTCCGGCTTCCCCATGCGGGAATCCGTCTGGGGGAAGGTCCTTCCGGCATGCTTGCCCGGGAGCGGCGTCCGCTGCGAATTCCGGAATTGAAGAAGTATCACGGTCTTGGGGAGAGTCCTTCACCGGAAAACGGGAAGTTCCATTCCTTCCTTGGGTTCCCGCTGGAGATCTCCGGTGAAATGCTGGGGACCATCGAGTTCTACGCGGTGCAACCTTCGGCGTTTACGGAGGAAACTCTGTTGCGCCTGACCCCCGCGGTGGAGATGGCCGCCCTGTCGCTGCAGAATGCATTGGTCCATGAAAACGACGTGCGGCGGGAAGCCGAAGCAAGCGCCCTGGCCGAGATCGCCCGGACCGCGAATCAGCTTTCCGAGCCGGATTCCTTCTTCGCCAAACTCAGTCAGGCGGTCTCGCCTTTGGTGGACGCGCAATTTTTCGGTTTCCTGCTTTACGACGATTCAAATCAATCACTGGAACCGCGCAAGCCGTTCCACGGCATCCCGGATCATCTGTTGCCGATGATGCGGATTGCGCTGCCGTCCGGCAGCCCGGCGCGGATCCGCTGGCAAACGATGGAGTCGTCCGCCGCCAATGGGGCGGACACCCTCCCGTTGCTGCGCGAACTGGGGTTGCTTCCGCTCGCGCGGGCGCTGGATATCCACAACCTCGGGATCCTGCCGCTCGGATCGCCTGGGGATTCCACCGGCTGGTTGTGGGTCGCCAATAAAACCGCCGCTCCGATCGACGAGGAGGATCTCCGCCGCTGGAATCCGCTGGCCGTACAAGCCGGCCGCCTGATCCGCAACCTGATCATGCTGGAGGAGTACCGGCGCGGATCGGACCGTTCCGATTTCATTCGCCGCCTTTCCACGTTCGCCGCCTCGCCGCCGCCCCTGGATGATTTTCTCCGGCAGGCATTGAGTGAATTGGCGCGGATTCTCTCCGGCGATCGGACGGCACTCTTCCTGCTTGACGAATCCCGCGACGAGATTCTGCTGCACCCGGCGTCGGCGCACGGACTCCGCGAGGAAGATAAACGCCGGTTCGCCACCTTCTCGACCGCCGATCCCCTCAGCCGGTATGCGGTGACGTTCACCGCAAAGCCCATCGCCATCCGTTCCACCAAGGATTCCGGCGATCCCCCGCCCTACTACCGGCCATGGGTGGATTATTTCCAGGCCGACCATTGGATCGTAACACCGCTGTTGGTGCGCGGACGCGGGATCGGGGAAATCATCGTCGGTAGGAAGCAGGGCGCGTTCGATTCAGAGGAACAGCATTTTCTTTCCGCGGTCGCCGGCCAGCTGGCCGGAACCATCGAACGCGAACAACTTTTCTCCGCCACCGACACCTCCCTGCGCCGGCGGGTGGATCAACTCACATCGCTTACCCGCGTCTCACGCGAGCTGAACACAACCATCGATCTTCCCTACCTTCTTCAATTGATCCACGACGAATCGATCCGCGTGACCGGTGCGGATTGCGGACGGATCGCGCTCCTCGATCCGAAACGGACGGCCTACCCGCTGCGCCCCCTGCTTCTCCTGGGCGAGAGTCTTCCGGATAACACGCTCTCCCGCTTGGCGATGGAAGTACTCGACAGCGGAAAACCGCACCTGATCCGCGATATCACATCCGAACCGGGGGAAGCCGACCATCCCGGAATCTTATCCGCCATCCTCGTGCCGGTGATCTATGAGCAGCATGCCGTCGGATTGATCGACTTGCACTCCCATCACCCGGGCTGGTTCGACCGCGAATCCCTCGAAATCGTCCAAGCTTACGGGATCCAGATTGCCATCGCCGTGGGCAACGCCCAGCGTCACGAAGAGCAGGTGCAGACCGACGACGCGCTGCGGCGCCGGGCAAGGCTGCTGTCCACCATCCATCAGACGGGAAAAGTTTCCCTCTCGCATTCACCGCTTCCCCACCGGCTGGAGACCATCACCCAAAGCATCCACGACGCTCTGGGATTGACTCCGGTGCTGATCGGATCGCTCAGGCGCGACGCGCTCGAATGGCACGCCCGCTCCGGGTTATCGGACCGGGCGTGGCAGTCGATCCAGGCGATGCATATTTCCCGCGATACGGTGCTGCGTTGGATGTCCGCCCGGTCCGACGTCGAAGGGAGCATCCCGTTGCCGGCCACAACCGGCGATGTGGAAGCGCAACGGTTCGCCGCTGAAATCTCAGAGGAGATGGAAGCACGGGAAATACTCCTCCTCCCGCTGCGCACCTCCAGCAGCGAGTTGATCGGATTGCTCGCCGCGTCTCCGGTGTCAAACGCGAAACCCGGGACCGACTTTCCATTCCTGGAAATTTTCGCCTCCCAGGCCACCGTCGCCATCCAGACCGACATTCTGCAACAGGCGCTGACCGAAAAGCGGCGCCCCGGACAAGCGGCGGGAAAAGCCAAAACCCCGGGCTTTTCGGAAAACTTGGCGGCGGCCGAGGCGCAGGACCTGCAATCCCGACTCAACCGCCTGCTGGCGTTGATCCAAGTCACCGAATTTCTGTCCACCCAGGCCGAACCACAAGCGCTGCTCGAGACCTTCGCGCAGAGCCTTCTCGACTCCTACGCGTTCGACATCGTGCTTGTCGCCGAGGAGAGACCCGGCGGGCCGAAATTGCGCTTGTCCAAGGGGAAAGTTCCGGCCGAAGCCCAGGTGGAAATGCTCCTCGGCCAGCACAACCCGATTCTGAGCATGTTCCAGCGTGGCCAACCCATTCTCGCGCTTTCGCTCGACGATACGCCGACGTGGCTGAACTCTCCTTTGTTATCCGCGCTGAAAGCCCGCTCGTTCCTGTGTTTCCCCATCCGCGCCCGATCGAAGACGGAAGCCGTGACCCTGCTGATATCGCAGGAAGCCGTGACGCCGTTTCGGGCCGGAGATGAGGACCTTTTTCAACTGCTCGGGGAGCAGGTGGCCATCTACCTGGAAAACGCCAGGCTGCTCGAGGAAACCAAGCGCCGGCTGCATGAAGGGAACGTCCTGCTAGAATTCAGCCGCCAAGTATCCGGCCTCGACGTCCCGCTGATCCTGCAATCGCTGGTCGACGAGACGCGTAACGCCATTCCCGAAGCGGAAGGCAGCATGGTGGCGTTGTGGGATAAGGAGCACTCGAAGCTCGCGGTTCAGGCCGTATCCGGGTACGCCAACGCGCAATACCTGCACCGGATTGCCTGCGCGGCCGGCGAAGGCCTGCCCGGGCAGACGTATCAGGCGGGGAAACCCCTGCATTGGACGCATGTCGACATGGCTTCGGATTTCAACCTGACGGCGGATAACCTGGAGGCTTATCGGAATGGAACCATGGGATTGATTCCGGCATCGGCGCTGGGAGTGCCGCTGCAGGCCGGCGATCAACTGCTCGGGATTGTGCTGCTCGAGAATTTCACCGCGGCGGAAGCATTCTCCAAGGGCAACGAGGAAGTGGCGCTATCGCTTGCCAATCAAAGCGCGCTCGCGCTGGAAAAAGCCCGGCTATTCGAGGAGATGACGGACCGCACCCGCGAATTGGACGAACGCGCGTCGCACCTCGCGCTGCTAAACCGGCTGACCAACGCGGCCATCACCACCAGCAACGAGCGGTCGCTGCTGCAAATCGCCTGCCGCGAGCTGGCTGCCGCGTTCGATGTCCCCCAATCCGCCGCTGTGCTGATCGAAAAGGACCGTCCGGAAGCGTTCGTTGTCGCGGAACACATCTACCCCGGGCGTCCGTCGGCGATGAGCATGAGTCTTCCGCTGCACGGGTCCCCGGCGATCGAGACGATCCTGCAAACCCGCTCTCCGATGCATGTGGAAAACGCGCCCAACGACCCGCGGGTGGGAAACCTCCGCTTCTGGCTGAAGCAGCGCCAGGTGACATCCCTCCTGATCCTGCCGCTGTTGATATCGGGCGACGCCGCCGGGTTAATTCTGATCGAGAGCCCGGAGACCCATATTTTCTCCTACGCGGATCTTTCCCTGGCGCAGACGGTTTCCGCCCAACTCGGCCAGGCGCTGGAAAACGTCCGCCTTCATCAAACCTCGCATGCCCTGACAACCGACTTGGAGCATCGCGTGGTCGAACGCACCACCGCACTCGAACGCGAGCATCAACGGGCGGAAACGCTGCTGCGCATCAGCACCGAACTCGTGGTCAGCCTGGATCTGGAACAGGTACTCACCCGCGCGCTGCAACTGGTCAATGAAGCGATCGGGGCGGACCAGGCGGCGATCGTGCTCCTGGATCCGCAGACTCAATTGCTGGTATACCGGGCGTCGCTGGAAAAGGATGCGCCGTTGCCGAAAGGCGGCCGCTCGCTTCCATTTCACGCGGGCGAAGGTCTGGCCGGCTGGGTCATCCAACAGCGGCAATCGGTCATCCTTCCGGATCTGGAAAAGGATCCCCGCTGGATCCACCTCTACCCGAACGAGCCCATGCGCTACCGGAGCGCGCTCGCCGTGCCGCTCATGGTCGGCGCGGACGCGCTGGGAGCCCTGCTGCTGCTCAGCCAGGATCCTTCGGTATTCAACCCGGAACAGATGCGGCTGGCCTCGGCCGCGGCGAACCAGGTGGCGGCGGCGATCAACAACGCCGAACTGTACCGGCTTATCCGCGATCAGGCCGACCGTCTGGGGGATTTGGTACGCAGCCAACAGGTGGAATCCCGGAAGTCGCGCGCCATGCTCGAGGCCATCGCCGACGGCGTGATGGTGACGGACGAGGAGCAGAAGATCGTCCTCTTCAACGACGCCGCCGTGCGGCTGCTCAGCCTTCCGCGGGAGCGGGTGATCGGACGACCGGCCGGCGAGTTCATCGGCCTGTTCGGGAAAGCCGGCCGCCCGTGGCAGGAGCGCCTGCAGAAATGGCGGACCGATCCGGCGGGGATCGGCGGCGGCGACTACCTCGCCGAGAGGATCACCCTCGACAGCGGCCGGGTCCTTTCCGTCCATTTGGCGCCCGTCGGGAGCGTCGAGGAGTTCATCGGCACGGTCGCCGTCTTCCGCGATATCACCCAGGAGGTCGAGATCGACCGCTTGAAATCCGAATTCGTCGCCACCGTCTCCCACGAATTGCGCACGCCCATGACCGCCATCCGCGGGTATGTGGAAATCATGATGATGGATGCGATGGGACCGCTCAACGATGCGCAGCGCCGTTTCCTTAAAATCGTCAAGGATAATTCCGACCGCCTGGAACTCCTGGTGAGCGATCTGCTGGATATCTCCCGGATGGAATCCGGGCAGATCCGGCTGAACTTGGATGTTGTGGAAATCCCGGACTTGTTGGAGGAAGTCGCGGAATCTCTGCGCCAGAAAAGCCAAAAGGACGAAAAACCTATGGAGATCATCCTGGACTCCGAACCGGACCTGCCTTCCCTGCAGGCCGATCGCGCCCGGGTGGCGGAAATCCTTCACAACCTGGCGGAAAACGCATATCTCTACACGCCCGCCGGAGGGAAAGTCACCCTGCGCGCCGTCTCCCGGCCGGGAGGAGTGCGGATCGACGTATCGGATACGGGGATTGGGATTACGCCCGCCGAACGCGAACGGATCTTCGAACGCTTCTACCGCGGCGAAAACCCGACGGTCATGGCAGTGCCCGGGACCGGCCTGGGGTTGCCGATCACTCGCAGGCTGGTGGAGATGCACGGGGGATCGATCGAGGTGGAAAGCGAAGGGGTGCCTGGAAAGGGAAGCACCTTCCATGTTATGCTTCCCCGGGACGCGGTACAATCCTGACAAGGACGGGACTCATGGCCAAGATACTGATCGCCGAAGACGAACGGGATATTCGCGACTTGATCGTCTTTACCTTGACCTATGGGAAACACGAAGTGGTGGCGGTAAGCAACGGGGAGGAGGTCCTGGAAAGCACGCGCCGCGAGCAACCGGACCTGATCCTCCTCGATGTGCGCATGCCGCGGATGACGGGGTATGAAGCATGCCGCCGGTTGAAAGCGGATCCCACCCTGCGTCACATTCCCGTGATCTTCCTCTCGGCCAAGGGTCAGGAAGCCGAAGTCCAAACCGGTCTGGAAGCCGGCGCCGCGGAATACATCCTCAAACCGTTTTCGCCCGATCAACTCAATAAACGGATATCGGAAATATTATCGAAGGGGCAGGAAAGCTGACCTTTTACGGCATATCCAATAATTCAAAGCGTAGAATAATTATTAATCACAAAACCCAATAACCGCGAAGGCGCAAAGACCGCTAAGTTTTTTTAAAAATAATTCTTCGCGTCCTTCGCGGCTTTGCGGTGAAAAGGTTTTTCGGCGCGGTTATTTTTATGGTTCGAGGTAATAGGTCATGTGCTGCATATGGGCCGCCGGATCGATGTTTTGAACGGTGACCCCTTTTGGAACGCCGAGGGCCGTGGGCGCGTAATTGAGGATGGCTTTCACACCCGCCTTGATCAGCAGGTCCGAGACCTTCTGTGCGGCGGTGGCCGGCACGGCCAGCATGGCAACACGGATCTTCGCCGCACGGACTTTTTCGACCATGGTTTCCATATCTTCGATCGAGAAGCCCGTCAGGGATTGTCCGACCTTGGCCGGATCATTGTCGAATACCATGCGGATTTCGAAGCCGCGATCATGAAAACCGTGGTAATGCGCGATGGCCCGGCCGAGGTCGCCGAATCCCACCAACACAACCCCCCAGACGCGGTCTACTTTCAAGATTCGGCGCAGCTGCCCGACGAGGAAGGAAATGTTGTAGCCCAGGCCCTGCTTGCCGAACTCTCCGAAATAAGAGAGATCCTTGCGGATTTGAGCCGAGGTCAATCCCAGACGCGCGCCCAGCTCCAAAGAGGACGTGATTTCCTGGCCTTCGGCGGCCAGCGCGCGGAGGGTGCGCAGGTAAAATGGCAGGCGGCCGACGACAATATCCGGAATAGGCTTGACAGAAGCGGATTTGTGAGGCATCTCTTGCTCCATCCGCACGGATCGGCGCGGAAAACGTCAAAATGATGATAAACTCCGATTGAGAAATGTATCACAATTGAAGGGTTTGGGCAACCAATGTTTTTGGATGAAGCGAAAATCAGCATACAAGCCGGCCGGGGCGGAAACGGCATGATGCACTTCCATCGTGAAAAATTCGTCACGCGCGGCGGACCCGACGGAGGGGACGGCGGGCACGGCGGAAGCGTCTACCTGGAGGTCGATCGGAAGCTGAATACCCTCTACCGCTTCCGCAACGTCCACTCCTTCCACGCCGAGGACGGCGCGAAGGGCGGCACCCTCAACAAAACCGGAAAATCGGGCGCCGATGCCATCATTGCCGTCCCTCCCGGAACGATGGTGCACGAGCTTCCCGAGGGGAGACTGCTCGGCGATCTGGTCGAAGACGGCCAGCGGATGCGCGTGGCGCGCGGCGGACGGGGCGGCCGCGGCAATCCGCACTTCGCCTCGGCCAGCAACCAAACCCCGCAGGTCGCCGAAAAAGGCGCACCGGGTGAGGAGAAGGAACTGCACCTCGAACTCCGGTTGATCGCCGACATCGGCCTGGTGGGCGCCCCCAATACCGGCAAATCCACATTTCTTGCAGCGGTCACCGCCGCCAAACCGAAGATTGCCCCCTACCCCTTTACCACGACCGAACCCAACCTTGGCGTCGCCTCGCTCGACGGTTTCCAGACCGTTGTGCTGGCCGACATTCCCGGATTAATCGAGGGCGCGCACGCCGGGACCGGTCTTGGATTCGACTTCCTGCGCCACATTCAACGCACCCGCGTCTTGATTCATCTGCTCGACGGTGCCGGCGCCGATCCGCTGGCGGATTTTTCGCAGATCAACACCGAGCTGGCACTTTTCGATCCGGAACTGGCACACAAGCCGCAAGTGGTCGCCGTCAATAAAATGGATCTGCCCGACGCGCAGGAACGCTGGACCGCGTTGCGGGACGAATTAAAATCAAAGGGATTCGAATCCTACGCCGTCTCGGCCTTGACCCGGCAGGGGACGCGGGAGGTTCTAAATCGCGCCGCGCAGCTCTTGGAAGAGATGCCGCCCGCCGCGCACCCGCCAGACCTCCCGGTGTACCGGGCGGCGGAGGATGTCTCCGCGTTTTCGATCGAACGGGAAGCCGACGGGGGATGGCGGGTGAAGGGGAAACGGATCGAACGCGCTGCGGAGATGACCTATTGGGAACTCGACGAAGCCGTCGCCCGGTTCCAACGCATTCTGGAGCTCGTCGGAATATACCGTGCGCTTCAGAAAGCCGGCGTGCAGCCGGGGGATTTGGTCCGGATCGGAAAGCATGAGTTGGAATGGAAGGATTAGGAATCCTCGGCGGGACGTTCGATCCACCACACAACGCCCACCTCGCGCTGGCCAGTGAATCCATGCGCCAGCTGGGATTGGCGCGTGTGCTGTGGGTGCTGACGCCGGATCCTCCCCACAAGGACGACCGGATTACATCCTATTCCCTGCGACGCGAAATGCTGTTGGCGGCGACAGCCGGAAATCCATCTTTCGAATTATGCGAAGTGGAGGCGCAGCGGCCCGGTCCGCATTACATGGTGGATACGCTGCGCATCCTGCACAAAAAGTACCCGAACACGGAATTCACACTGGTCCTGGGAGGGGATTCCCTGCGGGATATGCTCCGCTGGCATCATCCGAAGCAATTGATCCGCTTGTGCACACTGGCCGTCTTGCGCCGGCCCGGTACCCGGGTTGGAATGGCGCGTCTGGAGAAATTCGTCCCCGGAATCGCACGGCGGACCGTTTTTATCCATGCGCCGCCGATGGATATCTCCTCCACGGGAATCCGCCACCGGATAAAACAGGGGAAAGACATCCCCGGTCAGGTGCCGGATGCCGTCGCGGAGATCATCCGGCGGAATGCGCTTTATCGATAATCTTGTATTGATCCTTATCCGAGTTAAAAACGTTTCCCAATAATTTCTTCGGCCTCGATACGCCCGCGCAAACCGCGGGTTACCCCGGCCCACTCCGCCGTTGCGGGCTCGGCCGACTTCCTCACCCTCTTGCAGCGCCCTGCTTGGTTGACTCCTGCAGTATCATTCCTGCCGCCTGACGGGCGAGACGCACGGCATAATTCATTCCGCGGTCCCACGGATATACCTGACTCATGCATGCGAAATACAATCCACGCAACGGTGTCCGCACATCCGGGATATTCCTTGAATGGCGCAGTTGCGGAACGGGCTGGGCGTATTCGGCTTTGGAAAGCCAGGACTTTTTCACCCAATCGGGCCGGAAATCCGGATTAAACCGCGGAAGGACGGCGAGGAACCGCTTCTGAAGCTCCTCCTTCGTTAGGGAGAAATATTCATGCCCGAGTGGAAGATAATCCCCGCAATAAACGATATGATCTCCGCCGAAATGCTCGGTGGAAAGAAAATTGGTGTGCTCCACCATAGCTAAAAAAGGGAAACCGGCGTCTTTGGGGAGATTATGCCAATACACACCCTGTGTAGAAAGCTGATGGGAAAGCGCAAAGACCATGACCACGGCGCCCATGTGACGGAGGGATTTCAGCTGCGAGAGGTATTCCGCCGGAAGCCCGGACGCCATATCGGCGAATTGATGCGGGGATGTGGTCGAAAGACACGTGTCGAAGGATTCTTTTCCGGAAGATAAGCGGAGTTCGAATCCTCCCTCCGGACGGGCCGACACTCCGCGGACAGGGGAAGAAAAGCGGAGGGTCACTCCCATAGTTCCCAGGCGGCCGGCCAGTTGATCAAGGAAGGCCTGCATTCCTCCCGCATAGGTGGTCAGTTGCGGCGTGCGGGAATGCATCCTTGCCCAGAACCACGACATCGGGATTAATCGATAATTTTCCTCGCCGAATTTTCCGATCAGGAGCGGTTTCCACATCTTGTCATAAATGCGGCTTCCGAACCAGCGGCGCATCCACGCGTCGGCCGGATACTCCTCCATCCATTTCCAGAAGGGATTCAGCTTCAGGAAAGAGCCGGCGACAAGCAGGTTCCAAAAGCGCAGCGGGATCGGCAACCCCGGAAACGCCAGCCAGGACGGGATGCTGTCGAGGGCGTAGAATTTTCCCTCATGGAAGACGGCCGTGACCGGCCGCCGGACGACGATATTCCGCCCCCACCCGAGCTCGCGGATGAAACCCAGGATATCCCGGTCGGAGGTGAACCAGTGCCGGTAATACTTTTCGACACTCCACTCCCACGCCGGGTCGCGGAATCCGCCGCCGAGTCCGCCGGGCGCCGCATCCGCTTCATAGACCGTGACCGCATGGCCGGCGCGTGCCAGATCATACGCCGCCGCCAGCCCGCCCACACCTGCTCCGATCACAGCTATCTTCATATCTTTTTCTCCACGAAGAGCACGAAGGTCACTAAGAATTCTTTCGTCAGACAATCATCCTCTTCCATTCCAGCCTCCGGTGACTACCGAAGTTGATGAGTAAACCTATACGGTATTTAGATACTTTTAAATAATTAGTTATCTGCGACTCTTCTCTGCCGGTTAAGCCATCCAGCGCTTTTAATTCTAGAAGAATTTTTTCTTTGCAGACAAAATCTGCGACATATTCTTTATGTAAACGGATCCCCTTATACGTAACCACGAGGGGTTTATTTACCTCGTACGAAATTGCTTTTTGTCGCAACTCGTACTCCAAAGCTTCCTGATAAACCGCTTCCAGGAAACCTGATCCAAGAACTCGATGTACCTCAATGGAGCAGCCAATGATCTCGTAGACCTCTTCTTGAAAAAGCAACTTTTCCATTTTTCCCCCTGTTCAATTTTTTTTTATTAATTCTTCGTGCTCTTCGTGCCCTTCGTGGATTTTATAATACTCCCGCCTGCTTGCCGTCCTCCAGATAATGGCAGCCGATGCTGGAGCGGTTGTGCTTGGCGGCGGTTGCCACCACCAGCGCCGCGCGGATGCTGTGCCGCAGGCCGATCAAGGGGTCACTCAGATGCGTCGTGCGGTAGAAGCCTTCGATCTCTTCATTGAGATGGTACAGGTCGCTGAGCGCACGGTTCAACCGGACGGAGGACCGGATCAATCCCACGTAATGCCACATCGTATATTGGATGGTGCGCACATCCCGCCAGATCAGAGCGGGGTCGGCTTCCTCGCTTATGCCCGGTTCCCAGGCCGGCACCTGGTTCGGATCTGCTTTCGGGAAGGCGTCGGACGCGGCGATATGCTGGGCGGCGCGCCGGCCCCACACCAAGCCCTCCAAAAGGGAGGTGCTCGCCAGGCGGTTGGCACCGTGCAATCCCGTGCATGCAACCTCGCCCACGGCGTATAGGCCGGGGATCGTCGTGCGCCCGTCGGGATCCGTCCAAATTCCGCCGCAGGAATAATGCTCCGCCGGCACCACCGGGATCGGTTCGCAGGTCATATCGAATCCGGCCTCCAGGCAGCGCGCGTAGATCGTCGGGAACCGGCTTTTAATCTGCTCCGCGGGGAGAAAGGAGATATCGAGTAGAACGTGGGGGTAATCGTGGACGACCATCTCGCGGTGGATCGCCCGCGCCACGATATCGCGCGGCGCAAGCTCCTTCCACTCGGGGGCATACTCCGCCATAAACGCACGCCCGTCCGGAGTCAGCAGGCGGCCGCCCTCCCCCCGCACCGCCTCGGAGATGAGAAAGCCTTCGCCGCTGGGGCCGGCGAACACGGTCGGATGGAATTGTATGAATTCGGCGTTGATCACCCGTGCGCCGGCGCGGTCGGCCATCGCCAAGCCGTCACCGCGGGCGCCTTCGGGGTTGGAGGTATAGCGGTAAATCCGCCCCAGACCTCCCGTGGCCAAAATGGTCACGCCCGCCAGATAGCGATTCACGCTGCCGTCGGTCCCGTCAAACACGTACGCCCCATGGCAGGTAATCGGCTGGTATACGGCAAGCGGATCGCGCGCATGGTGCGGGAAGGTGATCAGGTCCACCGCCGTTGCGGAATTGACAAAGCGGATGTTCGGGCGGTCACGCATCAATCGGTGCAAACCCTGGATGATGGCCTTGCCCGTGGCATCCCCCACATGCAGTACGCGCGGAAGAGAATGGGCCGCCTCCCGACCAAAATCAAATCCGCCGTCGGCGGACCGATCAAACCCCACGCCGGCTTTATCGATCAGGAGTTCCTGCACCAACTGCGGGCCTTCCGAGGCGAGGATCTCCGCCGCGGAAGGAAGGCTCAAACCCGCGCCCGCCTCCAAAATATCCCGGATCAGTTGTCGGGGGCTGTCGTTCTTCCCCAGAACGACAATGCCACCCTGGGCATACCGGGTATTGCTCTCTTCCAAATCGGCTGCGCGGGTGATGACAGTAATCTGACGCTCGCGGTCTTCCGAGAGTCTGAGTGCGGCGCTGGCGCCCGCAATCCCGCAACCGATGATCAAGACATCAGACTGTACAAGGTTCATTCACGGACCTCCAGCATGCGTTCCAGCGCCGTCCGGGCGGGTTCCGCCACATCCGGCGGGACGCGAATCGGATTGATTTCTTCACCGCGCAGGAGTCCCCCGGCAACCCGCGCCAGGGAGGAAAGCGTGGTTTTATTCATCGTAATGCAGTTATTGGGCGTGGGCGAAAGCAAATGGATTTCCTGCTCGGGATGCTGCCGCGCCAGGCGGTTCACTAGGTTTCCTTCCGTGCCGATCGCCCAGCGGGTACCTGCGGGCGCGGAATCCACAAGGCGGATGATGTCGGCGGTCGATCCCGCGTCATCCGCAAGCCGGACCACTTCCTGGGTGCATTCGAGATGGACCCAGACGCGGATGCCGGGGTACGCTTCCCGGGCCACCCGGACATGGGCGGGAAGGAAACGCTGGTGGACGTAGCACCAGCCCTTCCAAAGGATGACTTCGGCAGTCCGGAGATCCTCCCGGTCGATCCCGCCAAGCGGTTCCCGTGGATCCCAAAGCGGCATTCGTTCAAGGGGGATTCCCATTCGCACTCCGGTATTGCGTCCCAGATGCTGGTCGGGGAAGAAAAAAGTGCACGGCCGGCGGGCGCGGGCCCATTCCAGGATTCCGCGCGCGTTGGAGGAAGTGCATACCGACCCGCCGTGCTTTCCACAAAAGGCTTTTAATACCGCTTCGGAATTAACGTAGGTAACCGGCATGATGCCATGGTCCACATCCAAATATTCCCCCAGCTGCTTCCATGCATCTTCCACCAGAAACAGATCCGCCTTCTCCGCCAGCGGGCATAAGGCTTCGGGCTCGGGAAGGAGCACCACCTGTCCGGGACGGACCAGGATAGCGGCTGTCTCCGCCATGAAGTGCACCCCGCAGAAAATGATGTACTTCGCCTCCCGGCTGGCCGCCGCATCGCGGGCCAACTTCAAGGAATCGCCGCGAAAATCCGCGAAGCGGATCACCTCGTCCTTTTGATAATGATGGCCGAGGATGACCAGTTCCTTCCCAAACCGTTGCTTGGCGGCTTCAATTATCCGTTCCGGGGAATCCTGTATGGTCATCAGATTATGCAAGCGAAGTGGGACATCAGCCGATAATTTCCAGGCTGAGATCGAGACCCGGCGCAGAATGAGTCAGCGCCCCCACGGAAATATAATTCACGCCGGTTTCGGCAATCTGGCGGACGTTCTCGAGGGTTACACCCCCCGAAACTTCCAGAGGCACCCGGTTATCCCCAAGGACCACGGCCTTGTGAATCATCTCCACATCCATGTTGTCCAGCAGGATGCGATCCACCGGAAGGGACAAGGCTTCTTTCAGATGATCCAGGGAATCCACTTCCACTTCCAGGGGAAGCGAGGGGTAACTTTGGCGCGCCCGGCGGACGGCCATGGTGAGTGATTTGACCGCCTTGATATGGTTGTCCTTCACCATCAGCATATCGTATAAGCCGCGCCGGTGGTTCATCGCTCCTCCGATCCGCACGGCATACTTCTCCAGGGCGCGGTACCCAGGGGTTGTTTTCCGCGAATCCAGGATGACCGCATGGGTGCCTTTTACCGCCTGAACAAATTCCGCCGCGAAGGACGCAATTCCGGAAAGGCGTTGCAGGAAATTCAAGACGATCCGCTCCAGGGAAAGGATGGACACCAAACCTCCTTCCAGGTTCACCAGGACATCCATGGGTTTTACTTTCGCGCCGTCGGACACTACGGTGGCGAAGATGACGTTTGGGTCTGCTTTCGCAAACACCGCTCTTGCGACGGGCAATCCGGCGATGACCCCCGGCTCTTTTGCGATGATCGTGGCGCGCGCCTTGGCATAGGGAGAGAAAATAGCCAGGCTGGTGGCATCTCCCGGACCGATGTCCTCGGCGATCGCCGCGGCAATGAGTTTATCCGCCGATTGAAGTACATCCGCGAGGGTTGGTGTGAAATCCATAAGGATTCTCCTGATGCTGGAGTAGGGTTGATTATAATATCGGATAGAAGAATCCGGTTTTCCCGCCATGAACGTCTGGAACCGCAAGGACGGCCGCGGCGGACTTCTCCGGCCATACTAAAAAAAAGCGGCGAATCCGATTACTTTCCCGGATGCCATGTGCATTTCACCGTCGTGATCATGGAGATTTTCCCTTGAGAAGGATTTGGATCGTCCTGGCTGTCGCCGGCTTCCTGATTCTCGGATGTTCAAAGACAAGCGGTCTATTTCGACCGCCGAGTCAGACTGCCGGGTCGGCGGGCACACCCTCCCCCCGGATTTCCGATTCCCCGCATTCAGACCTGTCCGGTGAATGGCGTGTTTTCTATTCCTGGGGATGCGGTAGTTTTTCGGAGACAACCTGGGTCTTATATCCCGACGGGTCATTTTTCGCCCCGGCGGTCAATCGTGGGGGAAAATGGAAAGCAGAGGGCAGGGAGTTTACCTTGACGTTTCCTTATAATCCCTTTGTTGTTTATACCGGAGAGGTCGGTTTTTCAAAGGAGTCTATGGAAGGGACGATGGCAGGCAATGACGGAAGCAGCGGCTGCTGGCATGCCAGGAAAACAGAACCCGCGTCTTGAACCATCGATTAATTTCCGGGGCCCGCCGATCGATGGGGCCTGCCTTCCGGCATGGAATTTTCCGGAAGACGGCATCCAAGGGAATCCCTTCGAAGGATTTTCCACCATCCGATATACCGAAAGCATCCCACCGCGGGCTTGCGCCGCCCAGACCCGTTGACGCAAGACCATCACCATGGTATAACTCTCGCCCGCGCCCGGGGGCGTGGTGTAGCTGGCCTAACACGCGGCCCTGTCAAGGCCGAGATCGCGGGTCCGAATCCCGTCGCTCCCGCCAAAAACCGACCGATGAACTATCGGCCGGTTTTTATTTTCCTCACCGATGCTTTTTGCGAACCACCAATGGTCGATCCGGAAAACCGGATGCCTCTCCGCGCCGATCTGGAAATTCCCCTTTCCGGCGATTAACCGTATAATCCGGATTGACTTCTACCCATTAAAGCGGTCCTTGGAGGCCTCATGCGAACCCGATTTTGGTCCATTCCCCTCTTGTTTTGCATGTTGCTAGCCGCCTGTAATTTTCCCACCCCTCAAATCGCCTCACTCACCGGGGCCACCCCATCCAAAACCGCTGACGATGAAATCCGCCCGGCGATAGCGCAGACCGAGACGGCCGCCCCGCTTCCTCCAGAATCCACGTCCATGCAAACCCCAACCGTGAGGCCGACCTCCGGTCCGATCGCCCACCTTCCGGATCGAACGGCGCTGGCGATCTCTTATATCGATATGATCGACGCCGAAAAGGGATGGTCGATCGGAGGAGCCGCCGACACACAATGGCAAGATCATGTGCTTTGGACAGGCAACGGGGGATCCACTTGGAAGGACGTTACTCCCCCGGAGAAGACAGTCGTCCAACCGGCCACCGAGCGGATCGCCGTCGGGGCTTTTTGGGATGTCGACACCGCCTTAGTGACCTTCTATTCCGCCGACCTCCTGCCTCCGCCGGATGCGCCGGTCGTCTGGAAAACCACCAACGGCGGAGCCACCTGGACACCCAGCGCCCCGCTGGACCTCTCCGGCTGGGTGGGAAAGTACCGCGTGTCGGATGTATTCTTCATTAACATCAACACCGGTTGGGTTTTAATCCACAAAGGCGACGATCCCGCCTCCGACCGGATCGCGCTTTTCCAGACGCTTAACGGCGGCAATACCTGGGAGCGGGTCGTCGACCCGGCCGTTAACTCCCCCATTCAGGAATGCGAAAAAACCGGGATCCTGTTCACCGGTCCATGGAACGGCTGGTTGACCGGTGATTGCCGCGGCAACCGCACCGGAGTCTTTCTCTTCCAAACCTTCGACGGCGGAAAGAGCTGGATCGAAGCCAAGCTTCCAAGCCCCGCAACGCCGCCCGGGCTGTTCACTTCGTCTGATTTTTCGTGTCGTATCCGCCCACCGGTATTCTTCGCGCAGAAAACCAATCTTATCCTCTGCGTGGAATGCACATCCAAAACCACTCCCACAACCGCTGCCAATCTCTTCACCTCCAATCTGGACGGGTCGAATTGGCACGTTATGCCTTATCCCGGAGGCCAGATGGTGATCCGCAGCCCCGGCGACGGGCGGGTCTTTCGTGGGGATGTCGTGAGCGGTCTGGCCGTCGGGAAAGATATTTACGGTTACAACGGCGAGACGGAAGAATGGGAAAAAATCAACTCCATCGATTGGACGGGCCAGTTTGATTTTATCGATTGGAACAAAGGCTGGGCCGCCGCGCGGAAGGGGGAAACCCCTCTGTTGATGTACACCAAAGATGGAGGAAAAACATGGGAAGCCCTCTCTCCGATCATTGGGGCTTGATTCCGGCTGTGCCGATCCGATAATTCTCCTTGCTGTTACCGGATTAATGGGGAAAAGACCGCCAGCGGATCGAACAGCTATGCTGTTCATGTCCGCATCCCGGCAGGGGAAACCGGTGAGATCGGCGGAATCGTATCGTTGAATGTGTACTCCTTTATCCACATAGAAATTCCCAATCTGCATTTCCGGACTACAACTTATCGGTTTCGCGCGGGTTAATAACTGTTAATCGTCTTGAAAACGAGCACTGCCGACGATCCCTTCCCGTCTGCCGTATCGCACTTCAAATGGGACGATTAACGGACAGGGGCGTCCGGCAATCAGAGCGGAAATTCCATGCCTTTTTCAGATTCAGACCTGCTTTTGGTATTTGGCATTGCCGCGCTCTGGAAGGCTGTGTTATCATCCCGACCAATCTTCGTGTCATGGAGAATTTTCCATCATGGGTCGCTATAAAATCATCGTCAATCCCACATCCGGCCGGGGCGAAGGCGAAGCCGATATCCCGCAGGCCAAAGAACTTCTGATTTCACTCGGCATCACCTTCGACCTGGTTCGAACCGAACGGCCGATGCACGCCGTGGAACTGGCCCGCCAGGCGGCGCGCGAAGATTTCGATGTGATTGTTGCGATGGGCGGGGACGGCACCGCCAACGAGGTATTGAACGGACTGATGCAGGCGAAGCTGGCCGGAGAGGGGGAAGCCGCGATGGGAATCATCACCGTCGGCCGGGGAAACGATTTCGGCCACGGCATCAACGTGCCCCACGGATTGGAACCTTCCTGCCGCGTTCTGGCAACCGGAAAGCGCCAGCGGATGGATGTCGGAAAAGTCACCGGCGGATTATTCCCGCAGGGTCGGTATTTCGGCAACGGCATCGGAATCGGGTTCGACACCATCGTCGGATTCGAAGCCGCCAAACTCACCTGGCTTACCGGATTTCCCTCCTACCTCGTCGCGGCGTTGAAAACGATCTTCCTCTACTTCCACGCGCCGCTCCTGAGAATTGTGCACGACGGCGGCACGATCGAACAGCCCGCGCTGATGGTCTCGGTGATGAACGGCCGCCGGATGGGCGGATCGTTCCAGATGGCTCCGCAATCCAAAAATGACGACGGCCTCTTTACCGTCTGCCTGGCCGGCCAGGTCAGCCGGCTGGGGATCTTCCTCCTCATCCCGCGTTTTATCCAGGGCACCCAGGCCGGTCATCCGGCGATCCGCTATTTCAACACGGCCAAGTTGAACGTCAAGGCCCTTACCGGGTCGATTGCGGCGCACGCCGACGGCGAGACCCTCTGCACCGAAGCCGACTCGCTGGCCGCGGAGATCCTGCCCAAAGCGATCGACGTGATCGTCGGCGGGTAAGGACGGCGGCATGAATCTGGCGCAGACGGTGGTGTATTCTCCGATCCGGGTCCTTGGCCGGACTCTCTGCCGCGTCCACGACGAAGAATTGAAAGCGATCCCGCACAAGGGGCCGCTGCTCCTGGTCGCCAACCACGTCAACTTCCTCGACGTCCCGATTTTTTACACCCACCTGATACCCCGCTCCGTCACCGGGTTTGCGAAGATCGAAACCTGGAACAATCCGGCGCTGGGGTTCTTCTTCAGCCTGGGCGGAGCGATTCCAATCCGGCGCGGTGAAGTGGATCGGACAGCCATCGGCCACGCGCGCGATGTCCTGCGTTCGGAACGGATCCTGGCGATCGCGCCGGAAGGCACCCGCAGCGGCGACGGCCGGCTGCAGAAGGCGCGTACCGGCGTATCTGTGCTCGCGCTCGACAGCGGCGCGCCGGTCATCCCGGTCGCCTACTATGGCGGGGAAAAATTCAGCCACAATCTGCCGCGTTTGCGGCGGACGGATTTCTACTTCCGCGTCGGCCCGCCCTTCCGCGTTCGCATGGAAGGCGGAAAGCTTACGCGCGATGTACGCGAACAAATAACCACCGAGATCATGTACCGGCTTGCCGCGCTGCTGCCGCCGGAGTACCGCGGGTATTATGCGGACCTGTCCAGAGCGACAAACCGCTTTCTGGTCGACGAACCCGCACGCTAAACCGCGGAAGAACCCGCATCCCGCCACCTGCCTTTGGAAATAAAAAGCACGCGGAAGCCAAGCCTTCCGCGTGCTTTTTTCTCCGGTGATTTCGATCCCTACTCGTGGCAGGCCGAGAGTTCCACATCCGAATATACACCGCTGGTTTGTCCCCGGACGAAATTCTTATCGTAGGTCAAAAACTGATGATGAGATTGTAGGTCGACTTGGTTTTTATCGCAAGGGAGACGGAGTTTTTATGGAGGTTTTGTGGAGATTCTCCACGCCGGTGGATATTATTTCTCCACCCGCACCCACAAATGAATTCCATCGGTTGCCAGATCGATCCAACCGTGAGCGTCAGCGCGCAGCAGGTCGATTCCGTCCGGCCAGCCCAAATCCGCCCCGAACGGCCACAATCCCACACGCGGGCGGGCGGCCCGCAGCCAATCCGACAGTCCGCCCGCCTTTTTCACCGATAATGGAAAAAAGACGGCCTGCGCGGACGGCACCCTGCCCTGGGTGAGCATCCGGCGGTTGACTGTTTCATCCAACCCGTCGAGAATCAACCATCGAGCCGCCCCATATTCCACCGCCAGGATCATCCCTGATCCGCCCTGCGCCAGCACCGTGAGTGTCGACCCTCTGCCAAGATCGAGCTTATATCCTTCGCCTCCCTCAAGAATCGGGATATTGTTTTCTATGCAGTGCGCGAGGAGGCCGGTAAGCGTTTTCCTGTTTCGATCCGTTCCAATCGGAATCAGAACACTCCCGATCTCGAACCGCGCGCCGATTTCCGCCAGTGCGGAGGTGCTTTCTTCGGCGGCGGATCCGACGACGATCCAATCCAGGCGCTGCGATCCAAACCCGAGGATTCGGCCCAGGCCGGAAAGCACGAGGTTGGCATCCCCGCCGGCGTCGATGAGCACCGTTCCGCCGGCCGGCGTTCGCAACAGAAGGGCTTCCCCGCCGGTGGACAGCATCGTCAGATGCAATCGGCCGTCGGGTTTATCGAAATAAGCGCCCCACACGAGAAAAACTCCCGCGGCGAGGATCGGGACCGCAACGGTGGAAATCTTCGCCGCAATATTTTTTCCCCATTCCAGATGCGGAAGCATCTGCCGGGCGGAAAGCGCGGTCCCGCCGAACAACGCGGCATAGTAGCCTGCGATCCATACCGGCGAGATTTGTCCGATCGGCCACCAAAGCGTGGATAGATTCCCGCCCCATTCCACCACGCGGATCGTGTACGCCGTCGGCGCCCAGCCCGCCCACGCCAGCGCCTGCCCGGCCGGCAGCCAGAGTATTCCCAGAAGCAGCGCCATTCCCCCGCAGATCATCACCATCGGCTGGACCGAGAGGATAAGCGGATTGATAACGAACGCGCTGAGTGAAAGGGAGCTGAAATAGAAGAGCATGATCGGCAGAGTCGTGATCTGAGCCGCCATCGTCATCAGCACGACATCGCTTGCCGTCGTCGCCAGAGCGCGGGCTTTCTCTTTCGAAATCCGGCGGAGCAGCAAGCGCTCGACACCGCTCTGCAGCGGATCGGCATAAAGGATCAACCCCAGGGTCGCGGCAAAGGAAAGTTGGAAACCGATGTCCCACAGCGTCCATGGATTGACTGCCGTCATCGCCGCACCGGTGAAGGCCAGCGACGTCATTCCGTGCGATCTTCTTCCCAGCTGGCGGGCGAGGATCGCCATGCCGCCCATGATCGCCGCGCGGACGACGGATGCCGCCGCACCCACCAGGACGGTGTAGATCGCGATTCCAAGTGCTGCGAGCAGCCAGCCGGGAATCCTGCGCGGAAGACGTTTGGTCAACGCCAGGAACAGACCGGCGATGATGGAGATATTAAATCCGGATATCGCCACGATGTGCGATGTTCCGGTCCGCGAAAATGCGTCCTGGAGGTCGGCCGGGATGGAACTCTCCTCGCCGAGGAGAATCCCCGCCAGCAGCGAGGCTTCCGGTTCGGGGAAAAGCGCCCGGAGTGTTTCCAGCGCGCGGCGCCGGAAAGAGAAGAGAACCGCCCGCAGGGGATTGGACGCCCCCTCCGCCGTTGAATGGACGGCCGGATCGCTCAGGATTCCATACACCCCCTGGCGCGCAAGAAATCCGGCATAATCGAATCCTTTAATCTCCGGCGGAGATTGCAGCAGACCGGAAAGCACAAGCTGATCCCCATATCGAGGCCGCCAATCCGCCGGCGGATAACGAAATTCCACCAGCACCGCGCCATCCAAACCGCGGATTTCTTCTCCATCCCCCAGAGTAATCCGGACGACACGCGCGCGGACGCGGAACCCGCTTCCCCGGGGGATCGGATCTTCGTCCAGTATGACTTCGAACACGGCGGAGGAGTTGACATACGACCCGATGGATCCGGGCCCGGATTTCGGTTGCGCGGCGGAAAGGCGCGCGCATCCGAAAAGGAAAAACGACAAGCAGAGAAAGACTATCCGCAATTTTCGGATGGTGAATGCGAACAGAAACAGGAGCGCACCGGCAAACAGCGAGGAAGAAAGCGGAAGCCCCAGCGGCGAAGCGAGGGCGATTCCAGCCAACCAGGCGATGCAAAAATAAAAGAGCGTCATACATCCCCCTTGGAGTAGAACACCCGGTTGATTTATATCACGGCCGGTCGATTCCGGCTATCGCATCTGGTATTCCCATTTGAAAGAAAAATTTCTTCGATCTGCCGCACTGCCTATCCTCCCCTCCCCGCCTTCGCCCTGGAAAACCACCTGGGCTTCGGCACCCTCCTCGAGCGAAGCGAGAGGAGGGTTGGGGACGAGGGGGTTAGGACAGTCTATTC
>CAZFPL010000011.1:0-31078 GCA_964521085.1 uncultured Anaerolineales bacterium | reverse complement strand
TCCTCGAGCGAAGCGAGAGGAGGGTTGGGGACGAGGGGGTTAGGACAGTCTATTCCTTCGCCAACCTTGGCAGCCAAAAAACCGTGAGCAAGACAGCCACGATCGCCATCGCCGAACCAAAGTAAAACGGCGCGGATGCGCCGAGACCCTGCCAGGAAGACACTCCCTGCCACAGGATGCCGGCGATCAGTGAGGCCGGGAATGCCATGATTCCGACCGCGGCGGTAAAGATGCCGTAGGCTGTCCCGCGATGTTCCGGCGAAGAGAGGTCGGCGACGTACGCCCGGGCGGTTCCTTCCACCATCGCGTAATACAGACCATACAGCGCATAGAGAACATAGATTTGCCAGGAGGCACCCGCCACGGCGAACCCGAGGTACACCAGGCCGTAGATCAGCCAGCCCACGACCAGCACCCGCCCGCGCCCGACCTTATCCGACCGCAAGCCCGCCGGCGTCGAGGTAAGCGTATAGATCACGTTGAATACCAGGATGGCGAGCATCACATGGAAAATGCTTAACCCGCGGTCTTGCGCTCTGAGGACAAGGAACGAATCCGACGAGTTGCCGAGCGTGAACAGGGCCACCACGATATAGAATCCCACAAGCCGCGGGCTCATCCGCGGCTTTTTAGCCGGCGGTGCGGATGAGACCGGTTCCGCTTCGGATTTCGGTTTCGAAGCTGCGGTCACATCGCGCGCAAGGAGCACCAGGCACAGCACTCCGAGGATCGCGGGCAGGATGCTGATCCAGACTACCAGATGGAACGTATCCGCCTTCAGGCTGACCGCCGACGGGCCGGCCGCGTAGGTGACCGCCGCCGCGACCGCCAGACCGATTGTGGCTCCAAGCGTGTCCGCCGCGCGGTGCAAGCCGAACCCGAATCCGCGGGTCTCGGCCATGAGCGAGTCCGCCACCAGCGCATCGCGAGGCGCGGTGCGGATCCCTTTCCCGAGCCGGTCGGCGAAGCGCAGGATCAGCACTAAAGGCCAAGTGTTGGCCAGCAGGAACAACGGCTTGGCGACCGCCGAAAGCGAATACCCGAAGACGGTCAATGCTTTCCGTTTTCCAAGCTTGTCGGACAGCCAACCGGAAAATAGCCGGGTCAAACTGGCGGTGCTTTCCGCGACGCCTTCGATCAAACCGACGATCGCCGTTTTCGCCCCAAGGACGTTGGTCAGGAAGAGCGGCAGGAGATGAACCATCATCTCCGACGAGATGTCGGTGAATAGGGAACCCAGGGACACCGCCAACAAGTTGCGGGGGATCCGCAATTGCGGTTTAGGAGTTGTATTATCGGTCAAGGTTCATCTCCTGGAAATTAACTAAAGTATGAATATCTGAACAAGTATACTACAATCCATCCGGCCACCTCGGGTACCTCCGGATGGGCATTCAGCAACGGGGAAATGCCGGATTCGACAGGTGTATTAAAATGGAGAACGATCCTCCCGGCAAATCCGTTTTGGGAAAGCAGCGCAAAGGAGCGGCTATGAAGAAAAAACGAATTGGGATCGTCACCGGCGGCGGAGACGCGCCCGGATTGAACGCCGTCATCCGGGCCGCGGTGAAAACAGCCGTGATCGAGTACGATGCGGAAACCGTCGGGATCGAGGACGGATTCGACGGCCTGTTCACTCCCGGCGGAACCCGCCCGCTTACCCTCGATGACGTGCGTGGAATCCTGCCCCGCGGAGGAACGATTCTCGGCACCGCCAACCGCGGGAATCCGTTTGCGCAAAAGGTCGAGCTGCCGGATGGAACCACCCAAGTGGTCGACCGATCGGACCAGGTGATGCAGGCGCTGGACGGACTCGCGCTGGACGCATTGATTGTCGTCGGCGGAGACGGGACTCTGCGCATCGCCCTCGACCTGGGGCGGAAGGGATGCCCGGTGGTGGGAGTCCCCAAGACAATCGACAACGATGTCGGTGGCACCGAAGTCACCTTCGGATTTGACACCGCGCTCAACACCGCCACCGAGGCGCTCGATAAACTTCACACCACGGCCGAATCCCACCATCGCGCGATGGTCGTCGAGCTGATGGGACGCGACGCCGGATTCCTGACCCTGGAGGCGGGGGTTGCCGGTGGCGCGGATGTCATCCTCATTCCGGAAATTCCGTTTCTATTCGAAAGCGTGTGCCAAAAAGTCAGTGAGCGCGCCTCGCGTGGAAGCAAATTCAGCATCCTGGCCGTTGCGGAAGGCGCGCACCCCAAGGGAGAAGATCCGATTTACAGCAAAGCCGGCGATGAAGTGTATGTCGCGCGCCTGGGCGGGGTTGGAGCGCTCGTGGCCAAGATCGTCGGGGAACGCTGCCGGACGGAAACGCGCGTCACCGTGCTGGGGCACGTGCAGCGCGGCGGCCGCCCCACCCCGTTCGACCGCTGGCTGGCGACGCGCTACGGCGCGGCCGCCGTCCGGGTGGCCATGCAGGAAAAATTCGGTCGGATGGTCGCGCTGCGGAATTCCATGATCACCGATCTTCCGCTTGAGGATGCACTCGCAGTGCCCAAGCGTGTGGATCCGGCGGGCGAGGGAGTTATCACTGCGCGCGGATTGGGAATCTGTTTCGGGGATTAAAAAAGCAAAAGGCCGCCTCGAGAGGCGGCCTTCGCTGCGCTGCGGCATCTTACCTTAGTCGAAAAGGAGGGATGCCGCAGCGCAAGATTTGCCATATGTACTCATCTTGGGCATCACCTCCTCCTTTCTGTAGAATAGCACGGGAAAAGAGGACACTCACTTGCAAAGAGAGTATCTCATATCAGGCAGAACATTGTCAAGCGGTTTCATGATCCGATCGATGATAATGCGGCAGGCGGATGCGGGGGGTCAACCGGTTGAACCGGGACAACCCTTCCTTTTCCACCCGGAAGGTCCACAAGTGGGAAGCGGATGATGATGGATTACCTTAACCAGTTGCGCAGCCGGGTCGGACATGCATTGATCCCTCTGGTCTACAGTACCGTCATCCTCCCGGATGAAGGCGGCCGGATTCTTTTTCATCACCGGCCGGATTTCAATCTGTGGGGATTGCCGGGCGGAATCCTGGAAATCGGGGAAAGCCCCGCCGATTGCGCGCGGCGCGAAGCATTCGAAGAGACGGGGTTGCGCGTGGAGCCGACGCGGTTGACGGCCGTCCTCTCCAGCCCCAAACACAACATCCTCTACCCCAACGGCGACCGGGTCCAGCAAATCACATTCTTCTTCGAGAGCCGCATCAGGGGAGGCTCGCTCCAGCCGGAGCAAAGTGAATCCTCCCGTCTGAATTTCTTTCCCGTGGAGGATTATCCCCCCACCCTTCCATGGTATGAATTGGCGCTTGAGCACCGCAGGGAAAGCTTTCCTTTTTTCGACCCTCCGGAATTCTCCGCCTCTGACGCTTCTCGCAATCCCCGGAACGATGATGAAAACAATCCGGCTGTAATCCCCACCTGGTCCTTTCTGAGAAACCGGATCGGATCGGCGCCTCTCATACTACCCGGAGCGACCGCATTAATCCGCGACGAGCGCGGCCGGATCCTCCTTGCGCGCCGAATCGATTCAAGCCGCTGGGGATTCCCGGGAGGCTTACTGGAACTTGGGGAAAGCCTGGCCGGAACGGTCATCCGGGAAACGGAAGAAGAAATCGGGCTTCGGATTGAGCCCCTGAATGTGCGCGGCATCTTCGGCGGCCACCAGGTCGTCTTCCCCGGAGGAGATACGCTTTATCCGATCTCCACCTGGTTTGAGTGTCGGGTCAACTCCGGCACTTTGCGCCCGGATTTAAAGGAAGTCGACCGGGCTGAGTTCTGGGAGGCCAATGCTCTTCCCGAAATGATCCCCGGTGTCCGGGAGCGTTTGCTGGACATCCTCGCATCCCCCGATACCGCGGTTTTCCAATAATCCAAAAAAACTGCTGACTCTCAGGCCCGCCCCTGCTCCGGCCGGATGAATTCCACTTGGGGTAGAATCGGATGGATCGATCTTCCCCGGCGGCCTCGGAGAAGGATATGAAAAAACGCGTTCAGCGCACAGCGTCTACTTCCCTTCCTCGACGGAACAGGCGGACATACCCAAGCCGAAAATCCCCCGCGCGAAGAATCCAAACCCGGCGAAAAACGCCGGTTGCCCAAATTCCACCACCTCCGGACAAATACTTCCTCCGGAGGCCGGATCAAAATCCAAAAGAAAAACCTTTACGGGTGCTGATCGTCGAAGACCTGGAAGACGACGCCGTCCTGATGAACCGGGAACTTGAACGCGGGGGGTATTCGATTAACTACGTGCGGGTGGACACGGCGGACGCATTGACTCGCGCGTTGGATTCACAGTCCTGGGACGTGGTTCTCTCGGATCATTCGATGCCCAAATTCAGCGCGCCGCAAGCCCTCGCGCTGATCAAGGATCGCGGAGTGGACTTGCCGTTCATCCTCGTATCCGGCAGCATCGGAGAAGATCAGGCCGTGGCCATTATGAAAGCCGGCGCGAGTGATTATCTGCGGAAAGAAAATCTGGCCCGGTTGCTGCCGATTGTGGAACGGGAAATCCGCGAAGCGGGCATCCGCAAAGCACGCGTCACCGCCGAAGAGGCGCTGCGCGAAAGCGAAACCCTGTACCGGACTTTGATCGAAACTTCCCCGGATGCGATCGTCGTCACCGATTTGGAGACGAGGGTCCGCATGACCAATCCGCAAGCGCTCCGCCTGCTCGGGGTGAAATCGATCGGCGAACTGGAGGGGAAAGGCCTGCTCGACACCTTCGCCCCGTCCCAAGACGAATCCGTGCAGCATATTCTTGAATCTCTGCGGAGGACCGGACGCGTGGAGGCGGCGGAGATTCTTCTTTCCCCTCTCGACCGGCCGCCGTTCGCCGCCGAGTTTTCCGGTTCGATGCTGGCCAGCCACCGGACGAAGGCGGACGCCATGCTGTTCGTGCTGCGGGATATCTCCTCCCGAAAAAACGCGGAACGACAGATCCGCCAGCAATTGGAGAAGCTGGCCGCTTTGCGCACAATCGATGCGGCCATCACGGCGAGCATGGATCTGCGGGTGACGCTGATGGTCATTCTGGACGAGCTGACCAGCCAATTACACGTCGATGCCGCGGACGTTCTGCTGCTTCAAGCCAACTCGCAGACTTTGCGGTATGTATCCGGCCGTGGATTCCGTTTCGCCCATCCGAAAGATCTTTCCCTGTATCTCAACCACGGATATGCGGGCCGCGTCGCGCTCGATCGGCGGGTGTTGATCCTCCCCAAGTGGGAAAGCCGGGAGGAGGACCCGGCGCGCGCCAGTTTGCTCGCTTCGGAAGGTTTTTCGTCCTACATCGCCGCCCCGCTGATTGCCAAGGGCCAGGTAAAGGGGGTGCTGGAAATTTTCCACCGCCGGGAGCTGGATCCCGATCCGGCGTGGATCTCGTATTTGGAAACCATGGCCGAACAGGCGGCGATCGCCATCGACAACACCATGCTATTCGAAGACCTGCAGCGCACCAACGTGGAACTCACACTGGCATACGATGCCACCATCGAAGGCTGGTCGCGTGCGCTGGATCTCCGAGACCACGAAACCGAAGGCCATACCCAGCGCGTGACCGAAGCCACTCTGCGCCTGGCCCACACGCTCGGAATGCCGGAAGCCGAATTGGTCTTCACCCGTCGCGGCTGCTTGCTTCACGATATCGGGAAGATGGCCATCCCGGATGGGATTTTGCTGAAACCCGGAGCCTTGGACGAGCAAGAGTGGGAAATTATGCGCCGGCATCCGGTCTCCGCCTTCGAGTGGTTGTCCCCGATCGCCTTTCTGCGGCCGTCCCTGGACATCCCCTACTGCCACCATGAACGGTGGGATGGAAACGGCTATCCGCGCGGACTCAAGGGGGAACAAATTCCGTTATCCGCCAGGGTATTCACGGTCGTGGACAATTGGGATGCCCTGCGTTCCGACCGCCCATACCGGAAGGCATGGCCGGACGCGAAGGTGTTGGCACACTTAAGAACAATGGCGGGATCCATTTTCGATGCATCGATCCTCAAGACCTTCTTGGAGCTATACTACTCTTAAGCGGAGGGAGTGGAATCCGAAAGGCATGCGGGTGCCGGGCGATGGATAAAATCCGCAAGACTGTCCTGATGGTCGAAGACGATCCGAACGATGTCGCCCTGTTCCGCAGGGCATTGCGAAAATCCAACCTCGACACCGAGGTGATGGTGGTCGAGGACGGCGAGTCGGCCATCCGATGGCTTCAAGCCAAAATGGATGCGTCCTCCCCAGAGGAGGCAGACTGGCCGTGGATTATTTTGCTGGATATCAAGATGCCCCGGACATCCGGGCTGGAAGTGCTGGCATGGCTCCGCCAACAGCCCGCTTTATGCCGCCTGCCCGTCATCGCCTTGACCTCCTCGCGGGAAAGAGAGGACATCGCTCAAGCCTACCAATTGGGGGTCAATTCCTACCTGGTCAAACCGGTTTCGTTCGATCAGTTGAAAGAAATGGTCCGGGTGATGCATCATTATTGGATGGACTTGAATGAAAGACTGGATCTGCCTTGACGCCGGCGGAAACCGGCCGAACAGCTCGGGGATCGTCCGTCGCACAATCCTGCGACGGCCAGGAATTCCGATCTCCCGCTGGGATGTCCTCTTCCGGGAGTCCGTTCCACCCCTGCGTGAAAAGACAGGCTGAAGAGAGGCATTTGGAGTGAGTTCATATCAGATCCTTCTCATCGACGATAACGAACACGACCGCGATCTCACCGAACGGGAGTTGCGGCGTCAATTTCCGGATTGCGACGTCACCAGCGTCGGGACGAATAAGGACTTCGCCCGGGCGCTGAAAAGCAAACAATACCACCTGGCGATCACCGATTACCAACTCCCCTGGTCCGATGGATTGACCCTGTTCCGCCGGATCCGCGAGCAGGATCCGTCCTGTCCGGTGATTCTGTATACGGGCTTCGGCGGCAGTGAAACCGCCGCGCGCGCCCTGGAAGCCGGCGTGGATGATTATGTCGTCAAATCCGCAGATCATCTACCGCAGTTGATGATGTCCGTGCGCTTGGCGTTGGACCGCAAGACCCAGCAACAGGCGGCCGTGAAAGCCGAAGACCGCTTTCAACTCCTGTTTCAAACCCTGCCCATCGGTCTGTTGTTCATCGCCCCCGGCGGCTATCTCCTGGACGTTAATCCGCGCATGGTCTCCATGCTGGGATACCCAAGCCGCGAAGACCTGCTTTCCCTCCAGCGGGTGAATTTTTTCGAAAGCGATGACGTGGAGAAGGATTTTCACCGTCAATTGCGGGAAAAGAAAATTCTGGAAGGCTACGAAACCCGGTTGCGGCGCAAAGACAGCTCCCTGTTGTGGTGCACCTTCTTCGCGCATCCGGTTTTCGGCGCCGACGGGAAAATGCAATATTACGAAGCGGTTGTGGAGGACATCCAGGCGCGCAAGGAAGCCGAGCAAGCGCGGATCGAGAAGGAAATTGAAACGTTGCGGGTCAGCGAAAGCCTGCGCGCGATTCTCGAAGCCGCCCCCACACCCATCCTGGGGATCGACCCGAAAGGCGAAATTGGTTTTGTATGGAACCAGGCGGCGGAATTGCTGCTGGGGATTCCCCGCGAGAAGGCGTTTGGAAGGAATATTTTCGATGTGATCCCGGAATTGGCAAAGTATTCGGAAGAGCTTCTCCCCGCGACAGGAAGGCTTTCCGTAATCCGGGATTTGGTCCTTACTTGCACTCCCCCCGGCCGAAGCAGCCTGCATCTTAATGTTTCCGTCTCCAGCCTCAGCGCTGCCGGAGAAAAAACCGCCGGACGAATCATCGTCCTCACCGACGTTACCGCGAGGAAAGCGGCGGAAGATGCGCTGCGGCTGAACGAAAACCGGCTGGGGCTGGTTTATGATTCCGTCTCCGACATGTTGATGTTGCTCAGCGTGGAATCGGAGGATGTGTTCCGCGTGGTTTCGGCAAACCGGGCGGTGACCGAAATCACCGGACGCAAACCCGAAGCCCTCATCGGCAAGACCGTACGGGATTTCCTGAAAGAACCCGTCATCAGTTCGAACGTGGAAAAATTCCGGCAAGCGCTGCGCTCCGGCAGACGCGTCAACTACATCCTGAGCACGCGGCCGCCCGGTCGCCCGCGGCTCAGTATGGATGTCACGCTTACTCCGATCGCCGATTCCGACGGCACGTGCCGCCACATCCTCGTCGTGGCGAGGGACATCACCGGCCGGATCAAGAACGAACGGGAAATCCGTCACGCGCTGCATGCCCTCCGGGAAAGCGAGTATCGCTACCGCGCCTTGGCCGAGGCGGCGCACGACATGATTTTCATACTCAACCGCGATCTGATCGTGGAATACGTCAACTCCTTCTCCAGCCTGATATTCAACCGGCCGGTTTCGGAAATTGTCGGAAACGCGATGGCGGACCTCTTCCCGGCCACCATCGCTCAGCGCCAGGCGATGATCGTCCAGAAATTGTTCGACGGCGGAGATCCGGTCTACAGCGAAAATCTTTCATGGATCGGGGATCGGGAACTGTGGATGGGAACATGGCTGGTCCCGATGCTCGATTCGAACGGACGAGTCAAGTCGGTGCTGGGTGTAGCCCGCGATATCAGCGAACGCGTTAAATCCGAAAAAGCCCTTCGGGAGAGCGAGGAGCAATACCGCTCGGTGGTGCAAACCTCTCCGGATGCGATCTTCCTGCACGGTCTGGACACCGGTTTTTCCTTCGCCAACCAGAGGGCACTCGACATCCTCGGGTATTCCTCGCCCGAGGAGTTGCGCGGGACATTCCTCCCGGATATTGTCCATCCGGACGAACGCGGTTTGGCGGAATCGCATCTCCAGAACCTGATGCGAACCGGAACATTGCGCAATGTCGTGCTGTCCATCGTACGAAAGGACGGCACTGTTGTGCCGATGGAAATTAATTCCTCGCTCATCCTCGATTCCAGCGGACGGATGAAAGCGATCACCAGCATTATGCGCGACATCACCGAGCGCCGGAAGCGGGAGCGGGCGCTGATGGAAGGCGAAGCCCGATTCCGGGCGATTTTCGAAAAAGCCGCCATCGGGATCATTTTGATCGGGCTGGACGGCCGCCTGATCGAGGGCAACCAAGCCATCTGCGATATCCTGGGAATTCCGCACGACGAACTCCTGGAACACTCCCTGGAGCAAATCACACTGGCGGAAGACCTTCCCGTCGGAAAAACCTTGTTCGAAGACATTCTGCGAAACCGGAGGGATCATTACCGCCGGGAAATCCGCCTGCTGGGCAAAAACGACCGGTCGATCTGGTGCCGTCTGACGGTCTCCGCCGTGAAGAACATCCATAATGAACCCTCCTTCATGATCGGAATGGCGGAAGATATCTCCAAACAGCTGGAAGCGGAACAGGGAACCCGCCAAACCGCCGATGCCCTTCGACTCTACACCGAGCGTCTGGAAGTTCTCCACGATATCGATCGGGCTATTCTTGAAGCCCGGACGCCGGAGGACATCGCGCATGCAGCCCTGGAAAGAATCCATGAACTCCTTCCCTGCCAGCGCAGCAGTCTGGTGCTGTTCGATTTCCAAGCCGAGACCGCCACGGTGCTCGACGAACATGCAAGGACGCAAAGCAGCCTGGGAAAAGGAAAGGTCATCCCCATCCGCGAGTACGGATCGGAAATCCCGAGGCTGCAATCCGGCGGATTATTCGCGATCGACGATCTGCTTGCGGAGGAAAAACCCTCCCCCACCGATCAAACCCTGCGGGCGGAAGGGATCCGGTCGTATATAAGCATCCCCCTGATATTCCAGGGAGATCTCATCGGGGCGTTGAATATCGCCTCGGGAGTTCCCGGCGTGTTTACCCGGGAACATGCGGAGATTGCCACCGAGGTCGCCAATCTGCTGGCGGTCGCCATCCGGCAGAGCCGGCTGTTTCATCAGGTCCACCAGCACACATTGGAGTTGGAATCGATTGCCGCGCTCAACCAGGATTTGCGGATGATCCCCGAGCGCGCCGATATGCCGGATGTCGTAATTCGGCACACGACGAGGACTCTCAACTGCGATTTCGCAGCCCTGCTGGTGATGGATCCGACGGGTGAGAAATTCATAATCGAGAAAGCAACCGAATCGTTTTCAACTCTGGCGGGCAGGGCTGTTCCCATCCGTGGCAGCCTGAGCGCGGAGGTGGTGGAAGGGGGGAAACCCCAGCGACGTAATTCGTCGGCCGGCGGGGATGATAAACCCGAATATTCCGACTTACTGCGCGGAGTGCAGGAAGCGGTGTGCGCGCCGATGACATCGCGGGGGGCGTTGATCGGTGTGCTGTGGGCGGGGCGCACTTCACAACATGCCGCCGGCGAGTTCACCAACGACGACCTGCGGCTGCTGGGATCCATCGCCGAGGCGGCGGGGAATACGCTGCACCGGGCGGCGCTGCATGAACAAACCGAACAGCGGTTGCGCCGGCTGTCTGCTTTGCGCGCCGTCGATATGGCTATCAGCTCGAGCATCGATCTGCGGGTTACTCTTTCGGTCCTCCTTGACCAGGTGACGTCCCAGCTGCAGGTTGACGCGGCCGCCATCCGTCTGTTGAACATGCATTCGCAGGCGCTTACCTTCCTCTCCGGACGCGGCATTCAATCGGCCGCCATCACCCAAACGCCGCTGCAGCTTGGCCAGGGGTACGCGGGTGCCGCGGCCCTCGAGCACCGGGTCGTCTCTGTTTCCCTTTATTCGGATCAGGAAAATTCGTATGCCCGGCTGCTGCGGGAAAGCGACGACCGGTTCACATCCTATTTCGTCACGCCGCTTCTGGCCAAAGGCCGGATCAAGGGTGTTCTCGAACTCTTCAACCGACGCGCCTTCCAACCCGACGAGGAATGGATCGAATATCTGGAAACCATGGCCACGCAGGCGGCGATTGCCATCGATAACGCTTCGATGTTCGAAGACGTGCAGAAGACGAACACGGACCTCATCGCCGCGTACGATGCCACCATCGAAGGGTGGTCGCGGGCGCTGGAGCTCCGCGACCGCGAAACACGCGGACATACCCTGCGGGTGACCGATATCACCATCCGCTTGGCCCGCCTGATGGGAATGAAGGAGGACGAACTGGTGCATGTCCGGCGCGGGGCGCTGATGCATGATATCGGCAAGATGGCCATCTCCGACACCATCCTGCTCAAACCCGGTTCGCTTTCCGCGGAGGAAATGGCCGTCATGCGCCAGCACCCCGTTTTCGCATACGAATTGCTCTACCCCATCATCTACCTCCGGCCGGCTTTGGATATCCCCTACTGCCACCATGAGAAATGGGACGGCACAGGGTATCCGCGCGGATTGGAGAAAGAACATATCCCGCTGGCGGCCAGGGTGTTTGCCATCATCGACGTGTGGGATGCCCTGCGATCGGACCGGCCGTACTGCGCCGCCTGGCCGGAAGAGAAAGTGCGGCGGTATATCCACGATCAAAGCGGAAAACAATTTGACCCGACTGTGGTGGAAGCCTTTTTCACCATCGTCGACGAGGAATCCGCGTAAGCGGGCGGTATGGATCGCGGACCGGTTTTGTTCCTTTTCCTCGATGGGGTCGGCTTGGGTCCTGCCGATGCGGCTGCCAATCCGTTCCACGCGGCGGAGATGCCGAACCTGGGCCGCCTATTGGAAGGCAGGCGCTTGGATGCCGCTTTGGAACCCTTCCACGGAATCCATGCCTCCTTCCGGCCGATCGATGCGACGCTGGGCGTGGGGGGATCGCCGGAATCCGCTACGGGGCAATCCACGCTTCTGACCGGCGTGAATGTCGCCCAAGCCATCGGAGAGCATTACGGCCCCAAGCCCGATCCGCGCATCCGCGCGATCATGCAGGAGCACAACCTTCCGCGGGAACTCTCCAAAGCGGGATGGAAGGCAAGGCTGTTGAACGCCTACCCCGAATCGTATTTTGAAGCGGTTCGAAGCGGGATGCGGTTGCATGCCGCCATTCCGCTCGCATTCGTTCTGGCGGAAATCCCACTGGCCACCGAGACCGATCTCGACCAGGGGCGGGCTGTCTCCGCCGATTTCACCGGACGCGGATGGCACAGCCGGTTGCAGCGGCCGCGCACTCCCATCTTGAATCCCACGGATGCCGGCCGGCGGCTGGTGGAACTCGCGCTTGCAAGCGACTTCACGATGTTCGATCACTGGCTGCCGGATTACGCGGGTCACTATGGGGAGATGCGCGGCGCCGTCCGCCTGTTGAACGTGCTGGATCGCGTCCTCGGCGGAATCGTCGAGGGGATGCGGGAAACGAACCTTACCGTACTGGTTTCATCCGATCATGGGAATATGGAGGATCTTTCCGATAAGGGCCATACTCGGAATGCGGTGCCCATGCTGGCCCTGGGTCCTCCCGAAGCGAGGAAACGGATCGTCGACCCCATCTTTGATTTGGCCGGATTTACCCCCTCGATCCTTCGTTTTTTTCACATCACACGAGAATAACGACCCATCCCCATCGCCGCGGGATTCGAAATGGTATTGAAGGATTCGGATAAAAATCGGGGACTGTTACAGGTTTTCCTGCGCGCGAAGTTTTTCCAGCGCCTTGCGGGCGGCGTCCTGCGCCGCCGCTTGTTTGTTGTTGCCTGTTCCGACTCCGTACGATTCCTCTCCCACCAGAACCTCGATCGTATATCTCCGGTCATGGTCGGGTCCGGTCATTTCCACGACCCGGTATCCCGGAGTGACCCCGAACATGGCCTGGGCTTTTTCCTGGAAGAGGCTTTTGCAGTCGCTGTCGGCAAATTGATCGAAGATGCGGTCGGATTCCCTTGTGAAGAACGGTCCCAAAAAGACGTAAGTCCGCTCCACGCCCCGGTCGAGCGCAATCGCGCCGATCAGGGCTTCGAAAACCCCGCACAGGATAGTAGTCCGATCCTGGCCTCCGGTGAGTCGTTCCCCCTTCCCAATGCGAAGAATCCGGTTCAAGCCGAGCTGCTGGGAGAAAGCCGCCAGCGTCTCGGTCCGAACCAAGGCCGACCGCATGCGGGTCAAATCCCCTTCCGGCAGTTCCGGAAAATGGTGATACAGCCAATAGGCGGCCAGGTAATCCAGGACGGCGTCGCCGAGGAATTCCAATCGTTCATAGTTTTCCCCCGCGCCGGGGCTTTCATTGGTAAACGAGCTGTGGGTAAGAGCGCGGACGGCCAATCCGGGATTGGAGAAGGTCAATCCGGTGATTTGTTCCACGGCGGCCGCCGTGGGATGCCTTGTTTCCGATGGGGAAGGAACCGCTTCCGATTGCTCCGTCACGAGTAGTCCAGGGGAAATACCCCTTTATTCCTCGAAGGACCGGATTACGAGAACGGCGTTGTGTCCGCCAAACCCGAAGGCGTTGCTTACCGCCACCTTCACCGGCAGAGTCCGTCCAACGTTCGGCACGTAATCCAGATCACATTCCGGATCCGGCGTGGAGTAGTGGATGGTCGGCGGGATCTTTCCATCCCGGATCGCCATCGCGCAGAGGATCACTTCCAATGCTCCGGTGGTTCCCATCATATGACCGGTCATCGATTTGGTGGAGGAGACGGGGATTTTATAGGCGCGCTCCCCAAACACCCGCTTAATCGCTTTCGTCTCCGAATGATCGTTCAACACTGTCCCGGTTCCGTGGGCGTTGATGTAATCCACTTGTTCCAGCGTCACCCCGGCCGACTCCAGGGCGCGTTCGATGGCACGGGCGCTTCCCGAACCGTCCTCGGCGGGGGCGGTGATGTGATACGCATCCGACGTCGCACCGTACCCTGCCAGTTCGACGAGGATCTTCGCGCCGCGTTTCCGCGCGGAAGACAAACTCTCCAGCACCACGACCGCCGCGCCCTCGCCCATCACCAGCCCGTCGCGGTTTTTATCGAACGGTTTTGGCACATCGAGGGATTCGCCGCTCGTCATCGCGCCGAGTCGGAGGAAGGCTCCCATGGCCAATTCGCACAAGGTGGCATCGGTGGAGCCGGCGATCATCGCATCCATTTCCCCCGATCGAATCAACCGCCAGGCGGAACCCACCGCGTCGGCACCGGAGGCGCAGGCGGAAGCCACGGAAAAGGCCGGCCCATGCGCGCCGAATTCGATCGCCACCAGACCGGCGGCTCCGTTCGGCATCAACATCGGAATCGTGAACGGACTTAATTTGCGCGGCCCCTGGTAGAGAAGCACCTTGGCGGCTTCCTGGAGGGTTATCATTCCTCCGATGGCCGTGGAAATTACAACCCCCACGCGTTCGGCGTTCCCTCGCACATTCAATCCCGATTGTTCGACCGCTTCCCGCGCGGCCGCCATTGCAAAATGCTGAAACCGCTCCATCCGCCTGGCGCTGCGAACGTCCATAAAATTCGTGGGATCAAAACCTTTTGCCTCGCACGCAACTTTCACCGGCAGGCGGGAAGGATCAAACTGCTGGATGATCCCGGCGGCGGATACCCCCGCCATGGCGTTCTTCCAGGTAGTCTCTGGATCCAGCCCCAAGGGATTGATCGTTCCAGCCCCGGTAATGACCACGCGCTCCATCGGCAAACCTCCTTGAAGTACTTACTCGTCTGGGTTCAGCGGCTTTGCGGCATACCCCTCCGCCGTCTTTCCCGGAAAGGTTGAAAATTCGGCACCGACAAGGCCTTTTCCCCGGCTTAACCCATCCCAAGCTAGGATTATAGGACAAATCGCAGGGGGATTATACCCTGCATGCATTTTTTACTGCGGGTTGGCGGCTCCCTGATATAATCGTAAGGAATAACTGGCTTATTCCCGGGAGAAAACCTCTGAACACTCAGCGAATGACCAACTCCCTGCGTCAGCACACGGGAGGGACCGCTTCACTGGTCGTCGGCACCACCTTGGAGAACCGCTATTTGGTCATCCGGGTGATCGGCAGTGGCGGCATGAGTTGGGTGTATCAGGGCAGGGACATGCGTTTCCCCAGCGTCACGCGGTTGGTGGCAGTCAAGGAGATGCTCAACCCGAGCAAGGATGCAACCATCCGCGCGACGGCCGTTCAAAGTTTCGAACGCGAAGCCAACCTGCTTGCCACGCTGAACCATCCGGCCATCCCCCGCATATACGATTACTTCACCATCAATGAACGGTCTTTCCTTGTCATGGAATTTGTCAACGGGAAAGACCTGGAAGCGATCCTGACCGAAAGCAGCGACTTCCTGCCCCACACCCAGATCGCCCATTGGGGCTCGGATCTGTGCAGCGTCATCCATTACCTTCACAACCACCAGCCGCCGGTGATCTTCCGGGATATCAAACCGTCGAATATCATGTCCGACGAACACGAGAATATCCGCCTTGTGGATTTCGGGATCGCCAAGCTCTTCGAACCGGACCGCAAGGGGACGATGATCGGCACCGAAGGCTACTCGCCCCCCGAGCAATACCGCGGGGAGGCCGGCCCGCTCTCGGATATCTACGCGCTCGGCGCCACGCTTCACCATCTTCTCTCCCGGCGGGATCCGCGGATCGAACCGCCCTTCTCGTGGCATGACCGTCCTCTCCGTCAGATCAATCCGGCGGTGCCGGAAGGACTGGATCAGGCGATCATGAAAGCCCTGGCCTACGAACCTTCGCAGCGTTTCCCGGATATGAAGACCTTCGGTGACGTGCTTGCGCAATTCGAAGAAGGCGGACGTCCGATCATCATTCAGGGCCCCGCCGTACCCGGGATCTCCTCGGTCGTCACTCCATCCTCGGAAAACCAGATCCAACCCAAATGGGTTTTCTCCTGCGAAGACGAGATTCGCGGCACGCCCGTGATCCACAAAGGGATGGTGCTGGCCGGAGCGTACGACAACAACCTATACGCCCTCAAACCGGCCAGCGGCGAATTCATATGGAAATATGCGGCGGAAGGCGGGCTGACCGGACGACCGGCGATCATGGAAGATGTGATCGTCGTCGGCTCGGAAGACAAGCGGGTGCACGCCGTCAGTTTGACCACCGGCAAGGTCGCCTGGACCTATTACACCGAAGGTCCTGTGCGCTCCTCCCCCATCGTCGCCGAAGGGCACGTGTTCATCGGATCCGACGACGCCAAGCTGCACGCCATCAATGCCCTCTACGGCCGGGGGGCCTGGAAAACCGAGGTCGACGGACCAATCCGTTCCACTCCGCTGGCAAGCGGCGACCGGATCTATTTCGGGTGCGAGAGCGGCGATATTTACTCTGTGGACCTGCGCGGCGAGATTAAATGGAAGTTCCACGCCAAACGCCCAGTCACCTCCTCTCCGTGCGAGGCGAACAACCTTTTATACGTCGGCTCGGTGGACACCCTTCTCTACGCCATCGACATCAAATCCGGTTGGGCTGTCTGGCGGTTCCGAAGCAATCATGCCATCATTTCCTCCCCGACCATCGCCCAAGGGATCGTCGTATTCGGCTCCGCCGACGGGCGCATCTACGCCGTCGACGCCAATTCCAGCAAGGAGAAATGGCATTTCGAAACCGAAGGCCAAGTGACCGGTAATCCGCTGATCCATCAAGGATTGGTGTTTTGCGGCTCGGTGGACAAGTACCTCTATTGCCTGGAACTGCTCAGCGGCAAGCTCCGTTGGAAATTCCTCACCAGCGGCTCGATCACCGGTGGGATTACCGCCAACGAAGAAATAATCATTTTCGGATCCACGGACCATAATCTTTACGCGCTGCCTTTGTAGGCAGAAAAACAGGAGATTGTATTGGCTCCCATCACGCGCATCCGCACACGCCGCAGCACCAAATCGGCACCCCCCACCGAACTTCTGCATGACATCCCGATGTTCCGAGCCGGCATCGCGTACGACGTCGGCCGGGTCCGCCAATCGAATGAGGATTGCCTGATCGCCATCACCTCCCTGCAACAGGGCGACACGGTCTCCCCGTATTATGGATTATTCATCGTCGCGGATGGAATGGGAGGTCACGAGCAGGGGGAACGCGCCAGCCTGCTCGCCGCCCAGACTTTCGCCCGCGAAGTGGTAAGTAAATTCGGAACCCAATGGCTGGGTGGGTTGACGGAACAATCCGAATCGATCCAGGAGATCCTGGAATCCTCCATGGTCATGGCCAACCAGGCCGTGATGCTAAATCTCCCGGGTTCCGGGACCACCCTCACCGCAGCCCTCATCTTCAGCCGGCAGATTTTTCTGACTCACATCGGCGACAGCCGGGCATATTTTGTCGGCAAGGAGATCCGGCAGATTACGCACGACCACTCGCTGGTGCAACGGCTGGTGGATCAGGGACACATCTCGACGGAGGAAGCCGGCCGATTCGCCCAGCGCAACGTCCTCCTCAAAGCCGTCGGACAGGTGGAGGGGATTGAGACCGACTTTTTAACCGTACCGTGGGAGCACGGTTCACGGCTGCTTTTATGCACCGACGGATTGTGGGGTGTGCTTTCCGATTCCGAAATTCTACGGATCTCCAAAAACTACACCTCTCCGCAGGACGCCGCGATCGCCCTTGCCCGCCAGGCAAACACGATGGGCGGTCCGGATAATATCTCTGTCGCCATTGTGGAGATGATAGGGGAAAAATGAGTAATTCAAGCGCCGGCCAAGAACCGCTTTATATGGAAGTCCATGTCAGCCGCCCCGTCCTTCGGGTGCTGGACGAACCACAAGTGCTGTATGCCATGGCGACCATCCAGCCGGCCCAGCAGGAAAGCGATCACGTTCCACCCCCATTGAATCTAGGCCTGGTCCTCGACCGGTCCACTTCCATGGCCGGGGAACGGCTGGATACCGCACGAGTCTCCGCCGAAAGCATCATCACCCAGCTCCGTCCGCAGGATAAAATCGCCGTTGTCACCTTCAGCGACCGGGCGGAAGTCCTCCTATCCACCGAGCTGTCGCTGCCGATTTCCGAAGCGCGTCAGCGCTTGAGTCTGATCCAAGCCAGCGGGGGGACGGAGATCTACCAGGGACTGTCAGCCGGTGTGAACCAATTGCGCCAGGTCCGCCATCCCAACTCCGTGGACCATGTCATCCTCCTGACTGACGGGCGCACGTACGGTGATGAAGCATCCTGCCTGCAACTGGCCGAGGAAATGGCTCAGGAAGGGATCGAGATCACCGCCATGGGCATCGGCGAAGAGTGGAACGACCTCTTCCTGGACTCGCTGGCCACCAAGACGGGCGGCCAGGCGGTTTACATCGACAACCTCGCATCGCTGGGCCCGTTCCTCCAGCAGAAATTCCTCGGGCTCGGCCAGGTTCACGCCGATCAGGTCGTTGTGGAGGTGGAGACCACCCCCGGGGTAACCCTGCAATCCGCCTTCCGGGTCAATCCGGCTCCCATGCCCCTGCACGAAGGCCACATGCTGCGGCTGGGGACCCTCTTTGCGGGGAACAACATCACCCTGTTGATGGAATACCTCATCCCGCCGATCACCCCGATGGATTCCTACGAGATCAGCCGCCTGCACCTCGGCGCCCATCTTGCCAAAAGGGCCACCAACCTCCGGACTATTCTTTCATTGAGTTTACCGGTCGTATCGGAACCGGTTCCTGCTCCCATCCCGGGCACCCTCCTGGCCGCGGTGCGGAACGTCAACCTGGCCCGCTTGCAGGAGAAGGCGCTCTCCGATGCCCAGACCGGCCATTTGAACCTGGCGACGACTCGCCTGGAACGGATTGCCACCCGCCTCTTCGAAATGGGCGAGCCGGATCTTGCCAATACGGTTCTGAGTGAATCTTCTCAGCTTCGCCGCAGCCACTCCTTTTCGGAAAAGGGAAAGAAAGCGGTCAAGTACGGAACCCGCAGTCTGGTGGATCCCAAGCACGGAGGCAGGTTGCGATGATCTCTTGCCACGTCTGCCACGCGTCGGTGTATTATGGAACCCTCTTCTGTCCGGAATGCTGCGCCCGGGTCAGCGAAGACTCCTCCTCGCCCACTAACGCCCTACCCGAGGAAAAGGCGGCGGAAATGATTTCTCACAAAGGCAGCGAATCCTCTCATGACCCGTTGACCTCCGCCGATTCCATTGCGCTGAAAGTGGCGGGGAATAACGTGGGCATCCCCTTGTTCGGACAGCAGGAATACATCCTGGGACGGGCGGAAAAGGGGCAGGCGGTCATTCCCGATATCGACCTGAACCGGTTCGGCGCGCACGAGAAGGGCGTCTCCCGCCTGCACTGCCATTTGCGCTTTGAAGGGGATTCCCTGCTGGCGATCGACCTGGGCAGCGCCAACGGCACTTTCGTAAACGATAAGCGGGTGCTCCCCGACCATCCGGCGATTCTTTCCGACGGAGACATCCTCCGTTTGGGGAACCTGATCATCGAAGTCACCCGTAAGATAGGAGGACAATAACCGCCATGGCCATCTCCGTCCTGGTCCATCTCACCAATGAAGATGCGGTGATGGGAGAAATGGAAGCATTGCCCGCGGCTGACGCGAATTACATCACCATTGCCAATCCCCGCCGTCGGGATGGGAAAGATCTGCCCTACCTTCAACCCAACGTGAGCTCGGTTATTTGGGCGATCCATCGAGTGTCTTTCATCGAAGTAATGCCCGGCGAGGCGGAAGAAAAACTGGTCACCTTCGTCCGAGAATAATCCCCGTGAGTAAAGCCGACCGCCGCCGGGTGTTGGTTGTCGACGACGAACCGCGGATGGTGCGGTTTATCCGGCTCAATCTGGAGCAAGACGGGTTTGAAGTCATCGAAGCGAGCAGCGGAATGGAAGCGCTCGCGCAATTGCGGAATGCGATGCCGGATCTGGTTCTCCTCGATGTGATGCTTCCGGACATCGACGGATTGGAAACCCTGCGCATGATCCGGGAATTTTCGCAGGTTCCAATCATCATGGTCACCGCCAAAGGGGAAGAAGACGACCGGGTGCGGGGATTGGAGCGCGGCGCGGACGATTACATCACCAAACCGTTCAGCCCGCGGGAGCTTGCCAGCCGCATCCGCGCCGTTCTCCGCCGGAACGAGATGCCCCGCCCCGCCGTGCATGAGAGCATCACGGTGGACGACCGCTTGACGATCGACTTCGACCGGCGGGAAGTGCGCGTGGAGGGCAAGCCCGTCCTCCTGCGTCCCACGGAATACCGCCTGTTGTATCATTTGGTGCAGAACGCGGGACGGGTGGTCACGCACGATCAGCTTCTGGCCAAGGTATGGGGGTATGAATACCGGGAAGAGACACATTACCTGCGCCTCTATGTCAACTACCTGCGTCAGAAATTGGAAAAAGACCCGGCCAACCCCCAATACATCCTGACCGAACGAGGGGTGGGGTACCGATTCGTGGATTACCACCGGCTCGGGGAAAAAGGAGGCGGACGCACTTCCTCCGACGCACAAGATCCGCCCCCCGGGGAGTAGCACCCCAGAAAAATCCGCAATGCCTTTCGAAAAAATGGAGACGCCGATCCCGGCGGACCGCCGAATATCACCTTTCCTGAACGGAGCGCGCATGTCCTGGATAATCGGATTAATAAAAAGCCTGCGGCCGAGGCAATGGCCGAAAAACGTTTTCCTCTTTGCCGCGCTTGTTTTTGACCGTCAGTTTTTCCTGCGGGAACCGCTGCTGCGGACCGTGGCCGGATTTGTTCTGCTTTGCCTGGCCTCCGGATCGGTGTATCTGGTAAACGACATCGCCGATCGAAAGCAGGATCAGCTGCATCCCGGCAAACGCAAACGACCGATTGCCTCCGGGGCGCTTCCCGTGCCGGTGGCGGCCATTGCCGCCGCGCTGCTCATGGTTATCACCCTGACGGCGGCCTGGTATCTTGCGCCGGCGTTCGCCATCCTGATCGCCGCGTATCTGGTGCTGAACCTGGCCTACTCCTTCTATCTCAAGCATATTCCGATCGTCGACGCCCTGATGGTCGCCGCGTTCTTCGTACTGCGCGTCGCCGGCGGCGTGCTTCTGATTTCCGTGGAGCGATTCTCGCCCTGGATGTACGTGTGCATGGTGCTCCTGGCGCTGTATATCTCCTTCGGCAAGCGGCGCTCGGAAATCCTGCTGCTCGAAGAAGGCGCATCGAGCCACCGCCGGGTCCTCAGCGGATATTCCATCCCGCTCCTGGACGGCTACATTCAAATCGTTTCCGCCGCGACCATCGTCGCGTACTCGTTCTATACCTTCTCCGCTCCCAATCTTCCTTCGAACCACGCGATGATGCTCACTATCCCCTTCGTCGTGTATGGAATTTTCCGCTATCTGTATCTGGTTCAAATGGAGCACAGCGGCGGCGCCCCCGAGGAACTGGTCCTGACGGACCGTCCCTTACAGGCGGCGATCGTCATCTGGGTATTCTCCGCCATGCTCATCCTCTATATTTGGAAATGACATACCGCGCCTCCGCCTGCGGAAAAATCATCCTCCTGGGGGAACACGCCGTCGTGTATGACTTCCCTGCCCTCGCCGTCCCGGTCCGTTCGCTGCGCGCCTGGGCCGAATTAACGGAAAGTCCTCCCCCTTTCCGGATTGTCGCACCGGCGATCGGGCTGAATGCCGCATGGGAAGACCTCCCCGACGGACATCCACTGGCTTATTGTGTGCGCCGCACCGCGGAAGCGCTGCACATGGAGTCGATGGAAGGGCGATTGACGATCACCTCGCAGATACCCGTGGCATCCGGGCTGGGCTCGGGGGCGGCGGTATCCACGGCCATCGTCCGGGTTTTGGCGGCCGCCGCCGGACAGGATCTCTCTCCGGCGGAGATATCCCAAATCGTGTTCGAGGTGGAGCGGATCTATCATGGCACGCCTTCCGGAGTGGACAACACCGTGATCGCATACGAGCGTCCGATTTTCTTCCGCCGTGGATGCGAACCGGAAATTCTCGCGGTCGGGGCGCCGATGCATATCCTGATTGCCGACAGCGGTGTCCGCAGCGAAACCCGGGATGCCGTCGGCGGGGTCCGGGAACGCCGACAATCGGATACGGCCCGCTACGACAGCGTATTCCAGCAGATCGGCGAACTGGTGGAAGGGGGACGCGTGCAGTTGGAATCCGGCCAATCGAAACCGCTCGGTATCACCATGAATGATTGCCATGATTTATTGCGGGCGATCGAAGTGACGACACCCGGGTTGGATCGGCTGGTGGACTCCGCCCGTCAAGCGGGAGCGTTTGGCGCAAAGCTCTCCGGAGCCGGTTTGGGAGGAAATGTCATAGCGCTCGTCGATTCCCGGCGGATCCCGGCGGTGGAAGCCGCCCTGTGTGCCTCCGGTGCGGTTTCCATATTCCAGACAAGCCTGGAACCATAGTACCTCCCCCTCATCCAAACCGAACCTCTCTCCGATGCGCAGATCAATGTTATGATTGCTGCGACAATATTAACCGGTAGCGGGATATCCCTTTCCGAAAACCCGGTTCCCTAGAAATCCAGGTTTTCCGTAAATGACCAATAATTCAAGCGGATCGCAAATCCCCCGAAAATCTTTTTGGGGAAAGGCTTTGCCGATCCTCGCGCGGGTGGGTGTCATCCTGCTGGTCATCGGCCTGACGGTGGGGATTTATCTTTTAAGGGATCAGGCTAAATGGCTCGCGAGTCTGGGCTATGTCGGAATCTTTCTGCTGTCCATTCTGGCGAATGCGACCATCATATTACCCGCCCCCGGCGTGGCGTTCGTCTTCGGGCTCGGCGCCATTTACAACCCGTTGCTGGTGGCGTTGGCAGCCGGCGCCGGAGCGGCGATCGGGGAACTATCCGGCTATCTGGCCGGGTATTCGGGCAATATCGTCATTCAAAACCGGGTGCATGCCCAGCAGTTAATGGGCTGGATGAGAAAATACGGCGGCTGGACAATTCTCGTCCTGGGCTTCATCCCCAATCCGATTTTCGATCTGGCGGGAATTGCCGCCGGGATGTTGAAAATGCCGCTTTGGAAATTTTTACTATTCTGTATGATCGGAAAAATAATAAAAATGCTCTTGTTCGCCTATGCCGGATCGCTCTCCATCCCCTGGTTGATGCCGGATTAGGCGTCCTCCGCCGGGCGCGCTATGCACCCGGATTCTGAAGTACTTCACTGCCCCGCCATATGAATTGCAGGAATCTTTTAATTCCACGATTCTGGCGCAAATACCCGGTAGGTTCCCGGATGCTGGCCGGCTTTAATCCGAACAAACGGGAGAGACTATTGGCTTCGCACGTGCTCGGCACGGAGAGGTAATCCAACCAAAAGGGGGTGAACGGGGAATGCGGGAGGACCCAATCCATCAACCCCAGACCAAACCGGGCGAGCGGAGGCCAAACCCGCACGATCATCCGGGGAGCCCGGATCACATCCAGCACGACTTCCACGATTTGTTCGAACGATAAATGCTCGGGACCGCCGATGGAGAGGATCTCGCCGAAATAGCGGTCCTCGGCGAGGCAGTATTCCATGCAGGCCGCCAGATCCTCCACCCACAGAGGCTGCATGTGGGTATCCATTTCCGGAATGAAGAAAACCGCCGGGAGGAGGTGCGCAAAAAACGCGATGGCGTTGGTGAAGGAATCCCCGGCTCCATACACCAGGGAGGAGCGAAGGATCAGGTAGGGAATTCCGCTTTCCAGAATCGCATGCTCGGCGATGCCCTTGGCCTGCAGGAAGGGATATGCCGAGCCCCGGTCTGCGCCCAGGTGGCTGAGATAGAGGATGCGTTTCACCCCGGAGGTCTTCGCCTGGGCCAGGAGATTGCGGGTTCCCTCGACGTCCGTGGAGAAAAGATCGCGCCGCCGGTGCTCCCCCTCGGCGCTCGCCAGATGGATGATCGCATCGACCCCCGCAACGGCCGCGCGAATCCCGCCTTCATCCTGGAATGATGCAACGACCACCTCCGCCTGCGGGACAGGCAGCGGCGGGAGATGCGGGGAAGGCCGGACCAGCAGCCGAATCGAATGCCCGCGATCGACCAGAACCCGGGTGACAACCCGGCCGATGAATCCCGTGCTTCCGGTAATGAGGACCTTGGATGCCATATCCGCGGCTACTCCCCCAGCCACCGGGCGGCGCGGGCCGGAAGGGCCGCCAGGCTTCCCTGCTCCCGCGTGCATTCCGGAAGTGATTCAATGAAGGACCGCCCGTAAGCCTTGGTCATAATCCGTCGGTCGAATATCACCGCCACACCCCGGTCGGTTTTGGTTCGGATCAACCGGCCGAAACCTTGCCGGAACCGCAGGATGGCTTCCGGCAGGGAATATTGATTGAATGGATCTTCGAAGGTTTCGCCCCGCGCGGCAACGATCGGATCGCTCGGCACATCGAAAGGCAATTTGGTAAGCGCCAGCACCGAAAGCGCCTGCCCGGGCACATCCACCCCTTCCCAGAAGGAACGGGTCCCCAGGAGCACGGCCTGCTCGGCGGCCTTGAACGTTTCCAGCAGGGCGTGCCGTGATGCGCCTTCCCCCTGCTCGTAAACAACAATCCCCTCGCGGGCCAGCGGCCCCTCGATGATCTGAGCCGTCTGCCGCAGCTGGGAATAAGATGTAAAGAGCACCAACGCCCGTCCGCGCGTGGCTTTGCAAAGCTCAGTTAACGCGCGGTTGAGCGCATGCTGGTACGCCCGCGTATCCCCCGGTTCCGGGATGTCGGTCACCAGGTACAGCAGGGCGGAATTTTCGAAATCGAAAGGAGAACCCACGACGAGAGTATCCGCTTCGTCGGCATTGAGCCGCTCGCGGAGGTAATCGAACTCCCCGGCGGCGGTGAGGGTGGCGGATGTCAGGACCACGGAATGCTTCGTGTGCCAGAGATAGCGTTCCACCAGCGGCCCGACATGCAGCGGCGCGGAAAACAGCGTGCGCACGTCGCGGTCCCGGGGAATTTCCACCCATTGGATCATCTGCGGATTCGGTTTGGCGATGATCTGATGGATGGATTCCACGGTCTGTTCCATCCGCCATGCCCATCCGGCGAGCAGAAGCGAGAGTTCGTTGGGATTCTCTTCGTCGTCGGTTTCCTCCCCGCGGATCCGCTCGCCCAGCGCGGCGGTTATGCGCGCCGCTTCGGAAAACGCCAAGCGCATATTCTCCCAGGTTTCTTCCACATCCTCCCAGCCCGGCTGCGTCCGCACGGCGGGAATAAGCCGGAACTGCAGGGTGTATTCCTTCGGCGGACTCTCGATCTGATTGAGGACAAACTGGTCGATGGAGGTGAAGAAGGTCCGCCCGGTGCGCAATGCGGATTCGATGGCAGCCAGGAGGTCGTCGACCCTGGCCCGGATGAAGGCGGCGGAATCCTTTTCGACGTCCTTCTTCCTCGCCCGCGACAGAAGCATTCCCAGCCAGCCGGACCGCGTATTGCCGAGCTCATGCAGCGAGCGTTCCAAATCCATCCATGCGCAGCGAAAGGAAAGACCGTCGGTGGCCGCCGCTTCAAGCTGATGACCCTCATCCACAACCAAATAATGGTATTCGGGAAGCACCCGGTTCTCGGCCGCCAGATCCGCCACCAGCAGTGCGTGGTTGACGATCAGCACGTGCGCATACTCCGCCGCCTGCCGCGCGCGGAGGAATGGACAGGAATTTTTACGGAACAGGTAGCACCCTTCCGGAGAGCAGAGTTCATCCTCCGCCGAAAGCTGCGCCCAGATCGACCGTTCCGCCGGCCCGTTGAGGTTGATCTCCGAGCGATCCCCGCTCGTCGTCTCGGTCAGCCACAGGAGGGTCTTGGCCAGCACGCGCATTTCATCCGCGTTTTCCGGACCGCGCCGGCGCAGGGCGTCAAATTTGCGGGGGCAGATATAGTTCGACCGGCCCTTGAGCACGGCCGCGCGGGCATCCAAATTCAGGATCCGGATCAGGTCGGGAAAATCCTTCTGCAGGAGTTGGTCCTGCAAATTGATGGTGTTGGTGGAGATCACCACGCGTTCGCCGTTGCGCAAAGCCCAATGCACCGCAGGGATGAGATAGGCGAGGCTTTTTCCGGTCCCGGTGCCGGCCTCGACCATGAGATGGGAGGATTGCGAAAAAGCCCGCGTCACCGCCGCCGTCATCTCCATCTGCTGCGTCCGGCGTTCATACCCTGGAAAATGTCCGCCGAACGGCCCGTGGGTGTCGAGCAGCGCGGCCATCTCCTCCGGATCGAGAGCCTCCATCTCCTCCCGCGGAACAAGTTTTTTGATGGCCGCGGCGCCCGCATCGTCGCGGCGGGCCAGAAGCGGCTCCGGTTCGAAAATCGGGAAGCGGATCCCGGGGGTTTTTACCAGCGCCCCCTCCTCCTTCAACCGCGCGCCATACGCCTCTTCCAGGACCGAACCGCCCCCCCACTCCACGTCCTGGCCGAAGCGGACCATCTCGGCGAGGAAACTGGTCGGCATCCCATGCGCGATTTCCACCAGCCGGCGGTACAGTTCATACGCCGCGAGGGCGTCATCCAGCGCGCGGTGCGTGGGGGATACGGGAATCCCCAGATGGGCGCAGAGCGCCCCCAAGTTGTAGCGCGGCGCGCGCGGAAGCAGCGCGGATGCCAGTTCCAGAGTATCGACCGTGTCCTGATCGACCAACAGGCGGTACTTCTTGAAGAAGGCAATATCGAAAGCGACGTTATGCCCGAGGACCGGTTCGTTTCCGATGAACTCGCGGATTTGCGGAAGGAGATCCTTGATGGCCGGGGCGTCCGACACCATCGCATCGGTGATGCCGGTAAGCTGGGTGATCACCGGCGGAATCCGGCAGCCGGGATGGACAAACGAGGACCAGCGCGCGTCCTCCCGGTCACCATGGTAGCGGATCAATCCGACCTCGATCATGGCATCGCGTTCGGGATTCAACCCGGTGGTTTCGATATCGAGGGATACGATAATTTTTTTGGCGGACATTTCGCGGGGGCGCTTCTAGGCCTTCCTCCCGGATGAGGGGAAGGCGCGGGGATTATACCACCCGGGCGGAGGGGAATATGGTAGACTATACGCCTTAATCCCCCGGGGTTGGCTTCCGGATACGGTTGGCACGACTCGGAATACTCTCCGACGCCCTTGGAGGTATTAATGCGGCCCAAAGTCTCGATCATCGGAGCCGGGAATACCGGATCGGCGACCGCCATTTGGCTGGCGGCGATGGACCTGTGCGATATCGTCCTGCTCGATGTGGTGGAGGGCCTGGCACAGGGAAAGGCGATGGATTTACAGGAAGCCATCCCGATCCTGGGGCAATCCACGAATGTGGCCGGAACAAGCGATTTTGCGGATACCGCCGGATCCGATGTGATCGTAATCACCGCGGGAAGCCCGCGCAAACCGGGGATGAGCCGCGACGATCTAGCCCAGGTAAACGCGTCCGTGGTCGCGCATACGGTCAAGGAGTCGATCCGCCATTCTCCGGATACCTTCCTGATCGTCCTTACAAATCCAGTGGATGCCATGTCGCTCCTGGCATACCGGGTCAGCGGGTTTCCGAAAAACCGGGTCATCGGCCAGGGAGGTGTTCTGGATTCGGCGCGGTTCCAGATTTTGCTTTCCCAGGAACTCGGGGTGAGCGTGGAAAGCGTCCACGCCTTCATTCTCGGCGGACACGGGGATACGATGGTGCCGATGGTGCGCCACTCGAATGTATGCGGGATCCCCCTGTCGGATCTCATCCCGGCGGAGAAACTCTCGGCGCTTGTGGACCGGGCCCGTAACCGGGGCACGGAGATCATCAACCTGCTCAAGACCGGCAGTTCGGCCTATGCGCCCGGGGCGGCGCTGGCTGCGATGGTGGAATGCATTTTGCGGAACACGCATCGCGTACTGCCCTGCTCCGCGTATTGCGAGGGCGAATTCGGCCTGCGCGATCTGTACTTCGGGGTGCCGGTGCAAATCGGGCGGGGAGGAGTGGAACGGATCGTCGAACTGCCACTCAACGCCGAGGAACAAGCGGCGCTGCAGGCGTCCGCCGCAAAGCTGCGCGAAATCGTCTCCGGGCTGTCGAACTACTTTGCCTAGGATCGCCGGAAGCATCCGGAGACGGAGGAGAGACCCATGACAAACACCTACTCCGAAGAAGTCAAACTCGTCGCGAAAGTGGGGGAAATCCCCTTCTCCAAAGGGCTCGAAGGGGTCCCCGTGGGCGAGAGCACCAAGAGTTTCGTGGACGGATTGGGGGGCAAACTCGTTTTCCACGGGCACTCGATCGAGGAGCTGTGCGAGAAGTCAACCTACGAAGAGGTGTTCTACCTGCTGCTTCACGACCGGCTTCCCAAGGAAGCCGAGCTGAAGGACCTCAGCCGGCTCATGCGGAGTTACCGGGAAATTCCCGCCGAGCTATATGACTTGATCGCCAAGCACGCCCCGCGCTACGGCGTCCACCCGATGTCGGTTCTGCGGACGGCGGTCTCGGCCCTCGCCGCCTACGACGAAACAACCGAAGACGACACGCCCTCCGAACAATGCCGCCAAAGCATCCGCATCGTTTCCAAAATCGCAACCATCGCCGCCGCGATCGCGCGCGCGCGGCAGGGCAAGCCCATGCTCTCCCCGCGCTCCGACCTGTCGCATGCGGGGAATTTCTACTTCATGCTCACCGGGAACGTCCCCGATAATTTCTACTCCGCCCTGATGGACGTGCTGCTGATCCTGCATGCCGATCACGAATGCAACGCCAGCACCTTCGCCACCATGGTCGTGCGCTCAACGCTGAGCGACCTTTATTCCGCGGTCGTGGCGGGGATCTGCGCGCTGAAAGGGCCGCTGCATGGGGGAGCCAACGAAGAGGTCATGCGGATGCTGCAGGCCATCGGCTCACTCAACAATGTCGAAAGTTTCCTTGAAGACGCGATGTCGCAAAAACTGCGCATCCATGGATTCGGCCACCGCGTCTATAAGATCATGGATCCGCGCGCCACGATCCTGCGCGAACAAGCCCGCGAGGTCACCCGCCGCGCCGGGACCGAGCATTGGCTGGAGACCGCCGAGCGGATCGAGAAAGTAATGGCCGAGAAATACGGGCAGCGCGGAATTTGGCCGAACGTCGATTTCTTCTCCGGCGTCGTGATGGCTTCGATGGGCATCGAAACGGCCATGTTCACACCGCTCTTCGCCGTCGGCCGCAGCGCCGGTTGGACGGCGCATGCGCTGGAACAATGGATCGACAACCGGATCTTCCGGCCGCGCTTCATATATATCGGCCCGGAAGAAGAGCCGTATGCGCCGATCCGGGATCGAAAGTAGCCCGGCGACTGCCGAGCGCACTCGTTCGCCGGCTTCCGCTCGATTTACCATTTTCCAGGAGATGCCGTATGCCCACTGAAGCCCTCGAACAGACCCTGGTCCTGATCAAGCCGGATGCCCTAAAAAACTCGCTTACCGGTTACATCCTCTCCCAGCTCTCGGAGTTCCACACCGGGCTGCGCTTCGCCGGCGCCAAGATCGTGCATGTCAGCCGCATGCTGGCCGACGAACACTACGCCGAGCATCGCGGGAAGGTTTTCTTCCCCGGCTTGATCGATTTCATCATGGGAAAACTCCAATATCCGGACCAGCCCCAGAAGCGCCGGGTGATTGCGCTGGTGTATCAGGGTCCGGACGCCGTAGAGAAGATCCGCGATCTCGTCGGTCCGACCAACCCCCACGAGGCGCGGGAGAAGAGACCGGGCAGCATCCGCTCGCTTGGCACGATCGTCCCGATCAAAGATTCCGACGGGAAGGAAATCGCAGTTCGGATGGAGAATCTCATCCACGCATCGGCCAATCCCGCCGACGCGGAACGGGAAATCAAACTATGGTTCCAGCCCGCTGATATTCCCCCGTTCATGCATGCCTACCCGGTGGAGACCAGTTCGGAACATTATTATTTCCGGAACGGCAAACTCACCACCTCCTACGAACCGGGCAGCTTTTGCCTGATCGCGCCCGGCAACCTAGTGTGGGCTTCCGATATGGGGGTGCTGCGAGCATTAACGCAGGGCAAGCCGGCGGCTTACTCGCTGGAAGCAGTGGCGGCGAAATACCTGATCAACGTAGCCAAGGAAACCGACTGATCGCTGGAAATCCGGCGGGAGCGAAGAAAAAGCAAGGAGATAATCAGGGATCCGAATAAGGTCGAACATAAAAAAAGGAGAAGGCATTCGCCTTCTCCTTTTTTTATGTATCTACGGGTTGACCAGCCTATTTGGCTCCCTTGATTACCTTGGTTGCCATCGCCGCTTGGGTCTTAACCTGGCGGTTGCTTTGCGCAATCGCCCAGATGGTAGCACCGAGCAACACGACAACCACGGCCAGGACGATGAAGTTCACTCCGCCCTCCGCCGTGAATAGCTGGTACTTCACGATGATCGGCGCGGCAAGCAGGCTGACCAGGTTGGCGACTTTGATCATCGGGTTGAGCGACGGGCCGGCGGTATCCTTGAGCGGATCGCCGACGGTATCACCCACCACGGCGGCCTTGTGCCGGTCGGAGCCCTTGCCGGTATTGGCCTTCAGGTCCCGTTCCTCATCCTCGATCGACTTCTTGGCGTTATCCCAGGCACCGCCCGCATTGGACATGAACACGGCCAGGAGCTGCCCGGAGAGGATGATGCCGGCCAGGAACCCGCCCAGAGCTTCGACCTGCAGGACCAGCCCGATCACGAGCGGCATCAGGACGGCGATCGTCGCCAGCGGGATGAGTTCCTTCTGCGCCGAAGCGGTGGAGATGCTCACCACACGGGCATAATCCGGAGTTACCTTCCCGGTCATAATGCCGGGGAGCTTGAACTGGCGGCGGACTTCCTCGACGATCTGAGCCGCCGCGCGGCTGACAGCGCGGATGGAGAACGAACTGAACAGCCACGGCAAAGCGCCGCCGATCAACAGCCCGATAAACACCTTGGTATCGGAGACGCGGATGGCGCTCATCACCGTCTGGCCGAGCTGCGCCTGCACGCGCCCCACATCGGTGATGTACGAGCCGAACAGGCTGACCGCGGCGATCACGGCCGAGGCGATGGCGACGCCCTTGGTGATGGCCTTGGTGGTGTTGCCGACCGCGTCGAGATCCGCCATGATCTGGCGGGCTTTCTTGGTTCCGGGGTCCTTCATGTCGTGCCAGGCCATTTCGCCGATGCCATTGGCGTTATCGGAGATCGGGCCGTAGGAATCCATGGCCACGTTGTTGCCGGTGTGGCTGAGCATACCGATGCCGATCATCGCCACGGCGTAGAGCAC
>CAZFPL010000010.1:0-76373 GCA_964521085.1 uncultured Anaerolineales bacterium | reverse complement strand
AGAACTGCGCAGCAAGCTGCGGGGTATTCTAATCCCGCGAAAGCGGGATAAAGCGGACTATCTTTTTCAGAAGGAGAAGCCATGAAATTCAGCAAGCAGTGCGGATACATCGCTATGTTATTCCTCTTCCTGCTTGTGCTGGGATGCAACATAACCACACCGGTCCCGACCGGCGGGCCGGGATCGACCGAACCGCCGGATTCCACACCCGGTGCGGGATCCGAAATTCCACCCGCCGCCACACCGACGGTGGGACCAGGGTCGATCTACGGGGTGCTCTGGCACGACATCTGCGAGTTCACCGGCGGGGAAGGCGGCCAAGCGGTGGTGCTGGGCAAGGGATGCGTGCAATACGGGACGGGTCCGGCCGATTTCGGGCCAAACCAGCTGTACGACGATTTCGAAGAAGGCTGGGTGGGAGTCACGCTGCACCTCGGCGCTGGAGCCTGTCCGTCCGCCTCCACAGCCACCGCCGTTACCGATGCATCCGGGAATTATCGCTTCGACGGACTTGCGGCGGGGACTTATTGCGTGTACTACAGCGCACTGACGGACGGGAACGATAAGATCCTGATCCCCGGTGGTCCGACCTACCCGGAGCGGGGCGAAACCGGGCTATCCCAAACGGTCGTCCTGGCCGCGGGCGAGGAGAAGGAGGCGAATTTCGGCTTCGCCTGGCAGTTCTATAACTAACGCGGCGGATGGTTGTTCCGGAACGTCGCCAATAAAAAACGACCGCTTGTTACTCGAGAGCGGTCGTTTTTTTACCCATGGACCATGGACGATGGGCCATCGTCGTTAGTCGGTCTGCCCTGGTTTTTGGTCAATTGGCATATGGTTCAACTCAATCAACGATCGGCTTTGGTCCATGGTCTATGGTCGATGGTCTGTAAGTTTGGCGGAAAGGCTCAATGGTTATTCATCCTCTTGCGAGCGCCATGCGATCTCGTCGCGGTCGATCACTCCGGGGTCGTTCATCAGTTCAGAGGCAAACAGGTTGTCGACCAGCGCCATCTTTACACCGGTCCAACTGCTTGGCGTAACCCAGTAGGCGATTCGCGGGTAGTCATTTCGCAGGTGAAAAATGTAGAGCCGATCGTCGAAGGTGCCGTTCGCTTCCGAATCTTCACCCAAGTAATCCGGCCCGTACTCGGCGACCCCGATCGGTTTGCCGTATGCCAGATAATCGGAGTAGGCCGCGATGTTGACCGCGTCATTGGCGGCCGTGCCGGCGACGATATCGACATACGCATCCCCCGGATACGGGAACGATGACCACGCATGGACACCGACCGGGGAGAAGACCCAGAGCAGGTTGTTCAATCCCTTCGTACAGGTGAAATAGCCGAACATATCCCGCCAGAGCTCCATGTAATCCACATGCGGATCCTCGAGATTCCCGGGCCGTTTGCCCCACCAGAATATTTGGCCGTTCATCTCCTGCATCGGCCGCCACAGGACCACCACCCCCGCGTCGCGGAGTTCCGCAAGCGCGGCGGCGATTCGATCATAGGACGCTACCCAGCGCTGGCGCAGTTTGCCGCCCGGGAGTAGCTCCCGGAGGTCCGTTCCCGGGTACTGAGTGGTAATGTCCTTCCAAGCCTGCCACGGTTCGGTTCCCCACGGATTGGAATGAGACCAGGTGATCGCCACCAATCCGCCCGCCTGCCAATGGGCGATCAGCCGCCGGTTGGCCGCGGAAAGCTCGGCGGGGCTGTATTCACGGATGTATTCGTAATCCAGGTCGAGTATCCCGACCCATTTCCCGGAGACGTCGTGCAGCGCTCCGATGGCGCGCTGGTACGAGACGTCGTCGCAGATCCCTTTGTCGTGGGGGCATTGCTGGCCGGAAATCACGCCATTGAATTCTTTGTCATCCGTCAGGCGGTCGAGATAGGCGAGGACTTTTCCGGCATCCTCCGAGAGAGTCCGGGAGCAAACCGGCGGCGTAAATGTCCGGGTTACGGTCAGCGTAGCTGTAGCAGTCGGAACCGGAGAATTCAATGGTGAAGGAACCATAATATCCGTTGATTTTTTGTTTAGTCCACAACTCGTCAGCGTCAGCGAAGAGAGAAACAGACAGAATAATTGGCAGGTGAAAATTTTTTTCATACTTTTTCTCCCGTTTTCTCACTTGTTTCGAACGGTACTTTGCAGGTTAATTGTATTGAATACGGTTCAATAGATGCATCGTTCTGCTTCCAATCCAACCCGGGGGATGTATAGCACCATCGACGACATCATGGCGTGGATCATCGCGAAGGATGAGGCGCTTTCCACGAATCCGGGAAAATCATGCATGGCCTCTCTCCCCATGGTCTTCACTGCCACTCGAATAATCCCCCGGCAATTTACTGCTTCGGCAATAATCCTACCGCCGGTCGGCCGAATCCGCCGCGGCGCGCGGCCCGGCGCCTCCGCGATTCTCATGCAGCAGCCATTTCTCGGCGTCGGCCACGGTTGAGAAAACGGTGATCGGTAACGCACGGTTGACCGCGACCGTCTCGGCGAACTTCATCGAATCGCTTTCCGCATTGACATCCACATAGGCGATCGCCGTAAACATACCCAATATTTTGTTGCTTCCCTCCGACACGATCTGAAACACATCCAGGGTTCCCAAACGCGGCCCTTCAAGGCGTTCTTCGATCAGGACTCGGAAACACGCCCGGGCCGTGCACTCGCGAAAAATTTCCTCCACATATTGCTTCACCGTCTCTTTGCTGTTCCGTCCGGTAACGATGACATGCAGATAAGTGGGTTTCTGCTTGATGGTGAGTTTGTAAGTCATAGTCAGCCCTCCTGCGCCGGCGGCCGGCGGCGCAATCTGCTTTCCGCTCGGATGAAGTCCATCCGGCTCTCGTCTGCGCCTCCCTCCCTACAGCCTTCCCCACTCCCGGGGGTAGGCTGGGACGCGGTCGTGACCCGCCTGATCGGATTCTACTTGAAAGGAGGGGAAAAAAGTGCGACCTCCCTCCGAAAAGCGCCCGGCGCACAGCGTTATTTCTCAGAAAAAAACGGCCTCAAGCGGGAATTGTCCTGCCATCTGCCCGCTGCGTTAAAAAGACAATTCCTTCAATCGCAGCCGCTGCGCAATCTGCGCCACCGGCGGTTTTGCCGCCGCTTGTCCGTCGATTCGAGGCTCCATCCGGCTCGAGAAAAACCGATCCGATCGATCCGGTTTTCTACAGGCGGCCTTTAAAATGTAATCCTTCTCCTGTCGTATTTGGATATAATATCCCACGCGCGGACACGGACCGTCCGCCGACGCCGAAGCACACTTCCCCCAGGAGATATTCCGGATGAAGAGAAATGCACCTTCCCAGATCCTGCGCAACCCGTACGGGTATTTCGACGCGGAAACCCGCGAGTACGTGATCACCCGGCCCGACACCCCGACGCCCTGGATCAACTACCTCGGCGAAGGGCGCTACGGCGGGATCATCTCCAACACCGCCGGCGGTTTTTCCTTCGACCGCGACCCGCGCAGCCGCCGCGTGACGCGCTACCGCTACAACACCATCCCGGCCGACCAGCCCGGCCGCTATATCTACATCCGCGATCAGCAGAACGGCGAATATTGGAGCCCGACCGCACAGCCTGTGCTCGGCCGCAAACTGCAATCCTACGAATGCCGCCACGGCCCCGGCTACACACGGATTTCCTCTTCTTATAAGGGCATCGCGGCAAGCATCCTTTACTTCGTCCCGCCCTCCCCTCCGGAGGAGACCTGCCCCTGCGAGTTGTGGATCCTGACCCTGCGCAACACCACCAAACGCAAACGCATGCTGCGGACCTTCTCCTACGCCGAATATTCCTTCTGGGACGCGGTCACCGACCAGCAAAACGTCGACTGGGGCCAGCAGATTTTCCAATCCAGCCAGTCGAAAGGCATCCTCCAGGCGCGGACCAAGTTCCGCAAGACGGTAACCTGGGCGGCGAGTTCATCCCGGCCCTCCGGTTTCGACACCGACCGCGAAGAATTCGTCGGGCGGATGCGGGATCTGGCGAATCCGCAGGCGGTGGAAAACGGCAGGCCCGGGAACAGCCTGGCGCCGCGCGGAAACAACATCGGCTCACTCTCGCACCTCGTCACGCTCAAACCGGGCGAGAAGAAAACGATTGTCTACATGCTCGGCATCACCGACACGCCGGATTGCATCGAATCCAAAGTGAAACGCTTCAGTAATTCAAAGGAAGTGGAAGCCGCGTTCACCGCGCTGCGCAAGGATTGGGATGGGTACCTCTCCTCCTTCAAAGTGGAAACCCCCGACCCGGAAACAAACGCGATGCTCAACGTGTGGAATCCGATCCAGTGCCGGGCGAACCTCTACTGGTCGCGTTTCGTTTCCGCGTACGACACGGGTCTCGGGCGCGGGCTGGGGACGCGCGACACGGCCCAGGATACCCTCGGCGTGGTTCACAATCTGCCGCGCCAGGCGCGCGCGATGCTGACGATGATCTGGAAGCTGCAATTCAAGGATGGACACACCTGGCACCAGGTCTTCCCGCTCACCGGCGAAGGCGGTCCCGGGCTGGCCGCGGAATACAAAACCCGGCCGCAATGGTTCTCCGACGACCATCTGTGGCTGATCATCGCCACCTGCGCCTACCTGCGCGAGACGGCGGATTTCGGCTACCTGCAGCAGAAGATCGCCTTCTACGACGGCGGGGAAGAAACCGTCTGGGAGCACATGCTGCGGGCGGTGAAATTCACGCTGGCAAACCGCGGGCCGCACCGCCTTCCGCGGCTTGGGTTTTCCGACTGGGACGATACGATGAACCTGGATCACGGCAGCGGCAAAGCCGAGAGCGTGTTTTCCGCCGAGCAGTTCTGCCGGGCGATGCTCGACCTGGCCGACCTGAGCCGAGCCCTGGGGAAAGAATCCGATGCCGCGCGGTTCGAAAAACTTCAGCGCGAGATGGCGGACATCATCCAGAAAAATTGCTGGGACGGCGCCTGGTTCACGCGCGCCTTCGATGACAAGGGGCTTCCGGTCGGCGTAGCCTCCGAGGAAAAACACAAAATCGGTTTGAACTCGCAAACCTGGGCGGTCCTCGGTGAAATCGGCCAGCCGGACCGCCTGGCGGCGGCAATGACAAGTGCGAATGAAAAACTTAATACTCCGTTCGGCCTGCGGGTGATGTGGCCGCCGTACGACGGCTACCAGGAGCGCGTAGGCGGCACGACCACCTACCCGCCCGGGGTGAAGGAGAACGGCGGCATCTTCTGCCACGCCAACACCTGGGCGATCATCGCCGCGGCCAAACTCGGCTGGGGCGACCGCGCCTATCAGTATTACCGCCAGATCCTGCCTCTGGCGCGCAAGGATGTGGATACGCTGCGGACCGAGCCGTACGTCTATTGCCAGAACATCGCCGCTCCGGAACACAAGCACTACGGCCGCGGCCGCACTTCCTGGCTGACCGGGACGGCATCCTACACCTACGTCGCCGGAACGCAGTGGATTCTCGGCATTCGGCCGACCTTCGCCGGATTGCAAATTTCGCCGGTAATTCCGGAGGAGTGGAAGGGATTCTCCGCCGAACGCATTTTCCGCGGCAGCACCTATAAAATCGACGCAAAACGAATCGGAAAAGGCAACCGCGTCGCGCTTGAGGTGAATGGGAAGAAACTGGGCGGCAGCATCATCCCCATCCCCGAAACTGCGGGACAGACGATTGAAGTAAAGGTTTCGATCGGGGGATAAATCAGTTCGTTATGCCCGCGCCTGCCCTCGCGCCTGCCCCGCGTTTTATGCGGGGAAGCGGGGGTGTACTTGGCGGGCATCCAGGAATTAAGATGAGTTGTTCGCGTGTCGCTTGCCCTGGATCCCCGCCAGGATCACGCGGGGATGACGATCATTTATATTCACTTGGAATATTTCTCCTTCAATTCCTTCACCGGAAGACAGATCCATCCATCCGCATCATCTCCCAACCAGGTAACCGCACCCGGCAAGGAATATGCGCGCCAAGCGGTGTACGCCGCGAGCAGCGCATCCAACTCGTCCGCGCGCAGGATTCCCTCCAGCGCCAAGCGCCCGGAGAGAATATGATGCGCGGTGATTTCTTCGAGGGCACCCATCGGGTCGGGAAGCGCAACTTTTTCGCGGAGCAGCGCAAGCTGGCGCTGGATCCGGCCTTCGAGAGTCTCCCGCCCGAAGGGCAGCCTGCCCAGCAAAACCGCCGCGCACGCCGCCGGATGGGTCTCCAGCAGGACGCGTGGGGACTCACGCACCTCCTTGCTTTCGGGAAATCCGTGCGCCGCAAGTTCTCCCGCCAGCCGCAGGGAGAAGCGCATCCAGGCGGGAGCGGCGCTTTCCAGCGCAGGCGTTCGGCGGATGGGAATCCCCCGCCGGGCAAGTTCCGTTTCCGCCGCCCGGGTCCGTTTCGGCCTTCCCTCGCGCAGCGCTTCGTTGAGGGGAGCTTCTTCCACAACCCTGGTTTGGAACAGCCGCAACGGGCCGCCGACCGCGACGGCCACTTCCCCGAAGGAGGCCAGCTCCTCCGCCGTTTCTTCCAGCGTCTGTTCTTTCAAGGAACCGACATCCAGCCGCGGCGAAAGCATCGCAACCGTCAGCCGGCGCTTTCCCGCTGAAAGATCCACTCCTGCAAACACACGGTTCGAGTCCATGGTGGTAATTTCAATTCCGCTTCGAGTATACAACAGCCGGACGGCCGGGAACGTCCCTATGCATTGTCACTCCGAACCCCGTTCTCAGGGGCGCCTGTCCCAGGCGAAGCGAGGGAAGGAGTCGGTGTCGCATTATTACAATCCTTTTTTCGCGTCCACGCATTACCGATCCCTCGGCCGCTGAAGCGGTCTCGGGATGACATACTCAGTGTGTCATCCCGAGCGGCTTGTTAGCCGCTAAGGGTCGATAACGCATGAAATGATAGAATCCTTTATCCAGGGGAAATACGGAAAGGTTGGATTCTGTGGGTTTCCGGGAACGCTTCGGCTGTTTCTTTCTCGCCATCGGGTCGGTGACGATTCTGCTGTTTGCGATTCCGATCGTCCGGGCATTTAAGAAAGATCCGGCGACCGTGCCGGTGGAATGGTTTGGGATTGCCTTCTTCGCGTTGCTTGTCCTCTGGGCGGGGTGGAAACTCTACACATCCGCCCGGAAAGCGGCGGTATCCAAGAAATCTCCCAGCCTGGGAGCGCGGCTTGCCGGGAGATGGAAATCCGAAGAAACGGAAAAGGGGAAATGACGGCGGCCGGATAGGCTGCATCCTCACCGCCGCGGTCAAAACGGATCGGGATACGATGGAAACCCTTGGGGTCCGGGACGACTCCAAGGGTTTTTTGCATCCCGGTAAAATAATCGTCCGGAGAAACGGAACGGCCGGCGAAGCCTCGCCGTCAATCAGAAAATGGCCGTAATAATGAAGCCGACCACCATGACAACGCAGAATATGATAAAAATTAAATAGGTCCAATTGACCGGTTTTTTGCGTACGGGGCGGACATTCTTTTTCTTCGAGTACATTTCTTCTCCCAAATCTGTTGATTAGAAAAGGTCTTCCTGGTTTTGTTCGGCGAAACCCGGAAGGACCTTCACCAGCACCTTGCGCAATTCGTCGACATCGAGCGGTTTGACCAGGAAGCTGTTGGCCCCGGCCGAGAGCAGAGTATACACCGCCGTCTCCGCGCTTTCCACCGAGAGCATCACCACCGGAAGTTGTTCCTTCGAAAAGCGGCTGCGGACAAAGCGTAGAAATTCCGACCCGTCGACTTTGGGCATGTTGAGGTCGAGGAAGATGATGTCGGGCGGCGGATTCGAAAGCAACGCCTTGCCTGCCTCCACCCCGCTGGAGAACGACCGGGCCTGCACGCCGACTACCACGAGCATCAGCCCCACCGCCTTGCACATATCCGGGTCGTCGTCGATGATCCAGGCTTTATACATCCGCCATCCTCACAATTCCCGCCGCAGGCGTTCCGCCACCTCGCGGGTGATTCCTTTCACTTTAATCAGCTCCTCCACCGGTGCGCTGCGGATCGCGTCCAGCGTTCCGAACGCCGTCAGCAGCATTTTTCGCCGGGCGGGCCCGATTCCTTGGATGGCATCCAGCCGCGAAGCCAACCCCTTTTTCGCGCGCACGCTCCGGTGATAGGTGATCGCGAACCGGTGGGCTTCGTCGCGGATCCGCTGCAGCAGGAACATGCCCCGCGAATCCCGCGGCAGCCGGATGGAGGTTTTCCGGCCGGGCCGGAAAACTTCTTCTTCCTGCTTGGCCAGCGATGCCGCCGGAACCCGCTCGGTCAGCCCGAATTCCGCAAGCACTTTCTCCGCTTCCGCGAGCTGGCCCTTCCCGCCGTCCACCATCAAGAGATCCGGCAGGACGGAAAACGAGGGATCCTTTTTCCGCCCGACCTGCTCCACCTCGGGTCCCTTCCAGCGGGAAAACCTGCGATGCAGCACTTCATGGAGGGATGCGAAGTCGTCCGGCGCACCCTCCACACACCGCACCTGGAAACGGCGGTAATGGGCCTTGTTCGGAACCCCCTGCTCAAACACCACCATGCTGGCGACAATCGCGGTCCCCTGGATGTTGGAGATATCATAACACTCCACGCGGGAAGGCGGATTCGGCAGATCCAGCGCCCGCTGCACCTCAGCCAGCGCCTCCACCTGGCGCGAGCGGTCGGATTCCCATTGCGCCCGCAGCGATTTGAGGGTCTCCGCGGCATTCTCGGCGGCCATCCCCACCAGTTCGCGGTCCACTCCGGTGCGCGGGACGGTGATGCGCACCGCCTCCCCTCCGCGCCGCGAACGCATCCACTCCTCCACGATCCGGACCTCTTCCACCTCGACCGGGAGCAGCACTTCGGCGGGAATAACCGCCGCCTCTTCATAGAATTGAACGAGGAATTGCCGCAGGACCTCGGCTTCCTCCGTATCGCGCGTCCCCTCGAGGACAAAGTGCTCGCGCCCGATCAGCCGCCCGCTGCGGATGATGAAAACCTGAACGCAGGCATCCCCGTCCTGGCGCGCCAGGGCCACCACGTCGGAATCCGTTTTCGTGGTGGAGACGATCTTCTGCCTTTCCACCACGGCGCGGATCGCCTGCAACTGGTCCCGCAGGCGGGCCGCCTGCTCGTAGCGCATGCCTTCCGATGCCTGTTGCATCTTCTTCTGGACGTCCGCGACAATCCCCTCCACTTCGCCGGCGAGAAACCGGCATAGGTCGTCGATCATCCGCCGGTATTCCTCCTGCCCCACGGCGCCGATGCACGGCGCGGTGCACAGCTTGAGGTCGTACCACAGGCAGGCCCGGGGATCGGTTCCGGTGATCTCGCGATTGCAGGTGAGGTAGGGGAAGATCCGGCGCAGGAGGTCGAGGGTCTGGTGCACCGCCCAGACCGATGTGTAGGGTCCGAAATAGCGGTTGCCGTCCCGCTCCATCATCCGGGTGATCGTCACCTTTGGAAACGGATCGGCCCAATGAACCAGGATGTACGGGTAGCGCTTGTCGTCCTTAAGCCGGATGTTGTAATGCGGCCGGTAGCGCTTGATCAGGTTCATCTCGAGGATCAGCGCCTCGAGCTCCGACCCGACCAGGATCCATTCGATGTCGACGATGTTGCGGACCAGTTTTTCGGTCTTGGGGGTGTGGTCCGCACCGGATTGGAAATACGACCGCACGCGCGAGCGCAGGTTGATCGCCTTGCCGACGTAGATCACTTTCCCGGCTTCATCCTTCATCAGGTAGCAGCCGGGCTTCTGGGGAAGCGTGTCGAGGACGCCCGTGATGCGGGCAGAGAGTTCGGTCATGGGATTATCGGATCGAAGTCAGATTATACGACCTGTGGAAAACCGACCATGGACGATGGACAATAGACCATGGCCGACAATTGTTTTTTACGTTCTGCATGCCTATTGACCGATAATTCTCTTTTTCTGACTTCGCTGATCTAGGCCTTCTACAGACCAAAGACCATGGAAAACAGAACCTTCCCGATCGATTAACGGCGATGGTCCATCATCCATGGCCGGCGGTCAGACTACCATCGTCCATCGTCCATTGTCGGTTATTTTATGCCGGTCGAGTAGGCCGCGTGAATTCCGCGGCCTACTCGACCGTCGATAAAACTATTCGTCAATAGTCATGCACAATCGCTCAGACGGTCATCGGCCATGGTCCATGGTCGATGGTCCATCGTCTCAGCCCTTCCCCAGCGCCTGATCCAGATCCCAGAGGATGTCGTCGATGTCCTCGATCCCGATGCTGAGCCGGATGAAATCCGGGGTTACGCCCGCCGCCTGCTGCTCTTGCGGGCTGAGTTGGGCGTGGGTCGTGCTGGCGGGATGGATCGCCAGACTCTTGGCGTCGCCGACGTTGGCCAGGTGGCTGAAGAGCTGCAGACTGTCGATGAATTTCCTGCCCGCGTCCAATCCGCCCTTGACCCCGAAGCCCATGATCGCGCCCGGCCCTTTGGGTACGTACTTTTTCGATCGGGCGTAATCCGGATGGCTTTTCAACCCGGGATAAGCCACCCCGGCGGACTTCGGATGCGCTTCCAGGAACTCCGCCACCTTCCGGGCGTTCGCGACATGCCGATCCATGCGCAGGCTGAGTGTTTCCAATCCTTGCAGTAGAAGGAATGAATTGAAAGGCGCCTGGCACGCGCCGATATCGCGCAGGATCTGCACCCGCGCTTTGGTGATGAACGCCGCCGGGCCAAGGGATGCGAACGCGAGTCCGTGATACGAAGGATCCGGCTGCGTGAAACTTGCGAACCGCCCCGAGGCGCTCCAATCGAAATTCCCACCGTCGACGATCACACCGCCGATCGTCGTGCCATGGCCGCCGATGAACTTGGTCGTCGAATGGAGGACGATGTTCGCGCCCCATTCGAACGGGCGGCACAGATACGGCGTGGCGAAGGTGTTGTCGATCACGAGCGGGATCCGATTCTCACGGGCGATCTTGGACACTTCCTCGAACGGGAATACGTTGATCCGCGGATTGCCGAGCGTCTCGCCGTAGAGGATTTTCGTATTGGGGCGGATGGCGCGGCGGAAACTCTCCGGATCGGCGGGATCCACGAACGTCGCCTCGATCCCCAACCGGGGAAAAGTGTAATTGAATTGGTTGTACGTCCCGCCGTAGAGCGTGGAAGCAGAGACGATATGATCCCCCGCCGCACACAGGGCAAGCACGGTCATTGTTTGAGCCGCGTGGCCGGAGGACGCCGCGAGCGCTCCCACTCCACCCTCCAGATCGGCGATGCGCTGCTCGAAAACGTCGTTGGTCGGATTCATGATCCGGGAATAGATGTTCCCCGGCTCCTCCAGAGCGAACAGCCGCGCCGCGTGCGCCGTATCGCGGAACGCGTACGACGTGGTCTGGTAGATCGGCACCGCGCGGGCGCCGGTGGTTGGATCCGCCTTCTGCCCGGCATGCAACTGCCGGGTGGTGAAACCGAACTTGCGTGATGTTTCCTGTGTCATTGTTCCTCCTTTGAGATTACCGTTACGCGCCGCTCTCCCGTCCTAAAAAACAAACCGCCTCTTCCGAAAGAAGAGGCGGTGAACTTAATATTTCACTGCCCTCTCATCTTTCAGATTCGGATGACTCAACGAGTCATCCCTGCTGCCGGAATTGGCACCTGCGTTTCCGCTGGTTGCCGAGGCTTCATCGGGCCGGTCCCTCCGCCTCTCTGGATAAGAGCGCTTTGCGTATGCGGTTGTTGGACGCGCTTATATCATACCGGCGCAAAGCGTGTCAAGATAAGCAGTCCTAACCCCCTCTCCCCGCCTTCGCCCTGAAGAACACAGGGCTTAGGCACCCCTCTCCCCTTTCCCCGTAAGGGGAAGGGGGAGAGGGGACGGGGGTGAGAGAGTTAGGACAGCGCTCAGATTTGAAAATCCTCCCCACTCCAGACTCCGTGATCCAGCGTGCGGACGTGCGATGGATGGGCGTGCCCGTTCACCCGGCCTTCCAGTTCGCCGACCCGTTTTATCAGCTCCTGCAGCGCTTCGCCCAGCACGTCCGGCATCTGCGAGTGCTCGAGGTCGGGCGTGTGGACATCGGGGCGCGGCCGCGAGCGGACGACGATCTCGCCCGGCACGCCGACCACGACCGAATCCGGCGGTACCGAACGCACCACCACGGCATTCGCCCCCACCCGGCTGCTCTCGCCGACGGTGATTGCGCCGAGAATCTTCGCGCCCGTCCCGACCACCACTCCGTCGCCGAGGGTGGGATGGCGCTTGCCCTTGATGATGCTGGTGCCGCCGAGGGTGACGCCGTGATACAGCGTGACATCCTCGCCGATCTCGGAAGTCTCGCCGATCACCACTTCCATGCCATGGTCGATGAACAGACCGGGTCCGATCTGCGCGCCGGGATGGATTTCGATCCCCGTAAAACCGCGCACGACCTGCGAGATGATCCGGCCGATCAATTTAAAACCATGGATCCAAAACCAATGCGCGACCCGGTGACCCCACACAGCGTGCAGGCCGGGGTAGCACGTCAGCACTTCCAGCAGGCTGCGTGCGGCCGGATCGCGGGCGAAGACGGACTTGATATCACGTTGAATCGTTTTTAACATGCCTGCTCCTAAAATATTGTTTGTGCACTTCAAGATCGAGAACGGTCGACCATAGACCATGGACCATCGCCGATGGTTTTTCTCCATTGGTTTTTGGTAAATAGGCGAGCAACACCACAACTGCCAGGACCGGCCGTGGTCCATCGTCCAACGTCTATGGGCAGCTTTTCGATGGTCGATAGTCGACCGTCGATGGTCGCATCATCACTCCGCCAAATCCGAGAACAGCGGTGTGCTCAGATAGCGTTCGCCGAACGACGGGATGATCACCACGATCAGCTTTCCGGCATTCTCCGCGCGTTCCGCCACCTGCAGCGCGGCCCACAACGCCGCTCCGGAGGAGATTCCCACCAGCAAGCCCTCCTCGCGCGCTGCCCGGCGGGCGGTGGCAAAGGCGTCCTCGCCGGTGACACGGATGACCTCGTCGTAGATTTTCGTGTTGAGAACGGCCGGAACGAATCCGGCTCCGATTCCCTGAAGCGGATGCGGCCCCTTGTTTCCGCCGGAAAGCACCGGGGACGCGTCGGGCTCGACCGCCACGATCCGGACGGTTGAATTGTGCGCCTTGAGAGCTTCGCCCACGCCGGTGATCGTCCCGCCGGTGCCCACCCCTGCGACGAGAATATCCACCTTGCCGTCGGTATCGCGCCAGATCTCCTCGGCCGTCGTGCGGCGGTGGATTTCCGGATTGGCGGGATTTTCGAACTGCTGCGGGATGAAGTAGCGCGGGTCGGCTTTCGCCAGTTCCTCGGCCTTGCGGATCGCCCCGGCCATGCCCTCGCTGCCGGGGGTCAGGATCAGGTCGGCGCCATACGCGCGCAGGAGCATCCTCCGTTCGCGGCTCATCGTCTCCGGCATCGTCAGGGCGCAGCGGTACCCGCGCGCGGCGCATACCATCGCCAGCGCGATTCCGGTGTTCCCGCTGGTCGGCTCGAGGACGATCGTGTCCGGTTTGATCCTGCCCGCTTTCTCGGCGGCGTCGATCATCGCGACGCCGATGCGGTCCTTTACGGAATGCGCCGGATTGTAGAACTCCAGTTTGGCGGCCACTTCCGCCTTCGCTCCCGCGGCCAGCCGGTGGATCCTCACAAGGGGTGTATTTCCAACCAAGTCCGTAACCGAATTTGCGATTTTCATATTTCCCTTTCCTGCCCCTCCCCTGTCCCCTCCCCAATGTGGGGAGAGGGTGGGAGGAGGGGTTAAAAAACAAACCGCCTCTCATAATCCAGGAGACGGTTGCCTTCGCCTATCGAATGGTGCCCGGTTCCACGCGTGCAAAAGCCTAAGCGAGAGACCTCCGTCCCTGGCCAAGACAGATACACATGCAAGCGACCGAACCGGTGAAGTTTTTCATAGGGCTGATCTTGCTCCCATTATATGGGATCGATTAATAAAGTCAAGGAAAACGGATTATTGCTTATGGAGTAGAAACGCATCCATCCATCATGGCATCGCACTCCGGCCTTCGAGTGCTTTGGCCAGCGTGGTGTCATCGGCGTATTCCAAATCGCCGCCGACCGGAAGGCCGCGCGCCAGGCGGGTCACCTTTACCGGAAGGCCCTGCAGCTGCCGGTGGATGTACATCGCCGTGGCCTCGCCCTCCATCGAGGGATTGGTGGCCAGGATCACCTCCTGCACGCCGCCGGCGCGGACGCGCGCGACCAGCTCGCCGATCTTGAGGTTTTCCGGCCCGATTCCCTCCACCGGCGAAATGGCGCCGTGCAACACGTGATAGCGGCCTTTGAATCCCTGGGCGCGCTCGATCGCTTGCACGTCCAGCGGCGCTTCCACCACACACAAAATCGACCCGTCTCGGCGTTCGTCGCGGCAGACCGCGCACGGATCGGTGGCGGTGTCGGTGATATTGAAGCACGTCGAGCAAAAGCGGGTCTGCTCCCGCAGTTCGAGCAGCGCTTCGCCCAAGGTGTGCGCCTGTTCTTCCGGGACGCGCAACAGATGGTAGACCAGGCGCGAGGCCGTCTTGGGACCTATGCCGGGCAGGCGTTGGAACTGCTCAATCAAACGAAATACGGGTTTGGGAAGGGTCACGGCATGAGGGGCCCGAGTTTCTGCTGGGCAAGATCTTTGGAAGCCTTCACGGCTTGGTTGAATGCGGCCGTCAGCATATCCCCCAACAGGTCGGGGTCGGCCTGCTGCAGAACTTCCGCCGCGACCTTCACGGAACGGACCTGTTGCCCGCCGGTCATCACGATCGTGACCGCTCCGCCGCCGGAGGTTGCGGTGACTGTTTCCTCCTCCAGTTCGCGCTGGGCGCGCTGCATTTCCTCTTGCAGCCGCGCGAGTTGCGCCATCATGCCGGGTGCGTTCCCGCCGGGAAAGGCCGGCTTGTGTTGTTTTCCCATGGGTCTGAGAATCTCCTTACGGCAGATCGATCACCTGCGCACCAAACTCCCGCGAAGCGGTGTCCACCATCCCCCCTTCGGGATATTGCGCCGGATTTTCGGCGATGGATTTGGCTTTGCCGACCGTGAACCGGATGCGCATCGGGGAGCCGATCACTTCCGCGAGGACGCCCTGCAGGAGCAGCAGCGTTTCCGGACGCGCGCACTTCTGCCGGAAGAGGTCGGCATCCACGACGATCGAAAGCAGATCCCCGTCCAGCGAATCCGGTTGGGCGCCGGCGAACAGGGTGTAGCTGCGGGAATCCCGCTCGCGGATCGTGCTCAGCACGCGCGGCCAGGATTCGCGGATGCGGGCGAGGGTTAATCCGGCGACCGGATTGCCTGCGACAGGGAGCGCGCCATACTGCGCCGGCGAGGAAGCACTCGTCTTCAGCACCGGTTTCGACGGCGGCGCTGCGGATGCAGCCCGGGGAGGAAGCGGGCGCGGAGAACCCCCGCCGCCGGCGCTTCCCGCGGCGGTCGGGCTGGCGGCCGCGACCTCGGCGGCATTCCCCGCCGGGGAATCGAGAATCGAATCAATCAGCGCCAACTCGAGCGGCAATTGCGGCCGCCAGCCGGAACGCAAATCGGCGGCGGCGTGGGAAAATGCGCGGATGGCCCGGTATAAAACCGCCGGATCCATTTTCGCCGAAAGGTCTTTCATCGCGGCGCGCATCTCCGGCGTGGCTTCCACCAGATCGCTGTTGCCCGACGCGGCCATCATCACGCCGCGCAGGTAATCCACCACTTGGCGGGCGAACTGCCGGCCATCCGCACCTGAATCCGTGGCGCGGTGGATGATTTGCAATCCTTCGGCGGCATCCTTGCGGCCGATGCAGGCCGCAAGCTGCTGCACGGTCTCGCTCCCGGTCGACCCCAGCATCTCCAGCGTCCGCTGCAGCGTGATGGCTTCCCCCATCGAGCCGAGTTGATCCAGCAGGCTGATGGCATCGCGCATGCTGCCCGTCGCCTGGCGGGCGACCGCTTCAAGCGCTTCCTTTTCCGCCTGGATTCCCTCGGCTTTCACCATTTCCTCCAGCTGGGTTGTGATCTCCTCGACTCCCAGACGGCGGAATTCATGCCGCTGGCAGCGCGAAACCACCGTGGCGGGAATCTTATGAGATTCGGTTGTGGCCAATATGAAGATCGCATGCGCCGGGGGTTCTTCAAGCGTCTTGAGCAGCGCGTTGAAGGCGGCGGTGGAAAGCATATGCACTTCGTCGATGATGTAGATTTTGTATCGGCCGTCGCTCGGCGCAAATGGAACCCGCTCGCGCAAATCCCGCACGTCCTCCACGCTGGTATTCGAGGCGGCGTCGATTTCAATCAGATCGAGGTAGTTGCCTTCGTTCACGGCCTTGCAGCGCGCGCACTGGTTGCACGGGCGCGCGGCCACCTCTTCCGCCATGCAATTGGCGGCCTTGGCCAGGATCCGCGCCGTGCTTGTCTTTCCGGTTCCCCGCGGACCCGAGAAGAGGTAAGCGTGCGCGATCCGCCCCGTGATGAGCGCGTTCTTCAGCGTGTGGACGACGTGTTTCTGTCCGACAACATCATCCCAAGTCTGCGGACGCCATTTTCGATAGAGGACTTGAATCATGATTTGCTCCGGGGCGGTAGTGTAGCAGAGGGGTACGGTTCTGAACAGACCCCTTTCCTCCTCCCCGCGCGGTTTTCGCGTTCGCCGGGGAGAGCGGGGACTCCGATTTATGGAATCACATACGTCGAACGCAGGTTGCCAAGCGGATCGAGGAGCAGCACTTCGTCGCCGGAATGCCAGACGACTTCCTTCAGATTCCAATACAGATCGATCGCCGTGTCGATTCCTTCGGTGGTGTGAATGAGGACCGCCCCCTGGGCGACGAGTGAAAATTCACCGAAGACATATTCGGCTCCGGAGGGGGCGCGTAGGCGCCAGCCGGTGAGGACGGCGTTCGCGCCGGGATTGGTGATCCGCACCGCCTCGAGGAACAAATTACCGGGGGACACCACCGATTCAATAAAAGGCCACGGGGACTGTTCCCCTTCCTGGGGGGTCACGGTGGGATCGTTCGAGACGGGCTGGCCTGATTTGCCGTGTGCGGGAATGATCAGCGTCATCCCCGGTTCCAGCCAATCCGGATCCTCGATATTGTTAAGCGCCACCAGTTCCTCCACGGTGACCCCGAACTGCTCCGCGATCCGGCCGAGGGTATCTCCCTCTTTGACGGTATAGAGGATTGTTTTAGGGGTTTGCGAAACAGCGGGAAGCGGGGGAAGCTCCCCGTGAGGCTGCTGCGTGGCCGGAGTGGAGACCGCGATCGTTGCGGATTGCTGCGAACGATTCCAAAAATAAAGAACGCCGAGCATCGTCGCCGCCGACACCAAAACGTTCAGCGCGAGGTAGAATATCCAGCGTCGGGCCATGGTCACCTCCGCGTGCGATATATGCCCAGTGTAGCACCTCCCGCGCGCCGGATCAACAATCCTCCGCTGAAGGAATCGGCGCATGCCCTATTTGATCGACGGTCATAATTTAATCGGAGCCTTCCCGGGGCTGGCGCTGTCGGATCCGGAGGATGAACGCAAACTGCTGGAGGTGCTGGAGGAGTTCGGCCGCTTCTCCCGGCGCAAGATGGTGGTGTATTTCGACCGCGGCCGGCCCGGTACTAATCCGCAATTCCTTTCCGGGAGGATGGTGAAGGCGCATTTCATCCCCCCGCCGCGGCGCGCCGACGACGCCATCCTCGAATTCCTGCGCGGCCGGAAGGACGCGCGCCACTTCACCGTCGTCAGTTCGGATTCCGAGATCCGCAGCCAGGCCCGCCGCGCAGGCGCGAAAATCCTCTCCTCCGAGGAGTTCGCGCGCGAATTGCGGGCCGTGTCACACTCCCCGGGAAAAGAAAAACCTCCGGAAGAACCGAAGGACATCGAAATCTGGTTGGATCTCTTTGGGGAGTGAACCGCAGTGGGCCCGGATGGGCTCGAACCATCAACCAACTCCTTATGAGGGAGCTGCTCTGCCATTGAGCTACGGGCCCGAGGAGCGGGCGACGGGATTCGGACCCGCGATGTCAGCTTGGAAGGCTGATGCCTTGCCACTTGGCGACGCCCGCGCACCATTTGGAAATGATGGCGCGCGTGAGTATACCCTCCGGTGCCCGTCAGCGTCAAGCAAAACCAGGCGTGTTTTCACCCGTGTCATCCTCGCGTAATACAAATTGCTCGTCATGCCTGCGTGACCTTAGCAGGCATCCAGGAATCTATTGAATATTTCCAGTAGCGCATGTCATGGATTCCCGCTACGAACACCCCCGCTTCGCCAGCATCACCACTCAAAGAGCAAAACCGAGTGGTGATGCTTCGCGGGGGCAGGCGCGGGAATGACGATCTCTTTCCGATAAGAAAAACCGCCGGTTATTCCCGGCGGTAATAATTTCCATCGACGAGCTGTTCGCGTCAGGCGGTCGCCTTCTCCGCCGCCTCCACGGTTTGCGTGATCAGCATCGCGATCGTCATCGGCCCCACGCCGCCGGGGACCGGCGTATATGCGGCGCACTTTTCGATCACCGCCGAGAGCTCGATATCCCCGACGTTGCCCTCGTTGTATCCGGCGTCGACCACCACCGCTCCCGGTTTGATCCAATCGCCCTTGATGAACTCCGCCTTCCCCACCGCGCCGACGACGATATCCCCCTGGCGGACGACGTCCGGAAGGTCGATGGTCCGCGAATGACAGACCGTGACGGTGGCGTTGGCGTTCATCAGCATCATCGCCAGCGGCTTGCCGAGGATCGGGCTGCGGCCGACAATCACAGCCCGCCGACCCTCCAGGGGAATCTTGTAGTGGGAAAGCAGGCGCATGATTCCGGCGGGCGTCGAGGAACCATGGGCCGGTTGCTGCATCGCCATCCGCCCGAATCCCAGGCAGGTCACCCCATCCACATCCTTCTCCAAAACAATGCGGTCGAAGCAAAGACGTTCGTCGACCTGCTTGGGAACGGGATGCTGGATCAGGATGCCGTACACGGAGGGATGGACGTTGAGTTTGTCGATTTCGTCCAGCACATTTTGAGTGGTACTCTCCTGCGGCAGGCGGATTTGGATCGATTCCATCCCCACCCGCTTGCAGGCATTGCCCTTCATGCGGACATAGGTCACCGAAGCCGGATCCTCGCCGACGATGATCGCGGCCAACACCGGTAGCTTTCCGCCGGAGCGGGCGACGACCGCCTGCACGCGGATGGCCAATTCGCCCTCGATCTGCTTGGCGAGCGCTTTTCCATCCAGCACAAGACCCGTCATCGAAAAAACTCCTTTTTTCCGCATCCATTGCGGAAGAGAAGGCCGCCCCTCACCGGGAAAATTAAACGGTAACCAGTGAACCGACTTGTTCCCGCGCTTCCTGATGGGATTTCCCCCACCGGGTCGCGATCCAGAACGCAACGGCGGCGTAGGCGATGCCGGCAAGGATGTCGACCAGGTAATGGTGCCCAAGGTAAATCGAGGAAACTGCCACTCCGACAGGAAGGATCGCCACCGGCAGGGTTTTCCGTCCCCAAACGTAAAGGCAATAGAAAAGCAGGTAAAACGGCCATGCCGAATGCACAGACGGCATCGCCCCCAAGGGGTTGGCGGTGGCGAAGATGTACTGCGGAGAAAGCAGGCTGTGCGTCAGGTTCACCGGCTGGCCTCTCAAGTACCCGTTCATCGATGCCCACCACGGCGGGGCGGCGGGGAATATCACGTACGTGAGAAATGCGGAATAGGAGAGGATGATCAATCCCATCATGTAAGCCCAGTAATGCGCCTTCCGCTTGGTCCACAGCAGGAAACCCACCAGGATCACCGAGAAGAAGTGGGTCATATAGAAACCATTGGCGACGAGATCCACAATCCATGTGTAGGCCGTCGTGCTCAACGCCCGTTGGAGTGCGAAAGAGGGGATGATCCCCGCACACAACGCCTGTTCCCAGACGATTAAATCCGCGACGTGCAACCCGTCCGTACCGACCGCCAGGATGACGCTCCGGATGACCTCGTACGTAAACAGCATGAGCAGGAACGGCGCGAAATCCAGGAAGGAGATCCGGTCCCGCATGCCCCATAAAAAAAGGGTGAACAGGATCAAGCCGACCATGTCCAATCCCGGCATCTTTCCCCGGGCCAGGATGAGAAAGGACATCATGGCGATCATGATCATTTGGATCGCCAGGATCTTCCGCTGAAAATTAAAGGAGCGTTTTGCTTCCAGGATGATGTCGGCCATCGGGTCCAGTCCAGATGCTTGGTTGGGACGCGCACCCCGCTTTGCACGTTACGATTTCCTGATTTCCCGGGAGTGAAAAAGACAAGCGGCTTTTCCCCCAAAGCCTGGTACGATCCTTCCGCCGCTTCGGCGATAATGCCTTTCCGCACTACAGTCGGGGTGGGCGGACTTGAACCGCCGACTCCTGCGTCCCAAACGCAGTGCGCTACCAACTGCGCTACACCCCGGCGCGCGGAGTATAATGCGCCGCATCTTCACCGTCAAGCAAAATCATGGATTCCTACGCATCCATCGCCCGATTCTACGATTTGGAAAACGCGGAGTTCACCGAGGATCTGCCCTGTTGGGTTGACCTCGCACGCCGGCAGGGCGGCCCGATTCTCGAGCTGGGATGCGGAAGCGGGCGCGTGATGCTGCACCTGGCGCGCGAAGGATTCGAGGTGACGGGGGTGGATTCCTCCCCGGCGATGATCACCCTCGCCCGCCGCCGGCTCGCCCTGCAAAAATCGATCGCACCCCGAATAACCCTCCTGGAAGATGATTTCACCCGCCTCCGGCTGGGGAAAACTTTTCCCCTGATCATCCTTCCCTTCAACACCTTTGCGCACATGGTGGAGCCGGCGGACGCGGGCGCCGCCCTCGAAACCATCGCCGCGCACCTTGCTTCCGGCGGACTGGCGGCCTTCGCCTTGCCCAATCCCATTCCGATCTACGGCGATCCTCCGGAGAGCCTGGTCCTCGAACGGATTTTCCGCGATGAAGAGCGCAATGTCACCATTCAGCAGTTCTCCAGCCTGCGCGCGGACCGGGCGGCGCAGCTCGGACACATCACCTGGATCTACGACGAGATCGATGGCGCAGGAACGGTGACGCGGACCACGGTTCTGATGACCCTGCGATATTTCTTCCCGAATGAATTGTCCTCCCTGCTGGAGCGGGCCGGATTGCGCCTGTTGCACCTGTGGGGGGATTACGATTGCTCGCCGTTCGCGGAGGATTCACCGGTCTTGATTGTCGTCGGCGGACGTGCCGAATAACCCGACTCTTCCACGCATCGCAGGTATTCCTACTCTCCCTCCCATCCGGGCTTTTTTCCTTCTCCCACATCCGCGGGCAGCCAATACGCCTTCCCACGTTTAAAATTCAACGCGCCCGCCGCCGGAACCTGCCGCAGGACGATCAGCACCGCGGCCAGATCTCCTCCCGACCCCAGGCTGTTGGTGAGGATTAGAACCCACAGATAGGATTCCAGCGCAAAGGTCATCCAGGGATCCAGGATTAATAATCCGGCCAAGGGAAGGATCGTTAATCCAACCACCGGAAGCAGGCGCATGGCGATCCACCGGTCGCGGGGGATGCGGCCTTCATAATAAACACCGAATTGCAACTTTTTCCAATCGATAAACAACATCGACGAATCCGGCCGGCCCGAACCCGGATGAAGCAGTATGTGCAGAAGCTCATGGGCTAGGACGCACAGGAAAAAAATGACGATCATTCCTGCCCACGGAATAGTCCTGCTCGAATAGGATGCGCTCGATTCTCCCTCAGGGATAATCCAATTCAGCCCAGCATACAATACAAACGAAATGAACAATAGAATGACTCCCGACAGGGGGGCTATCCACACGCTTGTCCACCGGCCGGGTTGGCGGATGGGTTTGCCGGCGTCCGGTTCCTCAGTACCCATCGCACTTTTCGGCGGGCTGCCAAGTTGAATGCGCATTCCTTGCTCCAAATCTCTTAATGGTAAAAATAATTGTAGCCGCGACCGGCGATTGCGGCCACAAAGAAACCCCGGGGATAGGGGGAGTTTTTACGGTTCACTCACTTTACCGGGATCAGCCTTTTGCGGACAAGGCGCCCATCCTTTTCCGGACTTTGTTGATTCGGTTTGGTCCAGCATTCGAGGGGAGACGGTTCGGCCACATCCACCCCGCCTGTTTCGCCGATCCCGGCGACGTGTTGACCTGCCACGCAGCAGTGACCGAATTCGCCCGGAAGCCGAATCCGCCACCCACCACCGGGATCCGATCCATCGAGAGACAATCCGTAGATGGGAATTCCGTCGATTCCCGAAACACCCCTTTGTCCGCGATTACTCCCTGCGCGATTATCCTTGCGGCGGCTCCGCGTTTCCCCGATCCAACAAGGATATAATTGTGCCAACCGTTTCCCTAACGGAAAAAATTGTGGAGTGGTTCATGGATCCCATTCCTCTTGTCCTTTGTATCGGATTGCATGCACTCGCCACGATCATTCTTGTCGGCCTATATTTGCCCGCCGCGTTGATCGTCGTCCCGGTTTTGCACCGCCTGACCTCGGAGCAGGATCAAGCGCGGCTGATTCCAGCCCTCGTCGTCCGGAGCCGGCCCTGGGTGCTCGGATCACTCTTCGTATTCATACTAAGCGGCACCCTGCTGATGATCACCGATACGTCATATCTTGGGTTCCTGAATTTCGGGAATGCCTGGTCGATCCTGATGATCGTCAAACACGTACTGATATTCCCATGGATCTTTATGTGCGTGGCCCTCGACAGGAATATCGCCCGCCGGCTGGCGGAAGCCCGCAACGGAGATCGGCCCGGTCTGATCGCCCGGTTCACCAAATCGCGGTCGCGGGCGGCGTCCTGATCGTCCTCCTGACAGCCGTCATGCAAGGGTTGTGACCCGGAGATAATGTTTCAAGATTATTTCCTCTTCCTGAAATGGGGGAACGATTGGCGGGCCGGAATCTACTCCGGCTTCTATCCGCTCCCGACAGTCGGTTTTTTCACCGCGCTGAGTTTTATCCCCTGGCAAGTCGGTTATTTCGGATTGGCGGCCCTGGGCTTGCTTGCCATCGTGATCCGCTTGAAACGCGCGGCGCCGGCTTGGAGCGCGTATATTCCCGTACTGCAGGTGATGCTGGTCGGGAACCTGGATGTCCTTTGGTGGGCGTTATGGACGACGCGCTTGCCCATCGCGTACGCGCTTCTTACCCTCAAACCCCATCTGATGCCGTTTGCCCTGCCGGAGATGATTCGCTGGACGCGCCGCCAGAAACTGGCCTGGCTGGGATGGACGGCCGCGCTTTGGCTGCCTTGTTGGCTGGCCCGCCCCGGTTGGGTCGGCGTATGGATTGGGACTCTGACCCGCTTCGGACGGATTACACATAACGTACCCGGAAATTTATGGAATGCACCGGTTTGGATCCTGTTGGGAGGTTTGATATCCATTCCGCTGGTCTGGTGGGTGACCAAGCGCCGGCCTTCCTTCCGGCCAATGGCGCTTTTTCTAAATCCGGTAATCGGTCCCTATGATTATGCCCTGCTGGCGGGGAATGCGCATTGGATCATCATCCCGGCCAGCTGGATCGCCCAATTCGCCGAGCGATATCACCATGCTTATTGGGCTTGGGGATTGGTCGGGCTGTTGGCCACCCTGACCACGCTTTCCAAAACGGCCGGTCCTGAATCGAACAACCCCAGCCTATTCACTGCCTGGAAGCAGAAAATCCTTCATCCGCCGCGATCCGCGGAAGGAAGTGTTTCCCATCCACAAGGCGGTCAAGCATAAACAGGCGGGGGTTCAGACGGGGAGATATCGCAATAATTCACTAAGGTTTTTTTCGACTTCGCAAGCGGCCGCCTGCGCTTTCAACCGACCTTGGTTTATTCGCAGGGACTGCCAAACTCCGGCTTAAAAAGATCGTCGGAAAGCCTGATTTCCCGTAAACCCGGTGATTAGAGTTTTTCTGGAGGTTTTGTAAACGTTTATCGGTTTCATTAAAGCAGGAACAATATACAATAAATACAGCGGTAAACTTGTATGATCCAATGCAGCGCAATAGGGCGATGAATACCACGGGAGGAAAGATGAAAACGATGATCCTTCAAACACACCGGATGCCGTATCTGCGGGTGGCAATCCTGGGTATCACAGCCGTCCTGGCGGTCTTGGCGTGCAGCATTCCTAGCCCCGCGCCGACCGCGACCCCCGTCCCGGACGGCGTCCCGGCCGGTTGGATCTGCTATACCAACACGACCTACGGCTTCGAAGTTTGCTACCCGCCGGATGCGACCTTTACCACCGCCTCGGCGGAGCATTCGCGGATCGGATTGACCATCGCCCCCGGGACACTCCTGGTCGAAAAGTGGATGGACGTCGACTCGCGCGAAGGCCTGGCGGATTGCGTCTCTCCCGAGGCGGAGGGATATGAGCCCGAATCGATCGACACGACGACCGAAGCGTATAGCGGCCTGGACTTCCTGGTCCAACACGGGAGCCAGGGCGCAGCGGGGAACTTGTACGAATGGACCGGATATTCGACCGAGCGCGACGGGGTCTGCGTCAGCCTGACGGGCGTCCTGCATTCGGCGAATCCGATGGTGTACCCGACGCCGCCGCCGGATTTTGACCATGATGCCGAGAGCGCGGTATTCGTCCAGATCGTCGAAACCTTCCACTGGCTTGACATGGGAACCCCCACACCTACACCCACCTCCGCCGCGCCGGCCGACTGGATTTGCTACCAGAATGCGCTCTACGCCTTCGAAGTCTGTTACCCGGCCGACGCGACCCTCTCCGATGAGACGGCCGATCACGTGCGGATCAACCTGACCATCGCCCCGGGAACGAACCTGCATGAGAAATGGATGGATGTGGACGGGCGGACCATTCCTCCGGACTGCGAAAGCCCGCAGGCATCCGGATACGATCCCAGCGCGATCGATGAAGAAACCCAGTCGATCGCCGGATTGGATTTCCTGGTGCAAAGTGCGAGTGAAGGTGCGGCCGGGAATCTCTACCATTGGATCGGTTACTCCACGGAACGAGACAATGTTTGCGCCAGCCTGACGGGCGTTCTGCATTCCGTTCAGCCGGGCAACTACTCCACCCCGCCGCCGGTATATGATGACGCGGCCGAAAGCGTGGTGTTCGAGCAAATCGCGAACACCTTCCGCTGGCTGGAAGCGGCGACCCCCACCCCGCCGACGGATGAGACGGCGACCGCCACCTTCACGGAGAACACCAACTGCCGCCGGGGCGCGAGCATCGATCATGAAATCGTCACCTACCTCAGGAAGGGGCAGGTGGCGTTGATCGTCGGTCGGAACGAGGATTCCTCCTGGTGGCTGATCCAGGTTCCCGGAAGCGCGGTCCGCTGCTGGGTCTGGAGTAAATTCGTGAAAACGCACGGCGATCTGACCCGGGTGCCCTTCGTCGAATCGCCGGTGCTGGGTTGCTGGTACCAGGGCCGGAACGACAAACGGCCGAGATGCGCAGTCCCTTGCCCGGACGGAGCCAAACCGGGCGGTGTGTGCGAACCGTAAATATAGTAAAAGAATAATAAAAAGGAAGCGCCCTTGAGGCGCTTCCTTTTTATTTTCAAACTTTCGCGCCCGCCACGTCCCCTCAGGCGGTTTATCCCGCGGTCAATTCGGTTTTCATCAGCATCACCGCGTATGGATTCCAGACGGACATGACGAAGTAGACGGTTGTCATCCCATCGCGGCTGCGGGCCAGGGAGGGGATCATGTACGGCCCATATTCTCCGGCCCATTCGTCGTCGCGCCCGGGATCCTGGACCGAGTCGCAGTTTTGCGAATCATAGGCGACGTGCATGAAGCGGCAGTAACCGCCGTCATCCCAGGGTTGGAAAATCACCTCGCCATCCGACCACGAGCCCCAGGGTGTGTCCGCCGAACGCATTGTGATTCCGCGCGGCAGCGCGCAATTGTAGAGCATCAGCCATTTTCCCAGGCCGGCTTCCCAGGCAACGGAAAGTTCCCCCAGGCATGGGTGGTCGAAGAGTGCCGTGGCGTCGCCCTCCCGCTCGCTCCAGCGCGGCAGGCCCGTCGACGAATCGATCCCGGCGTAAAAGCGCCAAGCGCCTCGATCCTCCAAGGAGGAAAGCGAGACGTAAGCCAGGTAGGGATTGCTTCTGCGGTAATTCCCGGTTCCCCATAAAAGCACTCCCTGTCCGGAGGATTTGGGCAGGCCCGGGAGGACGACATTGTCGACGATCATCGGATCGATATTGATGAATTTGTCGGTCGAGACGTCGTAGAGCAATTTGAAACTTTTCGCCCCGTCGTCGGACCGCGCCAGGACCGAGCGTCCCATGACCTTCTCCTCGGTATGATCGGTGGAGAAGAAGACGTACATCTTTTCTCCGGCACTTATAGCACCTGTCGGCACCTCGAAGGGTCCCAGGCTGATTCCCGGCACCTTGGGCGGCAGATAGCGCCCGTCCGAACCCATGACGAATTGCAGCTGAAGGCAATCTTCGGGGTCAGCATCCGAACTATAGGCGACGCTGTCGCCGGCATGCAACCCGACCGTATCCCCGAACAGGAAGTAAAGGCGGTCTCCGTACGGGAAAGAGAATCCGAGGTCGGTGCCGAACACGCCGTACCGGGATCCGGTCTGATTGAGTGTGGGCTGGTTCAGTTCGCGGTCGATGTCGCCGGTAAGTTGGCAGATTTTTTCAACGCCGCCCGCCGCGCGGCGAACGACGGAGGTTGACGTTGGAGCCGGCTCGACGGTTCCGATCGATTCAAGTACCCTCGTCTGCGATGCGGTCGCGATCCTATTTCCGGTTGCGGCCGCCGTCGGATTCACGGGAAGGATTGACGGACGAGTTCGGAAGATGCACGCGGAGAGGAGGCACACCAGCACAATCGAAACGACTGATTTATTTTTTATGGAATTCCCTCCTTCGAACAATCCCGTTTAAAGGATAATATTGAGAAAAAAAACCTACAACCAATCTTCCGCTCGGCAATGGGCTTTTAATTCTTTCAGCAATCTTTCCCGCCCGCGGTGCAAGCGGATCTTGACCGTCCCGGGATTTAAACCGAGCACGTTGGCGATCTCTTCGACCGCCAGATCCCCAAGATCGCTGAGCGCGACAACTGTCCGGTAATTGGGCGGCATCATTCCCAGGATGCCGCAATAGCACTCGAAGCCCTGTTTGAGAAATACCTGATGTTCCGGCGAGGCGTCGTCCAGCGGCGTCACGGCCCCTGGATTTTTACGCGCATCTCTGTTCGGGCCGGCATCATCCGGCAGCGGCTGGTCTTCCCCGTTTCGTTGAAAGGACGGGCTGCGTAATTTATCCAGCGCGGCGTTGGTTGCTATGCGGTAGATCCAGGTGGAGAGTTTGGAATCGCCCTTGAACTCCGGCAGGGCACGGTGGACCTTGACGAACACCTCCTGCGTGAGGTCTTCCGCCTCGGCCTCGCCGACCATCCGAACAAGATACCGCTCGATCTTCGGGCGATAGGTTTCGTGGATTTTCTCGAAATTCAGATTTTTCTCGTTCATGGATATACCTTAATCCCAAAATTGTGCGATTGCAAGAACCCTGTTTCTCCTCACAAAGCCGCAAAGTACGCTAGGAATTTAGATAATTTCCCAGCGTCCTTCGGGTCCCTCCGCCCGCCCCCGGGGGCGGGTTTTGCGTCGAGAAATGTTTTTTACTACATTCGCCGGTCACGCGGTCCGGAGACGAGGGAAGAGCGATACGATCATCACCGCTCCTATCACGATCAACATCACCGCAAACGACGGCCAGAACTGCAGCCTGAGGGTTGTGTCGAGGGCGCCCCATAGGATGGCGATCACTCCCACCACGGTTGTTGATCCCTTAACCGGCACATGCAGGAGCATACGGGCTGCGGTCGCGCCCAGCAGGATCAGCCCGGTGCCGATTGCGCTCATCCCGATCGTGATCGGACCGACCACGATCGAAATTCCCCACCAAATCAGAAGCAGGCCGTTTCCTATTGTGGCAATCATGTGGTTTGATTTTTCCGTGTTTTCCATTCTATCCTCCGAATATTGAATAGGATGACGCGGCGTATCGCGTCCTTGTCACACCTATAGACGGGAATCGCCGGGGGAAAGATACGCTTTGCACGGCGAGGAAAGATCTGCTCCTTGGAGATAATGGAGGATTTTGATGTCCCCGGCCCGGCCCAGCCGGGGCGGGCATTCGGTTCTTTTCGGTGCCTATCCCGTATCCGCAAGCGGGGGGATTTCCGAAGAAACTGCGTACGGAATGGCAACCTCCGCAGCCGAAACTGATTCCAACTCCATGTGTTTCCGTGCCACTTCTGATAGAATCCCTTATCGATACCCAGTCCCCCGAGGGAGAGCCTCCATGCAATTTTCCAACGATCTGTGCGTGGTGGGCGGAGCCGGACACGTCGGCCTGCCTTTTACGCTGGCCTTCGCCGAGGCCGGACTGCGCGTGGCGATCTACGATAAGAATAAAACCGCCCTGGATCGGATCTCCTCCGGCGCCGTCCCGTTCATGGAGCAAGGGGCGGAAGCGCTCTTGAAAAAAGCCCTCGCGGAAAACCGGCTCGCCCTTTCCGATTCTCCGCGGATCATCGGCGAATCGCGGGTGATCGTCATCACCATCGGCACGCCGGTCGACGAATTTTTCAATCCGGTTTTTAAGGATATCCGCAACTGCCTGATCGAATTGAAACCCTTCCTTCGGGAAGGCCAGGTCCTCCTGCTGCGTTCGACCGTCTACCCCGGCACGACCGAATGGTGCGCCGGATGGCTGCGCGAAAACGGCCTGAACATTCCGCTCGCATATTGCCCGGAACGAGTCGTCCAGGGCAAGTCGATCGAGGAAATCAAACACCTGCCGCAAATCATCGGCGGCGTGACACCCGAGGGGGAACGGGAAGCCCTCGAGGTCTTCCGGCGCATATCCGTGGAGACCTACCTCCTCACGCCGATCGAGGCGGAATTCGCGAAATTATTCACCAATGCCTACCGCTATATTCACTTCGCCATCGCCAATCAGTTCTACATGATCGCCACATCCGCCGGGGTCGATTACGCCAGGCTGTTGGCCGGCATGAAATTCCATTATCCCCGCCTGGAAAGCCTTCCCGGCGCGGGCCTTTCGGCCGGTCCCTGCCTGCTGAAAGATACGATGCAGCTGAACGCCTTCGCCAAGAACCAATTCTTTTTGGGCGCCGCCGCGATGAATATCAATGAAGGACTGGTCATGTTCCTCGTCGACCGCATGTCCGCCAAATGGAATTTGAAGGAGAAAACCATCGGGATCCTGGGGATGGCTTTCAAACCCGAAAACGACGACATCCGCGCGTCGCTCAGCTACAAACTGAAAAAGGTTCTCGAGTTCAACGCCAAGCGGGTCTTGACCACCGATCCGTTCGTCCGGGAGGATTCCGCGCTCCTTCCGCTGGATCAGGTGATCGATCGCAGCGATATTCTGATCCTGGCCATCCCGCACCGGGTGTATAAAAAAGCGGAGTTTCACGGGAAGCCCGTCGTGGACATCTGGGGATTCCTAGAAAAGGATTCCATCCTTTGAAAACCGTCACCGTTCCGCGCTTCGAGGCGGCATGAAGATCCTCATCACGGGGTCCGCCGGGTTCATCGCCGGCTACCTGGTGGCGGAATTACTCGACCACGGGCACACCGTGGTGGGTGTGGATAATTTCTCCAAATACGGGAAGACCGAAAAGAGCTACGACCACCATCCCCAGTACCACTTCACCGAAGGCGACGCCAAGGATACGGCGCTTCTGAAGAATCTAATCGAGGATTGCGACCAGGTGATCGCCCTGGCGGCGATGATCGGCGGGATATCCCTGTTTCACGAGTATGCGTACGATCTCATCGCCGAAAACGAACGCATCATCGCCTCGACCTTCGACGCCGCCGTGTGGGCTTTCACCAAGCAGCACCTGCAAAAAATTAATGTCGTATCTTCCTCGATGGTCTTCGAGTCCGCCGCGCATTTCCCCACCGAAGAGGGCGAGCAATTCCGGTGTCCGCCCCCGCTTTCCACATACGGCTTTCAAAAACTCGCCTGCGAATATTTCACCAAGGGCGCCTGGGAGCAATACCGCCTGCCCTTCACCGTCATCCGGCCGTTCAACTGCGTCGGGATCGGCGAACGGCGCGCGCTGTGCGACAAGGAAGTGCTCTCCGGAAACATCCGCCTGGCGATGAGCCACGTGGTGCCGGATCTCGTGCAGAAGGTGCTCAAAGGACAGGATCCGCTTCGCATCCTGGGAAGCGGGAACCAGATCCGGCATTACACCTACGGCGGGGATCTGGCGCGGGGCATCCGCATCTGCGCCGAAGATGAACGGGCCCGGAACGAGGATTTCAACCTTTCGACGCCCGTCTCGACCACCGTCCTGGAGCTGGCGCGGATGATCTGGGAGAAGATCCGGCCCGGGGATCCCTTCCGTTACGTGTGCGATACGCCGTATCCGTACGACGTGCAGAAGCGGGTCCCTTCGGTGGAGAAAGCCAAACGCGTGCTCGGCTTCGAAGCCGCCACACCCCTCAGCGACGCGCTGGATGAAATCATCCCCTGGGTCCGGCAGCAGATCGAGCTGGGCGGAATATAGCCATGGAATCGAAAAGGATCTATCACCGCAGGTTCGAGCCCGATCGGGAATTTCGTTCCGCGATGTGGCGGATTCTATGCCGGGAGTTTTTTCAGAAACTGGTCCGTCGGGAAGGATCGCTCCTGGAGATCGGCGCCGGATACTGCGAGTTCATCAACAACATCGAAGCCACATCCAAAACCGCCTTGGATTCCAATCCGGATATGAAAAAATATGCCGCTTTGGACGTGCGGGCGATCGTCGGAGACGTCTCCGCGCTTTCAAAATTGAAATCGGGCTCCATGGATGTTGTGTTCACCAGCAATTTTTTCGAACATCTCGATCGGCCGAAGATCCTCACGGTCGTGCGTGAAACATACCGAATCCTCAAGCCCGGCGGCGCTTTCATTATTCTCCAGCCGAATATCCGATTTTGCGCCCGGGATTATTGGATGTTCTTCGATCACGTCACGCCGATCGACGATCGGGCGGTGGCGGAGGTTTTGGAGATCCATGGGTTCACCATCCGGCGGCTCATCGAGCGTTTCCTCCCGTATACGACAAAAAGCCGGTTCCCGAGAATTCTTGGATTGCTTAAGGCGTATTTGCACTTTCCACCGGTTTGGAGGTTTTTCGGCCAGCAGTCGTTGATCGTCGCCGGGAAGGATGCCGCACTTTGAAGCTGGAAGATGGCCAGCAGATTGATGTCGTCATCCCGGTATACAACGAGGGTAAGAATATTCTCCGCGTCCTGGCCGCTTTCGAACGCGAGGTGAAAACGTCCGTCCGCGTTTTGGTTTGTCACGACCACGACACCGACACCACCCTTGCCGTCCTGCGCAATCTGCAGACGAAATTCGAAATCGTCCCCGTCAAGAACCGCGGAAAGAAAGCGCACGGAGCGGTCCGCACCGGGATGGCGTTCGGCCGCTCACCGGCGGTGATCACCTACATGGCGGACGACGATTACAATGCCGGGCTCATCGACCCGCTGGTGGAAAAATTCCGGCAGGGGTTCGATGTCGTTTGCCCCAGCCGGTTTATTTCCGGCGGCTCCATGGAAGGTTGCCGGTGGTATAAAGCCCTTCCACTGCGGATCGCCGCCTGGACTCTCACCCATATTGCCCGGTTCCCGGCGCACGATCCCACCAACGGCTTCCGCCTTTTCTCCCGCAGGTTGTTGGACGCGGTGACGGTGGAATCATCGGTCGGGTTCACCTACAGCATCGAACTGACGGCCAAATGCCACCGCCTGGGATGGAAGATCGGCGAGGTGCCCGCCCGGTGGTTCGAACGAAGCGAGGGGAAAAGCCGGTTCCGCGTTTTCGATTGGGCGGGAAGCTATTTGCGCTGGTACTTCTATATTTTTGAAACCACTTTCCTTCGTCGGCGCCTGGAACAACGAGGAAAGCCGTGATGCCGGAGAAGACTCGATGAGGATCTTTCGAATCCTGCTTTCCGCTTTTCTCGTTGGATTGCTGGCGCTCACCGCCGTTTTTGCGTTCACCTGGCGGTATTACCACGACCTCCCGATATTCCTTTATGTCTCCCTGCTCATCGATAAATTCGGCGTTGTCCCCTACCGGGACCTCTATGAGGTCAATTTTCCGGGGACGTATTTTTTCTGCATGGCCATCGGCAAACTGACGGGGTATTCGGAGTTGGGAGTCCGCATCCTGGATTATGTCCTCCTGGCCGTATACCTCTTCCTGGGATGGTTATGGATGCGGAAACTAAGCGGATGGGCCGGCCTCATGGGAGGAATCGCCTGGGCATTGGCCTACCTAGCACTGGGGCCGACGACGATACTGCAACGCGAATACATGATGATGCTTCCGATCCTGTGCGGCTTGGCCGCGTACGCCAACATTCCCGCCGAACGCCCCGCTCTCCGGTTGCTCGTCACCGGAATTTTCCTGGGACTGGCGACGACGATGAAACCGCAAGCCTTCGTCGGTGTGCTCCCCGTGGCGGCGATGGAATGGCATGCCGCGGTGGATGAGTCCGATCCATTGATCCGAAAGAACCGCATAACCTATCTGCGCAGGATTCTCCTTTGGCTGGGGATCGGATTTTTAACCCCGCTGGCGGCCATGTTCCTCTATCTGCTGGCAAACGGGGCGCTCCTTCCATTCCTGGATATTGTCTTCAATTACCTGCCTCTTTTTGCGCAGATGAATGGCAACCATCAGGCTGTTTCTGGAATCCGCCGGGTGTACACCATCCTCATGGATTTCGTACCAATGGGAGGGTATGGAATTTGGCTTGCTCCAGCGCTTGGGGGGACGTACTTGATTCAACAATCCCCCAACCATTCGAAGGAGAAGAAGCATCACAGCATGCTTCTCCTTTGGTCCGTAATCGCTTTTACCGTTTACCCCGTCTTCTCCGGGCAGTTCTTCCCGCAGCATTGGTTGATTTTCGCGTTCTTCCTGTTCCAGGCGGCATTCCTGTGCCTGACTGTGAAGGTCGACTCTCAAAGCATCCTCATGCGATGGTTGCCGGCGGGATTGCTCCTGGTGGCTTCCCTCACTCTTGTCCGGCCGGATACGCTCGACAACCTCTGGTTGTTGGCTAATAAACATGAACTGCCTTCGGCCAATAATCCAAAGGAAGGCCGCGTGGATGAGATCGCCGCATTCCTGGAAACGCGCCTTCAACCGGGGGATACCGTTCAACCCGTGGATTGGGTCGGCGGCGCCGTGCATGCGATGCTCATCGCAAGGGTTCGAATCGCAACCCCGTTCATTTATGATGAGTACTTCTACCACAATGTCAATAATCCATATATCCAGAACCTGCGGTCGCGGTTTCTCGACGATCTGAATCGCGCCAGGCCCCGTTTCATCATCGAGGTGTACGACGACGGCGCGTTCGCCGAACCGACGGGGCCGAATACCTCGCGGGATTTCCCGGAATTCCGCGCCTTCCTGGCGGAGTATTATTCCGTCGTCCAGGAGGGGCAGGGTTATCGAATCTACGAATTGCGCAAGGAATAGCTCACGCGCAGCCGCTACGAACGAAAAACCGCCTTTATGGGCGGTTTTCTATTTTTCGACGCCGGGATTAAGGGTCTCCAAAGGCGGCATTGGCGGAATAACCGGCTTCTGCGAGCCGTCCTCCCCAAGCTTTCCGCGCAGACGAATGCGCCTGGAGAGAACAAGGACAAGGAAAAATACATCTGCCAAAATGAGGACGAGCAGTTGGTTCCCGCCCCAAGCATCCATATCGCTCAGATTCACTTTCCAAAGCCCTTTGCCCGCGATCCCCAACACATCGGATTGCAGGAAGTTCCATCCGGTGTGCCAGCCGATGGCCAGCCAGATGCTGCCGGTCCACAGGCGGGCAAACGCCAGGAAGGCGACCACCAGCGGCATCAGGAGAACAATCACAAAGCTGAAATCCTTGGAGGTGAAATGCCCCGCCCCGAAGATCCAGCCGTTGAGGAGAACTGCGAACCAGACGGGCAACTGCTCGGCCGAATTCTGAAAGATATACCCGCGCATGGAAAGTTCTTCCGAAAATCCAACGGCGAAATTGCTGACCGCCACCGCCAGTAAGAACACAACCACCGGCCATCCATCCAAAGATTGAGATTCGACGCCGGCGATGAGCATCCCTCCGTTCGCCTCACCGATGAGAAAAATCAGCCCGGTCATGCCGGCGGCAAGGATCAATCCTCCCAAAAAATCTTTCCCATGGTCTCGAAAGGCTCCAAGCGCCATGCCGCTCCAAGGTTTTCGGTCGACGCGACTGCGGAAGAACCGGGTCAGCCCCATTGTGGCGGCGATATAAAAAACGGCGAAGATCAAGTTTCCCAAGATCAACGGAACGCCCAGTCCCTCGGTCAATGGGCGCCGGATACCATAATGGGCGATCGCGGCTATGGCCAGGAACAGGGCGAAATAAAGAACCAGCCGCCAAAGAAGACGAATCCGCCCGTCCGGGGAGAGGAAAAAATTTCTCATCGATTCCTCCCGAGACTTATCCCGTTTCGCGGGTTGAGTGTTCCCCCGCTTTCTGCCGCGTGAAAACTTGAGGGGGGATCCTTGAGATCGTGCGGGATATTGCCATGCTCCTCCGGCTTTGGCCTCGGCATGCTCAACCTATCAGACTTTCGATCACCTCCGCCGCCAAATCAAAACGCCCGAAGGGCGGCATGAGGTACGCCCCCTGCACGATCCCGCGCAGATCCTTCAGCAACTCCACCGCGATCCGCACCCCCTCCTCCGGCGCGCGCGCGCCCGCACGTTCGATGCGCACACGGACCGCCTCCGGGATCGACATCCCCGGCACCTCGTTGTGCAGGAAGACGGCGTGTTTCGCCCCATACAGCGGCATGATCCCCGCCAGCACCGGCGCCGCGAGTGCGCCGTACTCGTGCCGGAATGATTCCAAAAAGGCGGATGCACACTCCGGTTCGAAGACCGGCTGGGTGAGGATGAAATCCGCGCCGGCTTCGAGTTTTTTGTGCAGGTTCTTCATCTCATTTTCCGGCGTGCTCGAACAAAGATTGAGCGCACAGCCGACGAAGAAAGCGGTCGGCGCGCCGATATCCTTTCCGGCGTGATCCAATCCCTGGTTGAAGGATTGCTTGATCATGCGGATCAGCCCGGAAGGGACGATGTCGTAATTATCGGCCGCCTGCGGGAAATCACCGATCGCGGTCGGGTCTCCCATCACCACAAAGAGGTTCCGCACGCCCAGCGCGTGCGCGGCGAGCAGATCCCCCTGCAGCCGCAGCAGGCTCCGCCCGCGGGTCGGGAAGTGCAGGACCGTCTCGATCCCGAATTTTTCCTGGATCAAATGACACACCGCCCACGGGCTCATCCGCATGCGCGCCATCGGACTGTCGGCCACGTTGATCACATCCGCGCCCGCTTCGGCCAGCGTACTCGCTCCGGCCATCAGTTTGTGCGTCGAGAATCCCTTCGGCGGGTCGACCTCGACGCTGATGGTGAACTTCCCGCTTGCGAGCTTGGCGGCGAACTGGGTGGGCTCCGGAGAAACGGCGATCCGTTCTTCCGGCGCCGCTTCGACGACGACCGCCGTGCCCGCCTTCTCCGGCGTGAAGGAATCAAGCGATGTCCGCATCGCGGCAATATGCTCCGGGGTCGTCCCGCAGCACCCGCCGATGACACTGGCGCCCGCTTCGGCAAAGGCCGCTGCATACTTGCCGAAATATTCCGCTCCCGCCGGGTAGAGGATCCGCCCGCCGATCCTTTCCGGCCAGCCGGCGTTCGGCATCGCCGAGAAGCGCGCCCCGGGTGCCGCCGCGCGCATCGCCTGCAGGATGCGGATCGCCTGCGCCGGGCCGCTCGAGCAGTTCACGCCGATCAGATCCGCGCCCGCCTCTGAAGCGGCGCGCGCAACCTCCGCAGGAGAATCGCCGAGCAGGGTCAATCCGTCGCGGGTGAAGGTGAAGCTTACGCCGGCGAAATCCGCGTCCGCCTCCCGCACCGCCTTGAGAGCCGCAAGCGCCTCGCGCACGTCGCTCATCGTCTCGATCAGTACCAGATCGACGCCGGATTGAAGAAGGATCGATGCCTGCTCGCGGAACGCGTCTTCCGCCTGGTCCGGCTTCACGCGCCCATATGGCGCGAGGCGGACTCCGAGCGGTCCGATGCTTCCCGCAACGAGTGCGCGGTCTGTACCGGTTCCGGTTTCCCGCCGGGCGATTTCCACACCGGCGTGGATTATCTTTTTCAGCATGTCATCCAGCCCGGCCGCCGCGAGTTTGTAGCGGTTCGCGCCGAACGTGTTGGCTTCTATGATCTGCGCGCCCGCTGCGAGATAATCCCGGTGCGCCTGCGCGATCCGTTCGGGATCCGTAAGGTTGAGCTGATCGATATTCGCATCCGGCGCAATGCCGCGCGCGACCAGCAGCGTGCCCATCGCGCCGTCGGCCAGAAGGGGTCTGCCGCCGGCCGCGGAGAGCGATTGAAGAAAACGGTTCGTCATTTCGCGCCACCCGCCTTCCGCCCCCCAAAGATCGCGAACATCCCGAATTTATAATGGCATTCCACATCGACAAATCCCGCACTCTTCAATGCATCCAACTGGTCCTGCAGGGAATCGTAGTGGTTTTCCGGTTTGGCCCTGGCATGCGCGGGAACATCCGCCGCCGACTCCTCCGGTTTGGTCGATTCCTCGTGCGTCAAGATCCATTCCTTCCACAATTGGTAATACCAATCGGTGAACGGCCCGGATGTCGCGGCATCGATGTTCAGAAAGAAGCCGCCGGGATTCAACAATCTTTCGATCGATTGGTACAACCGGGCTTTTTCAGGCATATCCAAGTGGTGGATGGCGAAGGCGGAGGCGATAAAGTCAAACGGCTTGGGCCGGAATTTGCCGGAGACGACATCCTCGAAAGTATTCTGGTAAAACTCAACGTTCCGCATGCCCGAAAGACGTTGCCTGGCGGAGGCGATCATCTCGGCGGAACCGTCGGCAAGGACGATCTCCCCATTCCGGTCCTCTTGCAGCAGCGTCTCCGCGAGGATCCCATCTCCGCAGCCAAGGTCGAGGATTCGCTTTACCCCGCCATCCCGCATAAAATTCCGGTAGAACGATGCGGCAATGCGCAGGAGGGTTTTCCTCTCCGGGATGAAATTATCGGCGTTTTCGCGGTACTCGCGGGAGTACTCCGGCCGCGCCCAATTGGAGTTTTCAAATCCCGTCACCGCTCCTCCGTTATCCTCCATGCCTGACAGGTCTTCGTCCAATACACGCTAAACCGCCGCAATCCCCATCCACAATTGATATACGCCGAACACCCCCAGCCCGACGGCAGACAGGAACATGAGAACCTGCCTCAGCCTGGGATTAAAACGATGCGCGATCGAAACCACGAGGATGATGATGGCATTGATCAGAACCATCGTCGCATAGAATGCCGCAAGCATTCCAATCCCGTAGACGGGTGATTCCTTCCAACCGGTCAGCAGAATCGGACCCGTCACCAGACTCCAGAATAAATACGGATTGGGGTTCAAGAGGTTGATCAACACCGCTTGGAACAAACCCCGCGATGGGGACCCTTCCGGGGCGGCCTTCTCCTCCGGAGGTTTCCAAGCGGTGCGAAGCGCATTCACCGCGAGATACAGCAGGAATACCCCGCCGATCACCCTCAACGCGATCACCCATGCGTGCGGGATCATCGCCATCACGAACACCACCAGCGTGATGATCGGCAGGTCACTCAGCAGTGGAACGAGTGCGTAAACAATCGTCCGCCGCCAGCCGTTCTTCAATGCCTGGAGGAGGATGTACGCCTGCAGCGGGCCGGGTTGGACCGCGGCGGCGAAACCGTATGTCAGGCCTTGAAGGATGTAGCTGAACATGTCACTCCGAGGCCGGAGGCCGAGGAGTCGGTGACTCCTCTAGCAAATCCCGCCTTTCCACAATCATTCGCAACCGATTCCTCGTCGCCCTTTCAGGGCTCCTCGGAATGACATATGCAGTATGTCATTTCGAGCCCCGGCGTTTTTCGGGGCGAGGAATCGGTAACGAATGCTATGAGACTCCGTCATCCCCGCCGCGCCTGCGGCACGAGGAAGTACCTCGCCTCCGGGTGATGGATCACAATCGCGGCGGTGGATTGTTCCGGCACGAGCTGGAACGCGGGCGTCAGCGCCATGCCGAGTTCCTTCTCCGCCGGCAGCAGATCGAACACTTTACGGTGGTCCTCGAGCGATGGGATCGCGGGATAGCCCCACGAGTAGCGCTTGCCCTGATCCGGGGGCAACTTCAGTTCCTTCCGGATGATTTGATGCAAATATTCGGCCGCCGCCTCCGCCGTCTGCACCGCAAGGCCGTGCAGGAAATATCCGTCCGAATATTCATCGGCCGACTGAAGTTTCTCGAACCGCGCGGTTGCTTCCCTGCCCACCGTCACCACCTGGAAGACCGCCAGATCCATCATTCCGGAATCGACCGGCGCGAAATAATCCGCCAGGCACAATCGGTCCTGCTCCGGCTGGCGCGGGAAGGAAAAGCGTACGAGTTCGCGCGGCGTTTTTTCTTTCGCCGACGCCGGATCGTACACGATCAGGTCGTCGCCCGCGGATTGGGCCGGGAAATACCCGTAGACTCCCTGCGGGCGCAGCCACGGATCGCGCAAGGCTTCGCGTTTCATCGCCTGCAGCCGGGACGAGAATTCCCTCTTCAGCCGCTCCCATTCCTCCCCATGCGCGTTCTTGGCGCCCCACGAAAGCCGGTAGAGTTCGTCGCGGTCGAGCCGCTCCAGAACCAGGTTCAGCGGCATCTCGCCCAAAACACGCACGCCGTATGACGGTGGAACGGGGATCGGAACGCGGCGCGCGGCCACGTCGGACCGCGGAGGCGTTCCCGCGGCGATGGAAACCGGAATCGGACGCTTCTCATCTTCCGCTTCGATCTGATTGGCGCGGATTGTTTCCTCGCGCCGCGCGGGATCGCGCAAACGCTCCATCGTCTCCAGTCCCTCGAAGGCGTCTTTGCAATAGAATACGCCACCCGCATAAGGTTGATGTTCCTCCGTGAAGAGAATCCGCCTGCCGAAGGAGCGGTTGATCGCCGCGCCTCCGATCAGGACCGGCGTTTGCGCGCCTTTGCGGTGCAATTCCTGGACCACCAGCGGCATCTGGCGGCTGGTGGAAACCAGCAGCGCCGAAAGCCCGATCGCATCGGCCTTTTCCTCCGCCGCCTTGGCGACGATCGTCTCCACCGGCACCTGCTTGCCGAGGTCGATCACCGTGAATCCGTTGTTGGCGAGAATCGTTTTCACCAGGTTTTTGCCGATGTCGTGCACATCGCCGTAGACCGTCGCCAGAACCAGTTTCCCCTTGGTCACACCCCCGGCGCGTTCGAGGTAGCGCTCCAGATGGGTGACCGCGCGCTTCATCACTTCGGCCGATTGCAGGACGAAGGGCAGAATGAGCTCTCCCCTCCCGAACAAATCGCCGACCTCCTTCATCGCCGGAAGCAGGACCGCGTTGAGAATCTCCACTGCGATGCGATTGGAATCCGGATTCGGAACCGTCCGCTCGACGGAAACGCCGGCCGCCGTCCCCGGCCCGCACGGCGAAGCCGGGGCGGGCAACCGTTCCGCCATCAGCGCATCGATCTCCTCCTCCATATGTTCCCGCTTGCGATGAATGATCCGCCAGGGGATTCGCTCCGCCAGCGGCAGCCGGCCGCTCTCATCCGGCGCCTCCGCCTTGGCGGCCGCGCCCTCGAAGCCGGCAATCAGCCGCGCCAGTGCGTCGGCGCGCCGCGCGAATATCAGGTCCTCGGCCAGCTCGCGCTCGCGCGCGGGGATATCCGCATAGGGCGTGATTTGCCGCGGATTGACAATCGCCATATCCAGGCCCGCCTGCACGCAGTGATACAGGAAGACCGAATTGAGCACGGCCCGCGCGGCGGGAGTCAACCCGAATGAAACGTTACTCACGCCCAGCGAGGTGAACGATCCGGGAAGCGCTTCCTTCACCCGCCGGATTCCTTCGATCGTCTCGATCGCGGAGCGGGCGAATTCCTCTTCCCCGGTGGCGAGGGTGAAGGTCAGCAGGTCGAAGACCAGGTCCTCCGGCGCCAGACCGAACTCGCCGGTGACGATCCCATGGATGCGGCGCGCGATTTCCACCTTGCGCTGCGCCGTCTTGGCCATCCCCTGCTCGTCGATCGCGAGTGCGATCAACGCCGCGCCGTACTCTTTGGCAAGCGGCACGTATGAATCAATCCGCTTTCGGCCGCCTTCCAGGTTGATCGAATTAATCAGGCAGCGCCCCGGCGCGGCCTGGAGCGCCGCTTCAACCACCACCTCTTCGGTCGAGTCGATGACGAGCGGCGCATCGACGGAGAGCGCCAGCTTATGCACCAGCCGGCGCATCAGGTCCGCCTCGTCGGCGCGTTCGGTCAGCGCGGTGCACACATCGAGTGCGTGCGCCCCGCCCTCGGTCTGCTCGCAGCCGATCTGCCCCAGCGTGTCAAAATCGTCCGCCAGCAGCAATTCCTTGACCTTGCGGCTGCCCTGCGTATTGAGCCGCTCGCCGATCAGGAGCGGCGGCGGGATCTGCCGCATCGGAAAGGCGCACATCGCCGAGGTGAGTTCGGGCGCGGGCTGGATGGCATGCGGGAGCGGCGCCTTTCCGCCGACGAGTTCCACCAGCCGCGCCAGATGGGCGGGCGTCGTCCCGCAGCATCCGCCGACCACGTTCGCGCCGAACTTCTCCGCGAATTCCGCCAACTCGCGGGCGAACGGTTCCGGCTCGAGCGTGTACACCGCCCGGCCGTCGATGTTCAGCGGCACGCCGGCGTTGGGGATGACGGAAACGAACTTGGTGGAATGTTCGCACAAGTAGCGCGCCGGCTCGCGCATGTGTTCCGGACCGGTCGAGCAGTTCAATCCGATCACCTCGACCGGCAGACGCTCGAGGATCGCCGCCACGGCGGTGATGTCGGTCCCGAGCAGCATGCGGCCGGTGGTGTCGAGCGTCACTTGGGCCTGGATCGGGATTCGCTTTCCGGTCTCGGCGAACGCCTTGTGCACACCGATGATTGCGGACCGCAATTCCACCAGGTCCTGCGAGGTCTCGATCACGATCGCGTCCGATCCGCCCTCGATCAGTCCGACGGCCTGCTCGCGCGCGATGTCGGCCAATTCATTGAAAGAAATATTGGAGAGGTCCGGGTCGTCCGCGGAGGGGAGCTTTCCGGTCGGGCCGATCGTGCCGACCACGAAGCGCTGCCGACGGGGCGTGGAAAATTCGTCCGCCGACTGGCGTGCGAGCCGCGCCGCGGCGCGGGTGATTTCAAGCACCCTGTCCTGCAGACCGTATTCCTTCAAGGTGATCCGGTTGGCGCGGAACGAGCAGGTGATGATCACATCCACCCCGGCCTCGAGGAAAGCCCGGTGCACGCCGGTGACCACCGACGGTTTGACGATCACGAGGTAATCGTTCAAACCCTCGGTCGCCTTTCCGCCGTAATCCTCGGCCGTCAGGTTGAGTTTTTGGATGTTGGAGCCCATCACGCCGCCGTGCACCAGCACGCGCTGCGCCATTGTCTCCAGATACCTGCGTTCGAAGATCATGCGATGCTCCTGCCTCACCCCCTGCCCCCGGCCCCGTTCCCCTCTCCTGGAATAATCCAGGAGAGGGGGAGAGGGCGCAGGGGATAGGCGTGAGGTAAAAAAAACCTCTCCGGAAGAGAGGTTAATGATACCTTTGCTCCTCATCTTCCAGACTGCCCGTCTTTCAGGCTCGGGGGTCTGCCGGAGTTGGCACCTTCTCCGCATCAGCGGATTGGTTGCCGAGGCTTCATCGGGCCGGTCCCTCCGCCTCTCTGGATGAGTCGGCGGGCCATCGGCCCGCCGTCAGAACAGGACGATATTGTAACATGAAAAATTCGGGAGGGGAATCCGGAATTATTGATAGTACAATCGGCAACATTCGCCATGGGACCTGAAGATCCAAACCGGCTTTTCCGAATTGCATTTTTCCTCAGCCTGTTCACCATCGCGGCCAACATCCTCGAAGGCGTTGTCTCGATGGGGTTCGGCGCCCAGGATGAAACCCTCGCGCTGTTCGGCTTCGGTGTCGACAGCTTCATCGAGGTGATTTCCGCGGCGGGAATCGCCCAGATGATCCTGCGCATCGGACGCAATCCGGATTCGCCGCGCTCGCGCTTCGAGGTGACCGCATTGCGGATCACCGGCGCGGCGTTCTATCTCCTCACCGCCGGATTGGTCCTCGGCGCCGTCATTAATATCGTCACCGCCAGCACTCCGGAATCAACATTCTGGGGCGTGGTGATCTCGTTGATCTCGATCTCCGTGATGACCGGATTGGTCGCAGCCAAACGCTCCGTCGGCCGCCGGTTGAATTCCGCACCGATCCTGGCCGATGCCAACTGCACGTTGGTCTGCATCTACATGTCGATCGTCCTGCTGGCTTCGAGCGTTCTCTTCGGACTGACCGGTTTTGGATTTCTCGACAGCCTCGGCGCGCTCGGCCTGGCGGTCTTTTCCTTCCGCGAAGGGCGCGAATCGTTCGAGAAGGCGCGCGGCAGGGAATGCGAGTGTAGGGAAACATGACTGCCGCACAGATTCGCGCCGTGGTCCTGGATATGGACGGGCTGATGGTCGACACGGAGGGGATGTCGAAGGTCGCATGGCAGAAGACGCTGGCCGAATGGGGATTTTCGATCACGGAAAGGCAATACCTGGAGCTCATCGGGCTTACCGTTGCCGACGTCGGCCACGTCATGCGGAACTGGTACGGGGCGGATATACCGTATGATACGATCTACACGCGAAAACTCGCCCTGGTGGATGAAATCATCGCCACGCAGGGTATCCCGAAAAAGACGGGCCTCGATGAATTTCTCGCCGCCGTGGATTCCCTCGGCCTGCGCAAGGCGGTCGCCACATCGACCGCCCGTGAGCGGGCGATCTACAAATTGAAAATATCCGGGGTGCCGGGTTCCTTCGAAGTCGTCGCCGGAGGGGATGAGGTGGCGCGTGGGAAACCGGCGCCGGATTTGTTCCTGCTTGCGGCGCAGCGGCTCGGGATCCCGCCGCTGGAGTGCCTGGCCTTCGAGGATTCCGATGCGGGCGTGCTCGCCGCCCGCGCCGCCGGGATGCGCGTGGTGGTCATTCCGGACCAGAAACGCCCCTCGCCCGAAGCGGCTGCCGCCGCTTGGCGGATTCTTCCCAATTTGAACCAGGCCGCCCTGAACCTTCCGGAGTGGGTGACCGGCAACGTCTGATGGGCTGGCGGAGGCTCTGAATTGCGACGAATCAATAAATGGGTGAAAACGACGGGGTGGGGTTAAGCAATCCGATTTTCTTCCGTATTCCTATCCATAATAGTTCGCACCGCTGAATGGATTTTCTCCTAAGCGGCGTTAATGTTTCGGCATGAATCGCGGATCACCAATTCGGTCGGGAGTTCGACGCGATCAATTTTACATCCGGGATTGCGCAGCATCTCCAACAGCATCTGGGAAGCCACGCGCCCCATTTTTTCCAGCGGCTGGCGGATGGTGGTCAGCGCCGGATGCACCTCCGACGCCTGGTGAATATCGTCGAACCCAACCACCGATAGGTCCTCGGGAACGCGCAGCCCCCGTTCGCGGGCGGCGTCCATCACACCCATTGCCATCACATCGTTCGATGCGAAAATGGCGGTCGGCCGGTTGGTCAGGCTTAGGAAGCGCTGCCCCCCGCTGTAACCATCCGATTGGTTGAACGTGCCTTCGAAGATAAGTTCCGCTTCCTCGCTGATGTGGTGGGTGCGAAGCGCCGCCTCGAAGCCATTCAACCGGTTCTGGGCGACATCCAAATCCTTCCATCCGGTGATGAACCCAATCCGCCGATGGCCTAGGCCGATGAGATATTCGGTTGCCTTGTACGCCCCCTGCCAGTTGGCCGCGCCCACCGCCGCGCATTCGTCGTTCCTTCCTTGGTGGTCGATGAAGACGAAGGGGAATTTGCGGCGGTTAAGCCGGTCGATGAAATCCGACGGATTGCGGGGCAGAACCAACAGCAGGCCGTCCGCCATGCCGTCAAGGCAGGTGGCGACGTAGGCGGCTTCCTTCACGGGGTCGCGGTGCGTGGTGTACAGGATGAGATCGTAGCCGCCAAGGCCTATTTCGGCATCCACACCGCGCACGATCTCCCCGATATATTCGGTGCCGAGATCCGGCGCCAACACCCCGACGGTGCCGGATTTTCCCCCGGCAAGGATGCGCGCATGGCGGTTCGCCGTAAAGCCGAGCCGGTCGATTGCCTCCAAGACTCGCTCGCGGGTCGCCGGCCTAACGTGCACGTCGTTGTTGATGACCCGCGAGACGGTTCCGAATGAGACGTCCGCCTTCTTGGCCACATCCAAAATGGTTATCTTTCCCGAAGAGGGTTTGGAAGTCCTGCCCATGATTACCTTTTATCTCTGAAGATTTTACCCGATTCTAAAGACCGAGGCGGTCTTGAACAACGCCTCGGTCTTTTCTTCCGGCAATTGACATTTACCGGTTCACCCTGTATGATGGCCGCATTACACCATTCTATTTCAGCAGTCGTTGCTTCTGTCATTGATAGAGCCCCGCTCAACACCCTGACATCCGCGTGACTTCTGAAGAAAAGGACAAACAGTGAATTTCCATGAGTTCAACCTGGATTCCCGCCTGATGGCGAGAATCCAACGCGCCGGCTATACCGCGCCGACGCCGATCCAAAACAGCGCCATCCCGCCGGCTCTCGCCGGGCACGACCTGATCGGCACGGCACAAACCGGGACCGGCAAGACGGCCGCGTTCGTCCTCCCGATCCTGCAGCGGCTGCTCAGCGGCCCTCGCAAATGCACGCGGGCGCTGATCGTCACTCCCACGCGCGAACTGGCCGAACAGATCCACGAAGTCATCCGTGCCCTGGGCGCGGAAACAGGCTTGCGCAGCGCCACCATCTACGGCGGCGTGGGCGCCGGCCCGCAAATCCAGGCGCTCCAATCGGGCGTCGAAATTCTCGTCGCCTGCCCGGGCCGCCTGCTGGATCATATCCAGCAGCGCCGCGCCAAACTCGGCTCGGTCGAAGTCCTCGTATTGGATGAAGCCGACCGCATGCTCGATATGGGCTTCCTGCCGGATGTGAAACGAATCCTTTCGCACCTGCCCGCCCGGCGGCAGACGATGCTGTTCTCCGCAACTTTCCCGCCCGAGATCGAACAACTGGCGGCTCAGACTCTGACCCGCCCGCAGCGCATTTCGATCGGGATGCGTGCGCCGGTGCACACGGTCGCTCACGCGCTCTATCCGGTGCCGCAACACCTGAAATCCGCGCTGCTGATTCAGTTGCTCCGTTCGACGGACACCGAATCCGTTTTGATCTTCACCCGCACCAAACACCGCGCCGAGAAACTCGCGCGCCAGATCGGCCAGGCAGGGTTTCGTGTCACCAGCCTGCACAGCAACCGCTCGCAGGGGCAGCGCCAGGCCGCGCTTGGCGGCTTCAAGGACGGACGTTATCAGATCATGGTCGCCACCGACATCGCCGCGCGCGGGCTGGATGTGGAGAACATCTCGCACGTGATCAACTTCGACATGCCCGACACCGCTGATGCCTATATCCACCGCATCGGCCGGACCGGCCGCGCCGAGCGCAGCGGTGACGCCTTCACACTCGTCACCACCGAGGATGGCGAGCTCATCCGTGAGCTGGAAAAAATCATGCGCAAGCCGCTGCCGCGCCGGACGCTGGACGGCTTCGATTACAAGGCCGCCCCGCCTCCCCGGCCGGCATCACCATCGCGGAAACCGCACGGCACCGGAGCCTCGCGGAGCTACAAAGCGGCCGCCGTGCGCGAGCCGCGCCCAACCGCGCCCGCCCGGAAATCGAAAGCACCGGCGCAAAAAGGAACGCATCTGGGATGGAGACAACGGTACGGGATAACCGAATCCGCGTGATACAAAACCGAGGCGGCCTGTAGACCGCCTCGGTTTTTCTTTCCCCGAATTGACCGGCCCTCTCTAAAAACTTGTACTTCTTGAATATTCTTCCGGAGACGGTATGGCGAATTTCATCGGTCAATCCCTCGGCCGCTACCACATCCTCGAACAATTGGGCGAGGGCGGGATGGCAACGGTGTACAAGGCGTACGACACCCGCCTCGAACGCGACGTGGCGATAAAAATAATCCGCCGAACCGCTTTCCCGCCAGAACAACTCGAAAACATCTTGAAGCGCTTCGATCGGGAAGCCAAAGCCCTCGCCAGATTATCCCACCCCAACATCGTCGGCGTGATCGACTACGGCGATTACGAAGGCTCGCCCTACCTGGTCATGGAATACCTACCCAGCGGCACGCTTACGCAAATCCTGGGCAAACCGATCCCATGGCAGGAGGCGGTACGCCTGCTGTTGCCCGTTGCCCGCGCACTCCAATTCGCCCACGGGCAGGGGATCGTCCACCGCGACGTCAAACCGGCGAACATTCTCATCACCCTCTCCGGAGAGCCGATGCTCTCCAATTTCGGGATCGCGAACATCCTGGAAAGTGAAGAGTCGACCAAGTTAACCGGAACTGGTTTTAGTGTCGGAACGCCTGCGTATATGGCCCCCGAACAATGGGGCGGGAAGGTCGTCCCGCAATCGGATTTGTACTCGCTGGGTGTTGTGTTTTACGAAATGGTCACCGGCCGCAAGCCGTACGTGGCGGATACCCCCAGCGCCATCATGCTCAAACAGGCGACGGAACCGTTGCCGAGGCCCAAGGCGTATGTGTCCGACTTGCCGGATAACGTCGAAAAAGTGCTGCTCAAAGTATTGGCCGGAAAATTGGAAGACCGCTATCCGGATATGGACGCCTTCATCGATGCTCTGGAGCGGGTATTGGCGGGGCAATCGAAGGGAAAAATTAAAACCGGTAGCAAGCCGGTTTTCGCGCCGAAAACGAAGCCTGTAACGGAAACCCGAGCGACCTTCTTGCAGGAGGATTCACCTGCCATTCGTTCTCAAAAAGCCGTCCGGCGATCGGGAGAGGACGCCGGTCCATCCATGAGAAAAAAGATCGGCGGATGGCGCTGGGCGGCCATTGCTGCGGGATTGATCGGCCTGATCTCGATTGGCGTCATTGGCCTGGGCGGTAATTTGGCGGCGACTGCATCCCCAACCGTTACCCCAACACGGACACCGCCATCATCCTCCACTAAAACTCTCACTCCGACGGAAATCCCGTTTCCAGGATTTCCGGTTTATCCGGGCACTCCATATCCGAAACCCGTCCTTCCCATTACCGCGGAAAGTGCCTCGGAAGTAAATCGCCTGGCTCGTTGGGGTGAAGGCATCCTGATTCAGGCGGTCTGGTCTCCGGATGGCAGCACCCTGGCAATCGCATCCACAACAGGCATTCACCTGTACGACGCGGCATCAAAAGAGGAAATCCGTTTCATCCTGACCGACTACTCGGTCCAATTTGTGGCTTTCTCTCCGGATGGCACGCTTTTGGCTGGAGGAATGCGGAATTATGTCGTGCATTTGTGGCGCGTATCCGATGGATCGTTGCTGCGGACGATGGATGGCCATACGAATGTACCGACCGGCGTGGCTTTTTCTCCGGACGGAAATTATTTAGCCAGCTCAGCTTGGGACGGGATTGTTCAAATATGGAGAGTTTCGGATGGCGTTTTATCAGCGACGCTGAAGGACCATACGTGCGGCGTACTCAGCATTGCCTTCTCTCCGGACGGAGAAGTATTGGCGACCGGGTCGTGCGACAAGACCGTACATTTGTGGCGGACCTCCGATTGGGCGTCCATCCGCGCCCTGAAAGGCCATTCGAACTACGTCATGAGCGTGGCCATATCGCCGGATGGATCGCTGGTGGCAAGCGGATCGTTCGATAAAACCGTGCGCCTATGGCGGATGTCCGACGGAACGCTGGTGCGTACGCTGCAAGGACATACGGATCAGGTCCAAAGCGTGGCGTTTTCGATGGATGGATCTCTTCTGGCAAGCGGATCGACGGATAAAACGATCCGATTGTGGCGTATTTCCGATGACGTAGTGGCGAGGACGCTGGAAGGACATACGGGCGCAGTTCTCAGCCTTGCGTTTTCGGCAAATGGAACAACGTTGGCGAGTGTCGGCTCCGACAGGATCGCGCGTTTATGGCAGATATCCGATGGCGTTATGATCCATGCTTTCGAGAGCTATTCGAATTATATTTACACAATAGCCTTTTCACCGGATGTAACACTTTTAGCCTATGGCGGGATGCCGGGGTCGACCGTTACCGTTTTGCAGGTGTCCGATGGGACTACACGGCTATCCTTGGAGGGACATTCGGCCACGGTATCCGGCGTGGCTTTCTCGCCGGACGGGACGATGCTGGCCAGCGGGTCTTGGGATGGGACCGCGCGCCTGTGGCGGGTTGCCGACGGGGCGCCGCTTCTCACCCTTTCGGGACATACGTGCGGATTGACCAGCATTGCTTTCTCGCCGGACGGGACCCTGCTGGCAACCGGATCGTGCGATAACACCGTCCGTTTGTGGCGGGTTTCCGACGGGTCATTGCTACGCATACTCGAGGGGCATGCCGATAGAGTGGAAACGGTGGCCTTCTCCCCGGATGGAACGATGGTGGCCAGCGGCTCGAGAGATAAAACCATCCGTCTTTGGCGGATTCCGGATGGAACCCTGATTCACGAGCTGAAAGGGCATACGAACTGGATCAATAGCGTGGCTTTCTCGCCGGACGGGGGTCTTCTTGCCAGTGGATCCAATGACAAGACTTTGCGGTTATGGAAGGTTTCCGATGGATCGCTGCTCCAAACCGTGGAAGGATTTACCAAAGAAGTAAGAGGCATTGCCTTTTCTCCGGATGGAACATTGATCGCAAGTGGATCTTATGACACCACTATCCATTTATTGAGGTCTTCGAACGGCGAGCTGATTCTCAGGTTATCGGGGCATTCGTACTTAATATATGCTGTAACCTTCTCGTCGGACGGATCGTTGCTTGCGTCGTGTTCTTCTGACGGCACCATCCGCTTATGGGGGATTACACCCTAATCACCACATCCATTTCCAATAATTAAATCCCAAACGCCATTCCCCACACGATCGCATCCAGAAGAACCGTTTGAACACAGAAGCAAGCGGCGCCGATTACGGCCAATGCGTGCGCCCAGGCCGGCTCCCGCGGCTGCGTGGCGAGCAATGCCGCCAACAATCCAAGGGAAAAGAGAGCCACCAGAATTAATATTGCCCGTACCACCCAAACCAACAAAACGCTTTGTTGATCGATCGCCCAAAAAGTCAGCGGCATCCAAAGCGCCGAAGGAATGAGAATTCCCAAATACAACACATGAAATATCCGCGTATCGCAGCATGCGAATACTTTCGCCTTTGCGGGATCTATTCGAAGCAGGAGGAAATAGGTGAACGCGAAATATCCGGCCGCAGCCAGGAGCATCCCCGCGGTGTAGAACGGCCGGATCGATGTGGGCACTCCGCCCCATAGGGCGTCTACAGCGCCGGGGCGTCCGGCAAGCCACAAGATGTAACTGCCGATCACCGCCGATCCGCCGAGGGTGTTGATTCCCAGCGTCTGCCATCGATAGGTTGTCATTTCATTTTCCGTGGACCGAATCGGTCTACTAACTCTATCTTCCCATCGCCACCACAACCGCCAGCGCGTGGCTTCCGGAATGCGAAAGGCTGAGCGTCCATTCGGTCAATCCAAGCCGGTCGGCCTCCTCGCGGGCGCGGCCGTGGAGGTGCAAACCCGGCTCTCCGGAGGGACCGGTGAGCACTTCAATATCGGTCCAGGGGATTTCCGTCATCAGGCCGGTGCCGAGCGCTTTGGAAATGGCTTCCTTGGCCGCGAACCGCGCCGCGAGGGAGGAAATCCGCTCGCTGTACGTGACGCGTTCGTCCGGAGTAAAGATCCTTTGTAAAAAGCGCTCCCCCCAACGATGCACGGCTTCCTCGATGCGGACGATTTCGATCAGGTCGGTTCCCACGCGTAACATCGTACCGTCACTCTCCCTCGGGCGGGCCGGCGACGGCCAGCGCCATCTTTTCGGCGTGCAGGTAATGCCGCGCCGTCTCCAGGATCTGGTCGGCGGTGATGGCGCGGATCAAGCCCGGGAAGCGCTGGTAATAATCCAGCCCCAGGGTAAACATCTCGATGTTCATCAGCGAGCCGGCCACTCCCTCGTTGGATTCCAGCTGCAGCGGCATGCGGCCGACAATGCTGGCCTGGCTGTCGGAGAGTTCGCTGCGCGTAACCTTGGACTGGGTGAAGCGCGAAATCTCGCGCCGGATCAGTTCCACTGCCCGCGGCACATTTCGCGGATTCACTCCCGCCAGAACCATCCACGGGCCGGGTCCCATCCCGCCGCTGAGGGTGCTCATCGAATAATACGCCAGGCCTTCCGCTTCCCGCACCGCATCGCCGATCCGGCCGTACATGCCGAACACCCCCAGAATGTTGTTTCCCAGCATCGCCGAAAGATAATCGGTCGCCGTGCGGGCCGGACCGGGCACCCCCAGGACCAGATCCGCCTGGCTTTTCCCGGGCAGCGGGACCCGCTTTTCCATCATCTTCATGATGCGCGGCGCGGCCGGGAGCGCTGGCCGTTCCGCCTGGAGAGGATTCTTCCAATCGCCGAAGAACTTTTCGATCCAATGGATGGCCTTGCCGCTGTGCGCGGCGCCGGCAACGGTGAGAATCATCTTCCGCGGCCCATAACAGCGGGCATGAAATTCTTGCAGATCGTTTCGGGTAATTGCTTGAATCGTCCCGGCATTGCCTTCCTCGTCGTGCGCGTACGGGTGCCCGGCATAGGCAAGCTCGGCAAAAGCCATATGCGCCCGCTCGCCGGTATCCTGCTCGCGGATCGTCAGGTGCGTGAGGTATTCCCCGCGCAGACGTTCGAACTGGTCGTTCGGAAACGTCGGGCGGCGCAGGGCGTCCGCCGCCAACTCGAGCACCATCGGCAGGTCTTCCGAAAGGCAACGCGAGTAGAAGGATGTGGTGTGCATCCCCGATCCGAAGGAAAGCGTGGCTCCGGCGGATTCGAGGAGGTCGTAAATCTGATGAAACGAACGCTCTCCGGCGCCTCGCATCAGGCATGAGGAAGTCAACGCGGCCAGGCCGGCTTGCTCCTCGCTTTCGTCCAATCCTCCGGCCCAAACTGTCGCCAGGACGACGACGGACGGGCTGAGAAAATTCTCCCTCACCAGCACGGACAATCCGTTCGGAAGATCCCGCCGGATAATGGTTTCCGGGCCCGGAAGCGCGCGAAGATCCAGGGAATCCTTCTGCACGCGCAGGGCGCTGCGGCGGATCATCCGCCGCTTGGATTTAATTTTTCGCCGAACGGTTTTCTTCGCTCTTCGGATCTTGGAAGGCATCACGCTTCTCCGCACTTCAGCGGTCTGTATCCGGAACGGGTTGGTTGTCCGCGCCTGTCGGCAGATAAAAACCCACCGTCCGATTGCGTTTGGCCAGCACCTTGCGCGCCACACGCTGCACGTCGTCGGTCGTCACCGCGGCGAGCGAGGCGAGATAATTTTCGAACCAGTCGATCGACGCGAACATCTCGGCGTATCCCATCCAGAACGCCTGATTGGTCACCGTCTCGCTGCCATAGGCGAAGATGGCGCGCGCCTGTTTCATCGCGCGCTCCATCTCCTCCCGGCGAACCGGGCCGTCCACCATGCGCCGCAGTTCCGCATCCAGGGCTGCCAGCACCTGCTCCGGGGTTTTCCCGTTGCGAACCGTGGCGGTGATGGAATAGAGGTACGGGTCCATCGTCGCCGCCAGACCGCCGCTCACCCCCGCCGCCAGCTCGGTTTCCACGAGGGCGCGGTATAAGCGGGAGGTCTTGTTCGAGATTCCGCCGCTGAACATATTGAAGTTGCTCGGGCCGGCCAGCACGCTGTCAAGGACGATCATCGGGAAGAAATCCGGATCGCCCGCGGCGGGCGCATGGTACGCCACCTCCACATAGGCGGTCTCGCCGGGCCCTTCCACAGAGACGCGGCGTTCGCCCCGTTGCGCGGGTTCCGCGCGTGCGTTCTGCGACGGCGGAGGTCCGGTGGATATTCCTCCGAATAACTGGCGGATTCGGTCCAGCATCACCCGGGCCTGGAAATCCCCGGCCACCGCCACCAAGGCGTTGTTGGGAACATAATACGTCCGGTAATGGCCGTAGAGATCGTCCCGCATCATCGAGGAGAGATCCGCCACATCCCCGACGACCTCGTGATGGTACGAATGCACGCGGAAGGCGGCGGCCTGGACTTCTTCGGAAAGCCGGAAGGTCGGTTCGTTTTCGTAGCCTTGGCGTTCGGAGATGATCACCGTTCGTTCGGAGGTGACCTCTTTGGGGGCGAAGAAGCTGTTGACCATACGGTCGGCTTCCAGACGCAGCCCGAGGTCGATCCGATCGGCGGGCAGGGTTTCGAAATAGGCGGTCCAATCCAGCCAGGTCATTGCGTTCCACACCCCGCCCTCGCGCGAGACCGCCCGGTCCAGACTGCCGGCCGGGAAGGAGGGCGAGCCTTTGAATTGCATGTGCTCCACCCAGTGCGAGATGCCGGTCTGTCCGGCGCGTTCGTTGCGTGAGCCCACGCGGTACCACGTCCACAAGCTGATCAGCGGCGCGGCGTGGATCTCCTTGAGCAGCACCAGGAGTCCGTTGCGCAGCCGGGCGCGGTGGACCCGCCCTGCGCTCATCGCGGCCGGTCCTTCCCGCCGGTCGGCTGCGCCGGAGTATTCACTCCGTTATACCCGCGCCCGATCCCCCGGTAGCGGAAGCCGAGCGCCTTCATCTCCTCCGGTTCGTAGATATTCCGTCCGTCGATCAGGTTGGGATTGCGCATGAGGCTTCGGATTTTCGGCAGATCAAGCTGCTTGAATTCGTTCCAATCGGTGACCACCACGAGCGCATCCGCCCCTTCGGCCAGGGTATAGGGATCCGGACACATGCGCACGCCGGGCATCACCCGCCCGGCATTGTCCATCGCCACCGGATCGTACGCGCGCACCGCGGCGCCCCGCTCCTGAAGCAACACGGCCACCTTCTGCGCGGGGGCTTCGCGGATATCGTCGGTGTTGGATTTGAAGGCCAGCCCCAACAATCCGATTTCCTTTTTCTCGATTTTTCCCAACAGCGATTCCATATGCTCGACCAGAATCCGCAGACGGTCGTCGTTGATATCCATCACCGCCTGCAACAGCTGCGGATTCCGTCCCTGCACCGAAGCCATATGGGCGAGTGCTTTTACGTCTTTGGGAAAGCAGGATCCGCCGTAGCCGATCCCGGCCTCCAGGAACTGCCGTCCAATCCGCGGGTCGTAGCCCATTCCGCTGGCCACTTCCTTGACGTCTGCGCCCAGCGCCTCGCAGATGTTGGCGATCTCGTTGATAAAGGAGATTTTCGTCGACAGGAAAGCGTTGGAGGCGTATTTGATCATCTCCGCCGTGCGCAGATCGGTGATCATGATCGGCGCCCGCAGGGATATGTGAAGCTGCGCTACTTTCTCGGCGGCTTCCCGGTCCATCGATCCAAGCACCGTGCGCGCCGGATTGAGGAAATCCGATAAGGCGGAACCCTCCCGCAGGAACTCAGGGCACGAGACGACCGAGAACCCCAGCGGCTTGGTCAGGTGCGAGCGGATGATCTCGGCCACCCAATCTCCCGTACCGACCGGGACGGTGGATTTGTTGACCACGATAAGCGGCCGGCCCATCGCCTCGGCGATGGATTCCGACGCGCCACGAACGTAGCGCAGGTCCGCTTCGCCGTCGACACCCTCCGGCGTTCCGACCGCGATAAACGCAAAATCCGCTTTCTCCAAACCCTCTTCATAGGATGTGGTGAAGGAAAGCCTCCCGGCCTGTACATTGCGGCGGACGACTTCCTCCAAACCCGGTTCATAGATCGGCAGGACTCCTTTACGGAGGTTCCGGACCCGCTCTTCATTGATGTCCAGGGCGGTCACCCGATTGCCGAGGTCGGAGAATCCAGCCGCGGTCACCAATCCGACGTATCCCACCCCGATGACGCAGATATCCTTCATTAAACCTCCAATTAAGGGTCAAACGCCGCGGGAGGCGGCATCCTGGATTGTATTCTATTTCTCAAGATAAGAAAAAGCCTTGGTTACAAGCCTCCCCTGGGAAACCGGCCCCGGCGCTCACAGGCACAGGAAGGTTGCCACTTGCCGCAAACGAAAAGGTGGAATATGATATTTCCCATCCAGAAAACCCAAGAAGGCTGCCATGGAAATCACACGCCAGGCTGACTACGCCATCCGAGCAATCCTGTATCTGGCGGAAAACGAGAAAAAGGGCCGGGCACCAACCAACATCATCGCCGAAGCCAAGCACATCCCCCCTTCGTTTCTCGCCAAGATCATCTCCCAGCTTTCCGTCGCCGGGTTGGTGAACACCTCCCGCGGTGCGCGCGGAGGGGTCACGCTGGCTCGACCGTCCGTCGAGATCACGCTCCTGGAAGTGATCGAAGCCATCGACGGCCCCCTCTCCATCAACGAATGCGCCCTCGACCTTTCCATCTGCCAGTTCGGAAAGGAATGCCTCGTGGGCCCGGTATGGTGCAGACTGCAGGAGGAATTGGTTTCCCGGCTGAAAGAAATCACCTTCCACCAGTTGGTGAAGGAACCAGCCGACGTCGTTGCGGCTCCTGCATCGTAATAAAACAAACCGGTTAACCGTTCTCTCTTCCCAGGTTCTCCGCCGCCGTTGCCCTCCCCGGAGCTCGGCTTGGAATCGAAGAATACGCGAAATCCGATTAATTACCTTTTGCGAGCCGTCATCGCGCTTGTCTTATTGGTGTGCATCGGTGTCGCTGGATTCCGCTTATTGGAAGGATTCAGCCTGCTGGATTCCCTCTACATGACTGTGATCACACTGACCACGGTCGGATTTGGAGAGGTGCATACGCTTTCTCCGGCCGGCCGGGTATTCACCATGCTGCTGATCCTGGGCGGCGGCGGGATCGCCGCGTATGCGGTTACGGCGAGCGTGGATTATTTGGTATCGGGCCAGTGGCGCGCGCATTGGATGGAACAAAGGAGACGAAAAATGATGGACGCGTTGACCCAGCATATCATCGTCTGCGGATTCGGCCGGGTGGGAAGGTTCGTGGCGCAGGATTTGAAATCCGAAGGCGTTCCCTTCGTCATTCTCGAAAAGGATTCGGAGCGGATGGAGCTCACACGCCGCAGTGGTTACCTGGCCTTGCAGGGCAACGCCGCCAATGAGAATCTGCTGGAAGAGGCCGGAATCCGCCGCGCACGCGGCTTGGTCGCCGCGCTCGATTCGGATGCCGAGAACGTGTATATCGCGTTGACCGCCCGCGGTCTTAATCCGGATTTGTATATTATCGCCCGCGCCAACTTCGAAGAGTCGGAAAAGAAACTCCTGCGCGCCGGCGCGAACCGCGTCCTCCTGCCCTACAGCCTTTCGGGCCGGCGCATGGTGACGATGCTGCTCCGTCCGGATGTCGCGGATTTTCTCGACGAAGTGGCCTTTGTAGGTGGGATGGAATGGCTGGTCGAACAGGTGACGGTCGGCAAAGCCTCCGCCATGGGGGGATTAACCCTGTCCGAGGCCAGATCCAAATTCCAGCTGGATGTCACCGTGCTCGCGTATAAGAACCCGGGGTCGACGACATATCAGCGCCCCGGTCCGGATACCCGCCTCGTCGAAGGGATGCAGATTTTCGCCCTCGGGACCCGCGACGATCTGCATCGACTGATCCAGAAAGCCACCAACCCATAATCCCTCTTGCAACCGTTTTTTCCCACTCCTCGTATGGATGGTTAACTAAACTTGTGCACGCCGAAAGGGAAAACCATGCCGCATCACAAACGCCACACTCATTGGATCCTCTGGCCGTTCGTCGCCCTCTGGAAACTGCTCGCCGGATTGATCGCGCTGACCGGCCGCCTGGTGGCGGTGATCATCGGAGCCGCGCTGATACTCGTAGGGGGAGTGGTCTCCCTTACCGTTGTCGGCGCGATTATCGGCATCCCGCTGGCCGTGTTGGGGCTGTTGATCATCCTGCGGGGATTGTTTTAACCACGGAATACACAGAAGAACAACGGATAACATGGATAAACCTTTTTTATGACCGGCTTGAATTAAAATTTCAGCGACCGGAGTCTGACCCGCGTGGAATTAAGCAAGAAGAGTTTAAAATGATCCTCTTTGCGCCCCCGCGCCTTTGCATTAAAAAATAGGTTCCCTAAAAAAAATCCACCCCTCACACTTCCGGACTTAAGCCGAAAAATCCCTTATAATCCGCCGCATTCGCCGGGCTAGTGACCTCTCCGCGAAGAGGCTATAATCCCTTCGTCCGATCTTCTACTTTCAATCGAGGGATTCTCATGCGAACTTTGCTGTCTTCGATTCTTGTCGCAGTTTTCCTGTTGACGATCGCCGTCATCCCGGCGCTTGCCGGCCCGTCGGAGATAGGCGCGTTCCAGCCCACCGCGTATAAAACCGCCACCCCTTTGGAGGACGGAAGAATTCTCTATACGGTGCAGGAGGGCGATACGCTGTGGAAGATCTCCGCGATCACCGGCGTTCCGATCGATGAATTGGAGCGTCTGAACAACATCCGCCGCGAAGATCCCCTGCAGGTCGGGACGACATTGATTATTGGCATCATCACACCGACCTACGCCGAACCGACCCTCGCCTTCCAGCCGACCGGCACCCCTTCGCCTCTGCCCGCAACCGGAAAGGGAACCATCTGCGTTTCCTTTTTCAACGACTCCAACGGTGACGGCTCGCAGAAGGAAGATACGGAGGGACTTGTGGCCGGCGGCCAGGTCAGCGTGGCGCTGATCGACGGCACCGAGGTCGGGAATCACACCATTGACGATCCGACCCAGGAGTATTGTTTCGTGGACATTCCCGCCGGGAGGTACAACATCGCGGCTGCCGCGCCGAAAAATTACAATCCGACGGCGGAGATGAACAAATCCCTGACCCTGGATCCGGGCGCCACGGCAAAGATCAGTTTCGCAGTGCAGGGGAATGAACCCGATACCAAGAATAATGATGACGGCGGAGGCAGCGGCTCGCTGTGGATTGGTTTGATCGGCCTGGCCATGCTGGGCGGTGCCGGCTTCATGATCTACTCCATGCTGAAACCCCGGAGGATCTCGCGTTGGTAGAACCCCGGCCCGAACCGGCGGTGCAAACCGTGCAAGCCGCACTCGACCGGTCGGGGTTGGGATTGCAGGTGATCCGGCTTGCCCACAGCGCGCGATCGGCCAGGGATGCGGCCCTCGCCCTCGGTTGTGAGACCGGAGCGATCGTAAAATCACTCGTGTTTCGAGGAAAGCAAACCGGCAGCGCCTATCTGGCGGAAGTCAGCGGCGCCCATCGCGTGAATCTCGATTTGCTGGCGCATGCGGTCGGCGAGGAACTGGAGATGGCGTCACCTGAATTCGTCCTCTCCCAGACAGGCTTCCCGGTCGGCGGCGTTGCGCCGGTCGGGCTTCGCACCCCGCTGGCTGTGGTCATCGACGAATCCTTGTCCGCCCGCGGGGAAATCTGGGCTGCCGCCGGAAGCGAAAACGCAATGTTCCGCCTGACACCTTCGCAACTCGTCCAGCTTACCGGCGGGAAATTCATCCGGCTCGCGGATCCGGAATAATCCCCCGCCGGAAAAGCCTTCTGAGTCCTCTCTTTTGCAGAAATGAATCCCCCTTCCCGAAACCTTCTCCGACGCCTGGCTGTTCCCGCAGGTCTCGCGGCGTTTTTTCTGGCAATCGAATTCCTCGACGAACTTGCCTACGGCACCATCGGGGCGGCCTGGCCGGCCATCCGCGACGACCTGAACCTGACCTACGCGCAGATCGGCCTGCTGGTTGGATTGCCGCTCATGCTTGGGAATATTGTCGAGCCGGCGCTCGGCTTGCTTGGGGATCTTGGGCATCGCAGACAGATCATCCTCGCCGGCGGCGTGTGTTTCCTGGCGGCCATGCTGACGTTGGGCGTCTCCACTTCATTCATTCTGCTTATAGCCGTGTTGATCCTTTCCTCCCCATCCTCGGGAGCCTTTGTCGGGCTGTCGCAGGCCACACTCATGGATCTGAACCCCGATCGCCGCGAACTGGCGATGGCACGCTGGACTCTGGCCGGTTCACTGGGCGTGGTCGCCGGACCGATCCTGTTGGCGGTAATCCTTTCCGTCGGCGGGAGCTGGCGCATCCCATTTTTCCTTTTCGCCGCGGGCGCTCTCCTTTTAACCCTAGCGCTTGCGTCCCGCCGGTTTCCGGCTTCACCGACGGGGGAGGAACGACCTAAATTTCGCGAATTGATTTCGAATTTCTGGTCCGCCATCCATCGCAGGGAAGTCCTCCGCTGGTTGGTTCTGCTGGCGCTGGGCGACCTCATGCTGGATGTCCTGCTCGGTTTTATCGCTCTTTATGGCACCGATGTCGCACACTTACCGTCCGCCACGGCGGTTCTGATGGTCGCGGTTTGGAGCGGGGTTGGGATCCTCGGAAATACGCTTCTCATCCCGCTGCTGAAGCGTGTGAATCCCATGCAATATTTGCGGATAAGCGCGCTTGTCATGCTCGGTTTGTATTCCGCATTCCTGCTGGCGCCGTGGACCGGCATAAAATTTTTGTTGTTGGCGTTCATGGGCTTGTGGAACGCAGGTTGGTATGCCATTCCGAAAGCACGGTTGTATGCCGCCCTTCCCGGCCGGTCCGGCACGGCGATGGCCATTGATTCGTCTTTTGGGGTCCTTGCCGGCGGCATCCCGTTGCTCCTGGGCGGATTGGCGCAGCATTTTGGGTTGGCCGCCACCATGTGGCTTCTCATAGCCGGGCCGCTGGGGCTGCTTTTCTTCCTGCCGCGCTCCGATTCTGTCTCGGATAAGAATGGAACCGCAGGGGGAAGTGCTTCCCTCGCCTCCGGAGGCATCTCATGAAAACATCCCAAACCAGCATCACCGCCCAGGGGATTGCCCTGATCCGGGCGCTGGAATACGAGCGCCCCGAAACCGAAAGGATCTGCAGCGATCCCCTGGCCGGAAAATTTATCGATCCTGTGTTCTACAGGTTTGGAAAAATGTTCGCCGGCTTCGCCGAGCGCAGAAGTCCCGGCGTGATGGGATTCATGACGGCGCGTTGCCGGTACATGGATGATTGCCTCACGGAAAACCTTGCCGCCGGGATCGGGCAGCTGGTTCTTCTGGGGGCGGGATTGGATTCGCGCGCATACCGCTTCGAGGAATTGAGGAGTGGAATTCGGGTGTTCGAAGTGGATCATCCCGCCACCCAGAGGGCAAAAACCGAAAAGGTTAAACGCGTTCTTGGCAGCCTGCCCGGGCATGTGACCTATATCCCGATCGATTTCAACTCCGAGGATTTACGGAAGATGTTATCCGCGGGATATGATCCCACACAGAAGACGCTTTTCATATGGGAAGGGGTGACACCCTACCTGACCGCGGATGCGGTCGATCAGACGTTGAAATTCGTCACAGATTATTCCGCTCCCGAAAGTGCGATCGTATTCGACTATATCTATTCCTCGGCGCTGACCTCGAAAGAGAAACGCGCCGAGATTACGCGGATGCAGCGGTCCAGCCGGTTCACCGGGGAGGGATTGACGTTCGGCATCGCGGAGGGTGCGATCGAGGAGTTTCTGCGGGCGCGGGGCTTCGGCCGAATTGTAAATATGACAGCCGACGATCTTCATCGTCGATACTTCACCGGAGTGAACAAGAAGCGAACCGTGGCGTCGATTTATGCCATCGCGCATGGGGCGGTCGTCCGGAAAGTCCCCAGATCCGCAGACTCCATTCCGCGGATTCCCCCCCCCTAAAATTTTCCATTGAGAAAATCCGGCGAAAGCCGCAGAAAGATCTCCAATCCGGCCATCATCAGAAACAGCCCGAAGGCCACCCCCAGGCTGAGGATTGTCCAAAGGATGGAAGAGGTCTCCCGCAGAGGATTCTGCGCCGAGCGATCGGGGTGCGCGCGGAGGAACATCCAAAGCAGGAACGCCAACATAGGGAGTGCGATCAAGGCAGCGATGTAAATCGCCGTTTCCGGAATCTCCTGCAGGGAAGGAACAAGGAAGAAAACGGTCGGCGCCAAGTTGTAGCAGGCGTGCGCCAGAATGGTGTTGTAGATCGAGCCACTGCGATGCGCAAGCACCCCAAAAATGATCCCCAGAACGGTGATCGGGAGGAGCGCGGCGATTTGCGAATGCACCAAACCGAACAGAAAACCCGAAAGGAGTATTCCCATCCATGTCCCCCGGCGCAATCCGGCCTGGAGGATGAAGCCGCGGTAGATCGGCTCCTCGGTTAATGGAGCGACGATGACAAAGGTTACAGCATAGGCCAGGTATTCCAAAATACCGGTCGGCATCGGATTGGGCGGATACGGTCCGATCAAGATGAGGGGCTTCTCCAGAAGGGTCGCCGCCGCCGAGATGATCGGCCAGGAGACAAAACCGATGAGCATGCTCCCCAAAGCAGTGCCCGCCGAAACCGGCCGCAACCGGAACGTTTCCCGCAGGGGAAGGTTCCGCGCGATCACCCAAATCAGCACGGGAAGAAGGACAAGCAGTTGGGCGACGATCAGCACGACGGCGAGATCGAAAAAGACCGCGAGCAAGGTCGAGACGACCAGCACCCAGATCAGCAAACCGGCGGCCACCAGGTTGGCTTCCCAAGTCGAGGGCAAACGGACGGAAGGTCGGGCTTCCATAAGAACCTCCTTTGGGTATTTATTATTCATCCAGACTGCCGTCTCCCGTGTGAATTTATGATTGGTGCTTCATCCCCTCGTGTTCCCAACCTGCCCTCGAGTGTACTTGTCGGGTGCGGGGATCCGGGATATGCATTTTTGGAAACACTCCAAGGGTTACTGGATGCCCGATACGTTCACTCGGGCATGACGATCCTTTGGATTGCCGTCATTTCCCCTATTGCCGCTATGGTATCAGTTCGTCATCCCCCGCAGTCATGGTTGGTTGGTCATCCCCGCACGGTTATGGTTTGTTCGTCATCCCCGCGTGTCTTAAGCGGGGATCCAGTCCACGCGCCCCTGGAATCTCACAAAGGATTTCTGGATGTCTGCCTGGTTCACGCAGGCATGACGATCATTTTCCCATGCAGAGTTCCTCTCAAAAAAAATCAGGCGTTTCCCCCGGCCAGGATTTGCGCCAGCCGAAGAGCCGCCTGTTTGATCGGACCGGCGCCCGCCGCAACCGGGCCGACGCACGCCGGGCAGCCGCTGGTGCACGGGCAGCCGCGGATAAGCTCCGCGGCGGAGGCAAGAAGGCGCGGCAGGGAGGAGTACAACTCCTCCGATAGTCCAAGCCCTTCCGCCAGATTGTCGAAGAAGGTTACCGTCGGTGAGCCGGTTTCCTTTCCGCGCATTTCCACCGCCACCCCCAGATCGCGCGCGTCGCACATCAGCAGGAGCGGGGCAAGGTTATGCAATGCGTGCGCGAGTCCGCCGAGGGCGGTGTGAGTCCCCTGCTGCGCCTCGAGCCGCTGATGGCAGGCGGCGCACAACGTGATCAGATTTTCGACCGCATTGGCTTGCCGGTGGTTTTCGTTTTCCCCCGGGATGTAGCGGAAAGAACGGAACGGGACGAGATGGTGCACGTCGTGTTCGCGCCGCGCGGTCTCCGGAGTGCCGCAGCGCGCGCAGCGGAATTCGTCGCGCGTCCGGGCGGCGCGGCGCGCCTCCTCCCACGAGGGGCCATAATCGTTCGGGCCGATCAACGCGAGGAACTCACGCGCCTCCCCCTCGAAGGCTCCGAGCGTATCCGGTGCGACCCATAACCAGCAGCCGGCAGTGTGGAATTCGTTCGGCGGCAGGTCGATCTCTCCGTGCCCGATCGTCTCCCCCGTCGCGCGCCGGATCTGCCGGAAGGCGCCCGTACGGGCGGTGATATGCACATCGCCCCATGCGCGCCGCAGCGCGCCGCCCTCGTTCGAATCGCGCACTTCGATCACGTCCAGTTCGACGTCCTGCGAAGCTTCGGTGTAGTAATCCGCCTCGATCGGCCGCGCGACAGCGATCCCCGCCTTCCAATCAAGCGACTCGATGAAATAGGTCCGCCCCTCATGCAGGTAGATTGCTCCTTCATGCACCCATGCTGGGGCCGCCGCGCGGTCCACTTCGCCGATCATCCTTGGCCTTCCATTTTGGATCTCTTGCACCACAATCCGCTCGGTCCCGGCGGTCCGCAGACTGATTGCGGCGGCGGGATACGTCTCTCCGATCCAGGAGACCTCGCCGTTTTCCGCCCGGTGGAGGTCGCCTTCTTCGGCGAGGGCCGCGAGCAACGCTTCCACCTCGACCGCGCCGAACCGTTCGCCCGGCGAAAACGGCAATTCGAAAGCCGAACAGCGCAGGTGTCCGGCAAGAATGGCGAGATTGTCCGGATTGATCCGCGCGTGCTCGGGCGAACGTCCCAACAGAAATTCCGGATGACCCATCAGGAACTGATCGAGCGGGTCGGCCGATGCGACCAGGATGACCAGCGATTCCTCCTCGCGCCGTCCGGCGCGGCCCGCCCGCTGCCAAAAGGAAGCCACCGTACCGGGATACCCGGCAATCACCGCCGCGCCGAGCGAGCCGATATCCACCCCCAGCTCGAGGGCGCTGGTCGCCACCACGCAGCGCACCGATCCGGCGCGCAACCCGGCTTCAATCTCGCGCCGTTCTTCCGGAAGATATCCGGCGCGGTATCCGCGGACGGTTTTTGGATCGAGCCCTTCCGCGGCAGCCTGATCGCGCAGCGCACTGAGCAGCAGTTCCACCGCCCGGCGGGTGCGGGCAAAAACCGCGGTTTGCACCCCGGCGCGAAGCAGCCGCAGAACCAGTTCCTGCGTTTCGCGGATGTAGGAGCGGCGTACCCCGAGCGCCGGGTCCACCAGCGGCGGATTGTAGAGGATCAGGTGCTTGGCCGCCCGCGGCGAAAAATCCTTGTCGACAAGCGTAACCGTCTGATCGATCAGCCGCTCGGCCAGCTCACGCGGGTTGGCGATCGTAGCGGAGGACATGAGGAATTGCGGGCCACTTCCGTCCGTCGGGGCCCGGTAGAACGAGCACACGCGGTGCAGCCGGCGCAATACGTTCGCCATGTGCGAGCCGAACACTCCGCGGTATGTGTGTACCTCATCCAGTACCACGAACCGGAGGCGGGATAAAAATTCCGCCCAGCGGGTATGGTGCGGGAGGATTCCAAGGTGGAGCATATCCGGATTCGTCACGAGAAAACGCGCGCTGCGGCGGTACTCGTTCCGCCGCGATTGCGGCGTATCGCCGTCGTACAACCGGATGCCCATCTCTCCGGCCGAGAGAATTCTCTCCCAGCGCGCCAGCTCCGCCGCCTGATCCTGCGCAAGCGCCTTGGTGGGAAAGAGATAGATCGCGGTGGAATCGGATTCGGTAAGCCACTGTTGAAGGATGGGAAGGTTGTACGCCAGCGTCTTTCCGGAGGCGGTTCCGGTGGCCAGCACCACATTCTCCCCCCGCAATGCGGCTTCCACTGCGGAGGCCTGATGGGCATAGAGCCGTTCGAACCCGCTCCGACGCAAGCCCTCGCACAAATCGGTGCGCAGCGTTTCCGGCGGCGGGACGAGCAGCATCTCGCGGGGTGGAATCCGTTCCCATATCGCAATATTGGGCGCCAGATGCGGATCGGAACGGAGGGAGTGGACTACGGATTCAATGGGCATGCGAGGTTTTAAATTATGGTTTCCAACCTATCCTATAAAGGAAAAGGGGCGGATGCGATAGGGGGATTTACTCCTTTTTCGGCGATAGGGCGGTTTTGACCATTCTCCCGATCATCCTTCCCGCTCCGCCGAAATGAATGCGCACCCCGTTGCGGCGGTTGGCCAGGACCCGGTCAGCCACCCAGGGGGCCACTTCGTTCACGTCGGAGGCAATGATCCGGAACAATCGTTGAAGCCTGCGCCAATCCTCCTCCCGCCCCGTATATTGAGATGTGATCAACTCCGTCAGCACCATCCCGGGCCGAATCGCGCCCACGATCACGCCGCTTCCCTTCGCCTCGTCGGCCAGCGCATCGGTGAGGTAAGCAATGGCATATTTCGTCGCGCCATACAGGTGAAGCCCTTGCATCTTCCGACCGTCGCTGCCCAGGCCTTCCAGGTTGTAGATCGCCCCGCTCCCACGTTCGCGCATGCCGCGCATCGCCACCCGGGAACCATAAATCGTTCCCAGCAGATTGGTTTCCACAACAGCGCGCAGTTCTTCGAGCGGAATGGCCGCCAAATCAGCCTGGCGGTGGCTGATCCCTGCGTTGTTGATCCAAATATCCACGCATCCGAAATGTTTGACGGAGGCATCCCACAGGGCTTGGACCGAATCGATATCGGTCACGTCGCACGGCTGGCTGAACACAAGGTCGGTTCCAAACTCGCCCGCCAATTCGGCGGCGGTCAAACCGACATTCTCCGCCTTGCGCGAAGAAATTACAACGCCGCAATCGCGGCGCAGGAACTCCCGCGCCAGGCCGAATCCTATCCCGCGGGTGCTGCCGGTGACGACGACGACTTTCATGGTTCCCTCCCCTGGAAAAAGCGGCGGAAGGGTACGCGCCGCATGTACGATATAATTTTTCCGATCGATTTATCTTCCCGTCGGAAGTATATCTCACACTTGGACGGACACATTTCCCGGTGAACGAATGACAGAGTGGCTCCTGCTTTCCGCCGTCTTCTTCCTTATGCTTCTCGGATTGGTGGGGGTTTTCCTTCCCCTGCTGCCCGGGATAGAGCTGGTGTGGCTGGCTGCTTTGGGATACGGAATCCTGCACGGCTTTAACTGGGGCGGTGCATTCGCGTTTGGGGCGATCACCCTGCTGCTCGTCGCCGGGCTTTCCTCCGATATCTGGATCACCGGTCTGGGATTAAAATCCACCGGCACCTCCCTGGCGTCGATGCTGCTGGCTGCCCTGCTTTTGGTGGTTGGATCGGTGCTGCTTACTCCGCTTGTCGGCATCCTCCTCGCCCTTGCGGTGCTGGCTTTCTTGGAGTTCCGCCGGCATCGCGATTGGAAGAAGGCAGTCGCTTCCGCCGGATCGGCGCTGGTGGGCTGCGGCCTCTCCTATGGATTTAAATTTTTCATCGGGACGGTGATGATGGGGATTTGGGTGCTGTGGGTGTTATGGGGATAACCGCCGCCGGGCGGCGGCCTATCTTCCACTCGCAATATCTTTAATCTGACGGAAAATACCAAAAAGCAACAGCCCAAGTTTAGCGGCGCTGCCGGAAGAGAGAAGCGGGAGATCCGCATCCAGATCGCGGGAGCGTGTTTCGCGCGCTTGCAGCAGCAAATACGCCGCTCCGATGCCGGTTAACGCTCCGATCACACCGCCTGCCAGGAGCACGCCCAGTTTGCGTGCTTCATCTTTTCGCCGCAAAGTCATTTTCCTATCCATCGCGGTCTCCTCTCCGGCGATTGCTCCGCAATTGCTCTTCCCATCGGCTGCCGCTGCGCTTTTCAACGGAAAAGAACCGGGATACGGCGACGGCGGACCGCTTGACGGCATTGGCTCCCCTTTTCCATGACTTGGCGCCGATGACAAACCGCAGCCGCATCCGGCTGGTGAAATCCGGCAGAATGGCCAGCAGGTCTCGAAGGCCCCAAATCGAAGCCAAGATGACCAGCCAGGATACAAAACCCGTCACCAGCAGGGCGGCAGCCAGGATGATCGTCGCCAGCTCAGCCCCCTGCGCAAAGCCATCCCCCGGGGCAAAGCCAAGCACGGCAACCGCAATTCCAACCGCGATCAACGCGCTTGCCAAGATCGGCAGGTAGATCCAGAGAAAGGAGGAGCGGGAAAGACGCCTCCGGGTTTCCGACATCGGGAAAAGGTCGCGCCAAAAATTTCTGTCCATAATTCCGCCTGTCATACCGATTATAGCATGCGGTTTTCCAATCGTTTCCTTGACGCATGCAATCCCTCTCTTTATAATACGAAAATTGTATAGGGGGATTCCCGCATGAAACCGCTTACCCTTTTTCCACATCGACCCATCATTCCGGCAGACGTTTCCTGTCTTTTCCATCGGAGGGAAGCATGACCGAAAGGAAAATCCTCTCTCCCGAGAATACTCCGAAAGCCATCGGCCCTTACTCTCCGGCTGTGCGCTCGGGAGATCTGTTCTTCTCCTCCGGCCAGCTGGGGATGGATCCTGCAACGGGAGGGCTGGTTTCCGGCGGCACGGCAGCCGAGACAAAGCAAGCCCTCCTGCATTGCGCGCATCTTCTGGAAGCAGCCGGCGGATCGATGCAGGACATTCTCAAGACGACCGTGTTCCTCCGCGACATGGCGGATTTTTCCCAAATGAACTCCGCGTACGCGGAATTCTTCCCGCACTCTCCGCCTGCGCGAACGACAATCCAGGCTGCCGCGCTTCCCAAAGGCGCTTCCGTGGAAATCGAATGCATCGCCCGATTATCACCCCGGAAGAAGGCAACCCGGCGTCGGAAATGACGCCGCCGGCAAGGGGGTCCGTCGATATGCACCGCAGCGTTCGGCGGTCTTCTCATGGATGGCATTTGTACATTCCAATCGGAGGAGAATCATGAACAGTGGAAAGAAAGTCATATTACCCATCGCCTTGATCCTTGTGGCGTGCCTGTGCTGCGTGGGGGTCGGCGGAAGCTCGCTGGTCGCCTACTGGGCGCTGCAGCCCGTCCCGAATCCTGCGACAACGAACGCCCCCACCCTAGCATCGAGAACCAAAAGCCTTTCCCCGTCGGATACCTCCGTCGGACAGGCAACCACCAGCGGTCCCGGCACTTCGCCGCTCGATCTATCCGAATCCGTGCCGCCGGAGGCGCTGGAGACACTCCAGACCTTGATCAACGGCGATCCGCCGGCCGGGGATATGGTCGAACAGGCAGAACGATTGAAGGGCATTACTGGGATTCCGCGGGTCATCTCCGAAAGCGCCGCTCCGGTTGCGGTCGGCGCCACGGAATCCTTCTACGTTTCCAACAGCGATGACGACTCGACGGCGACCATCACCGCAGTCATGCGGTATGCAACCCCGCATGTTTATTTCTGGGTCGATAAAACCGTTTCCGCGGACGAGGATGATATTCGCACCGTGGTGGACACCTTTGAAGAAGAAATCTACCCCACCGACCGGGAGTTCTTCGGCTCGGAATGGACGCCCGGCATCGACGGGGATCCGCATCTGTATATCCTCTGGGCCAGAGGATTGGGCTCGAACACGGCAGGATATTACAGCCCGGCGGATGAAGTTTCACGCATGGCCCATCCCTTTTCCAACCAGCACGAAATGTTCTACATGAATGCCGAGGGGATGCAGCTGACAGACGATTATGTCATGACCGTCTTGGCGCACGAATTCCAGCACATGATCCATTGGTACGCGGACGCAAACGAGGATATCTGGGTCAATGAGGGATTCGCGGAATTGGCGGTCACGCTCAATGGCTACGATGTTGGCGGCGCAGATTGGATGTATGTATCCGATCCGGATATCCAGCTGAACACATGGTCGGATATTAATTCCAACGATGTCTCCCAGCACTACGGCGGAGCGTTCTTGTTCATGAATTATTTTCTCGGCCGGTTCGGAGCGGAAGCGACCCAGGCGCTGGTTCGAAGCCCGCTCAACGGACTGGTCGGGATCGACGATATCTTCCGCCAGCTGGAGCTTACCGAACCTTCCGGCACCCAGTTGCTCACCGCGGAGGATATCATGGCGGATTTCGGCGCCGCGCTTCTGATTCAGGATGCCTCCGTGGAGAACGGCCGCTTCGGCTTCAGCATGTACCCCGACGCACCGGAACTCGACTATTTCACCGATATCGACTCCTGCCCGTCCGAGAAAGAATCCAAGAAGGTTTCCCAGTATGGATTTGATTACTACGCCATCCATTGCAGCGGCGCCTATACGATTTATTTCGCCGGCCGAACAACCCAAAAGGTGCTTCCGGTTGAAGCTCCGGAAGGGAAGTATTTCGTGTGGTCCAACCGGGGCGACACGTCGGATATGACCCTGACCCGGGCGTTCGATCTTCCCGCCGACAAACCGGCCACGTTGGAATTCGATACATGGTACGACCTCGAGGAGAATTGGGATTACGCCTACCTCGAAGTCTCCACGGACGGCGGAAGCACCTGGAAAATCCTGCGCACTGAAACCGCAACGGATTCCAATCCGCAGGGCAACAGCTACGGTTGGGGGTGGACCGGCGCAACCGACGGTTGGATCAAAGAATCGGTGGACCTTTCCTCGTACGCCGGCAAGAACGTGCTCGTCCGCTTTGAATACATCACCGACACCGCGCTCAACATGGAGGGTCTTCTGGTCGACAACATCCGCATCCCGGAAATCGACTATGCGACCGACTTTGAAAACGGATTGGACGGCTGGGAAGCCAAGGGATTCGTCCGGATTCAGAACATCCTTCCCCAGACGTACCGGGTGCTGGTGGTCCGCGTGGGATCAAAAACCACCGTGGAGGAAATAAAGCTGGATGAACGCATGTCCGGCGGGTTCAACCTCACCGCGGCGGACGGCGAAGAGGTGTACCTGATCGTTCTTGGAACAGCCCGTTATACCAACCAAAAGGCGCCTTACCAGTTCATCGTCGTTACCTGAAAAGAACCATAGGATAAAAAAAAGAGGCTGCGCGTTTGCGCAGCCTCTTTTTTATACTTCTTCCTCGGGAGCCGAGGATCGCTTTCCTGCGTCCTGCAGCTCGCGCATCCGCGCCTCCAACTGCTCGCGTTTGGCGTAGGCCGCCTCGCGGGCGAGTTCGCGCAGCTCCTCTCCGGAGTAGGGGGTTAATAGCAGCGCCAGAGCCGCGCCGACGGCCGCACCCATTACGGAACCTGCGACAAATGAGAAAAAGCGCGTCATGGATTCGCCTCCATATGATGGATCATGATGTCTGTGAAGAATGGTGACTGCGCCTGATTATAACCGCGAAATCCGAAGGAATCTATCCCTTGTCCGGGACGGCAGCCAGAATCCTTTCGTCGTACGGGATCGATTGCGGTAAAATCGTACGGATTTTCCAAAGGATCCTCCGTGCACAAACTTCGCAATCGCTTGTTAATCGGCCTCGGGTTGGGCATCCTGGTCATGGTGGTCCTGGCCTTCTGGTCCGACCTATCCGCTCTGGAAAAGATCCTCTCCCGTTTCCGATGGGAGTTCTTTCCCCTCGCGCTCTTGTGCACGTTGTTCAACTATATCCTCCGGTTCTTCAAATGGCATTATTACGTGCGCCGGGTGGGCGCCCGTGACCTGCCGCCTGTCGCCAGTGCCCGTTTGTTCGTCGCCGGATTTCCCCTGGCGGTGACTCCCGGCAAGGTGGGCGAGGCGCTCAAAGCGCTTTGGCTGTCCGAATGGAGCGGCGTCCCTTTTTCCCGCGGGCTCCCGGTCGTGCTGGCGGAGCGCTTCAGCGACGGCTTGGCGGTGCTGGCCCTCTCGGCCCTCGGCGTTTTTTCCATTCCCGCCCTGTGGCCGGCGTTCCTGATCACGCTGGCCGTCTCGCTGGGGATCATCGCGTTTTCCCAGATTCGTCCGCTCGCGCGGGCGGTCCTAAATTGGATGGAGCGGCTCCCGGTGATCGGCACGAAGGTCCACCCGCTGCGGGAATTTTATGAAGCCGGCTATCTCCTGCTCCAGCCGCTCCCGCTTCTCTTCGCCGTCTCCCTCGGAACCGTCTCCTGGCTGGGGGAAGGGATTGGATTTTATTTAATTTTGCTTGGTCTGGGGCTTCCGGCAGCCGGATCGACCTTGGCCAGCGCAATCTTCGTACTGGCGGTTTCCACGCTGGTCGGATCCATCTCCACGCTGCCCGGCGGCCTGGGTGCGGCGGAGGCGAGTATTACCACCCTGCTATTATTAACCGTGACGACGGATCATGCCACCGCCGGCGCGGCCACCCTGCTCATTCGATTGGCGACCTTGTGGTTCGGCGTCGCCCTGGGATTGGTCGCCTGGTCCATCACGCCCCGTCTGTGGAAGAGGGAAGCGGATGATCCAACAGACTCGCCGCGGAACGTTCCGGCTTGAGAAAAGGGCAATCGCTTGATGGCCGATATCTTGCGCGCGGATTTCCATTCCCACACGGTCTACTCGAAAGACGGCCTGACCGGTATCCGTAAATATATTGATGCCGCCCGGCGCGCCGGATTGGACCGGATCGCGGTGACGGACCACAACACGGTTCGCGGCGCGCTGGAAGCCGCTTCGCTCGCGCCGGACCTCATCATCCCGGGCGAGGAAATCCAGACCAGCGAGGGCGAACTGCTGGGGTATTACGTCCGCGAGGAAATCCCCAAGGGATTGACGCCGGAAGCGAGCATCGTCCGCCTGCGGGAACAGGGCGCGGCGGTCAGTGTCTCCCATCCATTCGACAGGTTCCGACGCGGGGCCTGGAATCCGGTCACGCTGGCACGCATCGTCCCCTGGATCGACGCCGTCGAGGGATTCAATGCGCGCTGCATGTTCGCCGCAGACAACCGGGACGCCGCGGATTTTGCCCGCAGCCATCGGCTCCCTGTCACGGCGGGAAGCGATGCGCATGCCGCATTGGAGATCGGCGCCGCCGGTCTGGAAATTCCACCGTTTCATGACGGTGACACGCTCCGCGCCGCCTTTCGCGGCGCAAGGGTGTTCGGCCGGCTTTTGCCGTGGTGGGTGCATTTTCTTTCGCAATATGCAAAGTGGCAGAAATACTTTAAATAAAACCGACGCGGTCTGGAAGACCGCGTCGGTTTATCCGGCTTTCGCCTCTTCTTTTTCGATTCTTCCTTAATCACATCCCCTACGGAATGATGATCTTCTGACCGATCGCCAGGGTGTATGGTTCCGGTAGACCGTTCGCGGCGATGATCCGGTTCGGATCCACATCCCCGTAATAGCATCCGATTTTATAAATCGTATTGTTGGGCGCCTGGACCGTATGAGACATATTGGGCGTGTGCGGCCTCAATGCGCGTTCGCCGGGGAACGGATCGCCATTGTGCGGGATCTTGATGACATCGTCGGGATACACTTCCTCGACCCCGCCATTCGCCGCGATGATGTCAGCCGGATCGATATCGAATCTCCGGCCGAGGCACCAAATGGTTTCCCCCTCATGGATCTTATAGGTTGCCGGGAGGCCCGGTGTGGATGTGGCGACGATGGGAACCGTGGCCGCTTGCGTCGCCACAGTCGGCGTGGATACCGGGGTGCCTTCGCCGCCCGCAGGTGTTCCCTCTGTCGGCGTCACGGCGACCGTCGAAAAGGACGACGTGTTGGCTGGCGTTTCATTCTTGCCTTGCGCCTGTGCGGTCTGCTGAATGAACGCGGTGCGCAAAGCGTTCATGGTCGCGATGGGTCCCGAATTGGTGGAGAATACCGATGTGCCATCGGCCTTGGGGGATCCCGTCGGCGGATTGCTGTAGGAAATGGTGCATCCGGCCAGTAAAACGGCCATTGCCAGAAGGCACCAGGATTGCTGTGTTTTCAACATTTTCCCTCCAAAAAGCCCTGAAAATCAGAAGTTATCCTAGCATAAAGGATGTTGTTGCGCAATATTTCGGTGCAAATTCCGTGCCAACCTGGGGGAATCCAATTCCAAGGCCAAGGGGATCGTAAAGGCTGCCTCGGTTTTATTAACCTCGCCGGTCAGGTTTCGATGGTTCTATGGAGAGGATTACTGGGATTTAAGAATATGGGTGTAAATCGAAGCGCCCGAGCCGCCGATATTTTGCGCCAGGCCGATCCGCGCTTTCGAAAGTTGATTCCCGCCCGCCTCGCCCCGCAATTGCTGCACCGCTTCGACAATTTGATACATCCCGGTGGCCCCGACAGGATGGCCGCGTGCCTTCAATCCGCCTTGCGTGCAGATGGGAAGTTTTCCATCCAGACGAATCGCGCCGTCGAGCGCCAAGCGCGGCCCCTGCCCGCGTTCGGCGAAACCGCAGGCTTCGAGGGAGAGTGCGCTGAGGATGCTGAAGGCGTCATGCAGCTCGAAAAAATCGATTTGCTCCGGCGTCACCCCCGCCTGGGCATATGCCCGCCGCACCGAATGGTACGCCGCCGACAGAAATAACGGGTCCTTCCGGTCGTGCACGGCCAGCGAATCGGTGGCTGCGGCGGATCCTGCGACGACGATCCTCGGCCGCGGACCGGCCGTCACCTTCTCCGCCGGGAGGAGCAGCGCGGCGGCCGAGCCGTCGCCGATCGGCGAGGCATCCAGCAGGTTGATCGGCTCGCAGATCATCCGCGCGCGGGAGTAATCCCGTTCCGTGATCGGCTCGCGCAGGCGCGCGTTCGGATTGCGCGCCCCGTTGGCGTGGGCGTTGATCGAGAATCCCCCGAAGTCGGTGTGCTTCCAATTGAATTCATGCAGGTAGCGCCGCATGATCAGCGCGTTCAATCCCACGAAGGAAATCCCCTGCACGCCTTCGAAATCAGCGTCGGCGGCGGTGGCGAGCGCGGCGGTGGTTTCCGAGCCCGAGGTTTCGGTCATCTTCTCCACGCCCACGGCCAGCACGGCATCCAACGCGCCGGAAGCCACGGCCAGGAATGCCGCCCGGAAGGCCGCCGCGCCGGATGCGCAGGCCGCCTCCACTTTGAAGCCCTCGGCGGGGTTCTGGCCCATCCAATCCGCCACCAATGCCCCCAGATTCTCCTGGCGCGCGATCTGGCCGGAAAGCATGTTGCCCACGAACACCGCGTCGATCCGGTCGACTCCGGCGTCGCGCATCGCCGCCAACCCCGCCTCGGTGGCGAGATCGCGCAGCGAAAGCTCCCAATGTTCTTCGACCCGGGTTTGCCCGATCCCCTGAATGACGACTTCGCGCATGGGGGTTAAGGTGTCGAGAGATGCGGGCGGAATTTGTACCCGTACTGTATAACGCCTTCCTCCCCGTCGGTCCGCAGCCGGCGCGTGACCATTTCGACCGGCATGCCGATCTTGATATCGGTCGTGTCGACGTCGGTGAGTTGGGCGGTGATCAGCGGGCCTTCCTCCAGCTTGACCAATGCGACGGCGTATGGGGCCTGGGTTTCATACCCCGTCGGCGGCTCATGGACGACGGTGAAGGAATACACCTCCCCTTTGCCGCTCATTAACCGTCTCGGGCCCGCTTCCTCTCCGCAATGCGGGCAGATATCCCGCGGCGGAAATATATATTTCTGACAGCGACCGCATTGCTCGCCCTCGAGGGCATACCGCTGTCGGCGCAGCCTCCAATGCCTGGTGATGTCCATTGTTCGTATCCTTTCTTACCCCTCACCCTTCCCCATTTCCAACAGGGAATGGGGAGGGGCAAGGGGATGGGTCACATCTTCAATTTTCCCCGGAACCGCGCGTATACTCCGTAATCGATTTCCTTGCGCCGCGCGATGTACTCGCCCGTGCGGGGCGCGCGCGCCTGGCGCTGGGGCAACTTCTCGGTGGCGACGATTTGAAACGCGTCCGATCCCGCTCCCGAACCGAAGGACACAAGCAGAATCTGATCCCCGGGAGCCGCCTGGTCGAGCACGGCGGTGAGACCGATGAGCGCCGAACCCGCGTAGGTATTTCCGATTTGCGGCGCGAGCAATCCCGCCTGGATCTGATCCTTCGTGAACCCGAGGATTTCCGCGGCCCGCTGCGGGAACTTCGGATTCGGTTGATGAAAAACGGCGAAGCGGTAATCCGACGCTTTCGTGCCGGTGGCTTCAAGCAGCGCCCGCCCCGCGCTCGTCACATGATGAAAGTACGCGGGCTCGCCGGTGAAGCGCTGTCCGTGGGAGGGATAATTTGCGTGTTCGCGCCGCCAGAAATCCGGCGTGTCGGTCGCATAAGAATAGGATGCTTCGATGACCGCCAGCGCCTCTTCCGCCGGGCCGATGAGAAACGCCCCGCCTCCCGCGCCGGCGGTGTATTCCAGCACATCCCCCGGCCGGCCCTGGGCCGTATCCATTCCGATGGCCAGCGCGTAGCGGATCATCCCGGAGCCGACCATGCCGATCGCGGCCTGCATCGCTTCGCTGCCGGCCTTGCAGGCGAATTCCCAGTCGGCGGCGAGCAGATGGGGCGACGCCCCGATCGCCTCGCCGACGATGGAGGAGGAAGGTTTTACCGCGTAGGGATGGGATTCCGACCCGACCCACACGGCGCCGATATCCGCGCCGCTGACCTCCGCCCGCGCCAGCGCGTTTCGCGCCGCCTCGATCGCCATGGTGATCACGTCCTCATCGAGGCCCGGGACGGATTTTTCCGCCACCAGCGGCGGCGTGTTGCCCTCGGTCCAGACGCGCGAAATCTCCTTGCCCGGCAGCCGGTAGCGCGGAACATACGCGCCGTAGCCGACGATGCCCGTTTTGCGGGCCGGCCGCATGACCGGCGGCAAAGCTAGTTTTTCTTTTTCCGTTCCGGCGATATCCGTCATCAGAAAGTCACCGCATCCGTTTGACGAGTTCTTCCGCGCGATCGGTGCGGATCGCCTTCTCCGCCACCATCTGCCCGGCGATTTGTTCCACCGCATCGCCGCTTGCGCCGGCGGCGATCGCCAGCTGGCGCGCGTGAAGGCGCATGTGCCCGTGCTGGATCCCCTCGGTGGCCAGCGCCCGGAGCGCGGCCAAATTCTGCGCCAATCCCACAGAGACGATCACCTCGGCCAACTGCCGGGCGGTGGTGACGCCGAGAATTTTTAACGACACCCTGGCGACCGGATGGACCCGGGTGGCGCCCCCGATGATCCCCGCCGCCACCGGCATTTCCAGGAAACCCGCCAGCCTTCCCTCGCCGTCCCGTTCCCATTTGGAGAGGGAGGTGTATGTTCCACTGCGCGCGGCATACGCATGCGCCCCGGCTTCCACCGCGCGCCAATCGTTGCCGGTCGCGACCACGACCGCATCCACGCCGTTGAGGATCCCCTTGTTGTGCGTCGCGGCGCGGTATGGATCAACCGCGGCGAACGCGTACGCCTCGAGGATTCCATCCCGAACCTTTTCGCCGCTCCAACCTTCGAACGCCAGCGTTTCGACCGGCAACGTGCATCGGGCGCGCGCCAAACGGCGGTCGGCCAGATTGGAAAGGATCCGCAACCGGACGCGGCCGCCGGTGATCCGTTCCACCAGGGGGGCGATCCGTTCGCAGGCGGTGTTGACCGCGTTGGCGCCCATCGCGTCCCGCACGTCGAGGATCAGATGCAGGACGAGGAAAGACCCGCAGAGCGAGGACTCGATTTTCCGGATCTCGATATCCCGGGGGCCGCCTCCCGCCCGAACGAGCACCGGATCCACCTCGCCGGCCTCGGCCAGGATCTCCGACCGGTGGGCGCGCAATGCTTGTTCCGCCGCCGCCATATCCGGCAGGTCCAGAATTTGAATTTGCCCGATCATTTCCGGCTCGTCGGCGCTGGCGGTGAAACCTCCGCCCTCACGGACCAGACGGGCCATGAACGACGCTCCCGCCACCACAGAAGGTTCTTCCACCGCCATCGGGATCAGTACTTCGCGGCCGTTAATTAGAAAATTCGTTGCGATCCCCAGCGGCAGCGAATACAAGCCGACGACGTTCTCGATCATCCGGTCGGCGAGTGCAGGGTCAATTCCTCCCCGGTTCATGAAATCCGTCTCGGAGGTCAGCAGCCCCGCGGTCTCGATTAAATCCTGCTGACGCTCCTGGATCGATTTTTTATGGAAACCGGGAATTCGGGAAGACCGGGCCATGGCGAACCAAGGATAATTTTTCCCTTCTTGCATTGGCTATCAAAGAGCCAAACAGCGCCCGGGGCGGGTTTTCGAGAGGATTTGAGAGTCTGACGGGCTGGAACATTTGTACTTAGTAAATAAAGGAAATGACGCCGGACTTGCCTCCAAAGTTTATTATTAACCAATGACGGATCGGATTACCTGCCGATCCTCAAAGGGGGAGAATTGTAAAAAAAAAGATTCAACCGATCGCGGCAATAGGAAATCTGGTGACGACTAAAGTCGCGGTGAGTTCCGGAGTCGCCATGACTTCCGGGGTCTTGGCGGTTTTAGGAGTCTTGGTTGCTTCCGCAGTTTTCGCAGCCGCGGGGGTCTTGGTGTCTTCAGGAGTTTTGGTGACCTCGGGAGTCTTTGTGTCCTTTGGAGTCTTGGTGGCCTTGGGAGTCTTTGTGGCTTCCGGGGTCTTGCTGGCCTTTGAAGTCTTTGTGGCCTCCGGGGTCTTTGTGTCCATTGGAGTCTTGGTGGCCTTAGGTGTCTTTGTGG